>NZ_JAEULP010000033.1 GCF_016792905.1 Tabrizicola sp.
ATCTCGACCACATCGCCAAACTCATGAACGACCGCCCCCGCAAAACCCTCGGATGGAAAACCCCCACCCAAGCCCTCGCCGAAGAAATCGCTCTCGCCGCCAAAAGTGTTGCAGTTGGAACTTGAGTTAACCAACCCTGAACGTCCGCGCCCAAGTCTTTGAAATCATTCAGCCGAAAAATCTGTCCACCGTGGACAGCTACCCGTTGAACAGGAAGTGCAGCACGTCCCCGTCCTTCACTTCGTAGGTCTTGCCCTCGACCCGAAACTTGCCCGCTTCCTTCGCCCCCGCCTCGCCGTTCCCGGCGATGTAGTCGTCATAGGCCACGGTTTCCGCCCGGATGAAGCCCTTCTCGAAATCCCCGTGGATCACCCCCGCCGCCTGCGGCGCCAGCGTTCCCTTGGTGATCGTCCAGGCCCGCGCCTCCTTCGGCCCGACGGTGAAATAGGTCTGCAGACCCAGCAGCGCGTAGCCCGCCTTGATCAGTCGGTCGAGGCCCGCCTCGTGCAGCCCCATCTCCTCCAGGAACATCACCGCCTCATCCTCGGGGAGCTGCGCCAGCTCCTCCTCGATCCGCGCCGAGATCACCACCGAGGCCGCCCCCTGCCTGGCCGCCATCTCCGCCACCCGGTCCGACTGGCTGTTGCCCGAGGCGGCCTTCGCCTCCTCGACGTTGCAGACGAAAAGCACCGGCTTCGCGGTCAAGAGCTGCAACATCCGCCACTGCTTGCGGTCCTCCTCGGCAATCTTCAGCGACCGCGCGGGCCTGCCCTCCGCCAGTGCCGCCTGCGCCGCGCGGAGAAGCCGGTCCTGATCCAACACCTCCTGATCCCCGCCGCGCAGCTTTTTGCCCAGCGCGGTCAACCGCCGTTCCACCGACTCGAGGTCGGCCAGCATCAGCTCGGTCTCGATGGTCTCGGCATCCGCCACCGGGTCGATCCGGCCCTCGACATGGGTGATGTCGCCATCCTCGAAGCAGCGCAGCACATGGGCGATGGCGTCGCATTCGCGGATGTTGGCCAGGAACTGGTTCCCCAGCCCCTCCCCCTTTGACGCCCCACGAACCAGCCCCGCAATGTCGACAAAGGTCATCCGCGTCGGGATGATCTGCTTCGAGCCCGCGATGGCCGCCAGCTTCTCCAGCCGCGCGTCGGGTACCGAAACCTCGCCCACGTTCGGCTCGATGGTGCAGAACGGGAAGTTCGCCGCCTGCGCCGCCGCCGTCCGGGTCAGCGCGTTGAAGAGCGTCGACTTGCCCACGTTCGGCAGCCCGACGATGCCCATCCTGAAACCCATGATGCTCTCCTTTGGCGAAGCTCGCGCCTTCTACGGGGGCGGGGCCGCAGGATCAAGGAAGATACCGCGGGCAGGGCTCCTGCGCTCGCTCAGTGCGACCCTTCCCAGAGCTTTTCGAACATCGGCATGTTGGTCATCACGATCCGGTCCAGAACCGGCATATCCCAGGTCTCGATCAGCGTGTCCCCTGCATCGGGCGACAGCAGCGAAACCCCAAGCCCGGCCTTGCCACCCGACACCGGGAAGCCAAGCCAGTCCAGCACCGTCGGAAACACATCCAGCATCGTGCCGGTTCGCGCGACCGACACATCCCTCTCGCGACCACCGACAAGGATCAGCAGGTTCAGGGCAAGCTTTGGATCATCTGGCAGAGCCTGGTGTCCGTGATTGAGATGGTCGGACTGCAGGATGAACCGCAACTCGTTCGGGCGGCCGGACCGACGGTGGCTGTCCTGCATATCCGCCACCAGCTGTTCGGTCATTCCCGTCAGGCAGCGGGCCGCCTCGATGACGTCCTTCGTGTGAACGGCTTGCCCGTCGCTGCTGCACTGTCGCGACAGATAGTTCGGCACACCGTGCGGACCAATCGTTGCGATGGTCAGCAGGAACGGGCGATTGTCGGCCAGGGCGTCGGCAAACTCCATGCGCGCGACGTCATAGACCATCTGGTCGTCAGAGAACCAGACGACGCTGGCCTTGGCCAATTCCTCGGGCGGGAAGATCGCCGTCATGTCCTTTTGCGCGATTGCCTTCTGGTAGCGGTGTGTCAGGTAGAAGGCGACAGTTCCGGCAAACTGCGCCTCCGCCCCCATTACAAAGGTCTGGCGATAACCCTGTCCGCCCAACAGATCGCCCAGACAAGTGACACCCGGCAGGAAGCGATCGGCGACAGATTCGGTGACTTCGCGTTTCAGGTATCCGCGCGGAAGAAGCGGCACCCCGCATTGCGAGGCGACCATGCCGGCAATGCTCCACCCGGTTCCCGCGACCTGGCGGACATCGGTGAAACTCAGGCCCTGCGCCTCCAGCGTCCGCAGGACTTTCGCCGTTTCCGGCGCGATATCCGGGTCGAGAAAGCGACGATCAAGTCCCTCCAGATAGATATAGACGATATCGGGCGGCAGCGGGTTTTCCGCGATCTGCGGCGTTACTACCGTAGCCGCCAGATCAACATCGGGAACCGGCTGCAGCAAGAGCTTGGCCTGGAACACGACGAACGGATTGCTCAGGACAAGCAACGCCGCCGTCAGCAGAGGGAGATGCCGCAGCTTGGGCCAAGAACTCAGCAAGTAGGAGATCAGGATGATGCTGATCAGGGCGCAGAGGGAAATCAGAATTTCGTCCCGCAACATCCAGGGGCTGACGCCAGTAATCCCGGCTTTGGCGTGGAACAGGAAAGAGATCATGTCGACCTCGCCAAAGGCTCGGTAGACCACCACGAACGGCAGGGCCAGGACGGCAGCGATCACCGCCAGGAACAACGAAATCGGGGGGCGGCGCAGCGACTTGCGACCAAGCAACATGACTGCCGCAAGCAGAAGCCCGGAAAAAACCAGAACTGGCTGGCCTATCACCAGCCATGGTGCCACCAAAACCATCACCGCGAGTCCGGCGCACGACACCAGCAGTAGGAATGCCAGACGATCCCGCAATTGCCAGCTTAAAATCTGCATAGTTCTAAACACTTGGATGACGGTACAGTTGGCGCAGAAATAAATACCTCATCGACCACCCATCCAATATTTTCTGCCGCAGGAGGTCGGCTTGGCACGCCTTCGCGGCAAACCGGCAACAGCAACACCCCTCTTCCAGAGGCCTGCGGGCCGGGAACATGGCCGGTTTCGTTTCCGCCGCAGCTTTGGCACGTCGTGCGCAGCGCAAGGATCACAGAGGAGCCACCATGACCCTGATCGACGACACCTTCGCGCGGCTCATGGCCGGGGGGAAGAAGGCCTTCATCTCCGTATCATGTGTGGCAACCCCGGGATCAAGCTGCCTCGGCCGGGGCTGCGGTGCTGGCCTGCGGCGCCCGCAGTTGCCGGCACTCCGCCCCGGGTGGCGTTGATCTGCCCGGAATAGGTCAGTATTGTCCCGGACCGATCAATTCCCCTGATCGCTCCCTGGACTTGGGGCATGTCTGGCAAGGCCAGTTCAGGATGCCGGGTCGGAGATTGGGGCCGCAACGGAAAGACTTTTATGTCCGTGGAAACTCTGGAAATTGGCGGCCAGCGCTTCACGCTGGAAACGCTGAACCTGGCCACCGCGACGCGCACCCGGCTGGATGAGGTGGCAGCAGAGCTGTTCGGCCTGTTCCTCGCCCGCGAGGAGGAGTTCGGCTTTTCCCCCGATGTCGTAACCGAATACCCGGATGTCGCCGTCAAGGGCGGGTTCCTGGACGATCCTCTGGGCCATATCGCTGCGCGCCGCCATGCGGCCGAGGGGCAGGACTTCGGCCGGATCGTGATCCTGACCACCTATGCCGACCGGATCGGCCCGGCCTTGGGGGCCGCAGGCTACGCGGCCACGCCCATCGTCATGCCGGCAGGCCCTGATCATACCGCTGCTTTCTCCCTCGATACCGGCTCTATCACCGGGCAGGACCGGACGCTTTACCTTGAGGCGGTGAATGAGGCGGACGAGAAGATCCGTCCCAGCTTCGCCCTGCGGCTTCTCGACCAAACCGGCGCACTTGCGGGCGGGGCCTGCGGGTCGGTCCATGATCTTGACGGTCACCGCTATGCCTATCTGGCGACGATGACCCTGGCGGGTGGCCTGCCACCGACCACCGGCACCAGACTTGGGCAGGCGCTTTGGCAGGCACTGGCGCGGGATGGCGTCAGGACGGTGCATCTCGGGACGCAAACCGCCGGGCCCTTCTACGAACGGCTTGGCTTTCGCACCACGCTGCGGCTGGTCCCCCGCCTGCGCTTCCGTTCGGGGCCTGATGGTCAGCCGGTCTGGCATGACCTGGTGATGATGGCCTGCGACCTTCCCGCGCCCCATTGATTTTCCCCAAGTCTGCGTGGCAGATGGAACCGGATTTGCAGGGGGCCAGCATGACACGCATCGACGACACCTTCGCGCGGCTGCGCTCGCAGGGGAAGAAGGCCTTCGTCGCCTATATCATGGGCGGCGACCCGGACGAAGCGACCTCGCTGGCCGTGATGCAGGGCCTGCCCGCCGCCGGGGTGGACGTGATCGAGCTGGGGATGCCCTTCACCGACCCGATGGCCGACGGCCCGACGATCCAGGCCGCAGGCCAGCGCGCGCTGGAAAAGGGCATGACGATGGACAAGGTCCTGTCGATGGTCAGCACCTTCCGCAAGGGTGACAAGACCACCCCCATCGTCCTCATGGGCTACTACAACCCGATCTATTCCCGCGGCGTCGACCGCTTCCTGAAAGACGCGCTGGAGGCCGGGATCGACGGCCTGATCGTCGTCGACCTGCCGCCCGAGGAAGATGCGGAACTCTGCATCCCCGCGCAGAAGGCGGGCCTGAACTTCATCCGCCTCGCCACCCCCACCACCGATGACAAGCGCCTGCCGAAGGTCCTGCAGAACACCTCCGGCTTCGTCTATTACGTCTCGATCACCGGGATCACCGGGGCTGCCGCCGCACAGGCGGGCGATGTGGGGCCGGAAGTCGCGCGGATCAAGCGCTCCACTGACCTGCCGGTTATCGTCGGTTTCGGGATCAACACCCCCGACCAGGCCCGGTCCATCGCCAGCGTCGCCGATGGCGCGGTCGTGGGCTCCGCCATCGTCAAGGACATCGGCGCCGGTGTCCCGGTGCCGCAGGTGCTCGCAAAAGTGAAGGCGCTCGCCGACGGCGCGCATTCGGCCTGAGGCCGCGATGACGGTCGAGGTCAGTCCGCTCAGCACCGTTGGCACCCGTACCATCGCGCTGGTCGTCGCGGCGGCGCTGTTCATGGAAAACATCGACAGCACCATCCTGTCGACCGCCCTGCCGACCATCGCGACTGACCTGGACGTCAACCCGCTGTCGCTGAAACTGGCCCTCACCTCCTACCTGATCAGCCTCGCGATCTTCATCCCGCCTTCGGGCTGGGTTGCCGACCGTTTCGGCGCGCGGCGCGTCTTTGCCGCCGCCGTCCTGGTCTTCATGGCCGGATCCCTCGCCTGCACCACCGTCTCCACGCTGGAAGGCTTCGTCGTCGCCCGCTTCCTGCAGGGCATCGGCGGGGCGATGATGGTGCCGGTCGGGCGGTTGATCGTGGCCCGCAACACCCCGAAACAGGGCTTCGTCTCGGCGATGGCCTGGCTGACCATGCCCGCGCTCCTCGGCCCGGTCCTCGGCCCGCTGGTCGGCGGGATCATCGTCACCAACTATCCCTGGCACTGGATATTCCTGATCAACATCTCCATCGGGATCCTGTGCCTGACGCTGGCGCTCGCCCTCCTCCCGCGCGAGGCGCCCCGCCCGGTCGGTCGCTTCGACGGCTGGGGGTTCGTTCTTTCAGGACTGGCGCTTTCCGCCCTGATGCTCGGCTCGATGGAGATGACCGAGATGGCCAGCCCCTCCGCCAGCATGCTGGGCCTTCTGGTCCTTGGCGCTGTCCTGTCCGTGGCGCTTGTCTGGCATTGCCGCCGGGTGCCGCAGCCGATCCTGGATTTCTCGCTCTTGCGCATCGCCACCTTCCGCAGTTCGGTCCTCGGCGGCACGCTGTTCCGTACCGGGATCGGCGCCATTCCCTTCCTTTTGCCGCTGATGCTGCAACTGGGCTTCGGCCTTTCGGCGATCCAGTCTGGCGCGCTGACCTTCGTCTCGGCCCTTGGCGCGCTGTTCATGAAGCCGGTCAACGCCCTGATCCTGCGCCGCTTCGGCTTCCGCCGGGTGCTCATGGCCAACGGCCTGCTCGCCATTGCCTCGCTGGCCGCTATCGGGCTCTTCAGGCCCGACACCTCGCATCTGGTGATCTACGCCGTCCTCTTCATCGGCGGCTGCTTCCGGTCGATCCAGTTCACCAGCCTGAACTCCATCGCCTTCGCCGATCTCAGCCAGGACGAGATGAGCCGCGCCACCAGCCTGTCGAGCGCGGCCCAGCAGGTCTCGCTCGGCCTCGGCGTCACCCTTGGCGCCACCGCCGTCGCCGCCAGCATGGCCTTTCGTGGCGGCACGTCGCTTGCCGCCGCCGACTTCCCCCCGGCCTTCCTCATCGTCGCCGTGGTCTCCGGCCTGTCGCTCCTGGTCTTCCGCCGCCTGCCCGCCGACGCCGGCGCCCAGATGTCGGGCCGCCGCAGCTGACTGGGCGGCCCTCTCGTCTTAGGTCCAGGCCCGGATCGGCTCGATCTTCGTCACCGTCCCGGCCTCGCGGCCCGTCGGGTCGATATAGACCAGCCGCCCCACCTCATGCCGGATCTGCCAGGCACCTTCCGGCCCGTCCGACCAGGCGACATGATAACCCTGCGGCAACGGCTTCCATTCCCCGTTCATCGGCGGCTTGCCCGGCAGCACCATCTGCGCCAGCCCGCCCGCGCCATAGCTGATCGTCGCATCCGCCTCCTGCCCGATGTCGACATGGTGGGTGAAGCCCGGCAACAGGACCTCCAGCACAGTCTGATCCAGTAACGTCATCGCAATATCCTTTCGCTCTCCGGGAACGCCCCGGCGCTTGGCAATCGACCGGAAATGGTCTAGCAACTTGACTAATGATCGCCCAAAACAATATTGTCAAGTAGCTTGACGATTGGAACCCGCATGCCCGCCCCCCCCGACCATATCGGCTGGACCCTCTGGCGCGCGGCGCAGGCCTGGCGGGTGGAATTCACCGCCGCCATGGTCGCGGCAGGGCACGGCTGGTTCGGTCAGGCGCGTGGCAACCTGATGGTCCACATCGGCCCGAACGGCCTCCGGCAGGGCGACCTTGCCGACCGCGCCCGGCTGACCAAGCAGGCCGTCCAGCAGTTCGTCGACGAGCTGGTCGCCGACGGCATCCTGATGCGCGAGAAGGACGCCACCGACGCCCGCGCCCGCCGGGTCCGCCTGACCCCGGCGGGTGAGGCCGCCATGCGCGACGCCGACCGCATAAAGGCCGAGATCGAATCCCGCTGGCGCACGGTCATCGGCGCCCAGGCCTTCGACCAGCTCGACGCCGCCCTGCGCCATCTGATCGAGGCCCCCGCAGCAGTCTTGCACCCAAAGCCGCAAGGCGGTAAGAAAGACTGACCAATTTCGCCCGCTTGCTCCAGGACCGCACCATGCCCGTCATCACCTGCATCGAAGACCTGAAGCGCCTGCACCGGAAGCGCACGCCGAAGATGTTCTGGGACTACTGCGAATCGGGCAGCTACACCGAACAGACCTTCCGCGAGAACACGTCGGACTTCGCGAAACTGCGCTTCCGCCAGCGCGTCGCCCGCGACCTGACCGGGCGCGATCTCTCCACCACCATGGCCGGGCAGAAGGTGTCGATGCCGGTGGCCCTCGCCCCGGTCGGCAGCGCCGGGATGCAGCACCCGGACGGCGAAATCCTCGCCGCCCGCGCCGCCGCCAAGGCCGGGGTGCCCTTCACCCTCTCCACCATGTCGATCTGTTCGATCGAGGATGTGGCCGCTGCCAGCCCCGACCCGTTCTGGTTCCAGCTTTACGTCATGAAGGACGAGGATTTCGTCGACGCGGCCATCGAACGCGCCCGCGCCGCGAAATGCTCGGCCCTCGTGCTGACGCTGGACCTGCAGATCCTCGGCCAGCGCCACAAGGACCTGAAGAACGGCCTGACCTCGCCGCCCCGGCCCACCATTCCGAACCTGCTGAACATCGCCACCAAACCCCGCTGGGCCTTTGGCATGGCGAAAACCCCGCGCCGCCAGTTCCGCAACATCGTCGGCCATGTGAAGGGCGTGCAGAAACTGGACGACCTGACCGCCTGGGCCAACGAACAATACGACCCCAAGCTCGACTGGTCGAAAGTCACCCGCATCCGCGACCAGTGGAAGGGCAAGTTCATCCTCAAGGGCGTACTCGACGCCGAAGACGCGAAGCTGGCCGCCGATGCCGGGGCCGATGCGGTGATCGTCTCGAACCACGGCGGGCGGCAGCTGGACGGCGCGCTCTCCTCGATCCGCAGCCTGCCCGCCATCGCCCGCGCCATCGGCGACCAGACAGAAGTCTGGCTCGATTCTGGCATCCGCTCGGGTCAGGACGTGCTGAAGGCGATGGCGCTTGGCGCCAAGGGCACGATGATCGGCCGCGCCTATATCCACGGCCTTGGCGCCATGGGAGAGGCGGGCGTGACCAAGGCGCTGGAGGTGATCCGCAAGGAAATGGACATCACCATGGCGCTCTGCGGCGAAAAGGACGTGAAAGCGATGGGCCGCCACAACCTGTTGGTCCCCGAGGACTTCGAGGGTCGCTGGGCCTGACCCGCCCGCCTGCGGCTTCGCCCCTCCTCGCAGACCGCCGCGCGAGGAGAAGTCGAAGACGCACGACGAGCATCTTGCAATTTGATCAAATTCTGGCGCATAAACGCAGCGACGTCCCAAGGGGCCTGCCATGCCTGCTGAAACCATCGCCGGAATCGCCACCTCCCGCCTTGCCGCCTTCGCCGCTCGCGAGGCGGAGGCCTATGCAAAGCGCCGTCCGAAATCCGCCAAGGCATTGGCGAAGGGCGCGGGCGTCTTTCTGGGCGGCGTGCCGATGCACTGGATGGCCGACTGGCCGATGCCGCACCTGCCGCTGGTCGCCAGGGCCCATGGCGCACGGATCGAAGACATCGACGGCATCAAGCTCGACGATTTCTGCCTCGGCGATACCGGCTCGATGTTCGGCCACTCCCCCGGTCCCGTGGCGAAAGCCATCCGCCATCAGGCCCGGCGGGGCCTGACATACATGCTGCCGACCGAGGCCGCGCTGGAGGCCGGGCAGCTCCTGACCGATCGCTTCGGCAACTTCCGCTGGCAGATCGCCACCACCGCGACCGACGCCAACCGCTTCGCCCTGCGCGTCGCCCGAGCGATCACCGGCAAGCCCAAGGTGCTGGTCTTCAACGGCTGCTATCACGGCACGGTCGACGACACCTTCGTCAGTCTGGAAAACGGCAGAACCGTCAACTCCCCCGGCCTTCTCGGTCAGGTGGCCGACCTGACGCAAACGGCGGTCTGTTGCGAATTCAATGACTTGGCCGGGGTCGAGACCGCGCTGGCGCAAGGCGACGTGGCCGCGATCCTGACCGAGCCGGTGATGACCAATTCCTGCATGGTCCTGCCCGAGGCCGGGTTCCACGATGGCCTCCGCCAGCTTTCCATGAAGTGCGGCGCGCTCCTGATCATGGACGAGACGCATACCATCTCCTCCGGCCTCGGCGGCTATACCCGCGTCCATTCGCTGCGCCCCGACATCTTCGTCGTCGGCAAATGTGTCGCAGGCGGCATGCCCACCGCCGTCTGGGGCCTGACCGACGAGACCGCGAAGCGGTACGAGGCGGTCAACGCCAACCGACCCTCCGGCCGCTCCGGCATGGGCACGACCCTTTCAGCCAACCCGATGCAATTCGCCTGCCTGGTCGCCAACCTGTCCCAGGTGATGACCCCGGAAAACTACGCCCATATGGAGAAGCTGGCCGAACGCCTCTCCCACGGCCTTGCGGCGATCATCGACCGCCATCGCGCGCCCTGGCATGTCGTCCGCGTCGGCGCGCGGGTGGAATTCATCTGCGCGCCGGGCCCGCTGAAGAACGGGACCGAAGCCGGTTTTGCCCACCACCCGCAGGTCGAGGCCGCAATCCACACTGGCCTCATCAACCGGGGCACCCTCATCGCGCCGTTCCACAACATGATGCTCATCAGCCCGGCAACGAAGAAGGCCCAGGTCGACCGCCTGATTGCCAGCTTCGACGCCATCCTCTCCGACCTTCTCAAAGCAGACTGAACATGACCCTGACCAGCCCCTCCGGTTCCTCCCCCGCCGAAGCCGAAGCCTTCCTCGCCGCGCACCCCGAGATCGAGGCGTTTGACATTATCCTGCACGATGCCAACGGAATTGGCCGGGGAAAGATCATCCGGCGCCATGAGCTTTTGTCCTTTTACAACAATGGCCGCCATCTGCCGATTTCCATCCTCGGCCTCGACATCTGTGGCGAGGATGTCCACGAAACCGGCCTGATCTGGGACCAGGGCGACGGCGACCTGCGCGCCTGGCCGATCCCCGGCACGCTGAAGCCCCTGCACAACACCCAACCGCCGCGCGGCGAGGTGTTCATGTCGATGTACACCCTCGACGGCGCGCCGATGACCAGCGATCCGCGCCATGCCCTGCAACGCCAGGTCGATCTGCTGGCCAAGGACGGCCTTCATCCCGCCGGGGCCTTCGAACTGGAATTCTTCCTCCTCGACCCCGAACGCGGCCCCGATGGCAAGATGCAGCCCGCCCGCGACGTCCTCGACCGCCGCGCCAGCCACAAGACCGAGGTCTATTCCGTCGATCACCTGCACGGGATGCTGCCGCTCTTCAGCGACATCTATGCGGGCGCCGAAAAGGCCGGGATCAAGGCCGAGACGCTGATCTCGGAATACGCCCCCGGCCAGTACGAACTGACGCTCCACTACCGCGAGAACGTGATGCAGGCCGCCGACGACCTGATGCGCCTGAAGCGCATCGTCCGCGCCCAGGCCCGCGCGCATGGCGTCGTCGCCTGTTTCATGGCCAAGCCGAACGAGAACTACGCCGGTTCCGGCATGCATTTCCACGTCTCGATGCTGGACGACGCTGGCAAGAACGTCTTCGTCGAGAAGGACGAGGGCAAGTGGAACCCGACGATCCTGCACGCCCTCGGCGGGTTGAAGGAGACGATGGGCGAGAGCATGCTGGTCTTCGCCCCCCACGCGAACTCCTGGCGCCGCTTCGCCAGCCAGTCCTACGCCCCCGTCAGCCCGACCTGGGGCGTCAACAACCGCTCTGTCGCGCTGCGCATCCCGGCAGGCGACATCAAGGCCCGCCGGATCGAACACCGCCCGGCGGGAGTGGACGCGAACCCCTATCTGGTGGCGGCAACCGTGCTGGCGGGGGTGCGCAAGGGGATGACCGAGCAGATCGACCCCGGCCCGGAAACCACCGGCAACGGTTACGAGGATGAAAGCGGGGCCGGGATTCCGACCGACTGGAAATCGGCCATCGACACGGCGAAGCGGTCCGCCTTCCTGCAAGACGCTTTGGGCGAGGACATGCACCGCACCTTCACCGCGATCATGGCTGCCGAATACGCCCGCGTGATGCGCACGGTCAGCGAGGTCGATTTCGATCTCTACCTGCACACGGTCTGACGGCCGGGGCCAAAATCCTTAAGCAAGACCGCCCAGCTGTGGTAGACCCTTTGTCAAAATCCTTCCTTAAGGATTTTGGCCCCCGGCCCAGCGGCACGTTCCAGCACAGACCGGCACGCCCCGGAGGATCGCCGAGGCGATCAGCCCCGGCACCCGCGCGTCCGCCCCGACCGGCGGCAGGATGCGGCCCCGGAACCTGGCCGCGTCCAGCGCCCGCGGCAGGTCGTCCGCCACATGCCCGCCCGCCGCCGCAAAGAACGGCAGGCAGACCGCCCCCGGCCCGAAGCCGGTCAGCGTCGACAGTTGCGGCACCTGGTCGATGAAGCCGACCTCGACCCGCGCGATCCCCGTCTCGGCCCTGATCCGCGCCGCCACATGCCGGGCGACATCCGAAGGCTCCGCCGATTTCGACGACCCGTGCGCCGCAAGCACCACCTCGTCCGCCCCGCTTTCGCGCACCAGATCCACGCAAAGCTCCTGCACCTTCGGATCGCAGCCGAAGGGCTCCAGCACCTTCCAGCGCGACGCCCCGGCCTCGAACAGCCGGTTCGGGATCTGCACCTTGGTGAACCAGCCCCGGGCCATGAACAGCGGGTAGACCAGACCGAAGTCCTTTCCCGCCACCCCCCGCGCAATCGCCAGCGTCTCGGCCAGCGTTGCGGCCCGGACGTTCCAGCGCGGCAGGAACGCCGCCACCTGCATGGCGAGGTCCTCCAGCGCCCGGGCCGCCGGAAACGGGTCCGAGGGCTGCCCGTGGGCAACCAGAAGCGCAGGCGAAAGACCGTCGTTCAGATGCATGAACGCATGAGCGCCGCAGATTGGCCTTCGGTCAAGCCCCGACCGCCCACCGCGACAAACCGCGCGACAGAACCCTCCCCGGCACAGGATTGATGCCGCTCGCGACGGGTCAGGCAGGCATCCGGCTGGCAATGTAGCGGGCGAAATCGTAGTTCGGCCGCTCCAGATGGCTCAGCGCCCCCGGTGCCGACAGGCCCGCGCACAGCCCCTTCCAGACCTTCTCGACGCAGCCCTTGTCCTCGACGTTCACGTCGTCCAGCAGCGCCTTGACGCTGGCCAGATGGCTCTCGGCCTCGGGGTCGGCCATCCATTCTGCACTCATGCCGCCCCCGAACAGCACCCGGACCGAGCCCGGCCCGTCCGGCGTCAGCGACAGATACCAGAAATACCCCGGCGTCAGGGTGATCAGAAGCGAGGGGTAGATCGCCAGAAGCCAGGTGATCCGCCGGTCATCGCCCTGAAGCGTGGTGTTCGACGGATGCGCCAGCGCCAGCGGCACCGTGTCGTTCTTGATGATCCAGTGATAGTTGAACGCCTCTTCCCCCTCGGGGCATTCCATCTTGTTCAGGTCCGACGCCCCGCCGATGGTCCCGGCATGGCAGACCGGCAGGTGGTAGCTTTCCATGAAATTCTCGGCCAGCACCTTCCAGTTGGTGTCCCAGCGGAACTCTTCCCGGAAGACCTCCCGATACTCCGCCATCGGCAGGTGCCCGACCAGCCGGTCCACCCCCGCCAGCCGTTCGGCCACCGGCGGCGCGTCCGGGTTCCGCGTCACCATGATCCAGCCCTGCCAGTCCTCGACCCGGACCGGGGGCAGCTTGACGTCGTCGCGGCAGAAATCCTCGTTCCGCGCCATCGCCGGGGCGCCCCGCAGCGAGCCATCCAGATTGTAGGTCCAGGCGTGGTAGGGGCAGACAATCGACCGCACATTGCCCCGGCCTTCCAGCAGCGTGCTCATCCGGTGGCGGCAGACGTTCGACATGCCGCGCAACTGACCCTCGCGGTCGCGCAGGATGATCACCGGCTCGCCCGCGATATTCATCGTCAGGTAGTCGCCGGGTTTCGCCAGCGCATCCGCCCGCCCCGCGCACAGCCATTCCTGCGCGAAGATGTGGCGCTGTTCGGCCTCGGCAAACTCGGGCGAAGTATAGACCGACTTCGGCATCGCATGGGCGCGCTCGAAGGGCACGGCGACATTGGCGCGCAGCTCGGCAATGGCGGACAGGGCGGGATCGTGCTGGGTCATGGCTGGGTCCTCCTGCCCCAATCCTGCCTCCGACCCGGCCAGGCGTTCTAGCGAAATTGCGCCATCAATCGGGGAAATGCGCCCTGATCGCCGCCGCGAAGGCCTCGGCGAGCGCCGGATTCGCCTCGGGCCCATAGTGGATGCCGTCGACGGGCGAGACGGCAACCACTTCGCCCGCGTCAAGGAACGGCACATCCAGCCGCGCGGCAGAGGCCCGGATTTCCGCCGCCAGCCCCCGCGACTTCGCGGCCCCGCCCGCGAACATGCCCGCAAGGCAGCCGGTCTCGACAATCGGCGGCGGCGCGACCAGCAGCACCCCCGGCGCCCCGCCCTCCGGCCCGGCCTCCGAGGCCCGGATCAGCCGCACCAGCCGCTCCAGCGACAGCGCGATGTCGCAGGCATTGACCGAGAAACGCTCCTTCAGGTCATTTGTCCCCAGCATGATCACCACGAGGTCCAGCGGCCGATGGCTTTCCAGAAGCGCCGGCAGCACCGTCAGCCCATTGCGATGCGCGCCCTCCACCGGGTCGTCATGCACGGTCGTGCGACCTGGATGACCTTCGGCGATCACCTCCCAATCAGGGAGGAGCCGCGCCAGCCGCCCCGCCCAGCGTTCCTCGCGCCCGAAACGGCCTTCGAAGTCCAGGTCCGGCATCGGCATCGTGCCATGGGTATTGCTGTCGCCGAAAAGAAGCAGGCTGCGCATGGGGATCCTCCAGTTCAGCACAGGATGCACCGCGACGGCGGGGAAGGGAACGGGGGCTGACGGGGCGAGCGGGCAAAGAGTCCTGCCCGCCAAGGCTTGCCGAAACGCTGGCAGCCGGGACCGGAGCGGTCAGCTACAGGGCGCCCGGTCCCGGAATATCTTCATGCAGGCACAGGATATTCCCCTCGGTGTCATTGAACCAGGCCGCCTTTTCCGATCCCAGGACGCAGACATGCTCGACCGTCCTGAACCCCGGCAGGTCGTAGTCCGCAAAGACCACGCCTCTGCCCTCCAGCTCGGCAATCGAGGACCTGATGTCCGCCACCCGGAAACTGAGTGCGGTATGTTCCGCCTTGGTCCCTTCGGGCTTCGGGAACAGCGCAATCTCCGTACCGCCGCAGCGATAGACGACCTTGCCGTCCAGCTTCTCCTCGCCCGTGGGCAGGGCAAGGGCACGCTCGTAGAACTCCCGGGCTCGGGCAAGATCGCGTACCGGAAGCATGACGGTGACCTGTTGGGCATCGAGTTGCATGGCATCCCCCTTGCCTTGGCTCCGACCGGATCAGTCTACGCCCCCGCCCGATTCTGTTCCAGCTTTCTGGCTTTCCCACAGCGCGACACATCCCGCCAACATCGCCCCAAGGCGGGGTGAGGGGAAGCCCCTCTTGCCACCGCTTAACAGTCGGTAAACGCCCGCGCATATCATACTGATTACGAACATAAATCAGAAAATGTCCACCGTGGACACTAGCCCTCCCTGACCGCCGCATTCTGGTCGATCAGGTATCGCTGCGACAGCGGGATCGCCGCCGCCCCCAGTGCGCGGGCATCCGCCCCCACCGTGCCCTCCCGGATCACCGGCGGGTCGATCCCGGCGAGGTCCAGTCCCAGCAGCGCCCCCTGAACCCGCCGCACCATCTCGGCCCGGACTGCGACCGGCATCCAGCCGTCGATCAGCACCGTCTGGATCTCCAGCAAAGCCGCCGCCGCCAGCGTCGCCTGGGCCAGCGCTCCCGCCGCCTGGTCGAGCCAGGCCGAGAGCACCGCCTCCGACACTTCCCAGCGGTCGTGCTGGCTCCACAGGTGGTCCGACGTCTCTCCCGCCGCCTCCATCGCCGCGGCCAGCACCGACATCGAGGCAAGGTCGATCAGCCGCCGCGTTCCCCCGCCCGGGGCTGGTACCTGGATCGACCCCACCGCCGCCGCATTCCCTGTCCGGCCAAGGAACAACTGGCCGTTCATCACCAGCCCCCCGCCGATGAAGGTCCCGAAATAGAAGTAGAGGAAATCCTTCGGCCGCTCCCCCGTCCCGAAGATCAGCTCCGCCCCGCAGGCCGAGGTCGCGTCATTCTGGACATAGACGGGCAGGCCCAATGCCTCGCCCAGTTCCGCCCCGATATCGCGGGACCTCCAGGCATCCATCTCCGCCTGGGGCGCTCCCAGCACCGAGACCCAGTTCCACAACTGGAACGGCATCGCGATCCCCATCCCCATGATCCGCTCGCGCAAGGCGGGGGGCAACTCCCCGGCCAGCGCCGGTACCGCCTCCCGCACGAAGCCGACCACGGCATCCGGCGAGGGGTACCGGTAGACCCGTCGCCGCGCTGCCCGCATCCGGCCGCGGAAATCGGTCAGCACCAGGTCGGCCGAACGACGCCCGACCTTCAGCCCGAAGAAGAACGCCCCCTCCGCCGCCAAGGACATCGGGACGGAAGGCTGCCCGACCTTCCCCCTGACCGGCTCGCCGCGTTCCAGGAGCCCGTCCTGCTCCAGCTGCCGCATGATCACGCTGACGGTCTGCGCCGAGAGCCCGGTCATCCGCGCGATGTCGGACTTGGCCAGCGCCCCGTGGCGGCGGACAAGGCTCAGGACCAGCCGCTCGTTGTGATCGCGCATCCCCGACTGGTTGGTGCCCCGCAGTGCTGCGGCGTCGGGCTGGCTGCGCTCGGGCGAGGCGTCCTGCATCGGTGTCGGCTCCCTTCAGCCCGAGGAACCGATCACCCCCTTGCGGAGGATCACATTGGCGAAAAGCGCCATCTCGCTGGTGGCGACAATGGCATGCGCGGCCCGGATGCGGGGATAAAGCGCCTCGCCGGAAAGGGCAACGACCGGCAGGCCCGGCGCCATCCGGGCGCAAAGCGCGTCGATGGCGCGGTGAATCTCGCCCTGCTGCGCCGGATCGTTGTTCAGGCTGGCCCGAAACAAGGCCGCCGGAACCGCGCGATCCAGCGGCATGACCGTCAGCACCGCCTCGACCACCGACAGGATCCCGTGCCCGTCCGCCCGCAGCAGCCGCCGCGCATGGTCGGCCGCCGGATAGTTGCCGTCGACGATGGCGATCTCGTCGCCATGGCCCATTGACCGCAGCGTCGCCAGAAACTCGGGACCGAGGAGGGGCGGAATACCGATAAGCATGACGGACCTCCCCCTCCTTCCGGGTGCGCGGGACGCGATGGCGGACGGGCGAAACCCTGCCTGCCACCATGCAGACTGGCGGGGGAGCGGACCGCTGTCAATAATAAATCAGAGTAATTTATTTATCTTGACGCAAGGGAGGGAATCAGATTTTCTTCCCCACGGCGCAGCGTCCGGGGGACCTGTGCAGAGATTGCTGAACCGGGGGGCATCAATGCCCCACCCTTGGGAGGAAGACCTATGAAAGTCACCACGAAAGCCCTTCTGGGCGCGGGCGCGCTTGCGCTGATCTCGGGAATGGCCTCGGCGGCCGACCTGGCCTGCCTGATCACCAAGAACAACACCAACCCGTTCTTCGTCAAGATGAAGGAAGGCGCCGAAGCTGCCGCCACCGCCGCCGGCCTCGACTTCCAGGCCTATGCCGGGGAAAAGGACGGCGACGCCGCCCCGCAGATCACCGCGATCGAAAACTGCGTCGCCGCCGGCGCCAAGGGCATCCTGATCACGCCCTCGAACGACTCGGTCGGCCCGGCCCTCAAGGACGCCCGCGCTGCCGGCATCCTGGTGATCTCGCTCGACACGCCGCTTGGCGACGCCGAAGCGCAGGACATCACCTTCGCCACTGACAACTTCGAAGCGGGCCTGCTGATCGGCAAATGGGCCGCCGCGACCTTGGGGGCAGACGGCGTTGCCAATGCCAAGATCGCGATGCTGGACATCAACAAGGACAACATCTCGGTCGACGTGCTGCGCGACACCGGCTTCCTGACCGGCTTCGGCATCGAAGTGCCCGACGGCAAGGTTCTGGCGTCGGAAACCGACCCCCGCGTCATCGGCCATGAATCCTCGGACGCCAACCCGGCGGGCGGCCAGACCGCGATGGAAACGCTGCTGGCGAAGGACCCGGACATCAACGTCGTCTACACGATCAACGAACCTGCCGCCGAAGGCGCCTACCAGGCGCTGAAGGCTGCGGGCAAGGAAAGCCAGGCGATCATCGTCTCGGTTGACGGCGGCTGCCCGGGCGTGGCTTCGGTCAAGGCCGGGACCATCGGCGCGACCTCGCAGCAGTACCCGCTGAAGATGGCCTCGCTCGGGATCGAGGCGATTGCCGCTTTCGCCAAGGACGGCACCAAGCCGACCGTGACCGAAGGCCTGTCCTTCTTCAACACCGGCGTGAACCTCGTGACCGACAAACCGGTCGAAGGCGTCGAGTCGATCGACTCGACCAAGGGCACCGAACTCTGCTGGGGCTGATCTGCCCCTAACGAATGCTTGATTAGTGGAAGGGCGGCTTTACAGTCGCCCTTCTTCTTAGGCGATGCCCGAACGGTCATCGGCGTCATCCGGGGGGAAGACTGAAGATGAGTGACGACGCACCCACCAAGACCATTTCCGATTTCGAAGCGACCCTGAACAAGGCGGACACCGCCGTGGCCAGCTTCGAGAAGGACGACAAGACCTTCATCCACAAACTGCGCAACTTCATGCGCCGCAACCCAACGATGATCCCGGCCCTGGTGCTGGTGCTGTCGGTCCTGGCCTTCGGACTGGTCAATTCGCGCTTCCTCGGAATGGGGGCGCTGTCGACCGTGCTGAAGCAGATGACGGTCACCGGCTTTATCGCACTTGCGCAGACGCTGGTGATCCTGACCGCAGGCATCGACCTGTCCGTCGGCGCGATCCTTGTGCTTTCGTCCCTGATCATGGGCAATCTTGCCGTCGTCGTCGGCGTTCCCGCGCTCATTGCGGTGCTCATCGGGATCTTCTTCGGCGGGCTGATGGGCCTCGTCAACGGCCTCCTGGTCACCATGATGCGCCTGCCGCCGTTCATCGTGACGCTCGGAACGCTGTCAATCTTCGAGTCGCTCAAGCTTTGGTACTCGCAGTCTGAATCGATCCGGAACGTGGATATCGAGGCGAACGCTCCTGCCCTGCTGGTGTTCGGCAAAGGCATCAACGTCGGAGGCGCCTCGCTCAGCTTCGGAGGACTCACCCTGATCCTGCTGGCTGCAATTCTGTGGTATGTGCTGAACCACACAGCCTGGGGCCGCCATGTCCATGCCATCGGCGATGACCCCGATGCCGCTCTGCTCTCCGGTATCCACGTCAACCGGACACTCGTTTCGGTCTACACGGTCGCGGGCATCATCTGCGGCTTCACCGCCTGGATTGCCATTGGCCGCGTGGGGTCCGTTTCTCCCATCGCGTTCGACACAGTGAACCTGGCCTCGATCACCGCCGTGGTGATCGGCGGGACGTCGCTCTTCGGCGGGCGCGGATCGATCATCGGTTCGGTTCTGGGGGCGCTGATCGTCCAGGTCTTCATCACCGGCCTGTCGCTCGCGGGGGTCGACGACTACTGGCAGAAATTCGCGGCGGGATGCCTTGTGATCATCGCCGTGGCGCTTGACCAATGGCTGCGGAGGGCTTCGCAATGACCGTGACACCCATCCTTCAGGCAAAGGGCCTGATGAAGCGCTACGGCACCGTGGTCGCGATGAACGGCTGCGACTTCGAACTGATGCCGGGCGAGATCCTCGCCGTCATCGGCGACAACGGCGCGGGGAAGTCGACCCTGATCAAGGCGCTGTCGGGGGCGGTCGTCCCCGACCATGGCGAGATCCTGCTGGACGGCCAGCCGGTCCACTTCCGCAGCCCGGACGATGCCCGGGCGCTGGGGATCGAGACGGTCTACCAGAACCTCGCCATGTCGCCCGCCCTGTCGATTTCCGACAACATGTTCCTTGGCCGCGAATGGCGGGCTCCCGGTATCATGGGCTCGGTCTTCCGCAAGATGGACCATGCGCGGATGCAGAAGTTCGCCCGAGACAAGCTGAACGAACTGGGGCTGATGACGATCCAGGACATCACCCAGCCGGTCGAGACGCTCTCGGGCGGCCAGCGCCAGGGTGTCGCGGTCGCACGGGCGGCGGCCTTCGGCTCGAAGGTGGTGATCCTGGACGAACCGACCGCGGCGCTCGGCGTCAAGGAAAGCCGCCGGGTGCTGGAACTGATCCGTGACGTCCGCGCCCGCGGCATCCCGATCATCCTGATCAGCCACAACATGCCGCATGTGTTCGAGGTCGCCGACCGCATCCACATCCACCGGCTTGGCCGCAGGCTCGCCGTCATCAACCCGAAGGACTATTCGATGTCGGACGCCGTTGCCTTCATGACCGGCGCGAAAGTGCCCGAGGGCGTGGCCGAGCCGGTCTGACACCTTCCGGCGGCAGGGCGCCAACCCCTGCCGCCGCCAATCCGGACGCTTCAGGATAGCCTGCGCCGGACTTGCCCCGGACGGCTGGGGCTATTCGTCCAATGGTGCCATCCCTCCCCCGGGCCTCGCGCCGGTTGCCGGGACTGACAGCCCTCATCCGACCCTGTCGCCGCGGAAAGCACGGCAAATTCCCCGCTTCCGGGTTGAACTGCGGCGCAAAACTGCCAAATTGGACAAAACCCGCCGCGACGCCAATCCTGCGCCCAGAACGCAGGCCACGACGAGGAAGCCGCCTGAATGTCCCTTGCCCTGATCGCGGCCCTTCCTTTCCTTGGCGCGCTGCTTCCCGGCCTGACGATCCGCATGGGCCGCACCGCCTGCGCCGTCTCGACCGGCGCCGTCACGCTGGTGGCGCTCCTCCTCCTGGCCTCGCTTGCTCCGGCCGTCCTGCGGGGCGAGGTGGTCCAGACCCGGATCGACTGGCTGCCTGCCCTCGGCCTCAACGCCAATTTCATGCTTGACGGCCTCGGCCTCCTTTTCGCGGGCCTCATCCTTGGCATCGGGCTCCTCATCATCCTCTACGCCCGCTTCTACCTCGCGACCTCCGACCCGATGGGCCAGTTCTACAGCTATCTCCTGCTTTTCCAGGGCGCGATGCTGGGGATCGTCCTCTCTGACAACATCCTCCTGCTCCTCGTCTTCTGGGAGCTGACCTCGCTCTCCTCCTTCCTCCTGATCGGCTACTGGAAGCACCTGCCCGAAGGCCGCCGGGGCGCGCGGATGGCGCTGGCCGTCACCGGCGGCGGCGGGCTCGCGATGATCGCCGGGATGCTGATCCTGGGGCAGATCGCCGGAAGCTACGACCTGAGCGTGATCCTGACGCAGAAGACCGCGATCCAGGCCTCGCCCCTTTACCTCCCCGCGCTGATCCTGATCCTGGCGGGCGCCTTCACCAAATCGGCGCAGTTCCCGTTTCACTTCTGGCTGCCGCATGCCATGGCCGCCCCCACACCGGTCTCGGCCTACCTGCATTCCGCCACCATGGTGAAGGCCGGAATCTTCCTGATGGCCCGGATGTGGCCGGTGCTGTCGGGCACCTTCGAATGGTTCGTGATCGTCAGCTTCACCGGCCTTTTCACCATGCTGCTCGGGGCCAAGATCGCGCTTTTCAAGGATGATCTGAAGGCACTGCTCGCCTATTCCACGGTCAGCCATCTGGGCCTGATCACCATGCTCCTCGGCTTCGGCACCCCCGAGGCAGCCGCGGTGGCCATCTTCCACATCGTCAACCATGCGAGCTTCAAGGCAGCGCTCTTCCTGACCGCGGGCATCGTCGACCATGAAACGCACACCCGCGACCTTTCCCGCCTCGGCGGCCTGCGCCGCCTGATGCCCGTGACCTTCGCCATCGCCGCCATCGCCTCGCTGTCGATGGCGGGCATTCCGCCGCTGAACGGCTTCCTTTCAAAAGAGATGATGCTCGGGGAAGCAGTGCATGTGGCCTGGCCGACCCCCTGGCTGGTCGGGCTTGCCGCCACGATCGGTGCGCTCCTGTCAGTCGCCTATTCCTTCCGCTTCCTCGCCCACGGTTTCCTCGGCCCGCTGCGCAGCGACTATCCCCGCGCGCCGCATGACCCGGCCCCCGGCCTCTGGGCCGCCCCGGCAGTGCTCGCCGCGCTGGTCGTGCTCATCGGGCTCTTCCCGAACCTGATGAGCGGCTGGATCGTGGACGCCGCCGCCACCGCCACCACCGGAACCGCTATTCTTCTCCATCTCAGCCACTGGCACGGGCTGGCCGCCCCCGCGCTCTGGATGTCGCTTGCGGCCATCGGCGGCGGGCTCGTTGTCCTGGGCACCTACCCTCGCCTGCGCAGGCTCTGGGACGCCACCCCGCGTCCCGAGGCAAAGCGCCTCTACGACGGCCTGATCGAGCCCCTTGCCGCCGATGCCCGCAAGCTGACCTCCGCCCTGCACAACGGCAGCTTCAGCCGCAGCCTTGCCATCGGCCTCGCAGCCATCCTCGCCGCCACGGCCTATGCCTTCTTCGCCGCACCGTATCAGCCCGGCAGCCGAGCGATCCTTGCGCCCGACTTCGTGACGCTGGCCCTTGGCGCGGTGCTGCTCCTCGCCGCGCTGGCCACGCCCTTCCTCCACCGCAACCGGCTGATCGCGCTGATCCTGACCGGGGTGGTCGGCCTCCTGATCGCGCCCCTCTTCGCACTCTTCTCCGCCCCCGACCTGGCCCTGACCCAGGTCGGGGTCGAGGTCGTGACCGTCCTTCTCATGCTCCTTGCCCTGAACTTCCTGCCGAAGGACACTCCGGCCGAAAGCGCCGTTCCCCGGCGCCTGCGCGACGCGGGCATCGCGGCCCTCGCCGGTCTCGGCCTCGGCAGCCTCGCCTATGCCATGCTGACCCGCGCCCCCGCCTTCCCTTCGATCTCCGCCTTCCATCTTGCCCAGTCGAAGTCGGGCGCGGGCGGCACCAACGCGGTCAACACCATCATCGTCGACTTCCGCGGCTATGACACCTTCGGGGAAATCATCGTCCTTGGCATCGCCGCGCTGATCATCTTTGCCCTGTCCGAAACACTCCTGCGCAATGCCGCCGTCTCGCGCCGCCTGGCCCGCCTGCCCCGCACCGTCGAATCCGGCGACCGTCATCCGGTGATGTTCGTCGTCGGCACCCGCCTTCTCCTGCCCATGGCGATGATGGTCGGCGTCTACATTTTCCTGCGCGGCCACAACCTGCCGGGCGGCGGCTTCGTCGCGGGGCTCGTCTTCGCCATCGCCTATCTCCTGCAATACCTCGCCTCGGGCTATGACTGGAGCCACGCCCGCCAGCGCTTCGACCAGCATGTCCTGATCGGCTGGGGGGTGTTCGTCGCCGCCCTTGCCGGGGTTGGTGCCTGGGCCTTCGGCCTGCCCTTCCTGACCTCGGGCTACACCTATCTCCACCTGCCCCCGCTGGATGAATTCGAGCTCGCCACTGCGGCGATCTTCGACCTCGGCGTGTTCCTCTGCGTCCTCGGCGCCGTTCTCCTGGCGCTGGCTTCGCTCTCGCGACTGGCGCTGAAGACCGGCGAGCGCCCGAATGTCGCCGCCCATGACCTTGAGGAGGCCCGCTGATGGAAGCCCTCCTCGCCACCATCATCGGCGTCCTCGCCGCGGTCGGCATCTACCTGATGCTGCGGCTCAGGACCTTCCCGGTGATCCTCGGCCTTACCTTCCTCAGCTATGCGGTCAACCTTTTCCTCTTCGCCTCCGGGCGCCTTGCGCTGAACGCAGCCCCGATCATCGGCACCGCCGAACGCTACACCGACCCCCTGCCGCAGGCCCTGGTCCTGACCGCCATCGTCATCTCCTTCGGCATGACAGCAGTGATCATGATCATGGCCGTGGGCGGCTACCTGCAGGCCGGACATGACCGCGTCGACCTTGACCGCGACGACGAGGAACCGACGTGACCCGGCCGATGCCTTTCACTTCTGCCCGGATTTCCCCGCCGGAGGCGAACGTCCGGGGTCCCGCGCGCCCTTCACGCGCAGCGCCGAGACAAGAGGTTTGCGCGCCAGCCTGCAATTCGAAAACCGTCCGCAGTCCGGGGGCCGCCGCATGAGCCACTGGATCATCGCCCCCGTCGTCCTGCCCGCCCTCGCCGCCGCGCTGATGGTCATCGCCTTCCGCGCCCGCCTTGCCGCGCAACGGCTTGTCAGCCTGGCCGCGATCCTCGCCCTGAACGGCATCGCGCTCGCCCTTCTTGCCGCTGCCACCACGGGCGGCCCGCAGGCCTATTTCCTCGGCGACTGGCCTGCCCCGTTCGGCATCGTCCTCGTCCTCGACCGGCTCTCCGCGCTGATGCTGGCGCTCCTCGCCGGGCTGGCCCTGCCGGTCGTGCTCTACGCCATCGGCTCCGGCTGGGACAGGAAAGGCGCGCATTTCCATCCGCTCCTGATGTTCCTCCTGATGGGGATCGGCGGCGCCTTCCTCACCGGCGATGCCTTCAACCTCTTCGTCTTCTTCGAAGTTCTGCTCATCGCCTCCTATGGCCTGATGGTCCATGGCGGAGGCGAGGCGCGCACCCGCGCCGGGCTGCAATATGTCGCCTTCAACCTGATGGGCTCCGCCCTTTTCCTCTTCGCCCTCGGCCTGATCTACGCCACCACCGGCACGCTCAACATGGCCGATCTTGCCCAGAAACTGCCGGCCCTGCCCGAGGGCGATGCGGCCCTCCTGCGCAGCGCCGCCGTGATGCTGTTCCTGGTCTTCGCGATCAAGGGCGCGCTGGTGCCGCTGCAGTTCTGGCTGCCCGGAACCTATGCCAATGCGCCCGGCGTGGTTGCGGCACTCTTCGCCATCATGACCAAGGTCGGCGCCTATGCCACCTTGCGCTTTTCCACGCTGGTCTTCCCGCCCGACCTTCCCGCCACCGCGCTGATCCTGCCGACCCTCCTTTTGCCCGCCGCCCTGGTGACGCTGGCCCTCGGCGCCGTCGGCACCCTTGGCGCGCGAACCCTGCCGCGCCTCGCCGCCTTCGCCGGGATTGCCTCGATGGGCACCGTCTTCCTGGGCCTGGCCCAGTTCACCCCCACCGCCACCACGGCCGCGCTCTACTACCTCCTCCACTCCACCCTCGCGACCGCGCTCCTCTTCCTTCTGTCCGACCTCGTCTCCCGTCGCCGCGCGCACCTGCACCTCGACAGGCCGGCCCCCGTCGCGCAATCCGGCCTGACCGCTGCCGTGTTCCTGGCCGCGGCCATTGCCCTTGCCGGACTGCCGCCCCTCTCGGGCTTCATCGGCAAGCTCCTGATCCTCGACGCCTGGCGCGATCAGGCCGCGCTGATCTGGCCCGCCGTGCTCATCTCCTCCTTCGTGATGGTCCTCGGCCTCTCCCGCGCGGGCTCGCTTGTCTTCTGGAAGGCAAGCGACCAGCCCCCGCCGCCCGCACCCGCCCCTGAACCGCTGGCCATTGCCGCGACCTTCGCGCTCCTCGCCGGGCTCGTGGCGCTGACCGTCCTTGCCGGGCCCGTCACCGGCTGGCTCTCGACCACCGCCGAAAGCCTGTTCGCACCGCAAGCCTACATCGACGCCAACCGGCTGGAGGCGGCGCCATGAAACGCCTCTTTCCCCATCCTGTCCTGTCGCTGGCCCTCGCCGCGCTCTGGATCCTTCTTGTCAATCACTGGACGCTCGGCAGCCTGGTTCTGTCACTGATCCTCGCCACCCTGATCCCGCTCCTCTCGGCCCGCTGGTGGCCCTACCGCCCGGTGATCCGCCGCCCGCTCGGCCTGATCCCCTACACGCTCCTCGTCCTGCGCGACGTGATCGTGGCGAATTTCCAGGTCGCCCGCATCATCCTGTTCCTGCCGAACGACCGCATCCGCTCGGCCTGGATCAGCGTGCCCCTCGACCTCACCTCGCCCGAGGCGATCAGCCTTCTGGCCGGGACCATCACCATGACGCCCGGCACGCTGACCGCCGATGTCTCGGCCGACGGCCGCGCGCTTCTCGTCCATTCGCTGCACGCGCCCGATCCCGACGCCATCCGGGACGAGATCAAGACGCGCTACGAATCCCGCCTGAAAAGGATTTTCGAATGATCCTGGCCTCCGCCCTGACCTACGCGCTCGGCTGCTTCGGCGTGGCCCTGGTGCTGAATCTCATCCGCCTCTTTACCGCCCCGACCGTCACCGACCGCATCCTCGCCGTCGATACCATGACGGTGAACACCATTGCGCTCCTCGTCCTCGGTGGGCTCAAGACCGGCTCGGCCCTGACCTACGAGGCGGCCCTCCTCTTCGCGCTCACCGGCTTCATTTCCACCGTGTCCTTCTGCAAATACCTCCTGCGCGGGAGCATCATCGAATGACCGTGCTTCTGGAAATCCTGGTCGCGGCCCTGCTGGTCCTCGGCGGAACCTTCGGCCTGATCGGCAGCTTCGGTCTTCTCAAGCTCAAGGACCCGATGCAGCGGCTGCATCCGGCGACCAAGGCCACCACGATCGGCGTCGGTGCCGCGCTGGTGGCCTCCGTTCTCCACCTCCTGCTGATCGGCGCCGGCATCAGCTGGCATGAAATCCTCGTGACGCTGTTCTTGTTCCTGACCGCGCCACTTTCGGCACTGTTCCTGGCAAAGACGCACATCCTGCGCAGCCTGGACCCGAAGGTTCTGCCCCCGACCGGGACCGACGCCGCCTGGGCCACCCTACCGCGCGGCAAATAGCCAGGCCACTTCACGCCCGCCCCGCCCTTCCCGCCTGTCACTCGCGGATGGCGGTCAGAAATTGACCATTCGGTCAACTTTCAAGGCTGAAGCCCTTGCCCCGATCCCCCCCGCATGGCATCGTCCCAGTCATCCGGCACCTTCGGGGAACGCCCATGAACACGCTGTCACCGCCGCAGACCGGCCTCCTGCCCCAGGTCACGCATCCCCGCAACCCCGGCATGGCGCTGGATCTCGACTGGGTCGCCAGCGTCCAGGCCAACACCTCCGCCATCGAACGCCGCGCCGCCACCCTGCCCGGACGCCGCAGCGTGAAGAAGGAATATCAGGCCGCCTGGCTTCTCAAGGCCGTGTCGCTGATCGACCTCACCACGCTCGCCGGCGACGACACCGAAGGCCGCGTCCTGCGCCTCTGCGCCAAGGCCCGCCAGCCCGTCGCGCCCTGGATGCTGGAAAGGCTCGGGATGCAGGGGCTTACCACCGGCGCCGTCTGCGTCTACCACGAGATGGTCGAAACCGCCGTCCGCGCGCTTGAAGGCACGCAGGTCCCCGTCGCCGCCGTCTCCACCGGCTTCCCGGCGGGCCTTTCGCCTTACCGGCTCCGCATCGCCGAGATCGGCGAAAGCGTGAGGGCGGGTGCAAAGGAAATCGACATCGTCATCTCCCGCCGCCACGTCCTCACCCAGAACTGGCAGGCGCTCTATGACGAGATGCGCGATATGCGCGAAGCCTGCGGCGAGGCCCACGTCAAGGCGATCCTCGCCACGGGAGAGCTCGGCACGCTCCGCAACGTCGCCCGCGCCTCCCTCGTCTGCATGATGGGCGGGGCAGATTTCATCAAGACCTCCACCGGCAAGGAAACCGTCAACGCCACCCTCCCCGTCTCCCTCACCATGATCCGCGCGATCCGCGACTACGAGGCCCGGACCGGCTTCAAGGTCGGCTACAAACCCGCAGGCGGCATCGCCAAGGCCAAGGACGCGCTGGTCTATCTTTCCCTGATGAAAGACGAACTCGGCCATCCCTGGCTGCAACCCGACCTCTTCCGCTTCGGCGCCTCCTCCCTCCTCGGCGACATCGAACGCCAGCTCGAACACTACCTCACCGGCAACTACTCCGCCGCCAACCGCCACGCGATGGGCTGACGAATGCTCACCGTCCACGCTTTCATACTGGCCCAAATATCCCCGCCGGAGGCGCACGCCCACCAAGGCGCGCCCGCTCGCAGTTGAGGAGCCTTCCCCCATGACCATCAAGGAAATCTTCGACAGCATGGCCTACGGCCCCGCCCCCGAAAGCGCCGCCGAGGCCCTCGCCTGGATCGCCAAACACGACGCGAAGTTCGGCCACTTCATCGACGGCAGCTTCACCACGCCGGGCGAGACCTTCACGACCTCCAACCCCGCCACCGGCAAACCCCTTGCCGAAATCACCCAGGGCACCGAGGCCGACATTGCGAAAGCCGTCGCAGCCGCCCGCCGCGCGCAGCCCAATTGGGCCAAACTCCCCGCCTTCAAGCGCGCCGAATACCTCTACGCCCTCGCCCGCCTCACCCAGAAACACTCGCGCCTCCTCGCCACGCTCGAAACCCTCGACAACGGCAAGCCGATCCGCGAGTCCCGCGACATCGACATCCCCCTCGTCGCCCGCCATTTCTCCTACCACGCCGGTCTCGCCCAGCTCCTGCCCTCCGAACACCCCGACCTCCAGCCCCTCGGCGTCTGCGGCGCCGTCATCCCCTGGAACTTCCCGCTCCTCATGCTCGCCTGGAAGGTCGCCCCCGCCCTCGCCGCCGGGAACACGATCGTCCTCAAACCCGCCGAATACACCCCCCTCACCGCCCTCCTCTTCGCCGA
>NZ_JAEULP010000038.1 GCF_016792905.1 Tabrizicola sp.
TGCAGCCATTGCGGGTTGAGCCTGTTCGTCCGTGACCACTATTCCCGGCGACTCGCGGCCTTCCAGGGGGTGAATATCGACGCGGAAGACCCCGGACTGGTGCCGGAAAGCGTGGTGAGGTTCAAATGAGCGGCGGTGCGAAACTCCAGGTCCGGGTGGCCGAGGTTGTCGAGGTCAACGAGCTGATCAAGCGCTTCCGCTTCGTGGCGCGCGACGGATCGGACCTGCCGGCCTTTTCCGGCGGGGCACATACCGTGGTCGAGATGGATGACCATGGCACCCGCAGGCTGAACCCCTATTCGCTTATGTCGGACCCCGAGGATCGGACTGGCTACGAGATCTCCGTGCGGCGTGACGATGTGGGCCGCGGCGGGTCGCTGTTCATGCACCGGCATGTGACGCCGGGCATGGAGCTGACGCTGTCCTACCCGGTGAACCTGTTTCCGCTGGACAACCGGGCGAAGAAACACCTGATGATCGCGGGCGGCATCGGGATCACGCCGTTCCTGGCGCAGATCGGGCAGCTTGCGCATTTCGGCGGCAAGTTCGAGCTGCACTATTCGGCGCGCTCGAAGCCGCTGGGTGCCTATATGGACCGGCTGACAGCGGCTCATCCCGACCGGGTGCATTGCTACTTCGACGACCAGAAGCAGATGATCGATCTGAAGAAGGTGCTGGAAAATCAGCCGATTGGCACGCACCTTTATGTCTGCGGGCCGAAGGGGATGATCGGCTGGGTGCTGTCGACGGCGGAAGCGATGGGCTGGCCGAAACAGGCGCTGCATTCCGAGGAATTCATCGCGCCGGGGACCGGGTTGCCCTTTACCGTGGAACTGGCGACCAGCGGCAAGACCATCACCGTGGGGCCGACGCAAAGCCTGTTGGAGGCGATGGAGGCCGCTGGTGTCGATGCCCCCTACCTTTGTCGGGGCGGGGCCTGCGGGCAATGCGAAACGGCCGTTCACAAATGCGACGGCACCATCCTGCACCGTGACCACTGGCTGACGCCGGACGAGCAGGCTTCGGGCCAGAAGATCATGCCCTGTGTCAGCCGCTTCGAGGGCAAGACCCTTGTCATCGACCGATAGGAGACGACGATGAGCCTTGATTTCAAGACGGGTGCCTTCAACGATTTCTTCCGCGACGAGACGTTCCGGGGTGACTTCACCTATCGAAACTCGAACCCGCGCCGGTTCCCGTTCCCGTTCGACCGCGACGACTACATGTATTCGGTCAACATGGAGCCGCATGTGCCGGGGCGTCCGGGTTCGGTCTTCGAGCATCTGCTGGACGTGGACGAACACTACGTCGCCGAGATGATCGACCGGGGCAAGGTTCTGGCCGACGACCCGCTGCGCTGCCAGTCCTTGCCGCACATGACGCTGGCCGGCTGGGACGTGCTGGAACTGGTCATGGAGGCGAAGGCGCGGGACTATCCGCAGTGGTTTTCGCTGACCAAGGAGGGCAACCGCTGGCATTGGGTGAACCGCCCGCTGGGGATTGAACAGTCGTTCACATTCCTGGACGAGAGCACGCTGCCCTATCCGCCGTTCGAATACATCATGCGGCAGACGCAGGGCGACTGGACGCTTCAGGACGAACGCGACAACACGTTGTGGATGGACGCCGGGATTGCGACCAGCCAGGCGGACTGGTCGGTGGATTTTGATGTGGGGATGAATTTCCATGAATGGCACGCCCCGGTGCCGCTGGCGCATGAAAAGGGTGTCTTCGATCGGGCGCTGAAGTTCCTGCTGAAATTGCAGCACGGCGCCCCGGTGCGGCGGTTCAACTGGACGATGACGGTGAACCCGCTGCTGGACACCGCGCCGGAGACCTATCCGAAATGGGGGCCGATGAAGGCCAGCCTGACGCCGGAGAACCTGGGGGCGAAGCAGCATCTGCGGGTGGAGTTGCAGTCGCTTTACCGTCTGCCTCGGTCGAACGCCATCGCCTTCGACATCCGCTGTTACCTCGCCAGCTTCGACGAAATCGTCACTGTGCCGAAATGGGCGCGTCGCCTGCACCGGGTGGTCCGCGACCTGCCGGAGGAACTGGCGACCTACAAGGGCTTCATCCGCAACCGCCCGGCGATGGTGGAGTGGCTGTCGAAGCATGACGACGGGGCACCGACGTCGCCCGGCTGGTGGCCGGAGGATTGATGACCGTCGTCGGGCCCCTTCGGCTTGGGTTCCTGATGTTCCCCGGGTTCCCGATGGCCTGCCTGACCTCGGCCATCGAACCCCTGCGCGCGGCGAACGAGATCACCGGGCGGCGCGAGTTCGTCTGGACGCTGGTGGCGGAAACGGCGGCCCCGGTGCGATCGTCGGCGGAGATCGGATTCGAGCCGGACGCGACCCTGCAGGAGCTTGAGGGGCTGGACCAGTTGTACCTCCTGTCGCCCCCCACCGCCGAGTTCGCCGACCCCCGTCGCTCGCCCGCAAGGCTGCGCTGGCTGGACCGGACCGGGGTGACGCTGGGCGCCTTCTCGGGCGGGATCTTCCCGCTCGCCCGCGCGGGGCTTCTGGAGGGGCGACCCTGTTCGGTGCACTGGTGCTATGAGGCGGCGTTCAAGGCCGACTTCCCGGGCGTCGAGGCGCGGGAGGTGACGATCCTGCGCGAGGGGCGGCGGATCACGGCCTCGGGCGCCGGGGCGGTGTTCGACCTGATGCTGCGGTTGATCGAGGAACGCTTGGGGCGCGACTGCATGACCGAGGTCGCCTGCTGGTTCCAGCACCCTTTCGTGCGCGATGCCGATGCCAGCCAGAAGGTGCCGGTCGCGCGGGCTGGGGGGACCACCGACAGCCTGCCGGTCGCGATCCGCGAGGCGATCCGGCTGTTCGAGACCCATGTCGAGGACCCGCTGCGCATCCCCGACGTGGCGACGGCCGTCGGCCTGTCGGGCCGCCATTTCGAGCGCATGTTCAAGCGGGAAACCGGGCAGAGTCCCTTGCGCTATTATCACCACTTGCGCCTGATGAAGGCGCGGCAGCGGGTGCTGTATTCGAACGACAGCTTCCGCGAGATCGCGGCTTCGGTCGGCTACATGACGTCAAGCCCGATGATCCGGCACTATACCGAGTTCTTCGGCGTTTCCCCGCGCGATGAGCGGCGGCTGACGCAATCGATGCGGCGCGCGGCGCCGCCGAGGGTCGAGGCGGCGGAGTAGGCGTCAGCCCCATAGCCCAAGCGCAGCGATCCCGCCGAAGACGGCGGCGATGCCGAGCCACTGCACGGGACGGACTGCTTCGCGCAGGAACCAGGCGGCGAGGAGGACGGTCAGCACCCCGAAAAGCGACGCCGTGACCGAGGCGTATTCGGCCTGCGGCAGGCTGCCGGAAGCCGTCACTACGCCAAGCGCCACGGCGTCCATCAGGCCCATGAGGCACAGGAGCCAGACCTGTCCCCGGGGCGGGGCGAGGCTTGCCCTGCGCAGTGTTGCCAGGCCGATGATTGCGACCAGCGCGACCATCCGGCCGATCAGCGAGACGGGCAGATCCGAGCCGTGCCGCGTCGCCTCTTGCCCCATTGCAAAGGTCGTGGCGAACCCCACAGCCGACAGGGCCGCCCATCCCAGCGCCACGGCGGGCGGGGCGGCGTAGCCTTCGGGTGCATCCTCGCGCGAGGCGAGGGCGACGATGGCGATCCCGGCGACGATGGCGGAAACGGCCAGCCAGTCCGCCCCGGTCACGGCGCGGCCCTGCGCCACCGCGATGGCCAGCGACAGCATCGGATAGGCGCCGATCACCGGCGAGACCAGACGCACCGGCGCGACGCTGAACGCCTTGTAAAGGCTGCCGCCCGCGATGGCATAGGCAATGCCGGAAGCGGCGGCCACGGCCCAGGACCAGCCGGTCATCACAGACCAGTCACCGGCGACCATCGCGGCGGGAAACAGGACGACGCAGCCCGCACCAAGCACGGTGAACAGGATCGGCAACAGCGCCGCGCCTTGCGTCACCTTGCGGGCCAAAAGGTCATGCACCGCCCAGATCAGGGCGGCGGTCAGGCCGAAGCCGAGAGCAAGCATTTCGTCGCTTTCCCCTGTCCTTGTGCTTGTGTCGGGCTGACCCTGACGCTATTCTTCTGGATGAACAAGTTTTATCCTCATTAAACTGACCCGGCCAAACAGCCCGGTCCGAATTGCGGGGACGCCATGCTCGACACGATCTATCCCTCGGTCAATCCCGGTCCGCCCCGGCCCAGCCGGATCCTGACGCCACAAGGCTTTTCCCGCCATCAGGGGCAGGAGCGGCATGTGGTGCCCGGCGGTGGCGCGGTGCTGTTGCAGCTGATGGTGGGCGACCGGCTGGTGCTGGTCAATGACGAGGGCGGCCAGCCGGTGGAGCTGGTGGCGGCGGCGAAGGAGGGCCGGATCGACGCCGCGATTCTGGGGCAGGCTGGCAACTCGGGCGCCGAGGGGCTGAAGGCGATGCTGGCCCAGGGCGAGGCCAGCCTGACGCGGCTGCGCAAGGGGCTGGTGGCGCGGAAGATCGATTTGGCCAAGGCGGGGGCGCTGCGGCTGTTCGGGCCGGAAACCCCTGCCGGGACCAGGGCTGAGCTGACAGCGCTGGACGATGGCTGGCTGGTTGTCGCCGCGCCGGGCCTGCCGATGGCCCCGGAAGCACAGGACACGGCGACGCCGATCACGGTTCTGGTGAACCGTGCGAAACCGCGGCTGGTGGGGCAACATGACCTGCCCGATCCGCTGGCCGATCCGATCCTGGACCTGCGGGTCAAGTCGGCCACGGCGGAGAGCTATTTCGTCAAGGCGGGCGACTATATCCAGATCCTCGACGTCGACGGACGGCAATGCACCGATTTCCAGTGCTTCGATGCGCGCAAGCTGGACAAGGGCATCCAGCACGCGCTGGACGTGACAACCTCGCGCACGCTGATGGGGCATGCCTATTCCAACCCCGGCCTGCATTCGAAGTACTTCGATCAGGACTGGGTGCCGCTGGTCGAGGTGGTGCAGGATACGGTCGGACGGCATGACGCCTTCGCCATGGCCTGCGCGTCGAAATATTATGACGACATCGGTTATCCCGGCCATGTCAACTGCTCGGACAACTTCAACAAGGCGCTGGCGCAGCATGGGGTGGACCCGCGTCCCGGCTGGATGGCGGTGAACCTGTTCTTCAACACCGCGATCGACGCGCATGGCGTGCTGACCAGCGATGAACCCTGGAGCCGCCCGGGCGACTATGTGCTGTTCCGCGCGCTGACCGACATCGTCTGCGTGAATTCCGCCTGCCCGGACGACACCTCACCCGCGAACGGCTGGTATCTGTCTGACATCCACGTCCGCACCTATTCCGGGGCGGAAAAATTCAGCCGGGCCATCGCCCATCGAACCACCCCTGCCTCGGAGCCGAAGATGACCAAGGAAACCGCGTTTCATGACCGCATCTCGGCCCGGACGCGCAATGTGGTGGAATACAAGGGCTACTGGCTGCCGCAGGCCTATTCGTCGAACGGCCCGATCGAGGAATACTGGGCCTGCCGTCAGGCGGCGGTTGTCATGGACCTGTCGCCGCTGCGCAAGTTCGAGGTGACGGGGCCGGATGCGGAAGCGCTGATGCAGTGGTGCGTCACCCGCGACATGAAGAAGCTGAGCCAGGGCCAGGTCGTCTATACCGCGATGTGCTATGAGCATGGCGGGATGCTCGACGACGGCACGGTGTTCCGGCTGGGCAAGGATCAGTTCCGCTGGATCGGCGGGGATGAGTATTCCGGTGTCTGGCTGCGCGAGCAGGCGAAAAAGCTGGGGCTGAAGGCGATGGTCCGATCCTCGACCGACCAGCTGCACAACCTGGCCGTCCAGGGGCCGAACAGCCGCGAGATCATGAAGCGGATGATCTGGACCGCGCCGCACCAGTCGACGATCGAGGAACTGGGCTGGTTCCGCCTTACGGTGGGCCGTCTGGGCGGGCCGAACGGGGCGCCGGTGGTGGTGTCGCGGACCGGCTATACGGGCGAATTGGGCTATGAGGTGTTCTGCCACCCGAAGGACGGCTCGGCGGTCTACGATGCGGTCTGGGAGAATGGCGGCGGCCTGGGGCTGAGGCCGATGGGGCTGGCGGCGCTGGACATGGTGCGGATCGAGGCGGGGCTGATCTTCGCGGGCTATGACTTCAGCGACCAGACGGACCCGTTCGAGGCGGGGATCGGCTTCACGGTGCCGTTGAAGTCGAAGACCGACGATTTCATCGGTCGCGAGGCGCTGATCCGGCGGAAGGAGCATCCCTCGCGGAAGTTCGTCGGGCTGGACATCGACGCGGCGGTCGACGTCGGACATGGCGATTGCCTGCATGTCGGCCGGGCGCAGGTGGGGGAGGTGACGTCCTCGGTCCGCTCGCCGATCCTTGGCAAGAACATCGCGCTGGCTCGGGTGGACGTGGCGCATTCCGAAGTGGGAACCACGCTGGAGGTGGGCAAGCTGGACGGCCAGCAGAAGCGGCTGCCGGCAGTGATCGTGCCCTTGTCGCACTACGACCCGAAGAAGACCCGTCCGCAGAGCTGAGGGAGGGGACGATGGAACCGATGATCGACCGGATCGGCGGGGAAGCGCAGGTCAGCCTGCTGGTGAACCACTTCTATGACCTGATCGAGACCCTGCCGCAGGGGGCGACGATCATGGCGATGCACCAGCGCGGGCACGGGCTTTCCCATGTGAGGCCCGAGCAGTTCAACTTCCTCTGCGGCTTCTTCGGCGGGCGGCGCTATTACCATGAACTGCACGGGCACATGAACCTGCGGGAAATCCATGCGCATGTGGAAATCCGGCGGCAGGATGCCGAGGACTGGCTGGCGGTGATGGACCGGGCGATGGTGGAGACCAAGGTCGGCGAGAAGGAGCGGGGCGAGATCATGGCGACCTTCCGCCGCGCGGCGCTGATGCTGGTGAACGTCGACTGAAACCCGCTCAGACTGAAACCCGCTCAGAGCGTTCCGTCGCGCAGCGCCTGCACTTTCGCACGCAATCCGAGCTCGGCGAGGATCACCCGGCCGTCCTTCACCAGCTCGCCCCGCAAGTCGACAGGCAGGATTTGGGTGCGGCGGTAGAACTTGTCGATCTCGTCCGGCGTGGCTTCGGCGAGGAAGGCCTGCAATTCCGGGCGGAACTGGTAGGCGCCCTTGGTCATCCGGAACGGGACGGCGGCCAGCCAGGCGGGTTTGTCCTGCGCGTGGAAGTGCAGGAGCTTCAGCTCGGGATGCCAGTCGGGCGTCTTGACGAACACCTTGTCGATCATGACCGTATGCAGGCGCGGCAGAAGGCCGGGGATGCGCGTGCGGTAGACCACCTTGCCGACGCTGTGCGACAACATCCCGTCGCGGATCACCTTGCGGTAGGGGCCAAGCGCGGCGCGGCGGCGGGGCCAGAATTCGTGCCGGAGGGCGCCGCGGAATTCGCGGGAGGTGAAGATGTCGTCGGGCAGAAGCGGATCGTGCATCGCCTCGAAGGGTTCCAGCTTCATGACGATGGTTTCGGGCGGCGTGTCGTCCAGGATGGCGGCGATGGGGCGCGGGGTCAGGAGGAATTCGTCCACGTCGATGTGCACGATCCAGTCCGAGGTAACGAGTTCCCGGTAAGCATAGCGCGCGTTCTGAGCCTGGCGGTTCTGGTGGGCGGGGGGGCGCTTCTTCCCGACGCGGGCCCAGTGCGCCTCGTCGCAGAGGGTCACGGTGACGCGGGGGTGAGACGCAAGGAGCGCGGGAACGGGCTGTTCCGGGTCGTCGAGGTAGAGCCAGAGGTGGTCGGCCCCCAGCGACAGGTGATAGGCGGCGAAGGCAAGGACCTTCTCCTCGGGGGCCTTGACGGTGGCGACAAGGCTCCACGTCGCCATCAGAGCGCGTCCAGAAGCCCGCGCGTCGGCCAGCCGTCGGCGGGCAGGCCGAGGCGGATCTGCTCCTTCTGAACCGCCGTCCGGGTGCCCGCGCCAAGGATGCCGTCAATCTTGCCGACGTCATGGCCATGCGCGGCAAGCTTTTCCTGCAGCGCGGTCATCTGGTCGACCGCGAGAGCCGGGTCGGGGCTGCCAGCGGCATAGGGCTGCGCCCCTTCGATACGGGTGCCGAAATAGGCGGCGGTGGTGACGTAGACGAAGCTCTGGTTCCATTCGAAGAGCACGCGGTAGTTCGGGTAGACGAGGAAGGCTGGACCCTTGCGGCCCTGTGGCAAGAGGATCGAGGCGCCAAGGCCGGGGGCGAGGGGACCGTTCCGGGGGGTAACGCCGAGCGCCGTCCAGTCCTCGGTCGGCTTCTCGGTATCAAGTCCGGTCAGCGCCCAGTCAAAGCTGTCGGGAAGGGCGACTTCGGCGAGCCAGGGTTCGCCCGCGCGCCAGCCGTGGTGTTGCAGCATCTTCGCGCCGGAGAGGATCGCGTCGGCCTGCGAGGTTTTCAGCAGGATCAGCCCGTCGCCGTCGCCATCCTGCCCGCGTTCCAGAATGTCCTTCGGCAGCATCTGCACCATGCCGATCTCCCCGGCCCAGGCGCCGGTGGTGTCGAGTGCGAAGTCGTCCAGCGCGAAAAGCTGGGCCGCGGCCAGGACCTGGGGCTGGAAGATTTCCGGGCGACGGCAGTCGTGCGCGAGGGTGAGAAGCGCGTTGCGGGTGTTGAAGTCTCCCTGGACCTGGCCGAAGTCGGTCTCGAAGGCCCAGAAGGCGAGGAGGATGCCGCGCGAGACACCGTATTCGGCTTCGGCGCGGGTGAAGATGTCGTCCAGCGCCTCGGACTTCGACCGGGCAGTGGAGAGGCGCTGCTTCGAGATCAGCGATTGCGAGAAGTCGAGGAAGGTCTTGCGGAAGACGCCCTGCGCGCGGTCGGCTTTCAGGACCTTCGGGTCCTGCCGCGCACCCTTGAAGAAGGCGGTCGCCTTGTCGGCGGGGACGCCTGCGGCGATGGCCTCGCCCTCCATCGCCATCAGGAAGTCACCGAAATCGCCGCCACAGGGGGCGGCTGCGGCGGGGGTGGCGAGGGCGAGGGCAAGAAAGGCAGCGCGCATGAGGTCTCCGAGTATCTCGGCGACGTTAGGTCAGCGCCACCAGAACGGCAACCGCAAGGAGGGCGGCCCAGACCCGCCAGAGCGCATCGGCGGCGGCGTCGATGTCATCGGCTCCGGCGTCGCGGCGGCCTTCCGGCCAGACCCAGGGGTAGTCCTTGCGGACCCCGTTGTAGCTGCGCGGGCCGCAGAGGGCGACGTTCAGGACAGGGGCCAGCGCCGATTCCGGCCAACCGGCGTTGGGGCTGCGGTGCTTTGGCGCATCGCGGAGGACAGGTTTCGGGTCGACCCAGCCATGGGTCAACGCGATCAGGAGTGCGGTCAGCCGGGCGGGGATCAGGTTCAGAAGATCGTCGAGCCGGGCAGAGGCCCAGCCGAAATCGCGATAGCGGGGGGTCAGGTGGCCGATCATGCTGTCGGCGGTGTTGACCAGCTTGTAGGCGAGGATGCCCGGCAGGCCCGCGACCAGATACCAGAACACCGGGGCGACGACGCCATCGGAGAGGTTCTCGGCCGCGCTTTCGATGGCACCGCGGGCGATATCGGGGCCGGTCATGCTGGCGGTATCCCTGCCGACGATCATCGCCACGGCCTGCCGCCCCTCGGGGACGGAGCGGCGGAGCGCGCTGGCGACGGCGCGGACATGGTCGACCAGGCTTTTCTGCGCGATGAGGATGGCGACGGCCAGGGCTTCGAGGATGCCGAAGTCGGGGAGGAAGTGGATTGCCCAGCCCAGCGCGAGGCCGGTGAGGAGGAGGCCCGCCGCGACCAGCGTGCCCTTCAGTTTCAACTCTCCATCCCGGTTGAAGCGGACGTCGCACCAGCCCACGAGGCGGCCCATCAGTACGGCGGGATGGGGCATGCGGTCCCAGAGCCAGCGGGGCTCGCCGAAGGCGGCGTCAAGGAGGAGGGCGGCGATCAGGATCATGATCCGGCTATCGGCGGGGCTTCGGTGATTCGCAAGCGCTTCCGGGGAGTTGCGGCGATTTCGCTGCGCAGCATCGGTCCGGCGCCGGGCGATCAACCAGGGGTTGCGCAATATTGTGTCCCTGGCGCCATGCAGAGTTTACATTCGCGTAATACCCTTGTGGCAGCTTGATTTTTTGCAGGTCCGCTTCAGAATTTCAGTTGGGAGAAGGGTCGAGGCTGCCATGCTTGAGTTTCTGCCGAACTATGTGCGCGAGGGGCTGGAGGCCGCGCGCAAACGTGACCAGAAGCGCAAGTCGCGGCTGCGGGTGCAGGTCGGCGACGCGGTCTATCCGGTGCTGCGCTTCTGGGACAACGGCTTTGCGCTGGATGCCGACTTTTCGCCGGGCAAGCTGCGCGGGCTGGTCGATGTCTATGACGGATCGCGCCATGTGTTCCAATGCCTGATCATGGCGTCGAGCATCGAAAATGGCGAACTGGTCTGCGACTTCAAGCGGGCGACGGCGGTGTCGGACCGCGCGCCGCTGGACTTCTGGCGCGACGAGAATGCGCCGGTGGGCTATCTGCCGAAGGCTTGAGGTGCCGATTTCTTCGAAGAAATCGGGACGGAGCCTTTGAAGGCTCCGGTCCGGAACTTTCGAAAATTCCGCTCAGGGCAGGACTTCCACCTTGGTCCCGATGGGGGTGACGGCCCAGATTTCCTCGATCTCGGCGTTGGTGACGGCGATGCACCCTGCGGTCCAGTCGCCCTTGATCTTCAGCCCGGTCGGCAGGGCGTTCGGCTGGCCGTGGATGAAGATGTCGCCGCCGGGGGAATAGCCGACTTTTGCTGCCTGCGCGATGTCTTCCGGACGGGGGTAATCCAGCCCGATCGACAGATGAAATGCGCTTTCAGCGTTCCGGCGGTCGATGGTGAAGGTGCCCTCGGGCGTCTTGCCGTCGCCCTGGCGCAGCTTGTCGCCCTCGGGCGTGAAGCCGAGGGCGATCGCATAGGTCCGCACCGGCTTGCCGTCCTGGAATAGCTGCATGCGCCGCGCGGCCTTTTCGATCACGATCCGGTCCACCGACCCGGTCAGGGGCGGTGGCGGCGGGGTCGGAACTGGCACCGGCGGGCTGTAGAGCGAGGCGGCGATGAAGCCGAAGCCCACCAGCAGGCAGAGATAGACCAGAAGCCGCAGGAACCGGATCATTGCAGGTCGGAGAAGGCCCTTTCCAGCCGGGCCACCGCCTCGACCACCTGGGCGCGCGGGCAGGCGAGGTTGAAGCGCAGGTAGCTTTCCCCGCCGGTCCCGAAGCTCGCGCCGTGGTTGGTGGCAATCCGGGCGACCTTCTGCACCCGGTCGATGAACTCCTGCGGGGCCATGCCGGTGGCGGAGAAATCGACCCAGGCGAGGTAGGTCGCTTCCAACGGGGTCGAGCGCAGGCCCGGGATGCGGTTGACGCCCTCGTCGAAGAGCTTCCGGTTGCCATCGAGGTAGCGCATCAGCGCATCAACCCAGGCGGCGCCTTCCGGGCTGTAGGCGGCGGTGGCCATGTGCATGCCGAAGGAGTTGGGCGAGATGCCGAGCGCGTTGATCGTGTTCGCGAAGGTCTTGCGCAGGGCGGGGTCGGCGATGATCACGTTGCCGATATGGGCGCCCGCGATGTTGAAGGTCTTGGTGGTGGCGGTCATCATCACCAGCCGGTCGGCGATCTGAGGCGCGGCCTTGGCCATGACGGTGTGCTTCTGGCCGGGATAGACCAGGTCGTGGTGGATTTCGTCGGAGACGAGGATCAGGTCGTGCTTCACGCAGAAGTCGGCGACCTGGCGCAGCTCGTCCACCGTCCAGACCCGCCCGCCGGGATTGTGCGGCGAGCAGAGGATCAGCATCTTCTCGCGCCCGGTCAAAAGCTTCTCCCAGGCGGCGAAGTCCATGCGGGCGGTGCCGTCGACCATGGTGAGCGGGCATTCCAGCACCTCGCGCCCGGCGGCTTTGATGACGCGGGCGAAGGCGTGGTAGACCGGGGTCATCAGGACCACCGCGTCGCCCGGTTGGGTGAAGCTGTGGACGCAAAGCGCGGTGCCGTTGACGAGGCCGTGGGTGGTGAAGACCCACTCGGGCGCGACTTCCCAGCCATGGCGGTTGGCCATCCACCAGCGGATCGCGTCGAGGTATTTGCTGTCATCGCCGAAATAGCCGTAGACGCCATGGTCGAGCATCTTCTGAAGTGCGGCCTGCACGGATTGCGGCGGCTTGAACTCCATGTCGGCGACCCACATGGCAAGGCCATCGTCGGGGGTGAGGCCGTAAAGCGGTTCCAGCATGTCCCATTTGGCGCAATGGGACCCGGCGCGGGAGATCGGGGTATCGAAGCTCATGTCATCGGGCCTGTCGTTGGGGATTTTCATCCGGATATTCGATGTGAATGAGGAAGTCATCCCTATTTTATCTCCAAATATGGAACAGTGATCCGAAGTTTAATACAATTCCAGAACATCATTCCTGTCGCCATAGGTCCGGCGCGGTCCCGTCGGATCAACGCGTGGCTCTTGCCTTGTCAGGCCAGCGCTTTTACATCCCGCACATGATCCGCCCCATCCTGATCCATCCTGACCCGCGCCTCAAGAAGCTCTGTGACCCCGTGGCGGAAATAACGCCCGAGATCCAGCGCCTTGCCGCCGACATGCTGGAAACGATGTATGACGCGCCGGGCATCGGGCTGGCCGCGCCGCAGGTGGGCGTGACGAAGCGGGTCATCGTGATGGACTGCATCAAGGAGGGCGACCCCGAGCCGATGGCGCTGGTCAATCCCGAGGTGATCTGGTCCTCGGAAGACCTGTCGACCTACGAGGAAGGCTGCCTCTCGATCCCGGACCAGTATGCCGAGGTGAAGCGCCCGGCCGAGGTGCAGGTGCGCTGGCTGGGGCTGGACGGGCAAGTGCAGGAGCGGCAGTTCGCGGGCCTTTGGGCGACCTGCGTGCAGCATGAGATCGACCATCTGGATGGCAAGCTGTTCATCGACTATCTGGGCCCGCTGAAGCGGCAGATGATCACCCGGAAGATGGAAAAGCTGAAGCGGGAACGGGCGCGGGCGTGACAGTCCGGCGCTGCCTGCCCTGGCCGCATGCCGTTCTGCGGACACCGGCGGGTGACGTCGCGGCGATCACCGACGAGGTGCGCAGCCTGTGGGCCGACATGATCGACACGATGGACGCGATGCCGGGCTATGGCCTCGCCGCGGTGCAGATCGGGGTGCCCCTGCGGCTGGCGGTGGTCGATTGTTCAGAGGCGCGGGGGCAGGCGGTGCGGATGGCGAACCCCGAGGTCCTGCATGCCAGCGTCCAGTTGCGCGAGCATGAAGAGGCAAGCCCCAACCTGCCGGGCGTCTCGGCGGTGATCCAGCGGCCGCGGGCGGTGACGGTGCGCTTTCTGAATGCCGAGGGCGCGGTCGAGGAGCGGGATTTCGTCGGGCTCTGGGCGACATCGGTGCAGCACCAGATCGACCATCTGGCAGGCAAGATGTACTTCGATCACCTCTCGCCCCTGAAGCGCAAGATGCTGATCGCCAGGGCGGGCAAGCTGGGGCGGCGCGGATGAAAATCATTTTCATGGGAACGCCCGAGTTCTCGGTCCCGGTGCTGGAGGCGCTGCATGGGGCACATGAAATCGTCGCGGTCTACTGCCAGCCGCCGCGCCCGGCAGGCCGGGGCAAGGCTGACCGGCCAAGCCCGGTACAGGCCCGGGCCGAGGCGTTGGGTCTGCCGATCCGGCATCCGGTTTCGTTGCGCAGCGATGCAGCGGTGGCCGACTTCGCCGCGCTGAATGCCGATGTGGCGGTGGTGGTCGCTTACGGGCTGATCCTGCCGCAATCGGTGCTGGATGCTCCGCGCCTTGGTTGCCTGAACATCCACGCCTCGCTGCTGCCGCGCTGGCGCGGGGCGGCGCCGATCCACCGGGCGATCATGGCGGGGGACCGGGAAACCGGGGTCTGCATCATGCAGATGGAGGCGGGGCTGGACACCGGCCCGGTCCTCTTGCGCGAGGCGGTGCAGATCGGGGCCGAGGAGACGACGGCGGAGCTGCACGACCGGCTGAGCGCGCTGGGGGCGCGACTGATCGGCGAGACACTCGCGCAGCTGCCGCTGCCCGCGACGCCGCAACCGGCCGAGGGCGCGACCTATGCCGCGAAGATCGACAAGGCCGAGGCGCGGGTCGACTGGTCCCGCCCGGCGGTCGAGGTTGATCGGTTGATCCGCGGGCTGTCGCCGTTTCCTGGTGCCTGGGTCGAGGTCAACGGTGAGCGGGTGAAGTTGTTGCGCTCACGGCTGGCCGAAGGGCGGGGTAGGCCTGGGCAGGTACTTAGAGGCTTCACCATTGCCTGTGGCACCGGTGCGGTGGAGATCACCGAAGCACAGCGCGAGGGCAAGAAGCCCATGCCCGCATCCGAAATCCTTCGCGGTCTGATTTTGCCGGAAGTCCTATAGCGCAGCCCCTTGCGGGTCCCCATATGCCGCAGACAGGGATGGGGAGGGACGCCATGCCGCTGATCGCACTGCTGGTTGTCGGGGTTGCCGTGGGCTTTCTGGCCACGCGCATCCTGAAGGTCGATATGGACACGCCATCGACCATTGCCCTTGGCGTGCTGGGCGCGCTGATCGGGACGCTGGTCCTGCGTGGACTGGTCATGCTGGCCGGGATCGGCGCGGGTTTCGTCGGCGCGCTTCTGGGGGCGCTGATCCTGATCTGGGCCTGGAAGTCGCTGGTCAGGTAAGCCGCTTCACAGCGTCCTTGAGGCGGAAGGCCGAGTCTCCGGCCCCGGACCAGAGCGCCTGGCCCTGCCATGCCGCGAAGAGAAGCGCCGCGCCTTCCCTGGCCTTGGCGCCCGAGCCGAGCCGCAGGGCCAGCGCGGTTTCCACCCCCTTGCGCCAGGCTGCGGCGCGCGTGGCGAGGTCCGGGTCGCGCAGATCGGCGGCAAGGGCGGCGGGGTCGACCGGGCCGATGGCCTTCAACAGCCCCTGCGGCCCCTTGTCGGCGGTATTTGCGATGGCCTCGCCCGTGCGGCCCTCCAGCGCGTCCCAGGCGGCGTGACGGGCGGCGCGGACCATGCCCTCGCGGTTGCCGTAGCGCTGGACCAGGGTGGGCGGAGCAAGCCCGGTGGCGGTGGACACGCTGCCGAAGGATACCGCCTTGTCGCCGCCCTCCTCCAGAAGGCGGTGGATCGCGGCGAAGACCTGGGCGTCGGCGATGATGCGGCTGCGGGGCATGGCACGATGCTAGACGAATGATCGTTCGGCTTGCAAGCTATCGCTTCGGCGCCCCGGGGCTTGGGGGTTGCGACTTGTAGACCGGCAGCCGCCAGCCAAGCGCAATGCTGCCCGCGCGGAGCGTGAAGACCAGCGCGGCGCAGATCAGGAGCGAGAGGCCCTGACCGAGGCTCGCCAGCCCGCCGAGGACCGCGCCGAGCGATCCGGCCAGCGCGCAGGTTGCATACAGCTCGCCTTGCTTCAGGACCAGCGGCACCTCGTTGCAGACGACGTCGCGCAGGAGGCCGCCCATGCAGCCGGTGATCATCCCCATGACCAGCACGATGGGCCAGCCCTGCCCATCTGCCAGCGCCACCGCGACCCCGGCAGGGACGGCGACGGCAAGGGCGAAGGCGTCGAACCAGAGAAGCGCCCGGTAGCGGCTTTCCAGGAGATGCGCGGTGAAGAAGACCAGCACGGCGGCGAGGGTGGCGACGCCAAGGACCATGGGATCGGCAACCCAGAAGACCTCGCGGTTCAGGATCGCGTCGCGCAGCGTGCCGCCGCCCACGGCCGTCAGGCAGGCGATGAAGATGAAACCGACGATGTCAAGCTGCGAGCGGCTGGCGGCAAGCGCCCCGGTCAGGGCGAAGACCAGCACCGAGGCATAGTCGAGCCCGTCCTGAAGGGTGAAGCCCGTCATGCCGGGGCCTTGAACGGCGCCATTCCGGCCCGCGCAAGGGCGTCGGCGCGCTCGTTCTCCGCATGGCCTGCATGGCCCTTGATCCAGCGCCATGTCACCTGATGCCGGGCGGCGGCGGCCTCAAGCCTTTGCCACAGCTCGACATTCTTCACCGGGCTACCCCCGGCGGTGCGCCAGTTCTTCCGTTTCCAGGCGTGGATCCATTCGGTCACGCCGTTCTTCACATAGGCCGAGTCGGTGACGATGGTCAGCTCCGACGGTCGGGTCAGCGCCTCCAGCGCCGAGATCGCGGCCAGAAGTTCCATCCGGTTGTTGGTGGTCAGGGCCTCGCCACCCTGCAACTCGCGTTCCTTGACCACGGTGCCATTTTCGCGGGCGATCATCAGGACGCCCCAGCCGCCGGGCCCGGGATTCCCGGAGCAGGCGCCGTCGGTATAGGCGAAAAGCTCGGGCATCGGTCAGGCCTGCAACGGGATGGCGAGGCAGGCCAGGACGACCACGGTCAGCATGATCCTGAAGCGCAGCCACCAGCGCGGGGCAAGACCCCAGGCTACGAACATCGCGTCGAGGAGGAGGAGGCCCACAAACCCCGCTGCAAGGAAGATGGCGGAGGTGTCGGAGGCGTCGGACACCATGACGAAGCCCCAGAGCGCGGGGATGGCGGACAGGGTGTAGGCGATCGTGGCCTCGCGGCCTTCGGCCTTGGTCGCGAAGCCCCAAAGCGCGCCGGACATGAAGGCGAGGATCACCGTGCCCCAGGTCAGCCCGACATAGGCACCAAGGAACATCGGCGACAGTCCCTGCGCGGCCCAGGCTGAGAGCGTGGGCGACAGGTGGGTCGCGGCGGACCAGAGGAAGGGAACCAGCCCGGCAAGGCCGAGGACAAGGGCGGGGCGGGGAATTCGGGCGTCGTCGGTCATGGCGTTGGTCTAGCGTGACGGCGCGCGCATGGCCAGATCAGTCCGGGTCGATGAATCGGTCGAAGCGGGGCGGGATGGCGGCGGCGATGGCGGCCAGCACCTTGCCCACCCGCTGCACATCGGCCTCGGCGGGCTGCGACAGGAGCTTGACCTTCTGGCCGTCGACATAGACCAGCCCGCCGGTCAGCCCGCCGCCGACCATCGGAAACTCGGCTTCGCGCGCCGGTTTGTTGGCAAGGCCACTTTCCGCCGCCGCAGTGCGGATCGCCGCCAGCGCATCCTCGGGCACTGTTGCGCGGCGGGTCTTGCAGGCGGGGCCTTCGGTTTCGTAGCCCTTGCAATGCTTGAGCGTGAGCGCGCCGTCATCGAGGATCGTGACCGTGGTCTCCCAGGCATACTCCGGGGGCAGGCTGCCGGAATCGGTCCAGTATTCGGCAAGGACCGGGGCATCCTGGGCGAAGACGGCGGTTGCGGTCAGCAGGAAGAGGGCGAGGGGCTTCAGCATCAGGCGGGCTCTCTCAGGATGCGGGGGACCTTGAACTCGATGTCCTCGACGGCGGTTTCGACCAGCTCGACCGTGACGGCATGGCGGGCGCGGAAGGCGTCGATCACCTCGTTGACCAGCACCTCGGGGGCCGATGCCCCTGCGGTCAACCCGATGGCACGGACCCCGTCCAACGCGCGCCAGTCGATGTCGGCGGCGCGCTGGATCAGCATGGAATAGGGGCAGCCCGCCGCGGCGCCGACCTCGACCAGGCGCTTGGAGTTCGAGGAGTTTGGGGCGCCGATCACCAGAAGGGCGCCGATCTTCGGGGCCATCGCCTTGACGGCCGCCTGCCGGTTGGTGGTGGCGTAGCAGATGTCGTCGTGGGCGGGGGCGTGGATCAGCGGGAAGCGGGCCTTGAGTGCGGCGGCGATGTCGGCGGTGTCGTCGACGGACAGGGTGGTCTGGGTGATGAAGGCAAGCTTCGCGGGGTCGCGGACTTGCAGGGTCGCCACATCGGCGACGGTTTCCACCAGCAGGACCTCGCCCGCGGGAAGCTGGCCCATGGTGCCCACCGTCTCGGCATGGCCGGCGTGGCCGATGTAGATCATCTGGGTGCCGGCCTCGTGGTGGCGGGCGGCCTCGTTGTGGACCTTGGTGACGAGGGGGCAGGTGGCATCGACGGCGATCATCTGGCGCGCGGCGGCCTCGGCGGGGACGGATTTCGGGACGCCGTGGGCGGAGAAGACGACGGGGCGGTCGGAGGGGCAGTCTTCCAGCTCCTCGACGAAGACGGCCCCTTTCGCGCGGAGGGCGTCGACGACGTATTTGTTGTGGACGATCTCGTGCCGGACGTAGACCGGGGCGCCCCATTTCGTGAGGGCCATCTCGACGATCTTGATGGCGCGGTCGACCCCGGCACAGAAGCCGCGGGGGGCGGCGAGGTAGAGGGTGAGGGGGGGGAGGTCGGGCATCGGCGTTCCGGAAAGGTTGAGCCCAGACTTAGGGCCTGCGGGGCGGGACGTCCAGTGCGGGGGGATGTCCACGGTGGACAGAAAATCGTCGCAAGCGATATCAAGGAGTTGGTCGCGGACGTTAAGGATTTGGAAAGAAGTGGTGGTGGGTTGGCACCCACCCTACGAACCCGGCCACAGGCAACTTGTCCGGGTCAGCCGTGCGGGAAGTGGTCGGCGTTGGATGGGTGAAACCCACCGTGTTGCGGTTGGCAGGTCGGCGGGGTGGTGGGTTGGCACCCGCCCTACAGGGCCGAGGCTGCGGCGGCGGCGAGGGCGATGTAGCGCCCGGTCTTGGCAAGGGCGACGAGCAGGAGGAAGAGCGGAAAAGGCACGCGCAGCACCCCGGAGACGGCGACGATGGTGTCGCCGAAGGGTGCCCAGGACAGGAGGAGGAGCCACAGGCCCCAGCGGGCGAACCAGCCTTCCGCGCGGCTCATCTGCGCGGGGGAAAGCGGGAACCAGCGATGGTCGCGCTGGTCCGCCAGCCAGCGGCCAAGCGCATAGGTCACGCAGGAGCCGAGCGTGTTGCCGATGGAGGCGACCAGCACCAGAAGGCTTGTGCCCCAGCCCGCAGCCTGAAAGCCCAGGAAGACGGGTTCGGATTGAAATGGCACCGGCGTCGCCGCAAGGAATGCGGCGAGGAACAGGCCGGACAGCGCGATCATGTCGAGGCAGTCACAACCGGGATCCCCATAGCCCGGTCGCAAACGGCCAAAGGCTCACTTCGCCTCGACCGCGATCTCCTCGGCGACCACGGGACGCGGTTCGCGCGGCGGGCGGCCGATGACTTCGCGCAATTCGTCCAGCTCGATGAAGTTGTCGGCCTGGCGACGCAGTTCGTCCGCGATCATCGGCGGCTGGCTGCGGATCGTCGACACGACCGAGACGCGGACGCCCTGGCGCTGCAGGCTTTCGACCAGCGGCCGGAAGTCGCCATCACCCGAGAAGAGCACGATATGATCGACCCGCTGGGCAAGCTCCATGGCATCGACTGTGAGCTCGATGTCCATGTTGCCTTTCACCTTCCGCCGTCCCTGGCTGTCGGTGTATTCCTTTGCGGGCTTCGTGCGCATGGTGAAGCCGTTGTAGTGCAGCCAGTCGACCAGCGGCCGGATCGGCGAGTAGTCGTCATTCTCCAAGAGCGCCGTATAGTAGAAGGCGCGCAGAAGCTTTCCCCGACGCATGAACTCCATCCGGAGAAGCTTGTAGTCGATGTCGAACCCGAGCGCCTTGGCGGCCGCATAAAGGTTCGAGCCATCAATGAACAGCGCAAGCCGTTCGTCCTTGTAAAACATTCAAAGGTCCCCTCAATGTCGCCGCGCGGTCCACGCCTTTCGTGTCTTGCGCACGGCACGTAGTGAAATCCGTCGGCCAACGATCGGTGAATACCAGTCCAACGGCTGATCCGACAAGATGAAGTATAGGAAATAAATCTGTCTGATGGGTAAATCAGTGCAAGCCTTGGTTGCGTTCGGCGCAAACCTGCCATTCGAGGGCGAATCGCCCGCGCAAACGATTGCGAGGGCGCCCAAAGCGCTTGCGGAAGAAGGCCTTTCCATTCTGGCATTTAGCGCGCTTTACGCCACGCCCTGCTTCCCGGCGGGGGCTGGTCCGGACTATGTGAATGCGGCTGCGGTGCTTGGGGTGGGGCCCGAAGTTGACGCAACGTCAATTCTGCAACGATTGCATCGGGTTGAGGAGCATTTCGGTCGGATACGCGAACAACGCTGGGGAATGCGGACGCTGGACATCGACCTGGTGGCCCTGGGCGATTCGATCCTGCCCGACCCGGCGACGCAGGATGCCTGGCGGTTGATGCCGCCCGAGGCGCAGGCGCGGAGCACTCCGGACCGGCTGATCCTGCCGCATCCGAGGCTTCAGGACCGGGCTTTCGTGCTGGTGCCATTGGCCGATGTGGCGCCGGACTGGCGGCATCCGCGCCTTGGGCTGACGGTGCGGCAGATGCTGGCGGCGCTGCCCTCGGCGGATCGCGAGGCGGTGAAACCCCTGTGATTTTGGCTGTTTTGCCGCTTGTCAAGCGTTTCTGGCCGGCATACATAGGCCACTTCCAGCAGCCACGCCGATTGGAGTGTCCTCATGGCCCGTGTGACGGTCGAAGATTGCGTTGACAAGGTTCCGAACCGGTTCGAGCTGGTGATGCTTGCCGCCCATCGTGCGCGCGAGATCGCTTCGGGCTCGCCCGCGACGGTGGACCGCGACAACGACAAGAACCCCGTCGTCGCGCTGCGCGAGATCGCCGACGAGGCGCAGCAGGCCGAAGTCCTGCGCGAGCGGATGATCGAAAGCTACCAGACCCAGATCGAGGTCGACGAGCCGGAAGAAGACCAGATGGCGCTTCTGATGGGCGGCGAGATGGACCGTCCGATGGTCGACGACATGTCGGAAGAAAAGCTTCTCCGCGCCCTGATGGAAGCCCAGGGCGAATTCTGACGGGCGAAAGCCCGGTGGTGGGCCCGGTCGAGAGGCAGCGATGATCGACGTCGAAGACCTCATCGCCCTGGTTCGCAATTACAACCCGCGCTGCAATGCCGATCTGATCCGTCGGGCTTATGCCTATGGCATGAAGATGCACGAAGGGCAGATGCGGAAGTCGGGCGAGCCATATTTCACCCATCCGGTCGCCGTGGCCGCGATCCTGACCGAGCAGCGGCTGGACGACGCGACGATTGTCACCGCGCTCTTGCACGACACGATCGAGGACACCCGGTCGACCTATGCCGACCTGTCGGGGATGTTCGGCGAGGAAGTGGCGGAACTGGTCGACGGTGTGACCAAGCTGACCAACCTGCAGCTGTCCAACACCGAAAGCCAGCAGGCCGAGAACTTCCGCAAGCTGTTCATGGCGATGAGCCGCGACCTGCGGGTGATCCTGGTCAAGCTCGCCGACCGACTGCACAACATGCGCACGATCCGGTCGATGAAGGTGGAAAAGCAGGCCCAGAAGGCGCGCGAGACGATGGAGATCTTTGCTCCGCTCGCCGGCCGGATGGGGATGCAGTGGATGCGCGAGGAGCTGGAAGACCTGTCCTTCAAGGTCCTGAACCCCGAAGCGCGGAATTCGATCCTGCGGCGGTTCCTGACCTTGCAGAAGGAATCGGGCGATGTGGTCCACAAGATCACGGCGGATATCCTGCACGAGCTGGAGAAGGCGCAGATCGAGGCCGATGTGTTCGGGCGGGCGAAGAAGCCCTACAGCATCTGGCGCAAGATGCAGGAGAAGGACCTGGCGTTCAGTCGGCTCTCGGACATCTACGGCTTCCGGGTGATCGCGGGCTCGGTGGCGGATTGCTATCGTATCCTCGGGGTGATCCACCAGCGCTGGCGGGCAGTGCCGGGGCGGTTCAAGGACTATATCAGCCAGCCGAAGACCAACGGCTACCGGTCGATCCACACCACGGTGTCGGGGCGCGATGGCAAGCGGGTCGAGGTGCAGATCCGCACGCGCGAGATGCACGAGGTGGCCGAGGCCGGGGTGGCGGCGCATTGGTCCTACCGTGAGGGCGTGCGGGCGGCGAACCCCTTCGCGGTGGACCCGGCCAAGTGGATCGCGACGTTGACCGAACGGCTGGACGAGGGCGATACCGACGAGTTCCTGGAGCACGTCAAGCTGGAGATGTATTCCGACCAGGTGTTCTGCTTCACGCCGAAGGGCGATGTGGTGCAGCTGCCACGGGGGGCGACGCCCTTGGATTTCGCCTACGCGATCCATACCCGGATCGGGAACTCCTGCGTGTCGGCGAAGATCGACGGGATCAGGGTGCCCTTGTGGACGCGGCTGAAGAACGGGCAGTCGATCGAGATCATCACGGCGGAAGGGCAGCGGCCTCAATCCAGCTGGATCGACATCGTGACGACGGGGCGGGCGAAGGCGGCGATCCGGCGGTCATTGCGGGAAGAGGACCGGGGGCGGTTCGTCAAGCTGGGGCAGGAACTGGCGCGGGCGGCGTTCGACCATGTCGGCAAGAAGGCCACCGACAAGGCGCTTCGAACGGCGGCGAAGATGCTGGGACTGGCGGACGAGAATGACCTCTTGGCCCGGCTCGGCTCGGCGGAAATGCCGGCGCGGCGGGTGGTGGAGATCCTGTATCCGGAACTGGCGCAGGCGGTGGCCGACGAGGTCGACCACAAGCGCCCGGTGATCGGCCTGACCGCCGACCAGACCTTCCGGCGGGCGAACTGCTGCCAGCCGGTGCCGGGCGAGCGGATCGTGGGGATCACCTATCGGGGGCAGGGCGTGGTGGTCCATGCCATCGACTGCCCGGCGCTGGAGGAATTCGAGGACCAGACCGCGCGCTGGGTCGACCTGCGCTGGGAAGCGGGGCGGCATTCGCCGGTGTTCACGGTCAGCCTTGACACCACGATCTCGAACGACGCGGGCGTCCTGGGCCGCATCTGCACCTTGATCGGCGAGCAGAAGGCCAATATCTCGGACCTGCGGTTCACTGACCGGAAACCGGACTTTTATCGCCTCATTATTGACGTGGACCTTCGCGACGTTGAGCACCTGCACATGGTCATGACCGCGCTGGAAGCCGAGACGGACGTGGCGCAAATCTCGCGTCATCGGGATTTGACACGGCGGCCCTAGATCAGCAGAACGGGCGCGCAGTCGGGGGCGGAGAGGCGAAGAGGTGGTCTTCAAACGTAGGGAACCGTTGGGCTGGGGCGCGTGGCTGCGCGAGCAGGTCTATCCGCGCTCGGGCTTCAAGCGGTCGATCCGCTATGTGGTCTACCGGATGCGCCGCCTGCCGGACCAGCCGCACCGGGTCGCGCGGGGGGTCTTCGCCGGCTCGCTGATCGGGTTCCTGCCGCTGCCAGGGTTGCAGTTCATTGCAGCCTGGGGCGCGGCAAGGCTGGCGCGGGGCAATGTGCTGGCGGCGCTTTTGGCGACCTTCAACACCAACCCGGTGACGACGCCCTTCTTCGCCGTACTGGCAATGACGCTGGGCCACTGGATCATGGGGATCGAGGCGCCGCTGAATGCCAAGTACATCGGCCATGCCTTCGGCGAGGCGGGCCATGACCTGTGGTTCAACTTCATGGCGATCTTCGGCCCGGAGAAGACGCAATGGGACGGGCTGATCCAGTTCTGGCACGAAATCTATGTGCCCTATTTCATCGGCGCGCTGGGTCCGGGACTGATCCTCAGCCTTGCGGCCTATTACATCACCATCCCGCTGGTCGAGGCGTACCAGAAGGCCCGCGCCGCGACGGCGCATGAGCGGGCGGAACGCCGCCGGAAGATGCGCGCAAAGCTGGCCGAGGCGGCAGCGAAGCTGAAGCTGCGCGGCGAAAAGGGCGAGGACTCGGATGACGACAGCCTCGGGTCGCCCTAGACTGGCGAAAAACGCGGGAAGGCCGGAATGAACCATCCACTGAAAAGGCCGGGCAAGCTTCGGCTCGGCGTCAACATCGACCATGTGGCGACGGTGCGGAACGCCCGCGGCTCTGCCTGGCCCGACCCGTTGCGCGCGGCGCTGCTGGCGGAAACGGCTGGCGCGGACGGGATCACCGCGCATCTGCGCGAAGATCGCCGCCACATCCGCGACGCCGACATCGAGGCGCTGATGGCCGCGCTGACGGTGCCGCTGAACTTCGAATGCGCGGCGACCGCCGAGATGCAGGCCATCGCCCTGCGCCACAAGCCGCATGCCATCTGCCTGGTGCCGGAAAAGCGCGAGGAGCGGACGACCGAGGGCGGGCTGGACGTGGCGTCCGACCAGAAACGCCTGGCCGACTACATCACCCCCCTGCGCGAGGCTGGCTGCCGGGTCAGCATGTTCATCAGCCACGACCCCCGGCAGATCGAAGCGAGCGCGAAGATCGGGGCAGCGGTGGTCGAGCTGCACACCGGCCTCTACTCCGAGCTTCTGGCCGACGGTCACGCCGCGCTTGCCGAGCGCGAGCTGGCTGCCCTGCAAGCCGGGGCGGAACTGGCCGCAAGCCTTGGGCTGGAGGTCCATGCCGGACACGGCCTGACCTACGACAATGTCGAACCCATCGCCGCGATCCCGGAACTGGCCGAATTGAACATTGGCCATTTCCTGATCGGCGAGGCGATCTTCCGGGGGCTGGAACCGGCCATCGAGGAAATGCGCCGGCGAATGGACCTGGCGCGTGATCGCTAGGATCCTGCGGAGGCCCGCCGAAAATCGGGCGAGACCAGATCGGACCACAACATTGTTGACGCCTCCGAAACGGCATGTAGGACTTTCCCTTACGGGAACATCCCTCCCGTTTGGTGGAGTTTCAGATGAAAAACAGAAGCTTGCTTATCATTCTCGGCATCATCACGGTGGTCGCAGGGTTCTTCGCAATTCTGAATCCTGTAGCTGGATCGATTGCAGTGACGCTCTTGACCGGCTGGCTTTTCCTGCTGATCGGCATCCTCCAGATCGTCGCCGTCTTCCAGGAAACCGACTGGAGCCACCGGCTATGGTCGTTGCTGCTGGCGGTGCTGGCCATCCTGGCCGGGATCAGTCTCCTGGCAAATCCGCTGGCCGGCATGATCAGCCTGACCTATCTTCTGGCGATCCTGTTCGTGGTGTCGGGTGTCTTCAAGATCATTGCGTCGCTGTCCATGGATTCCGGCAACTGGAAATGGATGGTGCTTCTGTCTGGCGTCCTGTCGCTGGGGCTGGGCGTCCTGATTTTCGCCAACTTCGCCGAGGCGGCGCTGACAACGCTGGGGCTTCTGCTGGGACTTCAGCTTATCTCGGACGGGGCATCCATGTTGGGTCTGGCGTTGGCCGCCCGGAAGATCGAAAGGGCCTGAGCCCGCTCCCTACTCCGAAACCGGGCCGCGCGCAGCGGCCCGGCCTTGTCCGGGAGACGGCGAAATGATCCTGGGCATCGGCAGCGACCTGTGCAACATCGAGCGGATCGAGGCGACGCTTGCGCGCCACGGCGAGCGGTTCAAGAACCGCGTCTACACCGAAATCGAACAGCGCAAGGCCGAAAGCCGGGCGCGGGCGGTTGCGGCGACCTATGCCAAGCGCTGGGCGGCGAAGGAGGCTTGCTCCAAGGCGCTGGGCACCGGCCTGCGGATGGGGATCAGCTGGAAGGACATGGCGGTCACGAACCTGCGGTCGGGCCAGCCGGTGATGCATGTGACAGGCTGGGCGGCGGAACGACTGCGCGCGATGACGCCTGCGGGGCACGAGGCGGTGATCCATGTCACGCTGACCGACGACCATCCCTGGGCACAGGCCTTCGTGGTGATCGAGGCCCGCCCGCTGGCGCCCGGCGCGCCGCCCCACGCTTGACTCCCCCCACCCCCGCGCGCATGTAGCGGCAAAACCGCACGAGGCAGGACCAGCATGGCAAGCAGTGACAAGGGCGATGGCGGCATCGTCGAGACGATCAAGACGGTCTTCTGGGCGCTGGTGATCGCGATCGGCTTCCGCTCGGTCTTCTTCCAGCCGTTCTGGATCCCCTCGGAATCGATGAAGGACACGCTCCTGATCGGCGACTTCCTGTTCGTCAACAAGATGGCCTACGGCTATTCGCGCTATTCCTGCGAGATCCCCTTCACCACGATCAGCCTCTGCCCGTTCAAGGACCGTTTCCTGGGGTCCGAGCCGGAGCGGGGGGACGTCGTGGTGTTCCGGCATCCGACCGCGGGGACGGACTACATCAAGCGGCTGATCGGCCTGCCCGGTGACAAGATCCAGATGAAGGAAGGCATTCTCTACATCAATGGCGTCGAGGCGCCGCAGGTTGCCGATGGGGTCTTCGAAGAGGTCTACGAACCGCAGGGCCCGATGCGGAACCGCCCGCGCTGCGAGAATGGCGCGGTGGGCGATGGCGGCATCTGCACGAAAAGCCGCTTCATCGAGACGCTGCCCGAGGGCCGCAAGCACCATGTGCTGAACATCGACGCGGCGGGTCCGGGGGACACGACCGATGTCTTCACCGTGCCGGAGGGCCATTACTTCGTGATGGGCGACAACCGCGACAACTCGACCGACAGCCGGTTCCCGCAATCGGTGGGCGGGGTGGGCTACCTGCCCGCGGAATACCTGATCGGCCGGGCCGACCGGATCATCTTCTCCTCGGCGGGCCGCAGCCTGTTCTACTTCTGGACCTGGCGGGCGGACCGCTTCTTCAAGGCCATCGAGTGAGTGCGATAGAGTGAGGCTTTCGGCGGACCTCCTGGCCTTTCAGGGCCGGCTGGGACACCAGTTCCGCAAGCCCGAGCTGCTGGTGCGCGCGGTGACGCATGCCTCGATCGGAACAGTGACGCGGCCCGACAACCAGCGGCTGGAGTTCCTGGGCGACCGGGTGCTGGGGCTTGTCATGGCCGAGGCCTTGCTGGCTGCGGATGCGGGGGCAAGCGAGGGGCAACTGGCCCCCCGCTTCAACGCGCTGGTGCGCAAGGAAACCTGCGCCGACGTGGCGCGCGAGGTGGGTCTGGGCGAGGTGCTGAAGCTTGGCCGCAGCGAGATGCTGACCGGCGGGCGGCGGAAAGAGGCGCTCCTGGGCGACGCGATGGAGGCGGTGATCGCCGCCGTCCATCAGGACGCGGGTTTCGAGGCGGCACGGGCGCTGGTCCTGCGGCTCTGGGCCGGGCGGATCGCGACGGTGGAGCCGGACGCGCGGGATGCCAAGACCTCGCTTCAGGAATGGGCGCAGGCGAGGGGGATGCCGCCGCCGGGCTATGAGGAGGCGGGCCGGTCGGGCCCCGATCACGCGCCGGTCTTCACCGTGCGGGTCACGCTGGCAACCGGCGCGGCGGCCGAGGCTTCGGCAGGGTCGAAACGGGTGGCGGAACAGGCGGCGGCGCGTATGCTTCTGGAACGGATGGAGGCGGGGAATGACTGACACGCGCGCCGGATTTGTTGCCCTGATCGGTGAGCCGAATGCCGGCAAGTCGACGCTGCTGAACCGGATGGTGGGGGCGAAGGTTTCCATCGTCACCCACAAGGTGCAGACGACGCGGACGCGGATCCGGGGGGTCTGCATGGAGGGGCAGGCGCAGATCGTCTTTGTCGACACGCCGGGCATCTTCCGGCCCCGGCGGCGGCTGGACCGCAGCATGGTCAAGGCGGCCTGGGGCGGGGCATCGGATGCGGACATCATCGTCCTTCTGATCGAGGCGCAGCGCGGGCTGACCGAGGGGGCGCTGGCAATCATCGACCGGCTGAAGGACGAGATGCCGAAGGGCCAGCCGGTGGCCCTTGCCATCAACAAGATCGACCGGGTGAAGGCCGAGACGCTGCTGGCGCTGGCGGAAGAGGCGAACGCGGCCTTTCCGTTCGCGAAGACCTTCATGATCAGCGCCGACAAGGGCTATGGCGTGGCGGACCTGCGGGAATGGCTTGCCGCCGAGCTGCCCGAGGGGCCGTGGTTCTACCCCGAGGACCAGATCGCGGACCTGCCGATGCGGATGATCGCGGCGGAAATGACGCGCGAGAAGCTGACCCTGCGCCTGCATGAGGAACTGCCCTACCAGCTGACGGTCGAGACCGAGAAATGGGAGGACAAGTCCGACGGCACCACCCGGATCGACCAGATCGTCTATGTCGCACGGGACGGGCACAAGGGGATCGTCCTTGGCAACCGAGGCGAGACGATCAAGGCCATCGGCCAGGCGGCGCGGGCAGATATCTCCGAGTTCCTGGGGCGCACGGTGCACCTTTTCCTGCAGGTGAAGGTCAGGCCGAACTGGCTGGAAGAGGCCGAGCGCTATTCCGAGATGGGGCTGGATTTCAAGGACGGCGATGCCTGAGGGGGCCAAAGGTCTTCGAAGACTTTTGCAAATTCCTTCGAAGGAATTTGGCCCTTGCGGACAGGTACGGACATGAGCCCTCGGCTGGCAAGCGGGGTCTGGGTTTCGGCCTATCTGACCCGGCTGCGGCTGGCCGACATCCCGGCCTATGTCACCGCGAAGGGCGACGCCGAGGCGGGGGCGGTCGTGGTGAAGGTGGCGCTGCTGGACGGCACCGCGCGGGCCTGGGAGCGGCGGTCGGACCTGATGACCGGGGCCCGGGCCTGGATCTTGCTGGCCGAGGGGCCGGAGGCGGAGGTCGATGTGCTTCTGGCCCGGACCCGCAGTCGAGACCCGGACCTCTGGGTGATCGAACTGGAGGACCGGCAGGGGCGGACGCTTCTGGACGAGGAGGGTCTGCGGGACTGAGGCGTGAGCCCCCACCCCAAGCCCCGCCCCACGAGGGGGAGGGGAGGTGCCTTGCCTATCCCTTGCACCCGGCAGGCGCGCATCGGATAGTCCGCCGATGGACTGGCGCGACGAAGGTATCCTGTTGTCCATGCGCCCGCATGGCGAGACCTCGGCGATCATCGAGGTGATGACGGCGGCGCATGGCCGACACGCGGGCGTGGTGCGGGGCGGGGCGTCGCGGAAGCTGGCGGCGACCTTGCAGCCCGGCACGGGCGTGGCGCTGGAGTGGCGCGCGCGGCTCGACGACCATATCGGCAGCTTCACGGTCGAGCCGCGGACATCCCGGGCGCACCTCCTGTCGGACCGGCTGGCGCTGGCGGGGCTGATGTCGGCCTGCGCGCTCTTGCACGCGGCCCTGCCGGAACGCGAGCCGCATCCGGCCCTGTGGCTGCGGACGCTGGCCCTCATGGACGCGCTGGGGCAGGAGGGCTGGCCTGCGACCTACCTCCGCTGGGAGCTATGCCTGCTGGAGGAGATCGGCTTCGGGCTGGACCTGAGCGCCTGCGCCGTCACCGGGGCGACCGAGGGACTGGCCTATGTCAGCCCGAAATCGGGCCGCGCGGTGACAGCGCAGGCGGCCGGGGACTGGGCAGACCGGCTGCTGCCCCTGCCCGAGGGGCTGGACAGCGAAGGGCCGCTTCCGCCCGAGGCCGTCCTGTCGGGGCTGCGGCTGGCCGGCTTCTTCCTGGATCGGGGCTTGCGTCCGGTGCTGCACGACCGGCCCCTGCCCGAGGCGCGGTCACGACTGGTCGACCTCCTGGGGCGACCGACCCGAAACGACTGATGATGTCGCCTCTGTGACAGACGGAACCTGGGGGCCGCCGTCCAAGTGGCGGCATGGTCAACCGTTACATCCCGCTGGCGCTGCGGCACAGTCCGACCCCGCGCATCGAGCATTTCGCCCTTCTCGCCGGACTGGAGGCCGCCGTGCGCGGCACGCTGATCTCGGCGATGCCGCTGGCGGTCTATGCGGCACTTGGCACGGCGCAGGGCACCTCGCTGGTCTATTTCATGGCCGGGATCGTCGCGCTGTCCTGGGGGCTGATGGTGCCCTGGGCCACGCGGTTCGTTCCGCGCCGCTGGGCCTATACCGGCGGCTGCCTGCTCTATGTCCTGGGCATGGCGCTGGCCATCCTGGGAACCGCCTGGTCGGTGCCGCTGGCGCTGGTCTGCAACGCGATGGCGACGGCCACGACCTTCGTCTGCTTCAACGCCTATGTGCTGGACTATGTCGACCGCGCGAACCTGGGGCGGAGCCAGTCGACGCAGATGGTCTATGCCGCCACCCCCTGGGCCGTCGGACCGTTGACCGGGGTCTGGCTGCACGACCACTGGGCGCCGGCGCCGTTCCTTCTGGCCGGGGCCTTTGCGCTGACGCTGCTGACGGCGTTCTGGATCCTGCGGCTGGGGAATGGCAAGCAGATCCAGCGGGCGAAGCGCCCGGCCGTCAACCCGCTGGGCTATCTGGGCCGCTTCTTCCGCCAGCCCCGGCTGATCGCGGGCTGGATGTTCGCGGTGATGCGGTCCTGCGGCTGGTGGGTCTATGTCGTCTACCTGCCGATCTTCTGCATCGAAGCGGGCCTGGGCGACAAGGTTGGCGGCATTGCCTTGTCCATTTCGAACGCGCTTCTCTTTGCCGCGCCCGCGCTGAACCGCCTGGCGCGCAGGTTGTCGGTGCGCCGGTCGGTGCGCGCGGCGTTTGGCATTTGCGGGCTGTGCTTCGTGGCGGCCGGGCTCTTGTCTGTGCTGCCCTGGGCCACCGTGGCGATGTGCATGGCGGCCTCGATCTTCCTGGTCACGCTGGACGTGGTTGGCGGCCTGCCCTTCCTGATGTCGGTCAAGCCGTCGGAGCGGACCGAGATGTCGGCGGTCTATTCCAGCTTCCGTGACGTCTCGGGCATCCTGACGCCGGGCGCGGCCTGGCTGGTGCTGTTCTTCGCGCCGCTGCCCGGCATTTTCGTCGCGGCCGGGATCGGGTTGCTGGCGGCCTGGGCCGTGGCGGGGCAACTGCATCCGCGGCTGGGCGCCCAACGCCCGTCGCGTGGCGGGGTCCCCGCCTAGGCCCAGATCCTGCCGTGCTTGACCAGCCAGTCGGCCGAGGCGAGGAGCGCGGCCTTGGGGGCGATGAACTCCATCCCCATCTCCTTGACCGCGCGGGCGTTCGAGACGCGTTCCAGATGGCCGAGCTTGGGCAGAAGGGTCCTGACCGCCGGATCGAAGAGCGCGATCGCGCGCACGAGGATCTTCGGCGCCTCATGCGTGGCGATGCGGCGGGTCGGATAGGCGGCTTTCAGGGTGCGGCCCATGTCGACCATCGCCATCGACCCTGACGCAGCGATGTAGCGGCGCCCTTCGGTCTCGGGCCTTTGCAGCGCGCGCAGGTGCATCTCGGCCACGTCGCGGACATCGACCACCGGAAGGCCGGTCGGTGGCAGCATCGGGTCGCGGCCCTTGAGGATGCGTTCGACCAGCGCCAGCGAGGTGCCGTAGTGCTCGTCGAGCGGCGGACCGAAGACGAGGCCGGGGTTGATCGTGGTCAGCCGCAGGCCGCGCGCCTTGGCGATCTCCCAGGCGGCGCGTTCGGCCAGGGTCTTCGACTTGGCGTAGGGAGTGGTGGTGGGCAGGTGGATGTCGCACCAGTCGGCCTCGTCCTGCAGGGTGTCGGGCTTTGCCTCGTTCAGGACGGCGACGGTGGAGGAAGTGAGGACCACCCGCGTCACCCCGGCGACGGCGGCAGCCTTCAGCACGCGCTCGGTGCCCTCGACCGCCGGGCGGATCACGGTGGCCGCATCCTTCGGCTGGGCGCCGGGGAAGGGCGAGGCGGTGTGGACCAGCGCGGTGATGCCCTGCAAGGCATCGGCCCAGCCCGCGTCGGATTCGAGGTCGGCCTGGACGAAGGTCAGTTCGCCTGCGTGCTCGGTCAGGTAGGGGGCAAGGGCGGCACGGACCTCATCGGACCGGTCCATTCGGCGCAGCGTGCCGCGTACCGTGTAGCCTGCGTTCAGAAGTTTCAGGGCGACATGCTTCGCGATGAACCCGGAAACGCCGGTCAGCAGCACCAATTCCATGCCCGCCCCCTGAAATGCTTTTGTCCAAGCATTAGGGGCATGGGGGCGCAAATCAAGCGGTCACTCCAAGAGGCGGCGGGCGATCACCTGTGCCTGGATTTCGGCGGCGCCCTCGAAGATGTTCAGGATGCGCGCATCGCAGAGGATGCGGCTGATCCGGTATTCCAGCGCGAAGCCGTTGCCGCCGTGGATTTGCAGGGCGTTGTCGGCGCTTGCCCAGGCGACGCGGGCGCCGAGGAGCTTGGCCATCCCTGCCTCAAGGTCGCAGCGCTTGTCGTGATCCTTCTGCCAGGCGGAGAAATAGGTCAGCTGGCGGGCGATCATGATCTCGACCGCCATCATGGCAAGCTTGCCCTCGATGCGGGGGAAGTCGACCAGAGGCTTGCCGAACTGCTTGCGGTCAAGCGCGTATTGCATGCCGGTTTCCAGAGCCGATTGCGCCACGCCGATGGCACGGGCGCCGGTCTGGATGCGCGCGCTTTCGAAGGTCTGCATCAGCTGCTTGAAGCCCTGTCCCTCCACCCCGCCGAGGAGGTTTTCGCCCTTCACGGCGAAATCGTCGAAGTTGACGGTGTATTCCTTCATGCCGCGATAGCCGAGGACCTCGATCTCGCCGCCCGACAGCCCTTGGTCGACGAAGGGGGTCTCATCCGTGCCGGGGGTCTTTTCGGCCAGGAACATGGAAAGGCCGCGATAGTCGCCGGTGCCCTCGACCGACCGCGCCAGAACCGTCATCACATGTGTCCGCGCGGCATGGGTGATCCAGGTCTTGTTACCGGTGATCACCCAGTCCTCGCCCTGCCTGCGCGCGCGGGTGCGGAGCGAGCCGAGGTCGGAACCGGTGTTCGGTTCGGTGAAGACGGCAGTCGGCAGGATCGCTCCGCTCGCGAGGCCGGGCAGCCACTTTGCCTTCTGCTCGTCGGTGCCGCCGCAGAGGATCAGTTCCGCGGCGATCTCGGAGCGGGTGCCGAGCGAACCGACGCCGATGTAGCCGCGCGACAGTTCCTCGCTGACCACCACCATCGAGGCTTTCGACAGGCCGAACCCGCCGTATGCCTCGGGAATGGTCAGGCCGAAGACGCCCATTTCGGCAAGTTCGGTGATCACCTCCATCGGGATCAGTTCGTCCTTCAGGTGCCAGTCATGCGCCTGGGGGATGACCTTTTCATCGGCATAGCGGCGGAACTGGTCGCGGATCATCTCCAGCTCTTCGTCGAGGCCGGTGGCGCCAAAGGTCGCCCGCCCATGGTTGTCGCGCATGAGCGCAACCAGCGCCGAACGCGCGGTGGGGGTGTTGCCCGCTGCCATCAGCCGTGCCGCAGCCTCGCCGGGGGTCCAGCCAAGGCCAAGGTCCCACAGCCGCGCGAACTCGGTCTGGCTCATCGGGATGCCGCCCGCGATCTGGTTCAGGTATTCGCCGAACCCGATCTGCAGTATCAGGGCTTCCATCTGGCCGAACTGCCCAGCCTGCGCCAGCCGCCCGGCCCAGGCGTTCAGCTGGCGCAGCGCCTCGACATAGGTGGCGAGCCAGGACAGGGAATGCGCCTGGAACTGCCGTGCCTCAAGTCCCTGGTTCGACACCTTGCCGCCGGTCGAGACCTGCGCCTTCAGCCCGTCCCGGGCTTGCACGAACAGCGCCTCGACCTCGGGCAGGGCGGCGGCGGTCAGGGCCTGAAGATCAGGAAGGATCGGGGTGTCGGTCATGACCTGTCCATCATGCGGCATGGGGTTGCTCCGGCAAGATTCTGCACCTGCGAAGACCTAGCGCCTTCGCGGTTGCAGCGCAACAAGATTTCAATCACGGTGCCGGATTAGACTTAAAGTGTCGCGATAGGTTCAGGAGATCGCGCCGCAGGCGTTCACGATTTCGGGCAGGGCAGCGGCGGGGACGACCTCGAACTCGGCAGCATAAAGCTGCGTTTCGCCTTCCCAGGCCTCGAAGCGCCAGGGGCCGGGGATCAACTCGTCGTCGCGGTCGAAGCGGAAGAAGGCGAACTGCTCGCCGGTGTCGCTGAAGCTCGACTCCCAGGTTTCCGGCGTGGAGGAGCCGGGGCGGTAGACCCGCATCTCGCCTTCAGCGAAGACCCCCGGCAGCATCTGCGACTTGACCCCGAAGGCAAGGCCGATGGCCGCGGGAACGACCTGTCGGTCGGGCCAGTGAAAGTCGATCATGCCATCGGGCACATGGATCCAGCCCGACCGGGTGCCGGGCGCCGGGCGCTGGTCCATCGCCTGCAACGCGCAGAAGACGCCGACCTTCAGCGTGGCGACCAATGGGCCCGGGGCAGGCGGGGCAGGGTCCGCCAGCGCCGGGCCACCCGCCAGCGCGAAGATCAGGGCCAGTCTGCGCATCACCTGCCGCATTCGATTTCTGCCAGTCCGTGCTTCCACTTGCACAGGGATTGCGCCACAAGGGTTCGGAAAGGGCAAGTCATGTTCGATCTGGTCTCTGGCGGGCTTTCGGGGCAGGCGTTTGCAGCAGCGCTGGCGGTGACGCTGTTCGCGGGTTTCGTGAAGGGTGCGGTGGGCTTTGCCATGCCGATGATCCTGGTCTCGGCCTTCGCGATCTTCCTGCCGCAGCACCTTGCGCTGGCCGGGCTGATCCTGCCGACGCTTGTCACCAACCTGTCGCAGGCGTTTCGGCAGGGGGTCGGACCGGCGCGCGAGACCACCGTCACCTATCGCCGCTTCCTGATTGCGACGGTCATCTGCATCGCGATTTCCGCCCCCTTCGCCGATGCGATCCCGCGCATGGTCTACCTGCTGATGCTGGGCCTGCCGATCACGATCTTTGCCGGGCTGCAACTGATGGGGAAAAGCCTGGCGATCCACCTCGACCACCGCGACCGGGCGGAATGGGGGCTGGGGGTGATCGGGGGCCTCTATGGCGGGGTGTCCGGCATCTGGGGACCGCCGCTTCTGGTGTTTCTGCTGTCCACCGGAGCGGACAAGCTCACGATGATCCGGGCGCAGGGGGTGGTGTTCCTGATCGGCGCCGCGACACTTCTGCTGGCGCACCTGACCACCGGGCTACTGAATGCGCAGACGCTGGGGTTTTCCGCTGCGCTGTGCCTGCCCGCGCTGGCGGGGCTATACGCGGGCTATGTGGTGCAGGACCGGCTGGACCAGGCCCGCTTCCGCCGCTGGACGCAGGGGCTTCTGGTGGTGACGGGGCTTAACATGGTGCGGCTGGCGCTGACCTGATCGCCCCTCAATGACTTCCTTTCCTCGCCGGACGCACCGACGAGGAGATGTAGTCGAGCGACGAGGTCAGCCGATGGCCGCCGCCTTCACGTCGGCGTCGATGAACGGCACATACTGGGCGAAGTTCTTCTGGAACATGCCGACCAGCCTTGCCGCCTGCGCGTCATAACCCGCAGCATCGGCCCAGGTGCAGCGCGGGTCGAGGAGGGCGGCATCGACGCCCGGGACTTCCACCGGGACCTCGAAGCCGAAGTTCGGGTCCTTGCGGAACTTTGCGGTGCCGAGCGAACCGTCGAGCGCCGCCGCCAGCAGGGCGCGCGTCGCCTTGATCGGCATCCGCCGCCCCGTGCCATAGGCGCCGCCGGTCCAGCCGGTGTTCACCAGCCAGCAGGACGCGCCGTGCTTGGCGATCTTGGCTTGCAGAAGCTTGCCGTAGACCTCCGGGCGGCGCGGCATGAAGGGGGCGCCGAAGCAGGTGGAGAAGGTGGGCTGCGGTTCGGTGACGCCGCGCTCGGTGCCTGCCGCCTTCGAGGTGAAGCCGGACAGGAAGTGGTACATCGCCTGCGCAGGCGAGAGGCGTGCGATGGGGGGCAGCACGCCGAAGGCATCGCAGGTCAGCATCACCACATGGCGGGGATGGCCGCCGAGGCCAGTGGCGCTGGCGTTCGAAATGGCTTCGAGCGGATAGGCGCAGCGGGTGTTTTCGGTGAGGCTCCGGTTCGAAAAGTCAAGTTCCAGCGTGTCGGGGTCGTAGACCATGTTCTCGACCACGGTGCCGAAGCGATGGGTGGTCGCGTAGATTTCCGGCTCGGCCTCGGGGCTTAGGTCGATGGTCTTGGCGTAGCAGCCGCCCTCGAAGTTGAAGATGCCGCGGTCGGACCAGCCGTGTTCGTCATCGCCGATCAGCGTGCGGTCGGGCGAGGCGGAGAGCGTGGTCTTGCCGGTGCCCGAAAGCCCGAAGAAGACGGCGGCGTCGACCGGGTTGCCGACGGCATGGTTGGCCGAGCAGTGCATCGCCATCACGCCCTTGGCAGGCAGGAGGTAGTTGAGGACGGTAAAGACGGCCTTCTTGTTTTCCCCGGCATAGGCGGTGTTGGCGATCAGCACGGTCTTCTCGTCGAAGTTCAGGACGATCGCCGTGTCCGTCCGGCAACCGTGCCGGGCCGGGTCGGCCTTGAAACTCGGGCAGTTGATCACCGTCCATTCCGGGGTGAAGCTGTCCAGTTCGGCCCGCGCCGGACGACGCAGGAGGTGGCGGATGAAAAGCCCGTGCCAGGCGAGTTCCGTCACCACCCGCACGTCCAGCCGGTGGATCGGGTCGGCCCCGGCGTAAAGGTCCTGCACGAAAAGCTCGCGGCCCTTCACATGCTCCAGCATGTCGGCTTTCAGCCTGGCATAGGCGTCCGGGGTCATCGGGGCGTTGTTGTCCCACCAGACGGTGTCTTCCGTAGCGACAGTGCGGACCACGAACTTGTCCTTGGGCGAGCGCCCGGTGAACTTGCCGGTTTCGCACAGGAAGGCGCCGCCCAGACCCAGGCGACCCTCGCCCCGCTGGACCGCTGCCTCGACCAGCGCGGACTCGGCATAGTTGTAGTGGGCGACCGCCACACCCGTGATGCCTTGGCTGTCCAGCGTCTGATTGGGGTTCACGCGTCCTTGGATCATCCTGCAAGCTCCTGCTGCCACATGGGGATGCGGCGGTTCCAAAAGATCGGCACCCGGGCCAATGAATGCCGTGACAAGCCCTTGTGGGGGCCGGCCATAATGGGCCTATAGCATGGGATTTTTACACGGGAATAGCGTGATTTCAAACAGTTAGCGCAATCATTCCGGCGTTAGCGCCACCAGCCACCGGCAATGCCCGGAAGTGGTCCGGATTGTTTGCCGGATTGGCGAAATTGCCACCCTTCCGCTCCTTGTTTCGGGGGTGATTCGAATTTCTGTTGCGTAAGCGCGGTCAACGACTGAAAATGACCGCAAAACAATAAGGCAGCAGCAGTTCTTAGGGAGGCACGCAGATGTCCCGCATCGCGCTGGTCGACGATGACAGGAATATCCTGACCTCGGTCGCCATGACGCTTGAAGCCGAGGGCTTCGAGGTCGAAACCTACAACGACGGCCAGTCCGCCTTCGAGGCGTTCAGCCGCCGGATGCCGGACATGGCGGTCCTCGACATCAAGATGCCGCGGATGGACGGCATGGACCTGTTGCAGCGCATGCGGCAGAAGACCTCGATCCCGGTGATCTTCCTGACCTCGAAGGACGACGAGATCGACGAGGTGCTGGGCCTGCGGATGGGGGCGGACGACTACGTCAAGAAGCCTTTCAGCCAGCGCCTGCTGGTCGAACGCATCCGCGCGCTTCTGCGTCGGCAGGAGGCGATCAACACCGGCGAGGCGGCGGCCACCGAAGAAACCCGGATGATGGAGCGCGGCGCCCTGCGGATGGACCCGCTGCGCCATTCCGTGACCTGGAAGGGCAAGGAAGTCGCGCTGACCGTGACCGAATTCCTGCTGTTGCAGGCCCTGGCCCAGCGGCCCGGCTTCGTGAAGAGCAGGGACCAACTGATGGACGTGGCCTATGACGACCAGGTCTATGTCGACGACCGGACCATCGACAGCCACATCAAACGCCTGCGCAAGAAGATGCGGTCGGTCGATGACACATTTTCGGCCATCGAGACGTTGTATGGTATCGGCTATCGCTACAACGAAGAGTGACGGCCCACCTAGATGTCCTCCGCGCCCCGGATCTCCTCCAACGACCTGAAACCGAAGCGGTCAGGCGACGTTCTTCTTGGCGAGGACTGGGTTTCCCCTGACGCCACCGTCGAACGCCTGAAGGAAGGCCGGGCAGGACGCAGCATCGTCGGACTGAACCGTTCGCCGCTGGCGCGGAAGATCATCGTCTTCAACCTGATGGCGCTGGTCCTGCTCGCGGTTGGCGTCCTGTTCATGAACCCGTTCCGCGACAGCCTGGCGCTGCAGCGGCAACTGGGCATGGTCCGGCAGGCGGAACTGATCGCCTCGGTCTACGAGGCGCACCTGCGCACCGGCAATACCGGATTCGACTTCCGCATTCCCTTGCAGGACATCGAACTTGACCCGGTGCTGGAGGTCTTTGTCTTCGATCCGACGGGGCAACTTCTGGCCTCGCGCGTCGGGCAGGGGACGGGGACGCTTGTCACCAACCCGGACCAGCCCACGATCCTGACCGATTTTCTTGAGGGCGTCTGGAATGTCGTGACGGTGTTCTTCCGGCAGGGCCAGGCCGACCGCACCGAAACCATCGACCCGGCCGACAACGCGCGTGCCGCCTTCGAGGGCGCGCGCGGCGGCGATGTGGTGACGCGCGTCACCCGGAACGGCGAAGGCAGCATCTATTTCACCGTCGCCACTCCGATCACGGTTGCGGGCGATCTGGTAGGCGTGGTCGCGATCACTTCGGATTCGCAGGAGATAGACCGGCTTGTCCGCTATGAGCGCGAACAGATCCTGCAGATGTTCCTTCTGGCCGTGGTCCTGTCGATCAGCCTCAGCCTGATGCTGGCCTCGACGATTTCCAACCCGCTGTCCGACCTTGCCGCCGCCGCCGAGGTGGGTCGCGACCGCGACTCGCGCCGGGTGGCCCCAAGTCGGGTCCGCATCCCCGACCTTGCGGCGCGGCCGGACGAGATCGGGCGGTTGTCCGTTGCCATGCGGGGCATGGTCTCGGCGCTGTATGACCGGATCGACGCCAACGAACAGTTTGCCGCCGACGTGGCGCATGAGATCAAGAACCCGCTGGCCAGCCTGCGCTCGGCCGTCGGTTCGTTGCGCTTCGTGAAGAAGGACGAACATCGCGACAAGCTTCTGGACGTGATCGAACACGACGTGCGCCGCCTGGACCGGCTGGTCAGTGACATCTCGAACGCCTCGCGGCTGGACAGCGAACTGGTGAAGGAAGAGGAGGAGGAGTTCAACCTTCTCAAGACCCTGTCGAACCTTTGCCAGTACCTGTCGCAGCAGGCGGGCGAGAAGGGGGTGGATTTCATCATCGACCTGCCGTCCGACGCGATCAGCATCCACGGGCTTGAGGCGCGGCTGGCGCAGGTTTTCGTGAACCTCGTCACCAACGCGATTTCCTTCTGCGACGATGGCGATGCGGTGCGGGTCTGGGCGCGGCGGCGCGAGAACCGGGTGCTGATCGTGGTGGAGGATACCGGCCCGGGCATCCCGGAACAGGCGCTGACCAAGGTGTTCAAGCGCTTCTATTCCGAACGCCCGCAATCTGAGTTTGGCAAGCATTCCGGTCTGGGTCTCGCCATCTCCAAGCAGATCGTCGAGGCGCATGGCGGGGTGATCTGGGCCGAGAACATCCGCCCCACGGCCGCCGACCCGACCTCTGATCCCTTGGGCGCACGCTTCGTCGTCGGCCTGCCGGTGTGACCGCGGCAAGCGAGATCCTGCATGCGAGCTGTGTCGCGGTCGAGGGTCGGGGGATTCTGGTGCTGGGGCCGTCCGGGGCGGGGAAATCCGCGCTCGCCATCCGCCTGATCGCACTGGGCGCCGGGTTGGTGTCGGACGACCGCACGCTGGTCGTTGCAGAGGCGGGTCAATTGACCGCGACCTGTCCCAATCCGGCGATGCAGGGGCTGATCGAGGCGCGCGGCCTTGGCATCCTGCGCGCTCCGGTGGTGGACCGGGTGGCCCTGGCCCTTGCCGTCGACCTGTCGCAACGCGAGCCCGACCGCTTGCCACCCTTCCGCACGGTCACAATCCTGGGAATTCCGCTTCCCCTTGTGCTGCACCCGCAGAATGACCATTTTCCCGACGCGCTGATGCTCTATCTTCGGCACGGACGACAGGCATGACTGCGCCATATCACGATGACCGCTGAGACAACCCACGACCACCGCCTTGTCTTCGTCACCGGCCCCTCGGGCGCCGGGCGGACGACCGCGATCCGCGTGCTGGAGGATCTGGGCTACGAAGGCATCGACAACATCCCGCTGACGCTGGTGCCCCGCCTGGTCGAAGGTGCCCCGCTGGGCCGCCCCATTGCTCTCGGCCTCGACGTCCGCAACCGCGATTTCAACGCAACCGCGCTGATCGAGCTGATCGACAGCCTGACCCGCGACCCGCGCGTCGACCTGGAGGTCCTGTACCTTGACTGCGCGCCGGGCGTGCTGATCCAGCGCTATTCCGAAACCCGCCGTCGGCACCCGCTGGCCCCGAACGAGACGCCCGCGCAAGGCATCGAGCGCGAGATCGACCTCCTGGCCCCGATCCGTGTTCGCGCCGACCACCTGATCGACACCACCGAGCTGACGCAGCACGACCTGAAGGCCGAACTGGCGGCGATCTTCGATATCACCCCTTCGGGGCGGCTGTCCGTCTCCGTCCAGTCCTTCAGCTACAAGCGCGGCACTCCGCGCGGGGTGGACATGATCTTCGACTGCCGGTTCCTGGCGAATCCCCACTGGCAGCCCGCGCTCCGCGCGCTCGATGGCCGCGATCCGGCGGTGGAGGCCTTTGTCCGCGCCGACCCGCGCTTCGACGAATTCTTCCGCCGGGTGAGTGAGCTTCTGATCTTTCTCCTTCCGGCCCATCTGGAGGAGGGCAAGGCCCATCTTGCCATCGGGTTTGGTTGCACCGGAGGGCAACACAGGTCGGTTGCCATGGCGGAAATGGTCGGGAAGGCGCTTGCAGAGGCAGGCTGGCCGGTGTCAAAACGTCACCGGGAACTGGAACGCAAGGCTGCAACGCAGCAGCCGGACGCAACGAAGGTGGCAGGCGCTTGATCGGTATCGTGATCGTGGCACATGGCGGTCTGGCGCGGGAATACCTCTCGGCGGTGGAACATGTGGTCGGGCGACAGGACGGGGTCCGCGCGATTTCCATCGAGGATGACCACGACCGTTCCGCCAAGCAGGCCGAGATTTGCGCCGCGGCCGATGCCGTCGACACCGGGCAGGGGGTGGTGCTGGTGACGGACATGTTCGGCGGTTCCCCGTCGAACCTCTCGCTGCCCGCCTGCGCCACCTCTGGCCGCCGCATCCTCTATGGCGCGAACCTGCCGATGTTGATCAAGCTTGCCAAGTCGCGCGATCTTGCCGTACCCGAAGCGGTGGCGGCCGCGCTGGATGCCGGGCGCAAGTACATCAACAGCCTCGATCTGGGAGGTGGGGCGTGAGGGACGAGATGACCAGCCGAACCCTGCGCATCGTCAACGAAAAGGGCCTGCATGCCCGCGCCTCTGCCAAGTTCGTCGAGGTAGTCGAGGCGCATGAGGCCCGCGCCACCGTCGCCCGCGACGGGATGGAGGTTTCGGGCGATTCGATCATGGGTCTTCTGATGCTCGGCGCCTCGCGGGGGACGGTGATTGACGTGACGTGCAGCGGCGACGAAGCGGAGAAACTCGCCGATGCGCTGGAGGCCCTTGTTGCGGCCCGGTTCGGAGAGGATTATTGAGGCGGATGCCCTGACTCGATCCGGGCACCTGCCGGGGATAGCAGCTTAGTGACAGACCACAGCCAGATTGCCACCGAGGTGCCGTCGCCTGCGGCAGGTCCGGCTGAGCGTCAGTATGACATGCGGCGGCTCAGCTATGCGGGCACCTTCAAGAACCCATGGAAGGCCGGCACGATCCGCGCCATCGAATGGCTGACCGCCAAGCTGCGGCTTCTGAGCCTGATCCGCAGCTTCGAGAAATCCGGCGCCCCGCACGGCGCACCCTTCTGGCCCAAGGCGATCCGCCACATGGGCATCCGCATCGACACTCCGGCCGAGGAGATCGCCCGCATCCCGGCGACCGGCCCGCTGGTCGTGGTCTCGAACCACCCCTCGGGGCTGGTCGACGGCATGGTGCTGGCCGAGATGATCAACCGCGTCCGGTCCGACTTCCGCATCCTCACCCGGTCGCTCCTGACCGGGATCCCCGAGGTTGAGGAGTTCATGATCCCCGTGCCCTTCCCGCATGAGGACAACGCCCGCGAGCTTGGGTTGCAGATGCGGGAGGAAACGCTCGCGCATCTGAAGGCCGGGGGGGTGATCATCCTGTTCCCGGCAGGCAAGGTCGCGATGTCCGAAGGCTGGTGGGGCCCGGCGGTGGAGGGCGAGTGGAACGTCTTCACCCACAAGATCGTCAAGTCCACCGGGGCGACGATCCTGCCGATCTTCTTCCCCGGCCAGAACAGCCGGATGTTCCAGATCGCCAACCAGGTGTCGGATACCGTGCGGCAAGGCTTGCTGCTTTATGAGATCAAGCGCTGCCTCTTCAAGCCGACCCGGCCCGTGATCGGTGAGCCGATCCCGGCGGAGGAGCTGAAGAAGTGGGAGGGGAACCCGCGCGGGTTCCTGGCCTGGCTGCGGGAGCATACGCTGGGGTTGAAGAACCAGGCGTAGGGTGGGGACAAACCCACCACCTGCCCTGTCCGTTCCGGGTCGGACGGTGGGTTTCACCCACCCTACGCTGTGGCTAGCGCCTCTTCATACGCGTATCGCGGGTCCGGCTAGATCATAAAGCTGTGCGGTGTCGGTGCGATAAACTGTCCCACCGCAGTTCGGACAAATCTGCAAGCTAACCGAAGGCAATGGGTTGTCGCCATTTGCTAATATGCCAGACTTTGTTTCAGAAACCGCGAATGCGCCTTCGAGCAACCAACCGCCCCAGCCGCAAGCTTCTTGGTCAACGGTGCAAACCGCATAGGTTATGACCGCGTAGTCAGGTGGTATGACTTTGGCAATGGTGACGTCTTGAAGTTGGTTCCGTTCTTCTTCTGTGAGCACTCTAGCCCTCGACGCCTTACTGAACTCTCTGCAAGCCCCAGCCTCATGCTTACCGCGTCGGAACCGGCACTTCCCCCCGGTAATCATAGAACCCCCGCTGCGTCTTCCGCCCCAGCCACCCGGCCTCGACATACTTGGTCAGCAAGGGACAAGGCCGGTACTTGGTATCCGCCAGGCCCTCGTGCAGCACGTTCATGATCGCAAGGCAGGTGTCCAGCCCGATGAAATCGGCCAGTTCCAGCGGCCCCATCGGGTGATTGGCGCCCAGTTTCAGCGACTCGTCGATCGACTTCACCGAGCCGACGCCCTCGTACAGCGTATAGACCGCCTCGTTGATCATCGGCATCAGGATGCGGTTGACGATGAAGGCCGGGAAATCCTCGGCGCTGGCGGCGGTCTTGCCAAGCTTTCGCACGACCTCATGCAGCGCGTTCCAGGTGGCCTCATCCGTCGCGATGCCCCGGATCAGTTCGACCAGCTGCATCACCGGCACGGGGTTCATGAAGTGGAAGCCCATGAACTTTTCCGGCCGGTCGGTGCGGGACGCGAGCCGGGTGATGGAAATCGACGAGGTGTTCGAGGTCAGGATGGTCGAGGGCTTCAGGTGCGGCAGCAGGTCTTCGAAGATCGCCTGCTTCACCGTCTCGCGTTCCGTGGCGGCCTCGATGATCAGGTCGCACTGGCCAAGGTCGGCGAGTTTCAGCGTGGTCTTGATGCGTTCCAAAGCAGCGCGCTTGTCGGCGGGCAGCACTTTCCCGCGCGAGACCTGGCGTTCGATGTTCTTCTCGATGGTGGCAAGCGCCTTCGCCAGACCCTCTTCCGAGATGTCGTTCAGAAGCACATCATAGCCCGCCAGCGAAAAGACATGGGCGATGCCGTTGCCCATCTGCCCGGCACCCACAATGCCCACCAGCTTGATCGTCATCGCCCGCACCCTCCATCTGTCGTTCCCGGTTATGCCCGCCCCGTTCCGCGCGCGCAAGGCGGAGGGGAAATGCATAGAGCTTTAGCCAACCGCCCGATTTTAGCCATTCGGCAACCACTCTGGCCCAGGGTTTGCCTTGGGTAGACTGCAATCGGGTGTGTGATGTTGATGCTGGATGCGGGCGCGGGGGCGCCTGACTATTTCCCATGCCGCTATGGCGCGTCGAAGGCGGTGTTCCGCGGGCCGTGGCGCGATCTGACGGCGCCTTACGTCGCCATGCTCGGCGGCTCGGCCACCTTCGGCAAATATGTCGATCGGCCCTTTCCGGCGCTGGTGGAACAGGCGCTGGGGCATCCGGTCGCCAATCTGGCGGGCCTGAACGCGGGGCCGGATTTCTACCTGTCCGATCCGGCCACGCTGGACATCGCTGCCGGGGGCCGGGCCGTGGTGGTGCAGGTGACAGGGGCCGAGGCGCTGTCGAACCCCTGGTACACTGTCCACAGCCGCCGGAACGACCGCTTTCTAGCCGCAACGCCCGCCTTGCGCGCCCTGTTCCCGCAGGTGGATTGCACCGACATCCACTTCACCCGGCATCTGTTGCAGGTGCTGGAACGCAGCGATGCCGGGGCATTCGGCCAAGTGGTGCAGGGGCTGAAACAGAACTGGCTGGCGAAGATGCGGCAGTTGATGGCGGGGCTTCCGGCCCGGCGGGTGCTCCTGTGGCTGGCCGACACTCCCCCGCCGGAGCGGGCCGACAGCCTTGGTTCTGCGCCTCTCTTCATCGACTGCGCCATTCTGGACGCGCTGCGCCCCGAAGCCTCCGCCATCGTGCTGGCGATGCCCAGCCCGCAGGCCCGGACTTTGGCCCGGTTCGACATGACCTACCCCGAGACCGAGGCGACACAGGCCGCCTGCCTGCCGGGCGCGGCCGTCCATGCCGAGGTGGCGGATCGCCTGGCCCCGGTGCTGCGCGGTCTGATGTGAAAAGGGCCGCCCGAAGGCGGCCCCGATCCGTAGGGCGGGTGCCAACCCACCGCCTCAAAGTTTCGAGGTCAGCTCCGGCACGGCCTGGAACAGGTCGGCGACCAGGCCATAATCGGCAACCTGGAAGATCGGCGCCTCTTCGTCCTTGTTGATCGCGACGATGACTTTGCTGTCCTTCATCCCCGCAAGGTGCTGGATCGCGCCCGAGATGCCGACCGCGACATAGAGGTCCGGTGCCACGACCTTGCCGGTCTGGCCGACCTGCCAGTCGTTCGGCGCGTACCCTGAGTCCACCGCTGCACGGGACGCCCCGACGGCCGCGTTAAGCTTGTCCGCCAGCTTCTCGATCAGCGCGAAATCGGCCTGCGAGCCGACGCCCCGCCCGCCCGAGACAACGATCCCCGCCGAAGTCAGTTCCGGCCGGTCGGAGGAGGCGACCTTGTCCTCGACCCAGGCCGACAGGCTGCCATCGACCGAAGCCGAGACCTTCTCGACCGGGGCCGAACCGCCCTTGCCCGCCGCGTCGAAGGTCGCGGTGCGGATCGTCATCACCTTCTTTGCATCCGAGGATTTCACCGTCTGGATCGCGTTCCCGGCATAGATCGGCCGGTCGAAGGTCGATGCATCGATGACCGCCAGCACTTCCGAGATCACCATCACGTCAAGAAGGGCCGCCACGCGCGGCAGCACCGATTTCGACAAGGCACCCGAGGGGGCGACGATGTGATCGTAGTCACCCGCAAGCGACACCACCAGCGCGGCAGTGGGTTCAGTCATCCCGTGGCAATAGGCGTGGTCATCAGCGAAGAGCACCTTCGCAACGCCCTGCAGGGTCGCCGCTTCCGCCGCCGCCGCATCGCCGCCCTGACCCGCCACCAGCACCGTCACCGGGCCGAGAGATTTCACCGCGGTCAGGGTCTTTGCCACCTGGTCGGTCGCCAGTTTCCCGTCGACCACGTCCGCCAGAAGAAGAACGGCCATCAGAGCACCCCCGCTTCGTCTTTGAGTTTGGCAATCAGCTCGTCCACTGAGGCCACCCGGACCCCGGCCTTGCGGCCCGCCGGTTCCACCGTCTTGACCACCGTCAGGCGCGGCGCGACGTCCACGCCGTAATCCGCCGGGGTCTTGGTCGCCAGCGGCTTGGCCTTGGCCTTCATGATGTTCGGCAGGGAGGCATAGCGCGGCTCGTTCAGGCGCAGGTCGACGGTGATGATCGTCGGCATCTTGACGGTGATCGTCTGCAACCCGCCGTCCACTTCCCGCGTGACCTTGGCCTTGTCGCCCTCGATCGCCAGTTCCGAGGCGAAGGTGCCCTGCGACCAGCCCAGCAGCGCCGCCAGCATCTGGCCGGTCGCGTTCATGTCGTTGTCGATCGCCTGCTTGCCGCAGAGGACGAGGCCGGGCTGTTCTTCCTTCACCACCGCCGCCAGCAGTTTCGCCACGGCGAGCGGCTCGATGTCAGTGTGGACGTCCGCAGCCGCCTCGATCAGGATCGCCCGGTCGGCGCCCATCGCCAGCGCATTGCGCAGCGTCTCCTGCGCCTGCTTCACGCCGATGGAGACGACGACGACCTCGGTCGCCACGCCCTTCTCCTTCAGCCGGATCGCCTCTTCCACGGCGATCTCGTCGAAGGGGTTCATCGACATCTTGACGTTCGCCAGGTCAACCCCCGACCCGTCCGCCTTGACCCGGACCTTCACGTTGTAGTCGATTACCCGCTTGACGGGCACCAAGACCTTCATGGCCGCACTCCTTCGTTCGTGGCCCCAGAAGGGCCGCACAAGCTCCCGCCCGCCTGTTACCGGAAGGTGGGCCTCTGGAACAGAGCAAATGCGACAGGTTTGCGCGACGGGACGCCGCGTTTTGATCGTGTGCGCCGATCAGCGCTCAGCGCGTCAGGCCGGGAACCCAGAGCACGTCATCCTTGCCGTCGCTGTTGGCAATGCGGCCGGCGACGAAGAACCAGTCCGACAGCCGGTTCAGGTAGCGCACGGCATCGGGGTTCACGTCCTCCTCCGCCGCGAGTTCCACCACCAGCCTTTCGGCCCTTCGGCAGACGGTGCGGCAGAGGTGCAACTGCGCCGCCAGCACCGATCCGCCGGGCAGGATGAAGCTGCGCAAGGGTGCAAGCCGGTCGTTCATCGCGTCGATCTCGCGTTCCAGCCGCGTGACCTGGCCCTCGATCACCCGCAATGCCGGGTACTCGCGCGTCGCATCAAGCTGCCGGTCGGGGGTGCAGAGGTCGGCGCCCAGGTCGAACAGGTCGTTCGAGATGCGCTTCAGCGCCTCGGCCATCTCGCCCTCGGCATGAAGGCGGGCGAGGCCCACCGTCGCGTTGGTTTCATCCACCGTGCCATAGGCCGAAACCCGTGGCGAGTGCTTGGCGACCCGCGTGCCATTTCCCAGCGCGGTCTGCCCCGCATCGCCGGTCCGGGTGTAGATCTTCGACAGGACGACCATGGCTTACCCCCGCGACCGCAACCAGGCGAAGGTGACGATCAGCACCACCGCGACGAACTGCGCCCCGAGCCGCCAGCGCATGATCCGGTTCGCGTTGCGCCGGTTGAACTCGCCGCCCTTGGCAAAGGTGCCGATCCCGAACAAGAGGATCACCAGCACCACCAGACAGGCGATGGTCGCGAAGAGGAACAGCGGGTCGGATAACATCGGCAGTCTCCTTTGCCCCCTGATCTAGGCGCGCGCGGGCCAAAAGCGAAGTCAAATTTCTTCCGCAAGAAATTTGTCAAAAACCTACTGAAAATTCTTGCGCTTAGCCCCTGGCGATCAGCCAGTCCAGCGCGCGGGTCGGCAGCACCCGGCGCAGGAACCCCATCGCATAGGTCGGGGTCGTGACATAGTAGCGCGGCTTCGGCCGCCGGTCCTCCAGCGCGCGGATCAGTTTCGCCGTCACCGCCTCGGGGCCCAGCTCGAAAGTATCCTTCTTGGTCTTCTTGTCATAGAGCCGCCCGCGCAAGGAGACATACTGCTCGCGCCGAGCCGACTGCTCCCAGTCGATCCACTGCTCGAAATGCGGAATCGCGTTCTCGCGGATTTTTGTGGCGATCGGCCCCGGCTCGATCAGGATCACCTCGATCCCGGTGCCCTTCATCTCGATCCGCAGGACATCGGTCAGCCCCTCCATCGCGAACTTCGTCGCGACATAGGCCCCGCGCCATGTCAGCCCCACCAGCCCCAGCACCGAGGAGCAATTCACGATCCGCCCGTGACCCTGCGCCCGCATCAGGGGAATCACCCGGCGGGTGAGGTCGTGGTAGCCGAAGAGATTGGTCTCGAAGATCTCCCGCAATGCCCCGCGCGGCAAATCCTCGACCGCGCCGGGACAGGCAAAGGCGCCGTTGTTGTACAGCGCATCCAGCGTGCCGCCGGTCCGGCGCAGCACCTCGGCCACCGCCTCGGCAACACTCGTCTCGTCGGCATAGTCGAGGCGAAAGCTTTCCAGCCCCTCGCCCCGCAGTGTTTCGCAATCTGCCTCCTGCCGACAGGTGGCGAAGACCCGCCACCCCCGCGCCTTCAACCCCCGCGCGGCATCAAGCCCGATGCCCGAGGAGCATCCGGTGATCAGGATCGAACGTTCGGTCATCAATGCCCCCGGGCGACAGGCCCGTCAGGGGGCCTCGGCGCTCAGGTAGCGCAATGCGACGAAGCCTTCCACCCCGTCGCCCTGGATCACGATCCGCGCCCAGTCGCTGTCGACGGCCTGCACCATCAGCGTCGCCTCGCCCGAGGCAAGCCGACCGACGATTTCCGCATCCGTCGAGGGTTCGGCCCGGACATTCACCGAACTGGCGGTGACGTACCAGATCGTCCCCTGGCCGCCGTCGGGCACCTCCGGCGTGGGGGCGGCGGGCACTGCTTCGTTGCCGACGGTGGCCAGCGAGAAGACCGGCTCCTCCACTTCGGTTACAACCGTGCGGGCGGGCTCCACATAGGGCTTCGGCGTGGCCTCGGCCACCGCCGTTTCCTTCATCACAGGCGCAGCCGCTTCCACCACCGGCGCCGGCGCCACGGTCGCTGCCGGTTCGACCGCGGGTTCCGCCGCCGCAACCTCGACCGAATCAGCGCCCGAAACGTCGCTGACCCCCGGCCTGGACGCCTTGGCCGCCGCTTCTGCCAGCCCGGGGCGCAATTGCCCGCGATCAACCCCTGCAATCATCAGGGCGGCATACATGCCAATACACAGAATCAAGGTCATACGCAGCATGGTGGGTCCGTTCTTACTCTGCGCCGGTCTTAGCACAGGCTGATCGCGAGAGTGCAGGAAAAATCCACAACCCTGACGATGGTTCCGGGTTCCGCGATGCCATCTGGACCGGCGGCATGGTTTTGCCTACACAACATCCATGACAGCTGACGACGACGAGCCCAAGATCGAGGGGCCGGAAGGCCTGACCACCTCCGAACCGCTCTCCCGCGCCATCGGTGAGCGGTATCTGACCTATGCGCTGTCGACGATCATGCACCGTGCGCTGCCCGATGCGCGCGACGGGCTGAAGCCGGTCCACCGGCGAATCCTCTGGGCGATGCGGCGGTTGCGGCTGACGCCGACGGGGGGGTTCCTGAAGTCAGCGAAGATCAGCGGCGACACGATGGGGGACTTCCACCCGCACGGCGACCAGGCGATTTATGACGCGATGGCGCGCTTGGCGCAGGATTTCAACATGCGCTACCCGCTGGTCGACGGGCAGGGCAACTTCGGCAACATCGACGGCGACAACCCGGCCGCCAGCCGCTACACCGAAGCGCGAGTCACCCACGCCGCCGAGGCGCTGATGGAAGGCATCGACGAGACCGCCGTCGACTTCCGCCCGAACTACGATGGCCGCCTTGAGGAGCCCGTCGTCCTGCCCGCCGCCTTCCCGAACCTCTTGGCCAATGGTTCGTCCGGCATCGCCGTCGGCATGGCCACCAACATCCCGCCGCACAACCTGGATGAGCTGATCGACGGCTGCCAGGCGCTGCTCGCCGACCCTTCGCTGACCGACGAGGCGCTGGTCGCCCTGATCCCCGGCCCCGATTTCCCGACCGGTGGCGTGATCGTCGAACCGCGCGACTCGATCCTTGAGGCCTACCGCACGGGGCGCGGCGCTTTCCGCCTGCGCGCCAAATGGGAGGTGGAAGACCTTGGCCGCGGCACCTGGCAGATCGTCGTCACCGAGATCCCCTTCCAGGTCCAGAAATCCAAACTGATCGAGAAACTGGCCGAGCTTATCCAGATCAAGAAGGTGCCGCTCCTGGCCGATGTCCGCGACGAATCCGCCGAGGATATCCGCCTGATCCTGGAACCCCGCGCCCGGAATGTTGATCCCGATGTGCTGATGGGCAGCCTGTTCAAGAACTCCGATCTCGAAGTGCGCTTCTCGCTCAACATGAACGTGCTGATCGACGGCCGCGTGCCGAAGGTCTGCTCGCTGAAGGAAGTCCTACGCGCCTTCCTCGACCACCGCCGCGACGTCTTGCGGCGTCGATCCCTGCACCGGACCGAGAAGATCGACGCCCGGCTGGAAGTGCTGGAGGGCCTGCTGGTCGCCTTCCTCAACCTCGACCGCGTGATTGACATTATCCGCTACGACGACGACCCCAAGGCCGCCCTGATGGCCGAGGACTGGTCGAAATCGCACATCCGGGCGACTTCGGAGAAGGACTATGTGCCGCCCGCCAAGGGCGACGGCCAGCTGACCGAGAACCAGGCCGAAGCCATCCTCAACATGCGCCTGCGCAGCTTGCGGCGGCTGGAGGAGATGGAACTGAACGCCGAGCGCGACGCGCTGATGAAGGAACGCGCCGATCTGGCCGACCTTCTCGACAGCGAGCGTCGCCAGTGGAAGCGCATCGGGAAAGAGCTGGACGAGATCCGCAAGCTTTACGGCAAGGGCACCGAGCTTGGCCGCCGCCGCACCCAGTTTGCCGATGCCGCCGAGATCGAGGACATTCCCTATGAGGCGATGATCGACCGCGAGCCGATCACCGTGATCTGCTCCAGGATGGGCTGGATCCGGGCGATGAAGGGCCATGTCGATCTGGCGGCGGAACAGAAGTTCAAGGACGGCGACGGCCCCCGCTTCGCCTTCCATGCCGAAACCACCGACAAGATCCTGCTGGTGGCCGAGAACGGCCGCTTCTTCACCCTCCTCGGCGCGAACCTCCCCGGCGGACGTGGCATGGGCGAGCCGGTGCGGCTGATGGTGGACCTCGCCAATGACACCGGGATTACCGACCTGATCATCTATCGGCCGGGGCAGAAATTCCTGCTGGCGTCCTCGGCGGGCGACGGATTCATCGTGCCCTCGGAAGAGCTTCTCGCCCAGACCAAGGCCGGGAAAGCCGTGCTGACCACCCGTGACGGAGTGAAGACCGCCGTCTGTGTCCCGGTCGCGGGGGACACGGTGGCCGTCGTCGGCGACAACCGGAAGATGCTGGTTTTCCCGCTGTCCGACCTGCCGGAAATGGCCAAGGGCAAGGGCGTCCGGTTGCAGAAGTACAAGGACGGCGGGTTGTCCGACGCGATCACCTTCACGAAGGCCGAGGGGTTATCCTGGAAGGACCCGGCCGGTCGCACTCGCACGGAAACCGACCTGATCGAATGGACCGGCGCCCGCGCCAGCGCCGGCAAGATGGCCCCGCGCGGATTCCCGAGGGACAACCGGTTCACCTGACCGACCCGCCTCTCACATTTGCCCAAATATCCCCGCCGGAGGCTCTTTTCCCGAGCCGGTTGCGCGTTCTTCACGCGCAGAGGCGAGACAAAGGCTTGCGCGGAACGCGCTCGATTCATAAGCCGCTCCCAACCCGCGCGACAGTCAGTCGACTCGCTCCACCTTCAGCCAGACCCCGCCCTCCGGCCGCAGCGTCAGGATCATCACCGGCTTCGGCTCCCTCCCCGGCAGGGCCGAGAACCGGAACCGCGCCAGCAGCGTCGCCAGAATGATCACGGCCTCCTGCAAGGCAAAGCTCGCCCCGATGCAGATGCGGGGGCCGTCGCCGAAGGGCAGGTACTGGAACCTCGGCACCGCTTTCGGATCGGCGAAGCGGTCGGGGCGGAAGGCGTCGGGGTCATCCCACAGCTGGCGATGCCGATGCAGCGCGTAGATCGGCAGGATCACCGTGTCGCTTGGCCGGACCTCGCGCCCGCAGAGCACATCCGCCGCCATCGCCGTCCGCGACAGGAAGGCTGCCGGGGGATACATCCGCAACGCCTCGTCCACGATCCGCCGGACCAGCGGCAGGGCGGGCAGGTCCGCCACCGTCGCTGCCCGGTCGCCCAGCACGCCCGCCGCCTCCTCCCGCGCGGCCGCCTGCACATCCTGATCGAACGCACAGAGGTACAGCGCCCAGCTCAGCGTCAGCGCCGTCGTCTCATGTCCCGCGACGATGAAGGTCAGGAGGTTGTCGCGCAATTCCGCCGTCGTCATCCGCCGTCCGCTTTCCGGGTCGGCGCCTGCCATCAACAGGTCCAGCAGATCGGGCGGCGTCTTCGCCCCTTCCGCCCGCCGCGCGTCAATGGCCCGGTCGGCCAGCCGCTTCGTCGTCCGCGTCGCCCTGCCTGTGAACAGCCGGTTCGGCCGCGGCACCCAGGGCGGCGCCCCCATGACATCCAGAAGCGAGATCTTCGCCGTCGCCCCGATATACTGCTCGATCGCCTGATGCACGGCCCCCCGGTCGAAGCCCGACCCGTCCGAGAATGTCACGTCCGCAATCACCTCGAAGGTGGCAGAAACCATCTCCTCGAACAGGTCCGCCGCCCCGCCCGCCCGGTCCAGGCGTGCGACCGACCGCTCCGCCGCCGCCGTCATCACCGGTCCCAGCGCCGACACGTTGCGGTGGGAAAAGACCGGCGCCGCCGTCCGCCGCTGCCACAGCCACTGTGCCCCTTCGGCCACGAACAGGCTGTCGCCGATCGCGGGCTCCAGGATCAGCTTCGTCACCACAGATTTCGGGTATTGCGCCACCTTGTCACGCAGGACCTGCTTCAGGCCCTCCGGGTCCATCAGCATGTGCCAGCGCTTTCCGGTCCGGCCCGACAGGATCGGCACCCGGGTCGCCACCTCGGGGATCAGCTCCAGCACGTTCCTTTGCGCGGCACGAAAGCTGGCCCAGACGCCCATCGGCGTGGTGTGCAGCGGAACCCGGACGGGCAGGGGGGCGAGGGCGTCACGCATGATGCCTGAAAGATAGGCCGCCCCGGGCCACCGGCAAAGTGCCGTCCTGCCGCACGGCCCCGATCAGGCTTGAAATTCCCGCGTCCAGGGTCTAAGTCGCCGCCCGTATCACCAAGGGCCCTTTCGGCCCGAACTGGACAAGGGCGGATAACGCGATGGCGAAGGCAAAGTTTGAACGGAACAAACCGCACGTCAACATTGGCACGATTGGCCACGTTGACCATGGCAAGACGACGCTGACGGCGGCGATCACCAAGTATTTCGGCGAATTCCGCGCCTATGACCAGATCGACGGCGCGCCGGAAGAGCGGGCTCGCGGCATCACGATCTCGACCGCGCATGTCGAGTATGAAACCGCGAACCGCCACTACGCCCATGTCGACTGCCCCGGCCACGCCGACTATGTGAAGAACATGATCACCGGTGCCGCGCAGATGGACGGCGCGATCCTGGTGGTGGCGGCCTCGGACGGCCCGATGCCGCAGACGCGCGAGCACATCCTCTTGGGCCGCCAGGTCGGCATCCCCTACATGGTCGTCTACATGAACAAGGTCGACCTGGTGGATGACGAGGAACTCCTCGAACTGGTCGAGATGGAAGTGCGCGAGCTTCTGTCGTCCTACGAATACCCCGGCGACGACATCCCGATCATCAAGGGCTCGGCCCACCAGGCGATGATCGGCGAATCGAAGGAGATCGGCGAGAACTCGATCCGGGCGCTGATGGAGGCGGTGGACAGCTACATCCCGACGCCGCAGCGCGCCGTGGACCAGCCGTTCCTGATGCCGATCGAGGACGTGTTCTCGATCTCGGGCCGCGGCACGGTTGTGACCGGCCGGATCGAGCGTGGCGTGATCAACGTCGGCGACGAGGTCGAGATCGTCGGCATCCGCGACACCAAGAAGTCGACCTGCACCGGTGTCGAGATGTTCCGCAAGCTCCTGGATCGCGGCGAGGCTGGCGACAACGTCGGCGTCCTCCTCCGCGGCGTGGATCGGGACGGGGTGGAGCGTGGCCAGGTGCTGTGCAAGCCGAAATCGGTCAACCCGCACACCAAGTTCGAGGCCGAGGCCTATATCCTGACCAAGGAGGAAGGCGGGCGCCACACCCCGTTCTTCGCGAACTACCGTCCGCAGTTC
>NZ_JAEULP010000018.1 GCF_016792905.1 Tabrizicola sp.
AAGTGGTGCCCAGAGCCGGAATCGAACCAGCGACACGCGGATTTTCAATCCGCTGCTCTACCAACTGAGCTATCTGGGCACCGTTGGGTGGGCGGGTGATACCCAAGGCGCGGGGGGCTGTCCAGAGGGAAAACGCCCCTAGTGCGGCTTCGGCAGCGCCTCGTTTGGGGGCTGATCCTCGGCCTCGTCCTCGCTCTCGGCAGGGACGCGGTAGCCCTCGGTCAGCCAGCGGCCAAGGTCGACGTCGGCGCAGCGGCGCGAGCAGAAGGGGCGGTAGTCGTGGGCGGCGGGCTTGCCGCAGATCGGGCAGCTCATGGCAGGGCTCGGGGCAGAAGCTCCGCCAGGGGCAGGCGGTCGCGCTTGCGGGTCAGCTCGTAAAGGCCGAGCACCGTCCAGCCCGCAAGGTTGGTCTCGCCGTCGCTCTTGAAGGCGGCCTTCAGCACCTGGTCCAGGATATGCCGCTCTCGCTTCGGCATCGGGGCGAAGTCGACCACCACCTGCCCGCCCAGGCCCCGCAGGCGCAGCTGGCGCGGCAGGTCGCGGGCGGCCGCGATGTTGGCCTTGAGCGCCGCGGCGGGCGAGGTGTCGGGGCCGGTGTTCACATCGACCGCAACCAGCGCCCGGGTCGGCTCGATCATCATGTGCGCACCCGTCTCCAGCGCCACGCGGGGGCCGGTCAGCGCCTCAAGCGCCTCGGTCACGCCCTGCCGCTCGAAGCTTGCCGGATCGGTATCGGCATCGTCGACCGCCGGGTCCAGCCAGTCGCGGAAGGCGAGGTCATGCGCCGAGGCGCCGTCGACCAGCAGTTCCGGTGGTCCCGTGAGATCGGCCAGAACCGCCTCTGTCAGGCCGCGCATGGCGGCGATATCCTCGGCCACGGTGGCTGCCTCGGCCTCGGCACAGCCGGATCGCAGGATCAGGCCAAGCCGGTCGCTTGCGCCCGCCATGCCGGCTTCTGCGATCGCGGACAATTCCACCCGGCGCTCCTCGTCCTTGATCTTGCGCGAGATGTTCAGGCCCGGGGCATCGGGTGTAATGATCGCGAACCTCGACTTGAACAGAAGCCGGGTCGTGACCGGGACCGCCTTGCCCGGTTCGGCGGGGCCCGTGACCTGAACCAGCAACCGCTGGCCCGGCGCCACACCCGAAATTTGCCGCAGGAAGCCCGATCCCACGGGGAGCTTGACGAAGATGCCGCCCTGCCCCTTGACCGGCCGGTCGGCCACCGCACGGTAGATCGCGCCGGGGATCGCTACGTCGCCCACCGGGTCGATCACCAGATCTTCCAGCCGCCCATCCACCATCAACGCCGCCGCCTGGCGACCGCCAATCTCGTCCAGAACCAGAACGCGGCCCTTCATTCCTGCCTCCAGACCGGGTAGCCGACGGCAGCGAGCAGTGCCGCCGTTTCCGCCACGGGCAGCCCCATGATGCCGGTGAACGACCCGGAAATCCACGGGATCAACGCCCCCGCAAGGCCCTGGATGCCGTAGCCGCCGGCCTTGCCCTGCCACTCGCCCGAGGCGAGGTAGGCATTCAGCTCGACATCCGAAAGCCGCTTCATCTTCACCACGCTCAGGCTTTCGCGCGACAGCAACCTGGCGCCCTTGCGCACGGCAATCGCGGTGATCACCTGGTGCCGTCGCCCACCGAGCGCGGTCAGGAAAGCCGCGGCCTCGCCAGCGTCAGCAGGCTTGCCCAGGATGCGGCGGCCGAGCGCGACGGTGGTGTCGGCGCACAACACCACGTCCTCCGGCCCCGCAGGCACGGCCATGGCCTTCTCCTGCGCCAGACGCAGGGCATAGGGGCGCGGCAGCTCGCCCTTGCGGGGGTCTTCATCGATGTCGGGAGGCAGGATCAGGTCGGGCACGAGTCCAATCTGCGCCAGAAGCTCCTTCCGGCGCGGGCTGCCCGATCCCAGGATAAGACGCAACTTACTTGAAGCGATAGTTGATGCGGCCCTTCGACAGGTCGTAAGGGGTCATCTCGACCTGCACCTTGTCGCCGGCCAGAACCCGGATGCGGTTCTTGCGCATCTTGCCTGCCATGGTCGCGATCAGTTCATGGCCGTTCTCGAGTTCGACCCTGAATGTCGCATTCGGCAGGAGTTCCTTCACGACACCGGGGAATTCGAGAATGTCTTCCTTGGCCATGGTCTCTCCATTGCAGATGGGCCCGCGGGGATTGCCGCAGGCTTCCGCCGGGCGATATGCCCGCGAAAGGGGCGGTTTACAAGCGGATTCTGGACTCTCTCATGTCCGCAACCGGAAGCGCTGGATCTTCCCGGTCTGCGTCTTCGGCAGCGCATCGGTAAAGATGACCCGGCGGGGATACTTGTAGGGCGCGATGGTGCGCTTCACATGATCCTGCAGGATCTTCACCAGCAGGGCGTCCGGCGCATGGCCCGGCGCCAGCACGACATGCGCCTCGACGACCTGGCCACGCTCCTCGTCCGCCGCGCCGATCACCGCGCATTCCAGCACCGCCGGGTGCGACAGAAGGGCCGCCTCCACCTCCGGCCCGGCGATGTTGTAGCCCGCGCTGATGATCATGTCGTCGGACCGGGCAGCAAAGTGGAAGCGGCCCTCCTCGTCCTGCCAGAAACTGTCGCCGGTCAGGTTCCACCCGCCCCGGACATAGGTCTTCTGACGCTTGTCGGCCATGTAGCGGCAGCCCGTCGGCCCGCGCACCGCGAGCCGACCGACTTCCCCGCGGGGAAGTTCGGCCATGTCCTCGCCCACGATCCGCGCCTCGTAGCCCGTGACCGGGCGCCCGGTGCAGGCGGGGTGGTGGTCGGTGAAGCGGTTGGTGATGAAGATGTGCAGCATCTCGGTCGCGCCGATCCCGTCCAGCATCGGCTTGCCGGTCTTTTCCATCCATTCCTCGTAAACCGGGCCCGGCAGGGTTTCCCCCGCACTGACCGCCGCCCGGAGCGAGGAAAGATCGGCACCCTCGGCCATCGCCTTCAGCATCACCCGGTAGGCTGTTGGCGCAGTGAAACAGACCGTTGCCCGGTGCTTCTGGATGATGTCGATCATGTTCGGCGGCGAGGCCTGCTCCAGGAGCGCCGCCGCCGCACCGAAGCGCAGCGGGAACACTGCCAGTCCGCCAAGGCCAAAGGTGAACGCCAGCGGCGGCGAGCCGACGAAGACATCCTCGGGCGTGACCGCCAGCACTTCCTTGGCATAGCCGTCAGCGATGATCAGAAGATCGCGGTGGAAATGCATGGTGGCCTTCGGTTCGCCGGTCGTTCCGCTGGTGAACCCCAGCAGGGCCACGTCGTCCCGGCCCGTCTTCACCGCCTCGAACTTCACCGACTTCGACAGGGCGATCCGGTCAAGCTCGGCATCATGATTGGCGGTGCCGTCGAAACCGATCACCGTCCGCAGGTGCTTGGAGGCCTTGGCGCAGGCCACCAGTTCCTCCAGCAGCCTCGTATCGCACAGGGCCAGCGCAATCTCGGCCTTGTCGACGATCTGCCCGAGTTCCCCGGCCCGCAGCATCGGCATGGTGTTCACCACCACCGCCCCGGCCTTGGTGGCGGCCAGCCAGCAGGCCACCATCGCCGGATTGTTGGCGGACCGGATCAACACGCGGTTGCCGGGCTTGACCCCGTAATCCTCGACCAGCGCATGGGCGAGGCGGTTGGTCCAGTCGGCCAGTTCCTTGTAGGTCCGGCTGCGGCCATTGCCGATCAGTGCGGTATGGTCGCCGAAGCCCTTTGCCACCATCGCATCGGTCAATTCCACCCCGGCGTTCAGCCAGTCTGGATAGTCGAAGCCTCGCAACCTGATCTCCGGCCAGTCCTGCGGCGCGGGCAGCCGGTCGCGGGTGAACGTGTCCGTGTGTCCTGTCGGTCCAAGCATTCCCGGTCCTCCCAAACCTTGTCCTGTCATGCCTTCGGAATGACGGCGGTTGCCTCGATCTCCACCTTTGCGCGGTCCTCGACCAGCGCCACCACCTGCACCAGCGCCATGGCCGGGTAATTTCGGCCAATGACGGCCTTGTAGACCGCCCCCAGGTCCTTGAGCCGGTCGAGGTATTCGCGCTTGTCGGTCACATACCAGGTCAGCCGCACCAGATGCTCCGGCCCGGCCCCGGCCTCGGCCAGGATCTCGACGATGGACTTCAGCGCCTGTTCCACCTGGCCCACGAAGTCGTCGGTCTCGAAGACCTGCTCCGCGTTCCAGCCGATGATCCCGCCGGTGAAGACCAGCCGCCCCTCGGCAGCGACACCGTTCGAATACCCCTTCGCGGGCTTCCAGTGCTTCGGGTGAAGGATCTCATGCATCCTGCGTCTCCTTGTATCTCTCCAGCGCCGCCCGCATGTCCGCAGGCCAGGGCGCGGCCTTCATCCCGTGGATCCAGGCCAGCGTCATGCCGACCCTGAGCCGCAGCCCGTCCGGCCCCTGCCCCTCGACCCACAGCTTCACCGACGATCCGCCGACCCGCTCCACCCGCAGCGTGAAGCGCACCTTGTCGCCCAGCCGCGAGGGCCGCTGGAACATCGCCTCCATCGCCACGGTGGGCACGCCGTTCACCGCCCCGCCGTTGTGCATCGACGCGAAAGACCGCCCGACCACATCGGCGAAGAAGTTCTCGATGACCGAGTTCACCATCTCGAAATAGCGGGGATAGAAAACGATCCCCGCCGGGTCGCAATGGTTGAACTCGATCTGGATCAGGCGCTCGTAGGTCATCCGAGTATGCTCCGCGCAATGACGATGCGCTGCACGTCGCTCGCACCCTCGTAGATGCGCAGCGCCCGGATTTCGCGGTAGAGGCTCTCCACGGCGAATCCGTGCCGCACTCCGTCGCCGCCGTGCAACTGTACCGCCATGTCGATGATCCGCTGCGCGGCCTCGGTGGAATACAGCTTCGCCATCGCCGCCTCCCGGCTGACCCGCGCTGCCCCCATGTCCTTGGTCCAGGCCGCCCGATAGACCAGCAGGGCCGAGGCGTCGATCTCCAGCGCCATGTCGGCCAGGTGCCCCTGCACCAGCTGCAATTCGCTCAAGGCCTGGCCCTGAATCCGGCGCCCCTGCGTGCGCGCCAGCGCCTCGTCCAGCGCCCTGCGGGCAAACCCAAGCGCCGCCGCCCCGACGGTCGAGCGGAACACGTCCAGCACCGACATGGCGATCTTGAACCCGTCGCCCGCCTTGCCGATCAGCGCAGCTTCGGGCAGTACCACATCGGTCAGCCGAAGATGCGCCAGCGGATGCGGGGCCATCACCTCGATCCGGTCAACCACCTCCAACCCCGGTGCATCCGCAGGAAGCAGGAAGGCCGAAAGCCCTCGCGCCCCGGGCGCCTCGCCCGTCCGGGCGAAGATGACATAGACATCGGCAATCCCGCCGTTCGAGATGTAGGTCTTCTCGCCGTTCAGCCGCCAGCCGCCCGCAACCTTCTCCGCAGTGGTCGCCGTCGCCGCCACGTCCGAGCCCGACCCCGGCTCGGTCAGGGCAAAGCCGGAAATCGCTTGCCCCGCCCGCGTCTTGGCCAGCCACTCCCGCTGCGCCGCCGTGCCGAACAGCGATACCGCGCCCATCCCCAGCCCCTGCATCGCAAAGGCGAAATCTGCCAGCCCGTCATGCCGCGCCAGCGTCTCGCGGATGAGACAAAGCAACCGCACATCCAGCCGCTCCCCCTCCGCCGCGCCCGAGTGCCTCAGCCACCCGCCTGCCCCGAGCGCCGCAACCAGCCCCTTGCAGGCCGCGTCCACATCCCCGTGCGCCACCGGCAGGTTCACCGCACACCATTCTTCCAGCGCCACCACCAACGCGCGGTGGCGGGGTTCGAAGAAGGGCCAGTCAAGGAAGGTCGTGTCGCTCATTTCATCTGTCCGCAAATATCCCGGGTGCGTCCACGGTTGCGCCACCGGTTCGAGAAACCGTGGACGCGGGGGGCGGCGCCCCGGGGCTCAGTCACCCTGGAAGACGGGTTTCTCTTTGCCCACGAACGCCCGATAGGCCCGCTCGAAGTCCTTCGTCTGCATGCAGATCGCCTGGGCCTGGGCCTCGGCCTCGATCGCCTGCTCCAGCCCCATGTTCCATTCCTGGTTCAGTTGGGTCTTGGTGATGCCATGTGCAAAGACCGGCCCCGAGGCCAACCGCCGCGCAAGCGCCATCGCCTCGGCTTCCATCGCCTCTGCCGGGTGAAGCGCGTTCCAGAAGCCCCAAGCGTAGCCTTCCTCAGCTCCCATCACCCGCCCGGTATACAGCAATTCCGCCGCCCGCCCCTGCCCGATGATCCGGGGCAGCATCGCGCAGGCGCCCATGTCGCAGCCCGCCAGGCCCACGCGGGTGAAGAGGAACGCGCACTTGGCCGCGGGCGTAGCCAGCCGCAGGTCCGAGGCCATGGCGATGATCGCCCCCGCCCCCACCGCCACCCCGTCCACCGCCGCGATGATCGGCTTCCCGCAGGAAATCATCGCCTTGACCAGGTCGCCCGTCATCCGGGTGAACGCCAGGAGGTCCTTCATCGGCAGTCCGATCAAGGGGCCGATGATGTCATGCACATCGCCGCCGGAGCAGAAATTCCCCCCGTTCGAGGCGAAGACCACCAGGTCCACGTCCTCCGCATAGACCAGCGCCCGGAAGGTGTCGCGCAGCTCGGCATAGCTGTCGAAGGTCAGCGGGTTCTTCCGGTCGGGCCGGTTCAGCCGGACCACCGCGACGCGATCTTCCACCGACCAAAGGAAATGCTGCGGCTTCAGCCCCGCCATCTTGCTCATCGTCCCATCCTCTTCAGGATCACCGTCAACTGGTCGAGGTCTTCCTCGCTCAGCCCCGCAAACAGCCGCGCGACCTCCGCCTCGTGCCCCTCGGCCATCGTCTCGAAGGCGGCCATGCCAGCGGCGGTCAGCGCGACATGCACCGTGCGACGGTCGGCCTCGGATGGCGTTCGCAGCACCAGCCCCTCCGCCTCCAGCCGGTCCACCACCGCTGTCGCATTGCCGTTCGACACCAAGAGCATCCGGCTCAACTCACCCATCGTCACGCCGTCGCGCCGTCGATAAAGCGCGGCCATCACGTCGAAGCGGGGCAGCGTGGTGTCATGCTTGACCCGGAGGTATTCGCGCAACCCGTTTTCCGTGGCCCGGGTTACGCCCAGAAGCCGTATCCACATCTTCAGCCGACGCTTCGATCCTTCGCTCATACCTCACCCCCCGAGATCGAAAGGCAGGCCCCGTTCACCCCCCGCGCCGCGTCCGAGGCGAGGTACAGCGCCGCCGCCGTCACTTCCGCAGGCTGGTAAAGCCGCCCCTGCGGGCTCAACCCCTCCAACGCCGCGCGGGCTTCGGACAGCGTCTTCCCGGTCTTCCCGGCAATCACCTCAACCGAATGCGCCGTCATCGGCGTGTCCAGGAACCCCGGGCAGATCGCGTTGACCGTGATCCCCTTCCGCGCAACCTCCAGCGCGAGCGACCGCACCAGCCCGACCACCCCATGCTTCGCCGCCGCATAGGGGGCAACCTTGGCATAGCCCTTCAGCCCCGCCGTCGAGGCCACGGCGATCAGCCGCCCGTCACCCCGGAACTGACCCAACGCCTCGCGGAAGGTCAGGAACACCCCGGTCAGGTTGACAGCGATCATCGCGTTCCACTGCGCCAGCGTCGTCTTCGCCATCACCGCGCTGTCCGCCGCCCCGGCATTGGCGATGACGATGTCACAAGGGCCCGCCTCGCGGAACATCGCCGCGACCGAGCCCTCATCCGTCACATCCGCCTGCACCCAGCGCGCGCCCAAGGGCTCCGCCACCGCCCGCAGCGCAGCCTCGCGGCGGCCCGAGATCACCACCTCCGCCCCCGCCCCGGCAAAGCCGCGCGCAAGGTCGGCCCCGGCACCGGACCCGCCCCCCGTGATCAGCACGCGCTTGCCCCGGAAGCTCATACCCGGATCACCTCCTGCGCCCGGGCCTGCAAGCGCAGCGCCTGGTCGCGACCGTTCAGATAGGGGTCGGGCCAGAACACACCCTCATCCCCCGCCTTCACCGCCGCATGCAGCGTCCAGTATGGGTCGGCCAGATGCGGCCGAGCCAGCGCCACCAGATCGGCCCGCCCGGCCAAGAGGATACCGTTCACCTGATCGGCCTCGGTAATGTTGCCAACCGCCATCGTCGCCAGCCCCGCCTCGTTGCGGATGCGGTCACTGAACGGTGTCTGGAACATCCGGCCATAGATCGGCTTCGCATCGGTGCTGGTCTGCCCGGCGCTGACGTCGATGATGTCAGCCCCAGCAGCCGAGAATGCCTTGGCGATCTCCACGGCTTCTTCCGGGGTCACGCCGCCCTCGCCCACCCAGTCATTCGCCGAAATCCGTGCCGACATCGGCTTCTCCGCAGGCCAGGCCGCGCGCATCGCCCGGAACACCTCCAGCGGCCAGCGCAACCGGTTCTCCAGGCTGCCACCATACTCGTCGGTCCGGATGTTCGATTTCGGGCTGATGAACGACGAAATCAGATACCCATGCGCCGCATGAAGTTCGATCATGTCAAACTCTGCGCGCGCCGCCATCCGGGTCGAGGCCACGAACTGATCCCGCACCACATCCATATCGGCCCGCGTCATCGCCTTCGGCACGGCGTTTCCCTTGCTCCATGCAATCGCGCTGGCGCTCATCGTCTCCCAGTTGCCGGAAGCCAATGGCGCATCGCCTTCCTCCCAGCCCAGCTGCGTGCTGCCCTTCCGACCCGAATGGCCGATCTGGCAGCAAAGCTTGGCCTTCGTCTCGGCATGGACGAAATCGACCAGCCGCTTCCACGCCACCTCATGCTCCGGCGCATACAGCCCCGGACAACCCGGCGTGATCCGCCCCTCGGGCGAGACGCAGGTCATCTCGACATAGACCAGCCCCGCACCCCCCTTGGCGCGCTCGGCATAGTGCGCGAAATGCCAGTCGGTCGGACAGCCGTCCACCGCCTTGTATTGCGCCATGGGCGACACGACGACGCGGTTCTCCAACCGCATGTCCCGCAACTGGAACGGTGCGAACATCGGCTGGCGACCCGCCTGCCCCCCCGCCTGCACCTGGAACCAGTCCTCGGCCTTCCTCAGCCAATCCGGGTCGCGCAGCCGCAGATTCTCGTGTGAAATCCGCTGGCTGCGGGTCAAGAGCGAATAGGCGAACTGCATCGGCGCCATGTCCAGATAGCGTTCGACCCGTTCGAACCATTCCAGGCTGTTCCGCGCCGCCGATTGCAAGCGCAGCACCTCGACCCGCCGCTCTTCCTGATAGCGCTGGAAGGCCGCTTCCATCGTCGGCTCGGAATGCAGGTAATCCGCCAACGCAATCGCCGAGTCAAACGCCAGCCGCGAGCCCGAGCCGATGGAATAGTGCCCCGTCGCCGCTGCATCGCCCATCAGCACGACATTGCCGTTGTACCAGCGTTCGCACAGCACGCGCGGGAACTGCATCCAGACCGCCGACCCCCGCAGGTGGTTGGCGTTCGAGATCAGGTCGTGCCCGCCCAGATGCTTCGCGAAAATCCGCTGGCAGGTGGCGACGGTCTCTTCCTTCGACATGTCGGCGAACCCGGCGCGGTCCCAGGTCTCGGGCATGCAATCGACGATGAAGGTAGCGGTGTCATTGTCGAACTGGTAGACATGCGCCCAGAACCAGCCCCATTCCGTCTCTTCGAAGATGAAGGTGAAGGCGTCGTCGAACTTCTGGTGCGTCCCCAGCCAGATGAATTTCACCAGCCGCTGGTCGATGTCGGGCTTGAAGACATCGGCATATTCCCGGCGGACCAGCGAGTTGATGCCGTCCGTCGCCACCACCAGATCATAGTCCTTGCGGTAATCCTCGGCCGTCTTGAACTCGGTCTGGAACTGAAGATCGACGCCCAACTCGCGCGCCCGCTCCTGCAACAAGAGCAGCATCTTCATCCGCCCGATCCCGGCAAAGCCATGCCCGCCCGACACGATCCGTTCGCCGCGATGCACCACCGCGATGTCGTCCCAATAGGCGAAATTCGCCTTGATCGCGTCATAGGACTGCGGATCGTTCTTCTTCATCCGCGCCATGGCATCGTCCGACAGCACGACGCCCCAGCCGAACGTGTCATCCGCGCGGTTCCGCTCCAGTACCGTCACCTGATGCGACGGATCGCGCAGCTTCATCGAGATCGCGAAATACAGGCCCGCCGGACCACCCCCAAGGCAAAGAACCTTCACTTGACCCTCCCTCGAGTCCCTGATTGCCCGAACCCTGCCACCCGGCGAAAATAATTTCAAGCTTGAAATTTCTAGCTTGAAATTTTTCCGGCCCAGTGCAGAATGGAGTCCATGGAACTGATCGTCGAACCCCACGGGGCCTGGACCCGGCTCGTCCTGAACCGCCCGCAGGCGAAGAACGCCCTGAACACCGCGCTACTGGCCCGATTGGCCGCGGTGCTGGACGGGCTGGCGCGGGATCCGACCTGCCGCGCCGTGCTCCTGACCGGGGCCGAAGGCAACTTCGCCGCCGGGGCCGACATTGCCGAGATCGAGGGGAAGTCGTCATCAGACGGAGCCATCGACCCGCGCAAGGCGCATTGGGCCGCGATCCGCGCCTTCCCGAAACCACTGGTCGCCGCCGTCGACGGCTTTGCGCTCGGCGGCGGGTTCGAACTGGCGCTGATGGCCGATTGCCTGATCCTCGGGATTACCGCGAGACTCGGCCTGCCCGAAACCAACCTGGGCCTGATCCCCGGCGCGGGTGGCGCCCAACGGCTGCTGTCGCTGGTCGGTCGCGCCCGGGCGGCCCGGCTCGTCCTGACCGGCGAAATCCTGCCCGCCGCCACTGCCTATGACTGGGGCATCGCGGGCTGGCTTGCCGACGGCCCGGCCGAAGACCTCGCCCGCCCGCTGACCAAGAAACTCGCCGACCGCGCGCCCCTTGCCTTGATGGCCGCCAAGGCCGCCCTCGTCGCCGGGGCTGAAGGTGCCCTCGCCCTCGATCAGGAACGCGCCGGTTTCGAGGCCTTGCTCGACAGCGCCGACAAGGCCGAAGGCATCCGCGCCTTCCGCGAGAAGCGCAAGCCGGGGTTCACCGGCCAATGACCGACCGTCCCGCCATCGGCATCGTCGGCCTTGGCACCATGGGCCTCGGCATCGCGCAGGTCTACGCCCAGGCCGGGTTCCCGGTCGTCGCCACCGACGCCCACGCCCCAGCGCGTGACTCCGCCCACAGCCGCATGGCGGAAACGCTCAACGCCCGCATCACGGCTGGCAAGCTGACCGAACCCGACCGCGATGCCACGCTCTCCCGCCTGACCGTAGCGGACGATGTCGCCGCCCTTGCCCCCTGCCAGCTCATCATCGAAGCCATCGTCGAGAAACTGGAGGCCAAGCAGGCCCTCTTCACCACGCTGGAGCCGCTGATCGCCCCCGGCGCGATCCTTGCCACCAACACCTCCTCGCTTCCGATCCACGCCATCGCCCAAGGCCTGCGGCACCCTGACCGCGTCCTCGCGCTCCACTTCTTCAATCCGCCCCCGGCGATGAAGCTGGTGGAACTCGCCCCACACGCCGACACCGACCCCATCGCCATCACCCGCGCGCAAACCTGGACCGAGGCCGCAGGCAAGACCGTCATCCTCTGCCCAGACCGCCCCGGCTTCATCGTCAACCGCTGCGCCCGGCCCTATTACGGCGAGGCGCTGGCCATGCTGGCCGAAGGACGCTCCGCAGCCGAGATCGACGCCGCGATGGTGGCCGCCGGGTACAAGCTCGGCCCCTTCGCCCTGATCGACCTGATTGGCGCCGACATCAACCTTGCCGCGACCGAAGGCATGCATTCCGCCATGGGCCAGCACCCCCGCTACCTGCCCTTTCCCGCCCTGAAAACCCAGGTCGCCAGTGGCAACCTTGGCCGCAAGACGGGCAAAGGTTTCGTCTTCCCCGACCCGCCCGCCCCTCCGCCATCCGAGGCCGCAGCCATTGCGCTCCGCATCGAGGCGACCCTTGTCAACGAGGCCCACTGGCTCCTCTCCGAAGGCGGCACCACGCCGGAAGGCATCGACACCGCGATGCGCCTTGGCCTCAACTTCCCGCGCGGACCATTCGAGGCGCTGGCGCGCCATGGCCGTCCCGCGATCCTGGCGGAACTCGCCCGCCTCCGCGTCGCAGCACCCGAGGCGTTGAAACCCCGCTACGACCCCGCGCCCGGTCTGGCTACCTGAAACGCCTGCCGCCTTGCGCCCGTCGGGGTCGGGCAGGTAGCCTCGCGCCATGGAACCGGAGGCTCCCTTGACCCAGACCGTCTTGGCCCGTGGCATCAGCGTCGACTTCGCCCCCCTTGGCGGCGTCCTGCAGGACCTTACCGTCACCGACGACGGCACCACCATCGCGCCGCTGCACCACGCCCCCTGGTCCCCCGACGAAGTCCCCGCCGACTCGCCTCGGCACCAGCGCTGGCTTGCGGGCGATTTCCTCGCTGCCCCCTTCGGCCCCGGCCCGGACGGGCTGCACGGGCTGACCGCCAACGGACTCTGGCCGATCACTCCCGCCGCCTCCGGCACGCTCCGCGCCGTCCTGGAAGGCGCGGTCAACGGGGCGACCCTGGTCAAGGAACTGTCCCTCGCCGACGACCACCCCGTCGTCTACCAGCGCCACCTGTTCATCGGCGGAACCGGGGCCTTGCCCGTGGCCAACCACGCGATGATCTCGGTGCCGAACGGCGCCAAACTGTCCTTCTCGCGCAAGCGCTGGTGGGAAACCCTGCCCGAGCCGCTGGAAACCACCCGGGGCCGGTCCTGCCTTGCCTATCCCCGCCGCGCCGAGGACGCCGCCGAATTCCCCGCCGCGGACGGCAGCACCGTGAACCTGCATCGCTATCCCTGGGGCGAGCGGCATGAGGATTTCGTCGCCGGGATCGAGGATCCCGCCTCGCGCCTGGGCTGGACCGCCGTGGTCCGACCCACGGAAGGCGACCTGATCCTGACCCTCCGCAACGCCCGAGCCCTGCCGATGACCATGCTCTGGCACTCGAACGGCGGCCGCGACTATGCCCCCTGGAACGGCCGCCACACCGGCTGTCTCGGGGTCGAGGAAGGCGCCGCGCTGCCCGTCCTCGGCCTCTCGTCACGCGAAACGCCCGATCCGCTCACCGCTGCCGGGCAACCGGCGCTCCTGACGCTCGACCCGCTTGGAACCGTCGAGGTGCGCCACATCCTCGGCGCCATCCGCTGGCCCACCGGCCAGTCCGTCGCGGGCGTGATGCTCGAGGGCGATGTGCTGACCGTCACCGGCGACTGGGGCGCCGAACGCAAGCTGCCCATCCGCGGCGCCTGGCTGGGCACCGCAACCCCCGCAGCACCCGCGGCGCGAAAGCCTGCCGTCGACTGGGACAGCTGATCCGCCCCGGTGCGCTGCTATTCGGAGAAGCCCGGCTTCTGCGCCCAGGCCCAGGCATCGCCGATCATCTGCCGCAGGCTCGACCGTTGCGGTTCCCAGCCCAGCTCCTGGATCGCATGGGTCGAGGATGACACCAGCGCGGCCGCATCGCCGGCACGGCGCCCGCCGATCACGACCGGCACCTCGCGGTTCGTCACCATCCGGCTCGCCTCGATCACTTCCCTGACCGAAAAGCCCCGCCCGGTGCCGAGGCAGAAGACACCATTCCCCTTGCCATCCAGAAGCCGCCGCAAGCCCAGCACATGCGCATCGGCCAGGTCGCTGACATGGACATAATCACGCACACAGGTGCCGTCGCGGGTCGGATAATCCGTCCCGAAGACCGTCAGCGCCGGGCGCTTGCCCGCCACCGCATCCAGCATCAGGGGGATCAGATGCGTCTCCGGCACATGCTGCTCGCCCGTCTCCCCTTCGGGATCGGCGCCAGCCACGTTGAAATATCGAAAGATGACATGGGAAATTCCGACCGAAACGCCGAAATCCTGCAGCATTTGTTCAATTGCCAGCTTCGACCCGCCATAGGCGTTGATCGGCCTTTGCGGCGTATCTTCCGTCAGCAGCACCCCGTCCTGGTCGCCGTAGGTGGCACAGGTCGAAGAGAAGACGAAGTTCTGCACCCCCGCCGCCGCGCAGGCTTCCAGCAGGTTCAGCGCCCCCCCGGTATTGACCCGCCAGTAGAGCCCGGGGTCCTTCATCGACTCGCCCACCAGCGACAGGGCGGCGAAATGCATCACCGCCACCGGGCGATGTTCGGCCAGCGCGGCGTCAATGCTGCCCCGGTCCATCAGGTCGCCCTTGACGAAGGGGCCCCATTTCACCGCGCCCGCCCAGCCGGTCGACAGGTTGTCGAACACAACGGGCACAAACCCGGCCCGCGCCAGCGCCTTGCAGGCATGTGAGCCGATATAGCCCGCACCGCCCGTCACCAGCACCTTGTCCGCCATGATCGCAGCGCCTCTTACAGAAACAGGATGTCGCCCGCGAGGAGGTGTGCGTCGAAAATCCCCGGGATGTCCAGACTATTCCCGCCTCCGAAGTCCAGATGAAGCCCGGTGTCCGTCACGGTGGCGCCCGCAAGGATGCTCGCCACGTCAGGCGCAACGCCCCCCCAAAGCGCGCGATCGAGCACGATCTTGTCCTGCTGGTCCTGGAAGTCGGAAATGCAGTCGGCTCCGGCGTTGAAGACGAAGCTGTCGGCACCCAGCCCGCCGGTCAGGATGTCGTCCCCCGCCCCCCCGTCCAGCCGGTCATTGCCGCTGCCCCCGTCAAGCCGATCGGCGCCGCCGCCGCCGAAAAGCTGGTCCGCCCCGTCGCCGCCGATCAGGCGATCCTCGCCTTCGCCAGCCTCCAGCCTGTCGTTGCCGGTTCCTCCCTCCAGAAGGTCGTCGCCTTGTCCGCCCTGCAGACTGTCATTCCCGGTTCCCCCGTACAGTGTGTCCGCGTCGTCACCGCCATCCAGCCGGTCGTTGCCGTTCGCACCGTCCAGAACATCGGCGCCCGTGCCGCCGAGCAGCAGGTCGTTGCCCTCACCGCCCGCAAGCGTGTCGTCCCCGGCCCGCCCGTCCAGCTGGTCGCTGCCTGCCCCGCCGATCAACAGGTTCCCCTGCCCGTCGCCCAGAAGCGTGTCGGCCCCGGCGCCGCCCACCAGCCCCTCGATCGCGTCGAAGAGGTCCCCCAGCGCATCGCCCGTCGACAGCTCCGGCGCCGCAAGATCGACACGCAGCGCCCGCGATCCGGCGTAGCTGGCCAGGTCGAACCCCTCGCCCCCCTCCAGCCGATCCATCCCCGCGCCACCCTCCAGCGTATCGTCGCCGCCGCCGCCGATAAGCCAATCGTTGCCCGCCCTGCCCTGCAACAGATCGTTGCCCTGCAGCCCAAGGATCAGGTTCGCCGCCCCGTCCCCCGCCAGCGTGTCGCCGAAGCCCGATCCCTCCAGACCCTCGATCCCGAGATAGACGTCGCCCTTCGCGTCGCCGGTGTTCGTCGTGGCCGAGACAAGGTCCGCCCGTACGCCGGCACCGGCGTCGACATAGGACGCAAGGTCCCGGCCGGTGCCCCCGTCCAGCCGGTCCGCACCCGCACCTCCCATCAGCGTGTCGTCGCCGTCGCCACCGATCAGCGCATCATTCCCTGCCCCGCCGGACATCCAGTCCGCACCTGCCTCGCCGCGCAGCCGGTTCGCCATCCCGTCACCCGCGATCCGGTCGTCAAGCGAAGTCCCGATCACCTCCTCGATCCCCGTCAGCACATCGCCTGCCGCAGCGCCCGCGTTCAGGCCCTGCCTCCCAAGGTCCAGAACCAGCGCTTCAAGCCAGCCCGCATAGCTGGCCGTGTCATATCCCGCCCCGCCGTCCATCGTGTCGGCACCCGCGCCGCCGCTGAGCAGGTCATTCCCCGCCCCGGCAAGAAGCACGTCGTCGCCCGCCCCGCCGTCCAGCCGGTCATTGCCGGTGCCACCGTCCAGGACGTCAGACCCGTCTGCGCCAACAAGGAGATCGTTGCCCTCGCCGCCCGTCAGGCTGTCATCCCCGCTCCGACCGTCCAGACGGTCGTTCCCGCTGCCGCCGATCAGCAGGTTCCCCTGCCCGTCGCCCAACAGCGTGTCGGCGCCGGTTCCGCCCACCAGCCCTTCGATCCCGTCGAAGACATCGCCAAGCGCGTCTCCGGTTGACAGTCCCGGCGCCTGCAGGTCGACCATCAGCGCCCGCGCCTCGGCGTAAGAGGCCAGGTCCAGCCCCGTGCCGCCGTCCAGCCGGTCGGCTCCCGCACCGCCGAACAGCACGTCGTCCCCCGCTCCGCCCTGCAGCGTGTCGTTGCCCGCCCGGCCATACAGCAGATCAGCTCCGTCCAGCCCTAGGACCAGGTTTGCCTGCCCATCGCCCATGAGGGTGTCGCCGTAGCCAGAACCCTCAAGGTCCTCGACCCCGACATAGACATCGCCGCGCGCGTCGCCAGTGTTCGCCCCTGCCGATGCGAGATCCGCCCGCACCCCCGCAACCGCATCGCCATAGGACGCAAGGTCCCGCCCCAGCCCCCCGTCCAGCCGGTCCCCCCCCGCCCCGCCAGTCAAGCGGTCGTCGCCGTCGCCGCCATAAAGCGCATCATTCCCTGCCCCGCCCGACAGCAGGTCCGCCCCACCCCGCCCTGTCAGCGTGTCATTGCCGCCCCCGCCGAAGGCACGGTCGGCAAGGTCGGTCCCCGCGAAGCTGTCGTTCAGGCTGCCGAGGATGAACCCTTCGATCCCGATGAAAAGATCCCCCGCCGCCTCGCCGGTGGCAAGCGATGGCGCCATCAGGTCGATGCGCAGCGCGGTCGTCGCGGTTTCATAGCTGACGAAATCAACGCCGTTGCCGCCATCCAGCCGGTCGACGCCCTCGCCGCCGATCAGCGTATCGCTGCCTTCACCGCCATAGAGGCTGTCGTTGCCCTGCCTGCCCTCGATCCAGTCATTGCCGTCCAGACCATAGATGATGTCGGCCTGCGTAGCGCCGCCCAGCATGTCGTTCCGGCTGGACCCCTCAAGTTCCTCGATGCCGAAATAGCTGTCGCCCGCCGCGTCGCCGGTGTTTCGGGTCGGATCGGCAAGATCGACGACCAGCCCGGTGGCCGCATCGCGATAGCTCGCCCGGTCCCGTCCGGGGCCGCCATCCAGCACGTCCGCGCCGGCGCCGCCCGGCAGAGTGTCATTGCCGTTACCCCCGTACAGGCTGTCATTGCCCCCCGCGCCGCCCAGCAGGTCATTGCCGTCCCTGCCCTCGATGAGGTTGGCCTCGGCATTGCCGGTCAGAAAGTCGGCATAGCTTGATCCGATGATCCCCTCGATCGACACATAGATCTGGCCTGCCGCGATGTTGGTGTTCTGGGCAAGAGCGCCGAGATTGACTCGAACCGCCCCCGTGGCACCCGTCAGCACGATGCAGTCGAACCCGGCGCCACCCTGGATCGTGTCCGCCCCGGGCGAGACCACGAACATCTCGTCCGCCGCGCTGCCGGTCAAGAGATCGACCTGGTTGGTGCCGTAGACCAGGTTCTCCATCTCCGGTGCGGTCGGCAGCGCGTGCCACAGGCCGATCACGTCGCTCAGACCCAGGGCTTCCGGCTGGATCGGCAAGCCGTTCGGCGTGACCAGCTCCAGCGTCTCGTCGCCCCAGGTGATCAGTGCGCCGGTCGCTGTGGCCGTGATCGTCAGCGCCGCCAGCGAATGGATCGGCCCCCAGGCCGACAGGTCGATGCGGTCGATCCCGGGCTGGAAGTCGCCGATCCGGTCACGGGCGCCATCGGCATCCATGACGAAAAGATCCGCATCTGCCCCGCCGAAGATCGTGTCGCAACCTGCCCCGTCGCCCAGGATGTCGCTTCCCGCAGCACCCTGAATCACATCGTCGCCATCTCCGCCGAGGATCATGTCGTCGGCATCCGTCCCACACCACACTCCGGCATCGGACCCGCCGGTCTCGATCGGCGTCAGCGTGCCGGGGTCGATCTGCACCCGCGTGATTCCGCTGCCCTCGCCCGAGACGAACAGCTCGATCATCCCGCCCGTGACCCGCGCCGTCAGCGCGGTGATGTTGTGCAAGGCCAGGCCCATCTCCTGCAACATCTGCCCGCAGGCCAGAAGCCGCCCCTCCGGCGTCAGCGTCATCACGGTCAGCCCGTCATCGCCCCCGCCCGCGATCACGAAGACCCGGTCACCCACCTGCGCCGTGGCCAGCGCCTGCACCCCCTGAAAACGGGTGTCCAGCGTGTCGATCACATGGTCGGCAACGCTCAGCGCCCCGCTCGCGGAAAGCCCGATCACGCTGATCGACGAGGAATTGGCCGAAGCGACAAGCAGATAGGTGGCACCAGCCATCTCCACCACCTGCACGGCCGAGGGATCGGCGATCCCCAGCCCCTGCGGCGCACCGATCATCTGCGGCATGCCCAGCGTGCCGTTGGCGGCCACCGGAAAGGCGCGAACCACATCGGCCTCCAGCGACAGGCTGACCAGGAAGCTCTTGCCATCCACCGTGACCGGGGTCAGCGACGAAATGTCGACCCCGGTGTGCGGTCCGTCCAGCACGCGAGAGCCGACCAAGGTCATCGTGCCGTTGGCCGCGACAGAATAGGCGTGGATCGTGCTTTCGCCCATCCGCGCGGCGTAGAAATAGGTCACGCCGCCGACCTGCACCACGCTTTGCGCGGCAATCGCACCCGCAAGGCTGCCCGGCAGTTGCAGCGGGTTGGCCAGCGCGCCATCTGCATCCATCGCCCAGGCCTGCACTCCGCCCTGGTTCGCCCCGGTGACGATCAGGTGCGGCGTGCCGTTGATCGTGATCCGCTCGATCACCGCCTCGGCCGACAGCGCCGCGCCGGGAGCCATCGCCTCCTGGTCGACCAGCGTCATGGCGCCGCCGACATCCAGCGCCATCACGCCGCCCCCGGCCCGCGTCGCGGTGTACAGAAGGACCTTGCCGCCCTGAACGACAAGCTCAAGATCCGAAATGCCCGACACCATGTTCAACGGCGCCGCCGTGAACGTCTCCACCACCTGAAAGCTGATCACTTCCGGCCCCAGTCACACCCATTTACCCAAGGCGAAGGATGCGCCCGGGGCGGGCAGCGGCGGATGATGCAAAGGCGGCGCAATCGCGGCGATTGGCCGGGATTTTCGCTAAACCTGCCGAAAGATCAGACCACCCGGGCCTTAGCGGCCGACACCGACATAGGCGGTGAAGCCCGCCTCGCGCACTTCCGCCGGGTCATAGATGTTGCGCAGGTCGGCCATCTGCGGGGTTGCCATCTTGCGGGCCAGCTTGGCCAGATCAAGGCCCCGGAACTCGTTCCATTCGGTCAAGAGCACCACCAGATCGGCATCGTTCGCCGCCTGGTACGGGTTCTCGATCCACTTCACGCCCGGCAGCAGCGCCTCGCCCTCATGGCGACCCTGGGGATCGCTGATGCGAACCTTCGCCCCTGCTCCCACCAGCGCCGGCACGATGGTCAGCGACGGCGCCTCGCGCATGTCGTCCGTGTTCGGCTTGAAGGTCACGCCCAGTACCGCGATGGTCTTGTCGCGCAGGCTGCCGCCGCAAAGATCGACGATCTTGTCGATCATCCGCCGCTTGACCTCCTCGTTGACCTTGATCACTGCCTCGACGATCTGCATCGGCGCGGCATGGTCCTGCCCGATCCGCGCCAGGGCCTTGGTATCCTTGGGAAAACAGCTTCCCCCATAACCCGGACCGGCATGCAGGAACTTGTCGCCGATCCGCCCGTCCATCCCGATGCCGCGGGCCACAGTCTTCACATCCGCGCCCACCTTCTCGCACAGGGCGGCAACCTCGTTGATGAAGGTGATCTTGGTCGCGAGGAACGCATTGGCCGCATACTTGATCATCTCGGCGCTTTCGAGCCCGGTGTAGACCATCGGGAATTCGCGCAGGGACAAGGGTCGGTACAGCTCGGCCATCACCTTGCGGGCCTTCGCCGACTCGATCCCGACCACCACCCGGTCGGGATGCATGAAATCATCGATCGCCGCGCCCTCGCGCAGAAATTCCGGGTTCGAGGCGACATCGAACTCGGCCGCCGGACTTGCCGCCCGCAGCGCCTCGGCCACCTTCCGGTTGGTCCCCACCGGCACGGTCGATTTCGTCACCACCACGGCATAGCCGGTCAACGCCCGTCCGATCTCCGCCGCTGCCGCCATCACATAGCTCAGGTCCGCGTGACCGTCGCCGCGCCGCGTGGGGGTGCCGACCGCGATGAACACCGCTTCCGCGCCTGCCACCGCGCCCGCCAGATCGGTCGTGAACGCCAGCCGCCCGGCGCCGGCGTTCTTGATGATCAGCGCCTCCAGCCCCGGCTCGAAGATCGGCACTTCGCCCCGGTTCAGCCGCTCGATCTTGGCGGCATCCGTGTCGACGCAGGTCACGTCATGGCCGAAGTCCGAAAAGCATGCCCCCGAGACCAGCCCGACATACCCCGTCCCGATCATCGCGATCCGCATCGTGCCGCCTTCCCTGAAGCCCGGGCGCATGTCTATGCAGGGCGACAGGGGCTGTCAAACCTTGCGCGCGCCGGGGAAACCACGCCACGCAGGCAAACGGCCCGCCCCGCCGGGCAGGCCGCATCGCCGGTCAGGGCCGCGATGGCTTCGGATGGCGCGCCTTCACCTCGGCCACGGCGGCAAGCCAATCCTCCTTCGCACATTCGCCCCGCTGCCAGCGGAAGAACTGCGGATCGGCCTCCGCCGCCAGCGCCGTGCGCAGCGCCTCGTCGCGTGCGACCAGAGCCGCCTGGAACCCGGCCTCGGCTTCGGCAGCAAGCTCCTCCGCCGTCGGTACCACGGGAACCGGCAGCGGCCGCGCGACCCAGGTACCCTTCGTCGTCCGCCGGTGCGCGGCCAGGAATTCGACGCTCAGGCCCTCGACCTCCTCGCTCCCGTCGCGAGGCTGGTCGCCGATCCAGGCGGGGATGCCATCCCTGGTGAACTGAACGTGCAACATCGCCATCTCCCTCAGAAGTCCGTTTCCACATAGACACCCATCACCGCCGCGCCGATGATGCTGGACGTGCCCCCGGCGCTGACATGACATCCCCAGCCCAGGCCCAGCGTTGCGGCCGGCAGGTTGGTGGTGACAACCCCCGATGCCGCCGCGCCCGTCATCAGGTTGCGCACCCGGTAGCCCACCATCTGCGTGGTCCCCGGCGGCGAAAACAGCGCCAGTTCGTAGACATCGCCACGATCCGCGGTCGGCCGCGGGAAGCCGGTCCCGAGGTCGATCTTCGTGGCCGTCCCCGACCCGTCGTTGTGCATGAACTGCAGGTTCGCATCCGCGCTGTCCCAGCCCATGCCCACGATGCTGGCAAGGCTCGACGGGTTTGCATCGGCCGGAGTGCCGGTGCGCAGACCGCAGAAGCCGCGATGCGTGGCCGATGTGGCGGCGATCCCGGTCGCGGTGCCCCAGGTGCAAAGAAGGTGGAACCCGCCATCCCCCGCCGTTGCGGCCCCGACCGTCCAGCGTGCCACGCTGGTCCGCAGCCCGGCGATGGCCGTGGTCGAGGCGGTGCCGTTCAGGTACTCGATCATCGCCATGCGTGTGCGGCGACTGGTGGCCGCCCAGCTGAATGCCGTGGCCGTCCCTTGCGCTGCCACCGCAGGAAAGCCGTCCAGCGTGGCGGTGGTGCTGTTGCTGGAAGGGGTCCAGCGCGCGACCCGGTTGCCGCCAAGATGGGGCTGCAGCGCCATCTCCAGCCCCGAAGGACCAAGGATTACCGGCAGAATGCGGCCAGCCACATCCTGACCATAAAGCTTCAACCCGCCCGAGGCAGGGGTAGTCGGGGTGGAGATCGACGGCAGCCGCAACTGCCCACCCTCGATTTCCACATCCGGCGCCCCGGCAAGGACGCCACCGTTGTTGTACTGAAGCTCACCGTTCGTCCCGCCCGGGGCGCCGCCCCCGCCCGAAGGCGCCGCCCAGGTCCCGTCCGCCCGCAGGAAATTCGCCGTCCCCCCGCCCGAGGCCGGGGCCAACCCCTTCGCCGCCGCCCCGAACACGTCCAGCAGCGCCGTCGCCTGTACCCCGGTCAGGTCCTCCGGGTCGCCCGCGCCCGCCGTGGCCCGTCCCTTGATCGTGCCGGATGCCACGTCGGCAAGCTTCGCATTCGTCACCGCATTTCCGGCAATCGTTGCCGCGAAGGATCCCGTCCCCGCGCCGGTCACATCGCCGCTCAGCGTGATCGTCTGGTCGCCCGTGTTGGTGCCGCTGATCGCATCCAGCTTGGTCTTGTCCGCAGCCGCCATGAAGCCCGCAGCCGCGCCAGTGGCCACCGCATGAAGCCCGCCCCCGGCCCGCGCCCCGTGCGCCGTGTCGTCGAACCGTGCCGCGGGCAGCACCCCCGCCACCAGGTCGCTGGCCGACCCGCTGGTTGCGATCCCCGCCAGCCCGGTGATCGTCGCCGCGCCTTGCGTCCCGGTATGGCTCGCCCGGTCGCGCAGCGCCGCGTCCAGGGCGTTCGCCGTCGCCCCGTCCGCCACGTTCAGGATGCCCCGCGCCTGTGCTGCCGTCAGCACTTCGGGCGCTCCCGTTCCGGCAGTGTCACGGCCCAGGAAACTGTCCGTCGCAATGTCCGCCAGCTTGCCAAGGCTCACCGCCCCCGCGTCGATGGTCCAGCTCGTCCCCGCCCCCGACACCGTGATGTCGCCCTTGTCGCCATCGGTCACGCCGCCGCCACCGCCGATCACCTGCGTGACCCCGGCGCTCCGCACCTTCACCTCGCCGGTCGTGGCGTTCAGCCAGAGCGTCCCATCCACGGGTGCCCCCGGGTCCGCCGCCTGCCCGCCCAGATGTACCGGCTGCGGCAGCGTCATCTCACCCGTCGCCGCATCGGCCTCCAGCGCCACCGACCAGGTCGCGCCATCCGCACTCACCTTCACCGCAAAATCGTCGGACCCCGACGTTCCCATCTCGGCCCGCCCGCCGAAGCCCGTCTGGAACAACAGGCTTGCCGTGTCCGACGTCACCGCCTTGTTCAGCTTCAGCTGATGCCCCGATCCCGCATGATTCAGAAGCGTCGCAGGCGAGGACACCGCCAGCCGGTTCGTTGCATCCGGCGTCGCCGAGACCCCCAGCCGCCCCACCGTGAACGGCCCGTCCGACAGCGCGATCCAGCCCAGCCCGTTGAAAAACGCCATCTGGCTTTCCGCCATCACATAGGCCTGCCAGCCCGGCAAGGCCTGCGTGAACTGCCACCCCGCCTGCGTGTACATCGCAATGCTGCCCGCCTGCCCGACCCAGGGACCCGTCGCCCCCGCCGCCACGATATGCCGGTCGCCGATCACCGGCAGAGCCGGGGCCGTGGTCAGCGTCCGGTTGATCACCGCCAGCTGCACCATCAGGTCCAGCTTCACCAGCGCCTCGTTATGGGTGACATGCTTCTGCGCCTGCGCCGGAAGGATCAGGGGCAGCGACAGGATCGTCGTATCGTCGGGCATCAGAAACCTCCGGGGATCGCCTTGGTGGCAGACCCTAGGCACGCTTCCTCAACACCGCCCTTCCACCCCCCGCGCAACCCGACCGCCCGACGCAACACCCGATTGCGTGCCGTTCGTAGGGTGGGTGCCAACCCACCGCCCCATTGTCAAAGATCGTCCACCACCACCGGCCCCACCCGGTCGCGCCGCGCCTCGGCCCAGGTGTTCGCGCTGATCGCCAGGATGATCAGCCCGCCCCCCGCCATGACCCAGACCTCCACCGGCTCGCCAAACGCCAGCGCCCCCAGCATCGCCGCCCAGAGCAGCTGCAGGAACGTCACCGGCTGCGTCACCGCCAACGGAGCCGCCCGGAACGCCCGCGCCATCGCATAATGCCCCAGCGTCGCCAGCCCCGCCACGCAGGCGAGCCACCCCACCTGCTCCACCCGCACCGGCTCCCACTGCACCAGCGCCAGCGGCGCGAGGCCCAGCGTCACCGTGACAGACAGCACCGCCACGATGACCGATGCCGGGGCCTCGCGGCTCAGCCGCTTGGCGATGATGTAGCTCATCGAGAAGAACACGGTCGCTCCAAGCTGCGACAGATGCCCCAGCGACAGCTCCCGCACCCCCGGCCGCAGCACGATCAGCCCGCCCGCGACCGCCACCAGCACCGCCGCCACCCGCCGAGCCCCCAGCCCCTCGCCCAGCATCAGGCCGCCGATCACCAGGACCATCACCGGCCCCAGGAAGCCGATCGCCGCCATCTCCGCCACCGGCACCCGCGCCATGGCATAGAACCACAGGATCACCGCCACCACATGCAAGCCGCCCCGGACCAGAAACATCCGCCCCACGCCGGGCGAAAAGCGCATCCCCCGCATCGCCCAAAGGGCAGGCAGGAGGAACATCAACCCAAAGCCAAACCGGATGAAGGCCGACTGCGCCGCGGGCAGTTCCGTTCCGAGGTAGCGGACGATGCCGTTGACCCCCACGAACGAGAGCCCCGCCCCTGCCATCCACAACGCCCCTTCGAGGGGCCGCCCAAGGTCGCCTGTCGCACGCATGGGCGGACAGAAGCCGAAGCGCCCGGCAATGGCAAGGCTCGAAAGCTACCCCTCGCAGGATGCGTGAGTTCACGCACCAGCCTGGTCAAACACCCCTAACACCACCCTGACGCCCACAAACAACCCATTGAAATCCCGCACTCCCCGACCCCGTCCTGCGTGGACACCCCTCAGCTTCCGAAGGCCAGCCCGGCGGCAATCGCCCACATCGTCACGCCCACGCCGACCTCCAGCCAGACCCAGGCTGCGGGCCGCGCAAAGATCGGCGCCAACATCCGCGCACCGAAGCCCAGCGCGGTAAAGAAACTCAACGACCCGCAGGCTGCCGCGATCCCGAAGATCAGCTGATGCGGCGCATGCTGGGCCGAGATCGACCCGATCAGCACCACCGTATCCAGATAGACATGCGGGTTGGCCCAGGTGAGGACCAGGCAGGTCGCCAGCACCTTTCCCAGCGGCGCCGACCCCGCCTCCGACGGCATCAGGGCCTCGCCTCCCTGCGCGGCCGCCCGGAACCGCAGCGCCCCGTAGACCAGCAGGAAGGCGACTCCCAGCCAGCGCATCGCGTCGGCGAACCACGGCACCGCGCCCGAGATCACCCCGAACCCCGCCACCCCCGCCCCGATCAGCACCGCGTCCGACAGCGCGCAGGCCGCCACGACCGCGCCCACATGCTCCTTCCGCAGGCCCTGCCGCAAAACGAAGGCATTCTGCGCCCCGATCGCCAGGATCAGGCTCAGCGCCACCAGATAACCATTCACCGCCGCTTCGAACATCCCGCCCCCGGATTTGCCGGATTGACGGATAGCGGCCCCATCCATCACAATCCAGTTAATCTTCCTGTCTCGAATTAAGTTCTGCTAATGTTTGATCCCGCCAGGCTCGCCGCCCTTGCCGCCGTGCACCGCCGCGGCGCCTTCGACCTCGCGGCGGTCGAGCTGCACGTCACCCCCTCGGCCATCTCCCAGCGCATCAAGGCGCTGGAGGAATTGACCGGCACGCTCCTCATCCGGCGTGGGGAGCCCTGTATCGCCACCGAGGCGGGCCTGCGCCTGATCCGCCACCATGACGAGGTGGCGCTTCTGGAGCGCACGCTTTCCGCCGATCTTCCCGGTCTGCGGTCACAGGCCGCGACCTTGCGCATCGCGGTCAACGCCGACAGCCTTGCAACCTGGGTCATCTCGGCCCTGGCCGCTACCGAAGGCTTCCTGTTCGACCTTGTGATCGACGATCAGGACGTCAGCCAGGACTGGCTCCGCCGCGGCGAGGTCATGGCCGCGATCACTGCGCATCCAGGACCGCTGCAAGGCTGCGACACGATCCCCCTCGGACGCCTCCGCTACCTTGCCACCGCGTCGTCCGGCTATCTGGCGACATGGTTTCCGCAGGGCGTCACCGAACAGGCGCTGCATCATGCCCCCGCTCTGACCTATTCCGACAAGGATCAGTTGCAGACCCGCTGGGCCATTGCCAGGGGACTGCCGCGCCCGGCGCTTCCGACGCACCGGATGGCCGCGTCGCAGGCTTTCGTGGACGGCTGCCTTCTCGGCCTTGGCTGGGCAATGAACCCCGAACCCCTGGTCAGGGAGCATCTTGCCGCGGGCCGGCTGGTCGAGATGGTCCCCGGCACGCCGCTTGACGTGGCACTCTACTGGCAGTTCACCCGCCTTGCGGCACCGGCGCTGCGTCCGGTCACCGAAGCGATCCGGCAGGCCGCCAAGGCCGTACTGATCTGAGACCGCCCGATCAGGTCGGGCTCTTCTCGAAGCACGCTGCCAGCGTATCGCCGGTGGGTCGGGGCCGGTCGCCCGGCAGGTCGCGGGCTTTTCGGCCTCACCGATCCCGATACCCCGGTCCTCGAAGGCTTCCAGATCCTGCTCAGGTCCACCGGCAGCGAGGTCGCCGCCCGGATTGGCCGCGATGCCATCGAGCCGGGAACGTGAAAACGGCGGCGGCCATCGGCGTGCCAAGGCCATGGAACGGGCCGCGATCCTCCTCTCGCTTGTCGCCGGGTGCCGGATGATGCGGCAGATGCCGGCGCTTGCACCTGTTGCCGCCGCCGATCCCGAGACTCTGGCGCCGATCCTCGCGCCGCTGATCGACCGGCTGCTTGACGACCAGGGCGCCCGCAAAAGGAAAGGGCCGCCCGCAGGCGGCCCCGACACCCGGTTTCCCGGCACTCAAAGCTGCGCCGCAACCTCTTCCGAGACGTCGAAGTTGTGCGTCACCGCCTGCACATCGTCGTCCTCTTCCAAGAGGTCGACCAGCCGCGTCAGCTTCTGCGCGGTCTCCAGGTCGACTTCGGTCAGTGTCTGGGGCTTCCAGACCAGCTTCGATTCCGTCGATTCCCCCAGCGCCTTTTCCAGCGCGTCCGAGACCTCGGACAGGTTCTCGACCTGGCAATACACCCAGTGGCCGTCCTCGTCGCTTTCGACGTCATCGGCTCCCGCGTCCAGCGCCGCCATCATCACGTCATCCGCCGACCCGGCGCTGGCGGGATAGGAAATCTCGCCCACCCGGTCAAAGGAATGCGCGACCGAGCCCGTCGTCCCCAGGTTCCCGCCGCATTTGGTGAAGTACGACCGCACGTTCGACGCGGTGCGGTTCAGGTTGTCGGTCAACGCCTCGACGATGATCGCGATCCCGTTCACCCCATAGCCTTCATAGCGGATTTCCGTGTAATCCGCCCCGTCGCCCATCTGCGATTTCTTGATCGCCCGGTCGATCACGTCCTTCGGCATCGACACGGCCTTGGCCGCCTTGATCGCCAGCCGCAGGCGCGGGTTCATGTCGGGGTCGGGCATCCCCATCTTGGCCGCGACGGTGATTTCCTTCGACAGCTTGGAAAATGCCTTCGAGCGCAGCTTGTCCTGCTTGCCCTTGCGATGCTGGATGTTCGCCCATTTAGAATGGCCTGCCATGATGGCCTTACCTCGGTCCCATTTCGGTGATGGCGTCCTCTACACCCGGCAAGGCCGGAAGAGCAACCCCGCCCGCTGCTGCCCTAAAGCGGCCAGATCAGCGGGATCAAGGCGCAGCTGACCAGCATCACGATGATGTTCAGGGGCAGGCCCACCCTGGTAAAGTCCGAAAAGCGATAGCCCCCCGGCCCGTAGACCATCATGTTGGTCTGGTAGCCCACCGGCGTCGCAAAGGCGAGCGTGGCCGAGAACATCACCGCCACCACGAAGGGCCGCGGGTCATAGCCAAGCCTGTGCGCAAGCTCGATGGCGATGGGCGTGTAGATCACCGCCACCGCGTTGTTGGACAGGAACTCGGTCAGGACCAGCCCGATGAAATAGACCGCCAGGATCAGCGCGAAGGGCCCGAGGTTTTCCAGCCAGGGGGCAACGCCGTTCACGATCAGCCCGACCGCGCCGGACTGGTCCAGCCCCTCGCCCACCGCGAGCATCGCGAAGATCATCGCCATCAGCCGCCCGTCGACAAAGCTGAACGCCTCGTCGCTGTCCACGCAATGCGTGACCAGAATCCCCGCCACCGCCAGAAGCGCCAGCGCCAGGATCGGCGCCTGGTCCAGCGCCGACAGCGTGACGATCAATGCCAGCGCCGCCAGCGCGATCGGCGCCTTGTCGCGGCGAAAGGCCATGACCCTGGGCCGGTTCACGTCCAGAAGGCTCATGTCCGCCGCAAGCCGCTGGATATCCTCGACCGTGCCTTCCAGCAGGAGCGTATCCCCCACCCGCACCACCAGATCGTCCAGCTGCCGCCCGATGTTCTGGTTGTGCCGGTGCGCCGCCAGCACATAGACCCCGTAGCGCCGCCGCAGCCGCAGATCGCCCAGCCGGTTGCCCTCCATCCGGCAGCCCGGGCCGATCAGCACCTCGACCGTCTCGGTCTTCACCGACGACAGCTTGTCCACCAGATGCACGTCCTTGCGGGCATGCAGCCCCATCAGCTCGGTCATCTCGGTGCGCAGCACCACCCGGTCCCCGGCTTCCAGCGTCACGGCGCTCAGGTCCCGCCGCAGCGACGCATCGCCGCGCAACACGTCGATCACCCGCACCCCGTCGCGCTTGAAGATGTCGATGTCCAGCACCGGCTGGCCCAGCAGCTGGCTGTCCTCGGGCACCGCGACCTCGGTGAAGAACTTCATCTTCCGCCGGTCGTTCAGCAGCACCCCCATCGACTGCCGGTCGGGCAACAGCTGGTTGCCGAACAGCGCCAGGAACGCACCCCCGGCCAGCGTCACCGCGATCCCCAGGGGCGCGATCTCGAACAGGCTGAAATGCTGGAGCCCCTCCTTCACCGCCACCCCGTCAACCAGGATGTTGGTCGAGGTCCCGATCAGCGTGATCATCCCGCCCAGAACCGTCATGTAGCTCAGCGGGATCAACAGCTTCGACGGGGCCATCCCGATCTTCACCGCCAGCTGCATCACCACCGGAATCATCACCGCGACCAGCGGCGTGTTGTTCATGAAGGCCGAGGCCACGGCGATGGAAGCCAGCAACACCGCCACGGTCGTCCGCGGCCTGTCGCCCGCGTGGCGCGTCACCACGCCCACGACAGCCTCGATCGCTCCGGTGCGCACAAGGCCGCCCATCACCAGGAACATCATCGCGATGGTCCAGGGCGCGGGGTTCGCCAGAACCTCCGTCGCCGCCTTCACCGGCAGGATCCCCAGAACCAGCATCGCCGCAGCGCCGCCGATGGCCGTCACCTCGACCGGGGTCCGCTCCAGCACGAACAGCACGAACATCACGGCCAGGATCGCAAACGCGACCCAGGGCTGGATCTCGGCGGGAATGGATATTCCGAACATCAGGCCTCCACCATCTTTCCCGGCCGCGCCCGCGGCTGCACCAGCGCCACTCCCGCCAGCATCACCGCCAGCGCCAGCCAGACCATGGGCGAGGGCCGCTCGCCCAGAAGCGCCATCGCCCACAGCATGCCCGCACCCGTCACCAGATAGCTCGACTGCGCCGCAAAGACCGACCCCGCCGTCGCCGCAAGCCAGACATAGGTGGCGTAGAGGAGCGCATGCAGCGCCGAGGACAGCGCCAGCGCCGCATCGTCCCGGCCCAGTGGCAGCGGCGAATAGGACTCCCCCAGCGCCAGCATCACCGGCAGGCACAGGACAAGGCCCGTCAGGCTTGCCCCCAGCATCGCCTGCAAGGCGTCCATGCCTTGGGTGCCCCGGTGCGCCACGAAGGTCGCCTCGATCGCATAGAACAGCGGCCCGACCAGCGCCACCGGCAGGAAGGCCGCCATCGCCGCATCCGGCAGGGCCGCCCCCGGTGCCGCCAAGAGCGCCACGCCCAGCAGCCCCAGCGCCAGCCCGGCCAGCCGGAGGGCCGAGAACCGGTCCATCCCCAGGGCCAGCGCCATCGGGAAGGCCAGCATCGGCACTGTCGCGATGATGATCGACATGATCCCGGCCGGCAGATGCGCGACCGAGTAATAGAAGGTCCCGTTCGGGATCAGCGTGCCCAGCACCGCGACGACGACATAGAACCGCAGCGCCGCAGGCGTCAGGAGCATCCCCTTGCGCCGCACCAGCGCAATTGTGCCCAGCACGACGACCATCACCACCTGCTGCCAGAAGATCAGCCCGAAAGGCCCGTGCCCCGTCTCCGTGGCGATCTTGCCCAGGGGATGGGTCGAGCCCCAGCCGACGCCCAGCCAGACCAAAACGCCGACAAGGAACCAGCGCCCCGGCTTCCAGGCGCTTCCCACGCCCGATTCGCGCAGGCCCGACACAAGGCGCCTCCCCTCCCCCTCGTGGGAAGGGGCCGGGGGTGGGGGGCCTGCCACATCAAACCCCGTGTCGACCGTCACGGCAGCGCCTCCTGCAACCGCCCGCCCACCCGGATCATCCGCACCTTCAGCGCCAAACCGGTCCTGTCATCCGTCTCGACATAGACCCCCGAGAGCGTCGCCTCGCCATTCGCGGGCTCGAACCGCCCCTTCGCCATTCCGGTCAGGAACCGGCGCAAGGGTTCCAGCTTCTCCATCCCGATCACGCTGTCATAATCGCCGCACATCCCGGCATCCGACTGGAAGGCCGTCCCCTTCGACAGGATCATCGTGTCACTGGTCGGCACATGCGTATGCGTCCCCACCACCAGCGACGCCATCCCGTCGCACCAGTGCCCCATCCCCATCTTCTCCGATGTGGCTTCCGCATGGAAATCGACGATCGCCGCCTGCACCACGCCCCCCAGCGTATGCGCCTTCAACACCGTCTCCAGCGCCGAGAACGGATCGTCAAAGGGTCGCTTCATGAACACCTGTCCCAGCGCCTGCGTCACCAGCACGCGGCGCCCCTGCGTCGCCTCGAACACCCGGAACCCCTTGCCCGGTGCGACCTTGGAAAAGTTCAGGGGCCGCACGATCCGCGGCTCCTGCTCGATGAAGCTCAGCATGTCCTTCTGGTCGAAGGCATGATCCCCCAGCGTCAGGCAATCCGCCCCCGCCGCCAGCAGCTCCCTGGCATGGTCCCCGGTGATCCCCGCCCCCTGGCTCGCGTTCTCGCCGTTGACCACGACGAAATCCAACCCCCAGGCTGTCCGGAGCCCCGGCAGCCGCTCAATCACTGCCGTCCGGCCCGACCGGCCCACGACATCGCCCAGAAATAGCAGTCTCATGCGCCCCGATTAGGCGGGCGCCCGGATTCCGGCAAGGGGATTGGCGGCCGGAGGGGAAGAAATTTCTCCGAAAAGCCGAAGCTCCCTGCATCTGCTGGCCCCGCAGGGAAATCTGTCCTGAAAGAGCGAAACCGTCCGGAAATTCTCCACCTCCTTCGCGCACCTTCTCTCATTGCTTTGCCTGCCGCCGTCACTACAATTGGATGGAACACACGATTCAACCTCGGGGCGGCCCGAATGCGACTGATCCAGAGTGCCGCTGCCTCGCTCCTGCTCCTTTCCGTTTCCGCTCAAGCGCAGGATTTCCAGGCGGGACTCGAAGCCGCCCAGTCAGGCGACTATGCCGCTGCCCTCGCCGAGTGGCGTCCACTGGCCGAACAAGGTGACGCGGAAGCCCAGCTTTACATGGGCAGGCTCTACATAAACGGCGACGGGGTTCCCAAGGACGCGACCGAGGCGGCAAGGTGGTATCGACTGGCCGCCGATCAGGGCAATGCCGAAGCGCAGAAATACCTTGGGGATTCCTACGCGCTTGGAGCGGGCGTGCCGCAAAGCTTCGAAGAGGCAGCCAAATGGTTCCGGCTCTCCGCCGATCAGGGATTTGCACGGGCTCAGTATGATCTGGGCCACCTCTATCGGACCGGCACCGGGGTTGCGCGCGACATGGACCAGGCCATCCGGTTCTACACCCTTGCCGCTGAACAGGGACATGTTCCTGCACAGTACAACCTTGGCCTCATCTTCATCACTGGCCGGGATTGGACCAAACAGCCCGACCAATCCCTGAAGTGGTTCCGCCTTGCTGCCGAGCAGAACTTTGCCCCCGCGCAGCACAGCCTTGGCGTGATGCTCGAACTCGGCGACGGCGTACCTGCAGATCAGGTCAGCGGATTGATGTGGTACATCCTCGCCAGCGATCAGGGCTACGATCGTACCCTTGCCGATCGGGCAAAGCTTGAAGCCTCCTTGTCCGAATCTGACCGGGCGGAAGCGCTCCGCCGCGCCGAAGCCTGCCGTGCCTCCGCCTTCAAGGACTGCGGCTGAACCCCCGGCCAACGTTGCGATTCGTACCCGATGGTTAACCCCTTCCACGTCTTCCGCGCGTAGAGACGGAAGGAAGACGCAAGGAAGATGGAAAGAAGACGTTCATTTTCCATTCAAGTCAGCAACTTAACTCCCGGAACGCCCCGCCCCGTTCCCCAACCCGCCGCTCCGCGTTATCCCTTCGTTCATGACCACCCTCCCCCCCGCCCTTTCCGACTGGTTCGCCACCAAGGGCTGGACGCTGCACCCCCACCAGCAGGACATGCTGGCCAAGGCCGACGACCCCGCCACCCTCCTCATCGCCCCCACCGGAGGCGGCAAGACCCTTGCCGGGTTCCTCCCCACCCTCGCCGAGCTTGGCCCCAACCCGCCCCCCGGCCTTCACACCCTTTACGTCTCCCCCCTCAAGGCCCTGACCGCCGACATCCGCCGCAACCTGCGCACCCCCATCGAAGGCGCGGGCCTCGCCATCCGGGTCGAGGACCGCACCGGCGACACCTCCTACACCCAGCGCCGCCGCCAGCGCGCCGACCCGCCGCATATCCTCCTGACCACCCCGGAAAGCCTCGCCCTCCTCCTCAGTTACGAAGACGCCCCCCGCATCTTCGCGGGATTACAACGGGTTATCGTCGACGAACTCCACGCCCTCGCCGAATCCAAACGTGGCGACCAGCTCGCCCTGCAACTCGCCCGCCTGCAAAGCCTGAACCCAAACCTCCGCCGCATCGGCCTCTCCGCCACGGTCGAGAACCCCCCGGCCCTCGCCCGTTTCCTCGCCCCCCAGACAACCATCCTCGAAGCCGACCCCGGCCCCGACCCCGACATCTCCATGCTGGAAACCGAGGCCCCGCCCCCCTGGTCCGGCGGCGGCGGCCGCTACGCCATCCCCGCGATCCTGAACGAGGTGTCCCGTCACAAAACCACCCTCATCTTCCACAACACCCGCGCCCAGTGCGAAATCTTCTTCCACGACCTCTGGCTTGCCAACACCGGGGACCTCCCCATCGGCATCCACCACGGCTCCCTCTCGCGCGAACAACGCGAGCGCGTCGAGCAGGCGATGACCGCCGGAGCCCTCCGCGCCGTCGTCTGCACCGGCTCGCTCGACCTCGGCATCGACTGGGGCGATGTCGATCTCGTCATCCAGGTCGGCGCGCCCAAGAACGTGAAACGCCTCGTCCAGCGCATCGGCCGCGCCAACCACCGCTACAACGCGCCCTCCAAGGCGCTTCTCGTCCCCGCGAACCGCTTCGAGGTGGTGGAATGCCAGGCCGCCCTCGACGCCGTCCGCGCCCACACCCTCGACGGCGAACCCCGTGGCCCCGGGCCAAAGGATGTCCTCTGCCAGCACCTCCTCGCCACCGCCTGCGCTGGGCCGTTCGACGCCGATCAGCTCTACGCCGAAGTCACCACAGCCGGACCCTATGCCCTTCTCACCAAACAGGAATTCGACGCCTGCCTCGACTTCGTCGCCACCGGCGGCTACGCGCTGAAAGCCTACGACCGCTGGCAGCGCCTGAAACACACCAACGGCACATGGCACCTCCGCGACCCCCGCGCCGCCGCCCTCATCCGCCAGAACCTCGGCACGATCATCGACACCGATCTCCTGAAGGTCCGCCTGCGCAACCAGGGCGCCCCCCTCGGCGAGGTCGAGGAAGACTTCGCCGCCTCCCTCACCCCCGGCGACACTTTCCTGATCGGCGGTCAGGTTGTCCGCTACGAAGCCCTGCGGGAACTCACCGTCGAGGTCTCCCGCACCCCCGGCCGCGACCCCAAGGTCGCCGTCTTCTCCGGCACCAAGTTCTCCACCTCCACCCTCCTCACCGACCGCATCCTGCAGATCTTCCAGCAGGACCGTTGGCCCGACCTCCCCGCCCACACCGCCTGGTGGCTCGCGAAACAGCGCGAGGTCTCCCGCCTCCCCGACCCCGCCTCGCTCCTCCTCGAATCCTTCCCCCACGACGGCCGCGAACACCTTGTCGTCTACGGCTTCGCAGGCCGGAACGCCCAGCAGACCCTCGGCCTCCTCCTCACGAAACAGATGGAATCCCAGGGCCTTGCCCCCCTCGGCTTCGTCGCCACCGACTATGCCACCCTGATCTGGGGCCTCGACCCCGTGACCGACCCCGCCCCCCTCTTCGACCTCGCCACCCTCCGCGACGGGCTCGAAACCTGGCTCTCCGGCAACGCCGTCATGAAGCGCACCTTCCGCAACACCGCGATCATCTCCGGCCTCATCGAGCGCAGCCACCAGGGCCGCCGCAAGACCGGGCGGCAGGCCACCTTCTCCTCCGACATCCTCTACGACACGCTCCGCCGCTACGACCCCGACCATCTGCTCCTCAAGATCACCCGCGAGGAAGCCCTGCGCGGCCTGATCGACTTCTCCCGCATCGAACAGCTCCTCGCCCGCGTCGGCCCGAACATCGACCTCATCCGCCTCGACCGCGTCACCCCCCTTGCCGCGCCCCTCTTCTTCGAACCCGGCCGCATCCCCGTCGAAGGCGCCGGCCGCGATCGCCTCGCCGCGACGCAGGCCCAGGCCCTGATGGAAGCCGCCGGCCTCGCCTAAGCCCTTTCATACTGGCCCAAATATCCCCGCCGGAGGCTCCACCGCTTGCCAGCGGTCCAGCCGTCAGGCACAGAGAACCCCATGCACCACGCGCTCTTCTTCCACGGCGAAACGCTCCACCTGCTGCCCTCCGGCGCCCTCTTCTGGCCCGCCCGGAAAACCCTCGCCGTCTCCGACCTGCATCTCGGCAAATCCGAACGTCTCGCCCGCCGGGGCGGCACGCTGCTCCCCCCCTACGAGACGCAGGCCACCCTTGAAAAACTCGACCGAGACCTGGACCACACCGGCGCGGAAACCGTCATCTGCCTCGGCGACAGTTTCGACGACCTCGCCGCCGCCGAGGGGATCGAGGAAGCCGCCCGCCTCTGGCTGATCCGTCTGATGGCCGGAAAGGACTGGACCTGGATCACCGGCAACCACGACCCCGGTCCCATAGAAATCGGCGGCTCCCATCGGGCAGAGTTGAAGCTCCGGCCCTTCACCTTCCGCCACATCGCCGAGCCGCAGGACAGGGCCGAGATTTCAGGCCATTATCACCCGAAAGCCAGCCTTGCGGGCCAGTCGAAACCCTGCTTCCTCGCCGATGCCGCGCGCCTGATCCTGCCCGCCTACGGCCTCTACACCGGAGGCTTGCGCAGCCATGACACCACGCTCACCACCCTGATGGCAAAGGACGCGCTGGCCATTCTCACCGGCCCGCGCGTCCTTGCCATTCCCATGCCCCGGTAGGGTGCGCTACAGCGCACCTCAGGCCGTCAGCCCCTCCGGCTCCGCCAGCCCGTTCGCCCGGCAGCAGGCGGTCAGCGTGTTCGCCAGCAGGCAGGCGATGGTCATCGGCCCGACCCCGCCCGGCACCGGGGTGATCGCGCCTGCCACTGCCGCCGCGCTCTCGTAATGCACGTCGCCGACCAGCTTCGCCTTGCCGTCGCGCTCGATCCGGTTGATGCCGACGTCGATCACCGTCGCCCCCGGCCGCACCATGTCGCCGGTGATCATCTCCGGGCGGCCTACCGCCGCCACCAGAATATCCGCCCGCTTGCAAACCTCGGCCAGGTCCTTCGTGCGGCTATGCGCGATCGTCACCGTGCAGCTGTCGCCTAGCAGCAGTTGCGCCATCGGCTTGCCGACGATATTCGACCGCCCCACCACAACCGCGTTCAACCCCGCCAGCTTGCCATGGTGATCCCGCAGCATCATCAGGCACCCCAAGGGCGTGCAGGGCACCATCGACTTCTGCCCCGTGCCCAGCAAGCCGACGTTCGAAATGTGAAATCCGTCGACGTCCTTGGCCGGGTCGATCCGGTTGATGACCAGTTCCGAGTTCAGATGGCCGGGCAGCGGAAGTTGCACGAGAATCCCGTGGACTTTCGGGTCCGCGTTCAGCTGGTCGATCAGCGCCAGAAGGTCCGCCTCGCTGATGGTTGCATCCCACCGATGTTCGAAAGAGGCCATTCCGACCTCGACGGTCGAGGCATGCTTGTTCTTCACATAGACCTTGGAGGCCGGGTCCTCGCCCACCAGCACGACCGCGAGGCCCGGCTGCAACCCGTTCTCCTCGCGCAGCCGCGCCACATGCTCTGCCACCTCTGCCCGCACCTTGGCCGCAAAGGCCTTGCCGTCGATCACCTTGGCCGTCATCGGATCATCCCTTCCGCAAACTGTCAGGGCCCAGGCGGCTTTCCTCGCGCGCGATGGACCAGTCGATCAGCCGCCGCCAAAGCTTTTCCACCAGATCGGGCGGCAGCCCGTGGGTCACGGCATGGCGGCGGACGTTTGTCACCACTTCCTCGACGCGGCTCCCGATCCTTGCAGGCAGGTCGACCTCCGCCTTGATCTCGGCCGCCCGGTCGATGAACCCCGCCCGTTCCGCGAAGAGGCGGACAAGGTCTTCGTCCAGCCGGTCAATCTCGGCCCGGATCTCGGTCATCGTCGTGCAATCGGCGGGCTTCAGCATCGAAACTCTCCCTTTCAGGCTGCCCCCGAGATAAGGGGACAGCCCGGAAAGGGCAATGCGACCGCTTAGAACAGCCCTTCGACCTGGCCCGCGTCATTCAGACGGATCACTTCCGCGCTCGGCACCTTGGGCAGGCCCGGCATGGTCATGATCTCGCCGCAGATCGCGACGATGAAGCCTGCACCGGCGCTGAGCCGCACTTCGCGCACCGGAACGGTGTGCCCCGTCGGCGCACCGCGCACCGTCGGGTCGGTGGTGAAGCTGTACTGCGTCTTCGCCACGCAGATCGGCAGGTTGCCGTAGCCAGCCGCTTCCCAAGCCTTCAACTGGTCGCGGATCGCCTTGTCGGCGATCACGTCATCGGCATGGTAGATGCGCTTGGCGATGGTCTGCAGCTTCTGGAACAGCGGCATCTCATCGGGGTAGAGCGGTGCGAAATTGGCGCTGCCGCCTTCCGCCAGGGCGACAACCTTCTTCGCCAGATCCTCGATCCCGGCCGAGCCGTTCGCCCAATGCTTGCACAGGATCGCCTCGGCGCCCTGTTCGGCGACATAGGCTTTCACGGCGGCCACTTCGGCATCGGTGTCGGAATAGAAGTGGTTGATCGCCACCACCACCGGCACCCCGAAGGACTTCACGTTGGCGATATGGCGGCCAAGGTTCGGGCAGCCCTTCTTCACCGCTTCCACGTTCTCGGCGCCCAGATCAGCCTTCGCCACCCCGCCGTTCATCTTCATCGCGCGCACGGTGGCGACGATCACGGCGGCGGCAGGCTTCAGCCCGGCCTTGCGGCACTTGATGTCGAAAAACTTCTCGGCGCCGAGGTCGGCCCCGAAACCGGCTTCCGTCACCACATATTCACCCAGCTTCAGCGCGGTCTTGGTCGCGATGACCGAGTTGCAGCCATGGGCGATGTTGGCGAACGGGCCGCCATGCACGAAGGCCGGGTTGTTCTCCAGCGTCTGCACCAGGTTCGGCTGCATCGCGTCCTTGAGGAGCACCGTCATCGCGCCGTCGGCCTTGATGTCGCGGCAGTAGATCGCCTTCTTGTCGCGGGTATAGGCCACCACAATGTCGCCCAGCCGCTTCTGCAAGTCTTCCAGGTCATTCGAGAGACACAGGATCGCCATGACTTCGGACGCCACGGTGATGTCAAACCCGGTCTGCCGCGGGAAGCCGTTCGACACGCCGCCCAGCGAGACGACGATGTCGCGCAGCGCCCGGTCGTTCATGTCCATGACCCGGCGCCACACCACCCGGCGCTCGTCGATCTTCAGCTCGTTGCCCCAGTAGATGTGGTTGTCGATCATCGCCGACAGGAGGTTGTGGGCGGAGGTGATCGCGTGGAAGTCGCCGGTAAAGTGAAGGTTCATCTCCTCCATCGGCACGACCTGCGCCATGCCACCGCCGGCCGCCCCGCCCTTCATCCCGAAGTTCGGGCCAAGGCTGGCCTCGCGGATGCAGATCACCGCCTTCTTGCCGATCCGGTTCAGCCCGTCGCCCAGGCCCACGGTCGTCGTGGTCTTGCCCTCGCCCGCAGGCGTCGGGTTGATTGCCGTCACCAGCACCAGCTTGCCGTCGGGCTTGCCCGCCAGCGACTTGATGAACTCCTGGCCCACCTTGGCCTTGTCATGGCCGTAGGGCAGCAGGTGCTCCGAGGGGATGCCCAGCTTGGCGCCGATCTCCATGATCGGCTTCTTCTTCGCTTCGCGCGCAATCTCGATGTCGGTCTTGAAGGCCATTTGCGTCTCCCGGGGGCAAACTCGTGCTGTTTGCGACGTGATACCGGGCCAGACGCGCATATCGAAGGCGGTTTCCGACCTGAAAGTCGCGAAATTCGCCCTGCGACGTTTCCGATACGAAACTGCGGAACGTTTATACGAAATCCGCACCATATGGAACGTTCATTCCATAAACTTGTCCCGCACCGCCGCCCATGGCCGCTGCGCCGGGACGAACAGCTTCACCTCGTCGCCCAGCCGCAACACTCCCTCGCGTTCCACCCAGGCGGTCACGCCGCGCTTGCCCATCGCCGCAGGCTTGAACCCCTTGCCCTGCCCCGGCCGCGCCTTCTCGATCGTCACCGCGGGCTCCTGGCAGGGCAGGTTCTCCATATCGACGACCAGCGTCACCCCGTCCGGCCCCTGCAACCGGCTGGAGGGCGGCAGATGCGTCAGGTCGGGGATGCCTTCCAGCACCAGCGAGGCCCCAACCCAGGCATAGTCCATCGCCGGGAGCCCCATGGTCGCCGCGACCTCAGCCATTTCCTCGGCGCTGACCACGCACAACTGGCGGACATTGCGGATTTCCGTGTCGCGCTTGTACAGCATCGTCACCCGGCTGCACGAGGGCCGCGTCACCCCCGCATGCACCTCTCCCGCAAAGCCCGCAAAGCTCAGTGGCATCTCCTTCACGGGGGCCGAGGTGATGACCAGCTTTTCCACCGGCACCGGCTGGTAGCCAAGCCAGGTGACGCGGGCGGTGTAGGACGACGGGATCAGGGTCGGCATTCAGGCTCGCTCCAGGGTGAAGAACACGCGGGTGAAGGGAAACAGCACCCGGCCATCGGGCAGGGCGGGATAGGCCTGCGCCAAGGCCAAGTCATAGGCGGCAACATAGGCTGCCACTTCCTCCCCGGTCATACCCTGCACAAAGCGCCGCATCGCCGTACTTTCGGTGAAGGCGCGGACCGGATGCCCCTGCGCCACGGGGTCAAGCATCTGGATGTAGTCCGTCGTCCAGGCCCGCACTTCGCCCAAAGGCAGCAGCATCTCGGCATAGTCCCCCGCCTGCAAGACCGGCGACGGAGCAACCGGGAAACGCCCCGGAAACAGCCGCTCCGCCACCTCGCGCAGAAGCCGGTGAGACGGCGCCGCCTCCTGCCGCGGCATCTGCACCGCCAGCACCCCGCCTGCCGCCAGCATCCGCGCCAGCCGGGGCATCAGCGCCGCATGGTCTTGCAACCAGTTCAGCGCGGCGTTGGAGAAGATCAGCGCGGGTGGAGCGGGCGGCGACCATTGCGCGATGTCGGCCTGGATCAGCCCGCCGTAAAGCGGGTTCTCCCATTGCGTCATCCGCCCGGCCGCCTGCTCCAGCATCGCGGACGAGGCATCGACGCCGATCAGGTCATGCTTCGGCCTGAACCGCGCTGCCAGCGCAGGCCCCACTGCCCCGTCGCCACAGCCAAGGTCGATCACGTCGCCCTTGGGCAACTCCCCCACCTGCGCCAGCAAATCCAGCGCCGGACGCAGCCGCAGGTCGCGGAAAGCGCCATAGCGCGCAGGATCCCAGTCCGTCGGGGACGGCGGACTCACAGCCATTTCTTCCACTTGAACAGGAGATAGGGCACCACTGCCGAGACGACCATCGCCAAAAGCGCCAGCGGATAGCCCCAAACCCACTGCAATTCCGGCATATGGACGAAGTTCATCCCGTAGATGCTGGCGATCAGCGTCGGCGGCAGGAAGACGAAGGCCACCACCGAGAAGATCTTGATCACGTCCGACTGCCGGATGTTGATGACCCCCAGCGTCGCGTCCAGCAGGAACCGCACCTTGTCGGCCTGCACAACCGCAACTTCGCGCAAGCTGCGGATGTCTTCCAGCAGCACATGCGCCGTGGCCTTTTCCGCAGCCGCCAGAACCGGGCTGCCCGACGGATCGCTTGCCGCTACCAGATAGCCCACCAGCCGCAAGAGCGTGCCCAGGCTCTCGTTCACCTTGCCGTTCAGGTCTTCCGCCCGTCCGATCCGCTGCAACACCACCGGCAGCGTCTCGGCCTTGCCGCTGGGCCGATGCGCCGCGAAGATCGCCGTCGACAGCACGTCATGCCGCCGCGCCTCGCCCTCCAGGATATCGGCCAGCCGGTCCACCACCGCCTCCAGCATCGCCAGCAGGATGGCCAGCCCCGAGGCGAGCGGCGTGTCATGCCGGGCGGCCCAGTCGGCGAAATACTTCATCGACCCCGGATGATGATAGTGCACCGTCACCAGCCGCTTCGGCAGCACCACGAAGGTGACAGGCCCGATCTCCGTGTCGCGCGCCTCATGGCTGGCCACGACCTGAGCGGTCAGGAACAGCGCGCCCTTTTCGCGGTAGATGCGCGAGGAAACCTCGATCTCCTGCATGTCCTCGCGGGTCGGGATGTCGATGCCCAGCGCCGCCTCGACCGCGTCTTCCTCGGCTTCGGTCGGGCAGCTCAGGTCGATCCAGGTCGCCTCGCCCAAATGGCGGTCGGACAGGTCCAGCCGTTCCAGCCGCTCGGCCCGCGTCGCGAATGCCGTGATCATCTGCCGCCTCCAAGCCGCCGTCCGGGCAGGTTAGCGGCGGGGGCGGAAAAGCAAAAGGCCCCGGCGATGCGGGGCCTCTCGATGCTCAAAGCGGCGCCGGTTCCGGCTCGGGTCCGGGCTTCTTCGCCCGCCCCTTGGTCTTCGGGATCGCCGTGACCGAAGCCGAGCCCCCGCCCGACGGCGGCGCATCGGCACTGTCATCGCCGCCCAGGGGTTCCCCGGCGATAACCTTGCGGATCTCGTCGCCGGTCAGCGTCTCGTATTCCAGAAGGCCCTTGGCCAGCCTCTCCCATTCCTCGTTCTTCTCGATCAGGATGCGCCGCGCCGTCTCATAGCCCTCGTCGATCAGGCGCTTCACTTCCTGCTCGATCAGGCGCTTGGTCTCCGCCGAAACCGAGAAGCCCCCGGTGTTCCCGGAATAGCCGTCCGCCGCCTCGGCATAGTCGATGTTGCCGACCACATCCGACATGCCCCAGCGCAGTACCATCGCGCGGGCCAGCGCAGACGCCTGCTGGATATCGCCCGACGGCCCGTTCGACACCGCGTTCTCGCCCCATTTCAGGACTTCCGCGGCCTTCCCGGCCATGGTCATCGCAATGCGCTGCTCGCACTGGTCCTTGTGCCAGTTCAGCCGGTCCATCTCCGGCAGGCTCATCACCATGCCGAGCGCGCCGCCGCGCGGGATGATCGTCGCCTTGTAGACCGGGTCGCATTTCGGCAGCGCCATCCCGACGATGGCATGGCCGCTTTCGTGATAGGCGGTCATCTCCTTCTGGTCCTGCGTCAGCACCATCGACCGCCGCTCCGCCCCCATCATCACCTTGTCCTTGGCGGACTCGAAGTCGATCATGGTCACGAACCGCCGCCCCGCCCGCGCCGCCATCAGCGCCGCCTCGTTGACAAGGTTCATCAGGTCAGCCCCCGAGAATCCCGGCGAGCCGCG
>NZ_JAEULP010000026.1 GCF_016792905.1 Tabrizicola sp.
CCACATCGCCAAACTCATGAACGACCGCCCCCGCAAAACCCTCGGATGGAAAACCCCCACCCAAGCCCTCGCCGAAGAAATCGCTCTCGCCGCCAAAAGTGTTGCAGTTGGAACTTGAGTTAACCCTTTCTGAACGTCCGCGACCAAGCCATTGATTTCATTGTGCCGAAAATTCTGTCCACCGTGGACACCCCAACCCTCATCCCGCCCGCAGCACCGGAAACCAGTCCTCCCGCAGCCGCTCTCCCGCCTGCATCCCATGCCCCGGAAACGGCGGCGAGGTCGGCCCCGGCCGCTCGACATAGCGGGCATCCTCGCCCACCAGCCGCAAGGAAAACGCCCGCCGCCGGTTCGCTGTCGTGTTCCCCCGCGCCCCGTGCAGGGTGCGGAAGTTGAACGCGACCGCATCGCCCGGCTCCATCTGCCACTCCCGGATGTCCATCCCCTCGGCCTCTGGGTCCGGCACCGCCATGTAATCGTCCTTGCCCGGATAGAAGTTCGTCTCCGACATCCAGCGCGTCGGCAGCACGTCCTTCGGCCAGAGATGCGAGCCCGCCACGCAGCGCAGCGCCGCCTCCTTCACCGGGTCCAGGGGCGACCAGAAACTCACCGTCTGCCGCCCCTCGACGAAATAATACGGCCCGTCGGTATGCCAGGGCGTCGGCTTCGTCGTCCCCGGCTCCTTGACCAGCACGTGGTCGTGGAACATCTGCACCCGCTCCGACCGCATCAGCTTCCCCGCAACCTCGGCCACCGCCGACTGCCGGATCACCGCCCCGAATTCCGGCACCTTCTCCCAGTTGCAATAATCGTCGAAGAAATACCCCGGCTCGCCCGGCTTCAGCGTCGCCATCTGGCTGGTCGGGTTCGCCATGTTCCGCGCCACGCCCGCCCGCAGCATCTCCACCCAATCAGCCCAAAGGCCCCTGATCAGCACGACCCCGTCGCGCTGGTAGGTTTCGACCATCTCTTCCGTGACTGCGACCATGGCATCCTCCCGATTGCAGCCACCCTGCCCCGGCCCGCGTCTCACGGCAAGACCAGGCAGGTCGACCCGAGCCGCTTCAGCGCCGCCCCGGTCCCAAGCTTGAACCGGGCAAGGCCCGGGGCCCGCTCGCTGTCCACCGACCCCAGGTCCAGCCAATGCACACCCTCTGCCCAGAGCGCCTCGGCCGCCCGGGTCAGCATCAACCCGTGCACGCCCGCCGCCCGCGCCGCATCAGAGCCCCAGCTCAGGTGATAGCTTGCCGACAGCCCATGCACGACAAAGCACATCGCCGCCTCCACCTCTCCCCCATGGCGCCATTGCCATATCCGCAGCGCGCCCTCTGGCAGCCCCCGGGTGAACCCCTGCGGCAGTGCCCGGTAGCGCCGCGCCGTCCGCTGGCGCAACTCGGCCTGAATCAGCGCGTCCAGGGTCCCGCGTTCGCCGTGCCGGACCTGCAGCCCCGTCCTTTCCGCCTGCTTCAGATGCCCTCGCCAGTTTCGCGCCATCCCCGCCCGCAGGTCCGGCCCAAGCCGCCAGATCGCGTGGTGCATCGGCGTGACCAGCGGCACCAGCCCAAAACCCTTGACCTGCGTCTCCGGCGTCACCATCGTCAGCCCCGGCCAATGCGCCAGTCGACGCTGCGCGTTTCGCCCCAGCCCTGCCATGCGCGAGATCAGCCGCAGCCGCCCCCGTTCCACCGCCAGCACCGGCCCGGCGTCCCCCTCCAGCCAGCGGGCCCGCGCGCCGCAGAAGGCCACCGCAGCCGCATAGGCCGGGCTTTGCTGAAGCGGCAGGAATCCCTCGAAGGCACCCGGTTCGACCATGGCGCGATTAACGCAGGCGAAACCTTTCCAGCTGCTTAATGCGCGGCATGAAACCCGTTTCCCTGCGCATATCTGTCGCTCCCACGCCCCGCCTGACCCTCTGGGTGCCCATCCTGCTGACCGGCGCGCTCGGCCTGGTCTGGCTGGCCCTCGTCGCACTGATCTGACTTCCGGACCCGGCCAAAGGTTAGGCTTTGACGCCTTCCCCACCCCCGGCTATGGTCTTGGCGGTCCAAACCGCATTGAGTGGCCTGCGCGACAATGAACCTGAAGGAACTTGCCCAGCGGCTCGGCTTGTCACCGACCACGGTGTCGCGCGCTTTGAATGGCTATCCGGAGGTGAACGAAGCGACGCGCGAGCGCGTCATGGCGGCGGCGAAGGAACACAATTACCACCCGAATTCCCGCGCAATCCGTCTTGCCACCGGGCGCGCCATGGCAGTGGGCCACGTCATCCCGATCGCCACCCGGCATGAGATCGTGAACCCGGTCTTCGCCGATTTCATCGCCGGGGCCGGTGAAACCTACAGCCGCAACGATTATGACATGCTCCTGTCGGTCGTCTCTGACGATGAAGAGGAGCAGACCTACCGTGCGATGAAGGTGAAGGGCAACGTCGATGGCGTCATCGTCCATTCCCCGCGCGAAAACGACCCCCGCATCCCGCTCTTGCGGGAAATCGGACTGCCCTTCGTGGTCCATGGCCGCGCCACCGGCACGACCGTCCCCTATTCATGGCTCGACGTGAACAATCGCCGCGCCTTCCTGCGCGCAACCGAATACCTGCTCGACCTCGGCCACCGCCGCATTGCCCTGGTCAACGGCCTTGAATTCATGGATTTCGCGATCCGCCGCCGCCGCGGCTATGTCGACGCGCTGGAGGCGCGAGGCATCTCCCCCGACTCCGCTCTCATGTCCTCCGACGAAATGAGCGAGGTCGCGGGATTCCGTGCCGCGCAAAGAATGCTTGCGCTTCCCGATCCGCCCACCGCCTTCCTTGCAGCCTCCATGATATCCGGCATGGGTGTTCGCCGTGCCGTCGAAAGCGAGGGGCTGGTGCTGGGCCGCGATATCTCTCTCATCCTTTTCGACGACGATCTCAGCTATATGAAGAACGGCGAGGACAAGCCGATTTTCACTGCGGTGCGGTCTTCTGTGCGGGAGGCCGGCCGTCTGGTGGCCGAGATGCTGCTGGACCGGATCGCCAACCCCGACCAGCCCCCGGTGGAACAGCTCCTGGAAGCCGAACTGGTCGAGGGCATGTCAACCGGCCCCGCGTCCCGGCGCAGGGCGCCCGAAGCGCTTTGATAGCACTGGCGCGATGGGACGATTCCCCGTATCACCCAACTCAATCCTGACCGACGGACCCGGCCCATGACCCTTGCGATCCTTGCCGACATCGGCGGTACCAATACCCGCGTCGCTCTGGCCGAAGGCACTCATGTCCGGATCGACTCGATCCGCCGCTTCCCGAACGCCGAATATCAGGCGCGTGGCCAGGACATTGCCCATGTTCTGCGTGACTACCTGGCCCAGACCGGTGCCGATGTGACCGGCGTCTGCGTTGCCGCCGCCGGTCCCGTGCAGGACGGCGTCGCGACGATGACCAACCTCGCCTGGGTGATGGACGCGGCCAAGCTGACCGCGGCCACCGGCGCGCGCAAGGTGGCGATCCTGAACGACCTGCAGGCGCAGGGCCAGGCGCTGGGGCATATCCCGGCGGCGAACCTGCGGGCGGTGATCCCCGGCCCGGTGAAGCCGGACACGACCATGCTGGTGGTGGGCCTTGGCACCGGGGTCAACGCGGCGCCCGTCCATCCGCTGTCCCATGGACGGATCGTGCCGCCCTCCGAATGCGGTCACGTCAACATGCCGGTCCGCAGCGAAGAGGATTTCCAGCTTGCCCGCTTCATCGAGGCGAAGCTGAAGGCCGAAGGCGAAGTGCCCCATGCCGGGGTCGAAGAGGTTCTGGCCGGGCGCGGCCTGGCCAATCTGCACGCCTTCGCCGCCTACGTCGCAGGCCACCCCTCCAGCCTGACCTCGGCCGAGGTGCTGGCGGCGCTGGACGCGGGAGACGCGACCGCCGCCCACGCTGCCCGGCTCTATGTGCACATCCTCGGCCAGATGCTCGCCGATCTGGCGCTGATCCACCTGCCCTATGGCGGCATCTACCTGATCGGCGGCATGTCCCGCGCGATGACCCCGCATTTCGCGCGCTTCGGACTGGAAGCGGCCTTCCGCGAGGACCGCCGCGTCGACCTCTTGCGGACCGATTTCGCGATCACCGTGGTCGAGGACGACTATGCCGCCCTGACCGGCTGCGCGGCCTATCTGAACAACGCCAGATAAGCCATTGATCAGACGGCAAGACGTTCCTTGATGAACTGAAGCGCCACGCTCAACCCGTCCGGCGCGATGCCATGGCCGGTGCCCTTCATCACATGCGCGTAGACCGGGAACCCGGCGGCAACCAGCGCGTCCCCCGCCCGGGCAAGCTCGCCAAACGGCACGACAGGGTCCTGGTCGCCATGCATGATCAGGACCGGCGGCCTGACCCGCGCCTCGGCGACCAGCGCTTCGGGCCGCAGCAGCCTGCCCGAGATCGCCACCACCCCGGCCACAGGCTTGGCACGGCGGGGGGCGACATGCAGGCTCATCATCGCGCCCTGACTGAAGCCGACCAGCACCAGCCGGTCGGGCGCAAGCCCTTCCTCTGCCAGGCGGGCGTCCAGAAACGCGTTCAGATCGGCGGCCGAAGCCTCGATCCCCGCCTCTGCCATCGCCTCGGTCGAGCCGTCGAAGCGCGGGATCGGGAACCACTGGAAGCCGAAGCCGCCCCCGGCGCAGCGATCCGGTGCATCGGGGGCCACGAAGGCCACCCCGGGGAGATGCGGCCCCAGCACATCGGACAGGCCCAGGAGGTCGGCGCCATCGGCCCCGTAGCCGTGCAGGAAGACGACCAGCGCCGTGGCCTCGCCCTGCGCCGCGCCCCTGCGCCCGAACCGCAACTCCTGCATCAGATCACCCCTTCGCGTTCCTTCGCGACCCGGTAGTAGGCCCAAAGGATGCGCGCCGCAACCGAGCGCCAGGGCGACCAGGCCTCGGCCATCGCGCGGAGCGCCTTTTCCGTGGGCCGCGCCTCCAGCCGGAACAGCATCCGCGCCGCCTCCTGCAAGGCCAGGTCGCCCGGTGCGAAGACATCGGCCCGGCCAAGCGCGAACATCGCATAGATCTCCGCCGTCCAGACCCCGATCCCCGGAACGGCGACCAGCTGGCGGACGACCTCCGCGTCAGGAATACCGCGCAAGACACTGAAATCGATGCCGGACTGCGCAAGGGCCCGCCCGTAGCGCGCCTTCTGCCGTGATAGTCCCGCCGCGCGCAGATCCTCGTCCGAGGCCGAGGCCATCGCCGTGGCATCGGTCAGCCCCAGACCCTCCAGCCGCCCCCAGATCGCCCGGGCGCTTGCGACCGAAACCTGCTGCCCGACGATCGCCCTGAGCAGCGCGGCAAACCCGTCCTCCTCCCGTCGCAAGGGCAAGGCCCCCACCAGCGGCAGGGCCTCGGCGAAGCGCGGCTCCTGCTTGGCAAGCCACCCCGCGCCTTCCGCCACGCAGTCCAGCGAGATGATGATCCGCCCAACCATGTTTCATCTTTGCCCAAATATCCCCGCCGGAGGCAACCACCTTTCCGCTTGCTCCTCCGGTTGGGCAGTTCTACCGATAGCCCATGAGCACAGACACCACAGCCCGCCGCAACGTCCTCGTCCTGGTCGCCGCCCAGGCCATCCTTGGCGCGCAGCTCCCGATGATCTTCACCATCGCCGGGCTTGCAGGATCCAGCCTTGCCCCGAACATCTGCTGGGCGACGCTGCCCGTGACGATGATGGTGGTGGGCTCGATGCTGACCGCGACCCCGATCTCGGCGCTGATGCAGCGCCATGGGCGCCGGGCCGGGTTCTACTTCGGCGTGGCAGGCGGGGCGCTGGGTGCCGCCATCGGCGCCTGGGGCCTGTCGACCGGCAGCTTCCTCCTGTTCTGCATCGGGGCGCTATTCTCCGGCATCTACATGTCTGCAAACGGGTTCTACCGCTTTGCCGCCGTCGACACCGCGTCCGAGGCCTTCCGGCCGAAGGCGATCAGCTGGGTCATGGCGGGGGGTCTGCTTTCCGCCGTCGTCGGGCCGCAACTGGTGAAAGTGACCGCCGATGCCATGGCCGTGACCTTCCTCGGCTCCTACCTCACCGTCATCGTGCTGAACTTCCTCGGGTCCTTCCTCTTCCTCGCGCTCGACATCCCGAAGCCGAAGCCCCCGACCGCCGGGGCCTTGGCCGGTCGCAGCCGTGGCGAGCTTCTGCGCAATCCGACGATCCTTGTCGCTATGATCTGCGCCACCGTCTCCTACGCGCTGATGAACCTCGTCATGACCTCCTCGCCCCTCGCCGTGGTCGGCTGCGGCTTCACCAAGGGCAACGCGGCCGACATCGTGACCGCGCATGTCCTTGCAATGTATGCGCCCTCGTTCTTCACCGGCCACCTGATCGCCCGCTTCGGTACCGAGAGGATCATTGCCGTCGGCCTCGCCATCCTCGCCTGCGCCGGGGCGGTGGCGATGGCCGGGGTGCAGCTGGAGAACTTCTTCGCGGCACTCATGCTCCTGGGCCTCGGCTGGAATTTCGGCTTCATCGGCGCGACGACGATGTTGACCAGTGCGCAGCGCCCCGAGGAACGCGGGCGGTTGCAGGGCCTGAACGATCTAGTGGTGTTTGGCGGGGTGACGTTGGCCAGCTTCTCGTCGGGCGGGCTGATGAACTGCTCGGGCGGAACGGTCCAGGCGGGCTGGCAGATGGTGAACCTTGCCATGCTGCCCTTCCTGGTGCTGGCGGGGGGCGCGCTGATCTGGCTCTGGCTGCGCCCCGAAGCGCGCCGCGCTTGACCCGAAGCGCCGATTTCTTCGAAGAAATCGGTGCGGAGCCTTCAAAGGCTCCGCCGCGGAGTTTCAGAAAACTCCGCCGCTACCAGCGTCCAGTGAACGCCTGCCAAAGCAACGCCCAACGTTTCCGCACCTCGGGCAGTTCTGGTGAAGATTGCCCCGCAACCACCTGATTCAAAATACTTTCTGTCTGCCATCCAACCAACAGGGCCGGGGCAACTTCCCTGGGCACCGCCTTCCGGCCCTTGCGCGCTTCCGCCAACCGCTCCAGCCCGAGCCGTGCAAGGTCCGCGGTTTCCATCCCCTCAGGCAAGGGCTGCCGCCCGCGCGCCCGCAATTCCGGCACCGCCCGCAGATAACCCGCCGCCGCCGTCGCCCAGCCATAGGCCCGCACCTGGGCCTCAGCCCCGTCCGGCGCGCCAAGAGCCCGTGCCGCCAGCCAAATCAGCCCTGCGCCGGTGTCGTCCAGATAGGCATCAAGCGCCGCCGCATCGGCGTGGGGGTCGCGATGGATGTCCCAACGCCGTGCCGTGATCAGCCGGTCCAGCACCAAGACCGGCAAGCCAAAATCCTGGATCAGCCCGTGCAGCGGCCCCGCCACCTCATGCGCCCGAGCCGCCCCCGAGGCGGTATTCTCCACCACGTCGCGCCACCATTGCAGCCGCATCTCCGCGATCAGCGGCTCCTGCGTGACCCAAGGCGCGCGGGCGACCTCCAGATTGAAGGCATAAAGCGGGAAAAGCTGTGCGCGCGCCTCGCGCGGGGCGGCCATTACCGCGCGGAACCGGTCCGGGTCTCCCCGTTCCACCAGCTCCGCACAAGCCTCCACGCTCACTTCGGCGCTCCGAAATCGCGGATCAGCTTCCATTGGATCGCGTCGAGCAGCGCCTCGAACGAGGCGTCGATGATGTTCGGGCTGACCCCGACCGTCGACCAGTGATTGCCCTGCCCGTCCTCGCTATCGATGATCACCCGCGTCACCGCCTCGGTGCCGCCATTGGTGATGCGAACCTTGAAATCCACGAGCTTCATGTCGTCGATGCAGGCCTGATACGGCCCCAGATCCTTGGCCAGCGCCTTCGAGAGCGCATTGACCGGCCCCCGGTCGCTGCCGCCCTCGTCCATGCTGTCGCTGACCGACATCATCTTCTGATCGCCGATCTTGACCACCACCACCGCCTCGGAAAGCGAGATCATCCGGTCGTACTTGTTCTTCCGCCGCTCCACCGTGACCCGGTAACGCTTGACCTCGAAGAACTCCGGGCACAGCCCCAGCTCGCGCCGCGCGACAAGCTCGAAGCTCGCCTGGGCCCCGTCATAGGCATAGCCCTGATCCTCGCGCGCCTTTACCACCTCGATGATCCGGCCAAGCCGCGGGTCCTTCGGATCGACCGCGATCCCCGCCGCCTGCAGCCGGGCGCGCAGGTTCGACTGCCCCGCCTGGTTCGACATCGGGATGACGCGCTCGTTGCCGACCACGGCAGGATCGATGTGTTCGTAGGTCGTCGGGTCCTTCAGGATCGCGCTCGCGTGCAGCCCGGCCTTGTGGGCGAAGGCTGAGGCCCCGACATATGGGGCGCTGCGCAGGGGGACGCGGTTCAGGATGTCGTCGAGCATCCGCGAGGTCTTGAGGAGCCCCGCCAGCGCCTCGCCGGCGACCCCTGTCTCGAACCGGCTGGCGTAGGGCTCCTTCAGGAGCAGCGTCGGGATCAGCGTCGTAAGGTTCGCATTGCCGCAGCGCTCGCCGAGACCGTTCAGCGTGCCCTGGATCTGACGGGCCCCAGCTTCCACGGCAGCAAGCGAGTTGGCGACCGCGTTGCCGGTGTCGTCGTGGCAGTGGATGCCGAGGCGGTCGCCGGGGATGCCAGCGGCAATGACCTCGGCGGTGACGCGGCCGACTTCGGCGGGCAGCGTGCCGCCGTTGGTGTCGCAAAGGACGATCCAGCGGGCTCCGGCGTCGAGGGCGGCTTGCAGGCAGGACAGAGCGTAGCCCGGGTTGGCGCGGTAGCCGTCGAAGAAATGCTCGGCGTCGAACAGCGCTTCGCGGCCCTTGGCGACGAGATGGCGGATCGAGGAGGCGATGGCCTCGCGGTTTTCGTCGAGGGTGACGTTGAGGGCGGTGGTGACGTGGAAATCGTGGGTCTTGCCGACGAGGCAGACGGCGGGGGTGTTCGCGTTCAGGACCGCCGCCAGCACATCGTCGTTTTCGGCCGACCGGCCCACCCGGCGGGTCATGCCGAAGGCGGTGAGGGTGGCTTTCGTGGCCGGGGGGGCGGCGAAGAAGTCGGAGTCCGTGGGGTTCGCGCCGGGCCAGCCGCCCTCGATGTAGTCGACCCCGAGGGTGTCGAGGGCGCGGGCGATCTGGGCCTTTTCGGGCGTGGAAAACTGGACGCCCTGAGTCTGCTGGCCGTCGCGGAGCGTGGTGTCGAAGAGGAAAAGCCGGTCGCGGGTCATGGGCGTGTCCACAGTGGACAGAAAATCGGAGCGAGGGATTTCAATGGGTTACGCGCACGCGTTAGGGTGGTGTTAACAAATGACGCGACCCCGCCCCGGACTTGATCCGGGGCCTCGTGATGGCAAGGGAGGCCCCGGATCAAGTCCGAGGCGGGCAATTTGGAGGTCAACGGAGCGCCTCCAACTTCACGGGGTCAAAGTTCTCCTTTAGCTTTGCTAACGCTCCTTGACCTACTGCCTGTTTCGTAGCTTGAAGTTCGACTCCAGCTTCAGCGGCTAGGTTCTTTAATTCATCAGCCGCCGCAAAATCTCGATTGCCGCGCAAGGCCGCCCACTTTCGAGCAATTTCGTTTGCGAGCTGATCGTGTTTCTCATCATGCTGACCCCAAGCAAGAGAACTGACAGTCGGCTGAAAACTGAGGAGACCCATCAGCCGGGCGCTTGCAAGAAGGGCTGCCCCTTGGTTCGCCTTTCTTAAGGCGTGGAGCCTGGCAATTGCGGCAGGTGTGTTCAAGTCATCTGCCAAGGCCTCAAGTACAAGAGGATCAGGGTCAACGGGTTCCACACCTCGGGTCAGTTCAATGAAACCGAGCAAAGTGTCTCTTGCCTGCCGCGCCTTCTCCGCCGTCCAGTCCATCGGGCTGCGGTAGTGCGTCATCAGGAGGACAAACCGGATCACCTCGCCCGGGATCCCCTGATCCAGCAAGTCCCTGACCGTGAAGAAATTCCCCAGGCTCTTGGACATCTTCTTGCCCTCGACCTGCAGCATCTCGTTGTGCAGCCAGTAATGCGCGAAATCGCCGTGCGGGTGGGCGCAGGCGCTTTGGGCGATCTCGTTCTCGTGGTGGGGGAATTGCAGGTCCAGCCCGCCGCCGTGAATGTCGAAGGACTCTCCCAGAAGCTCATGTGCCATAGCCGAGCATTCGATGTGCCAGCCCGGACGCCCCTTGCCCCAGGGCGAGGCCCAGCCGGGTTCCTGCCCCGAAGACGGCTTCCACAATACGAAGTCCATCGGGTCTTCCTTGAAGGGCGCGACTTCCACCCGTGCCCCGGCGATCATGTCATCGACGGAGCGGCCCGAAAGCTTGCCGTAATCCTTGTAGGACCTGACGCGGAACAGCACGTGCCCGTCTACGGCATAGGCGTGGCCCGAGGCGATCAAGCCCTCGGTCATCGCGATCATCTGGGCGATGAATTCGGTTGCGCGCGGCTCAAAGGTCGGCCGCAGCGCGCCAAGCGCGTCCATGTCGGCGTGATACCAGGCGATGGTTTCCTCGGTCCGGCCATGGATCAGCTCTTCCAGCGTCCCCGGCGACCCAGCCTTCTGCCGCCGCAGCGCCTCGGCGTTGATCTTGTCGTCAACGTCGGTGAAGTTCCTGACATAGGTCACATGCTCCGCCCCGTAGACGTGGCGGAGCAGGCGAAAAAGCGTGTCGAACACCACCACCGGCCGGGCGTTGCCCAGATGCGCGCGGTCATAGACCGTGGGGCCGCAGACATACATCCGCACATTGGCCGGGTCGATCGGAGCGAAGTCTTCCTTCTTCCGGCTCTTCGAATTGGTCAGGCGGATCGTCACCATGTCAGTCGTCCCCAGGCACGCAAGCATCACCCTCGCGCGGGAGCGGCTTTTCATCCAAGGGGAATGACGAAGCGCCCGCGCGACCGAAGTCAGCGGGTAATGCAGCAGATGCGGATGTTGCGCAATGTCGTCATGGCTGTGAGACATACACGAGGATCATCCACGCCGCCAAGGGGATTTCACCATGCAGGACCGCGCCTTCGTCAACGCCTTCTGCGCCGGGTTTCCCGGAGCCGGGGTCAGCCAACCCTTCGGCCCCGACCATGATTGCTGGAAGGTCGGGGCCAGGATGTTCGCGATCATCGGGCAGACGGGAGACGGGGTGTCGGTCAAGACCGACCATGTCGACACCGCTCGCCTCTTGATCGAGACGGGCCGGGCGATCCGCGCACCCTATCTGCACGCCTCCTGGGCACGGATTCCGTTCGGACGGGTTGGCGACGACGAGCTTTGCGAACGGATCGCCACGTCCTATGCGCTGATCCGGGCGGGCTTGCCGAAGAAGGTGCAGGCCGCGCTGGGGTAGGCGCGCCCTGCCCTTCTTGCAAAGGCCGTTCAGTTGCCCTTGCGGCTGAAGGTGCCCCGGTTGTCCGGGCCAAGCCCCAGCCAGCCAGCCACGGTGGCCGCGACGTGGTTGGTGATCATCGACTTCTGGGTGACGCCCTTCGCGCGCGCGGCCTTCATCCGTGCGCCGGACCAGGCGGGTGTCTCGGCCCGGATCTTGGTCGCGGGCAAAAGCACGGCGCCGGTGCGGGCATCCACCACCTCGGCGATGAAGTCGACGTTATGGACGCCCCAGTCGCTGCTTGACAGCTCGGCCTCATAGGTCAGGGCATGGAAGCGGGTCACGGTGACCGAGATGATCACCGGGGTCGAACCACGCAACCCCTGCGCCCCGCGCAGCACGGCGTTCTGGATGATCTTGCCGACCTGGGCATGACGGTCGCCCAGCGGATCCTCGCGCCAGACGATGTCGGCATTGGGCAGAAGCGTCTTGGCTTCGGACACGGAAAGCGACTTCGGGACCGAAACCCGCACTTCGGCCAGGCGCCAGGATTTGGCAAGCGCGGCGGGGACAGGGTCGTATTCGGTCTTGAAGGTGCCGCCGCCGACACAGGCGGACAGGAGCGTTGCGGTAAGTCCAAGCAGTATTGTGCGTCGGGTCGTTGACATGGAACCTCTCACGGGTCGGGATTTTACATCTTGTCAGCCTATCCTTAACGAATCCTGATGTCGGGAAAAAGGAGCTTGCGTGGCGGCAGGACGGTAGAAGCTTGCCAATCGGCGCGGCGCCGCGGTATTTGACAGGTTAAATAAAATGGGGACGACGATGGATCACGAGGGCTTGCGGCACTGGTCGAAGCGGGCGGCGGACTGGGCGGCAGACTATCACGCCACCCTGCGCGACCGGCCGGTGCGGGCGCCGCTGGTCCCCGGCGCGATTGCGCGGCAGTTGCCCCCCGGCCCGCCCGATGCCGCCGAGCCGATGGAGGCGATCTGGGCGGATTTCGAACGGATCGTGCCGGATGGCATGACCCATTGGCAGCATCCGCGCTTCTTCGCCTATTTCCCGGCCAATGCCGCGCCTGCCTCGATGCTGGCCGAGCAGCTGGTCAACGCGATGGCCTGCAATGCGCTGATCTGGCAGACCTCTCCCGCCGCGACCGAGGTGGAGCAGGTCATGGTCGGCTGGCTGCGCCAGGCGGTGGGCCTGCCGGAGGGCTTCACCGGCACGATCCATGATTCGGCGACCAATGCCACGCTGTCCGCCGTGCTGACGATGCGCGAGCAGGCGCTGGGGTGGAAGGGGCTGGAGGACGGGCTGTCGGGCGCGCCCACCTTGCGCTTCTACGCCAGCGCCGAGACGCATTCGAGCGTGGACAAGGCGATCCGCGTCGCGGGGATCGGGCAACGGAACCTGGTGAAGGTGGCGACGGACGCGGCGCGGGCGATGACGGGGGCCGCGCTCCAGGCGGCGATCCGGGCGGACCGGGCGGCGGGCCTGCATCCGGCGGGGGTCATCCTCTGCGCCGGGGGCACCAGCGTCGGGGCCTTCGACCGGATCGCCGAGTGCGTGGCAGCGGCAAAGGCCGAGGGCGTGCCGGTGCATGTCGACGCGGCCTGGGCGGGCTCGGCGATGATCTGCCCGGAGTTCCGGGACTTGTGGGCGGGGGTGGAGGGGGCGGATTCCATCGTCTTCAACCCGCACAAGTGGCTGGGGGCGCAGTTCGACTGTTCCATCCAGTTCCTGAAGGACCCGGGCGCGCAGGTGCGGACGCTGGGACTGCGGCCGACCTATCTGGAGACGGCGGGGCGGGAGGAGATCGTCAATTTCAACGAATGGACCGTGCCGCTCGGCCGCCGGTTCCGGGCCTTGAAGCTGTGGTTCGTGCTGCGCGCCTATGGGCTGGAGGGCTTGCGGGAAAGGATTCGCAACCACGTCACCTGGGCGCTGCGGTCGCGCGACCAGCTGGCGGCACTGCCGGGAGTGCGAATCGTGACCGAGCCCAGGCTATCGCTCTTCAGCTTCGCTTTGGAAACAGATGCGGCGACGGAAGCGCTTTTGCAACGGATCAACGACGATGGCCGGATCTACCTGACGCAAACCAGGGTGGACGGACAGTTTGCGATCCGGGTGCAGGTCGGATCATTTGACTGCCGCGAAGAAGATGTCATGCTGATTGCAAAGACAGTTCAAGAAATGCTTGCACCATGTTCCTCCGATTCGTTGCCGTCGCGCTGACGCTTGCCTTTCCCGTCCATTCGCAAACCCTCCCCTCCCCGCAGAGCGATACGCTTTCCGATTTCGCCGACGTGCTTGACGCGACCGAGGAAGGCCGGATCACCCGCCTCCTGACCGACACGCGCGCGGCGACGGGCGTGCAGATGGTGGTGGTCACCGTCCCGGGGATCGCCAGGCAGGGCGGCGGCGACATGGGGATCGAGGCCTATGGCAAGGCGCTGTTCAATGCCTGGGGCGTGGGCGGGGCGGACCGCAACGACGGCATCCTCTTGCTCGTCGACACCCGGTCGCGCGAGGCGCGGATTGCGCTCGGGGCGGGCTACGACCCGGTCTATGACGGGCGGGCGGCGCGGGTGCTGTCCACCGCCGTGCTGCCGCCGCTCCGCGACGGGCAGTTCGCCACCGGGATCGAGGCCGGCATCGCCTCGGCCCGCGACCGGCTGATCACGCCGTTCCTGGCGGGCACGCCGGTTTCCGTCACCGACGGGTTCGAGGCGCCGGAAAGCACGGGATCGGGCACGACCGCGCTTCTGGGTTTCGGGGCCATTGCCGCATTGGCCGGGGTCGGCATCTGGCGCAGCAAGCGCGCGCAGCGGGTCTGCCCGAATTGCGGGGCGCGGACGCTGGAGCGCAGCCGCGAAGTGATCCAGCAGCCGACGCGCAGCGATCCGGGGCTCGGGATGCAGCACCTGACCTGCTCCGCCTGCGGCTTCTCCGACCACAAGTCCTACCCGGTCAGCTTTTCCAGCCGCGAAGCGCGCCAGGAACGCGACGTCAACCGACGCGGCAGCGGCACCGGCGGCCGTGGCAATGGTGGCGGCTTCGGCGGCGGCAGGTCATCGGGTGGGGGCGCAACCGGGAAATGGTAGGTAAATCATTCACCTGCGTCGCGCTGTTCGTCCTGGGCGCAGGCGGGGTCGCGCAGGCGAAAAGCCCGCAGGACCAGATGTTTCCCGGCACCGACAGCTGCTATACCCGCAGCTATTCCGACGACCATCTGGCCAAACACCCGGCGCAGCGCGTGACCGACATCTCGGTCAGCCCCGACTTCACCATCGCCGATCCGATGCTGGGCCTGCATGTCCTGTTGCAACTGCGCGGCGTGCCGGGCGGCGCGTTCGAAGCCTATGGCTACTGCGAAAACGAAGGCGGCCACACGCTTTACTGCGGGATGGAGGGCGATGCAGGCGGGTTCCAGATCACGCCCGGCAAGAACGGCGCGATCCTGATCGAGGTCAGCAGCCTTGGCATGACCTTCGAGAACGACAGCGGCTTTGCGACGCTGGAACGAAACTCGGGTGATGACCGCAGTTTCCTGTTACTCCCGGCGGCCTGCCGCTGAGCGCCGGAAAAGCTGCGGCGCGGGGGGAAGCCGCGCCGCAACAGGCAAAGGTCAGAACTTCATGCCGACCTTGGCCTTGATCGTGGTGGCGTCGAAATCGGTGCCCGAGGCATCGAAGTCGTCGAACTGGTGCTGAAGCACCTCGCCGCCGACGGTCCAGCGGTCATTCACCGCATAGTCGAAGCCCAGACCGTAGACGAGGCCGTCATCGCTGAGATCGGTCCCGCCGACGCTGGCCTTGGCATGGGCGGCGCCCACGGTGCCGTAGACCAGGCTGTTGCCGATTTCGCGGCCCGCCATCAGCTTCAGCGCCGCGACGCTGTCAAGCTCGTCGCCCGCCGTGGCGCCCAGGTCGATCGCGGCCTTGTCCCAGGACAGTTCACCCCCGGCGACCCAGTTGCCCAGATCCCAGCGGTAGCCACCATGGATACCGCCCAGAAGGCCGTGACCGTCAAGACCCGCGCCGTTCGAATCCACGTCGCCGTAGCCAAGCTGCGCGCCGACATAGGCACCCGACCAGTCCACGCCAGGTGCAACATAGGGTTCAGCCGCCGGAACCACGGAGGGTTCCTCGGCAACCGCAATCGGGCCGCCAGCGAAGGCCGGGGCGGAAATGGCGGCGGTAGCAATCAATGCTGCGATAGTTTTCATTTCTGTCTCCTTGTTCTGGCCGACCACAACCAACGTCACATCGGAACGGTTCCGGGCGGCTCAGGAGAGGGAATGGGGGAGCGGGCGACCAAGGACAATGGCTCCTCACGGGCGCTTGATGAGCCGTGTGGCAGGGTGGCGGGGATGCGCCGAGGAACCCGGCCGCTTTTGGCCGACCCCCGCCGGTTCCGCCGCGTCAGGCGCGCTCGGCCAGATTCAGCCACTCGGATTCGGCGGCTTCAAGGCTGCGCTGGCGTTCGGTCAGGGCCTCGGTCGCCTTGCGGAATTTCACAGGCTCACGCGTGAAAAGTGCGGGGTCTTCCAGGAGCGCACCCAACTTGCCGATCTCGGCCTCAAGGCGCTCGATCAGGGCGGGGAGGTCATCCAGCCGCTTCTTCTCGGTGAAGGACAGGCCAGCCGGTTTTGCCGCAGTCTCCGGCTTTGCCGCGACCGCGGTGGCGGGCCGGCCTCCGGATTTCGGGGCGTCGGCTTCGACGGCCGGGCGCTGTGCTGCATAGTCGGACCAGCCGCCGGGATAGGCCTGCGCCCTGCCCCCGCCCTCCATCGCCACGGTCGATGTGGCGATCCGGTCGATGAAATCGCGGTCGTGGCTGACCACCAGCACCGTGCCGTCATAGTCACCCAGGATGTCCTGCAAGAGGTCCAGAGTTTCCACGTCCAGATCGTTGGTCGGTTCGTCGAGGATCAAGAGGTTCGACGGTTGCGCCATCAGTTTCGCCAGCAGCAGCCGCGCCCGCTCGCCGCCCGAGAGGCTGCGCACCGGGGCGCGGGCCTGCGCTTCGTCGAAAAGGAAGTCCTTGAGATAGGCGACCACATGCTTGGGCGTGCCGCGCACCATCACCTGATCGGACGCGCCAGAGACGCGCATCAGGGGATCCACGGTCAGGTTGTCCCAGAGGCTCGCGTCGAGGTCGAGGCGGGTGCGGGTCTGGTCGAAGACCGCGATTTCCAGGCTGGTGCCCAGAGTCACGGTCCCGGCATCCGGTTGAACTTCTCCGGTCAACATCTTGAGAAGGGTGGTCTTTCCAACACCGTTTGGCCCGACGAAGGCCACCCGGTCTCCCCGCAGGACGCGCAAGGAGAAGCCCTTGACGATGGCCTTGTCGCCATAGGCCTTGGTCAGGCCCTGCGCCTCGATCACCTTCTTGCCCGAAGTGGGCCCGCTTTCCAGCGCGAAGGCCGCCGTCCCCTGCCGCCGGATCTGCGCGGCGCGGTCGGCCCGGAGCGCCTGCAACGCCCGAACGCGGCCCATGTTGCGCTTGCGCCGGGCAGAGATGCCTTCGACCGCCCATTTCGCCTCGGCCTTGATCTTGCGGTCAAGCTTGTGGCGGGCCTCGTCCTCCTCGGCCCAGACGGTTTCGCGCCAGTCCTCGAAGCCCTCGAAGCCTGCCTCGCGGCGGCGGACCTCGCCGCGGTCGATCCAGAGCGTCGCCTTCGACAGTGCCCGCAGGAAGGCGCGGTCGTGGGAGATGAGGACGAAGGCGGTGCGGGTTTCGCTGAGCTCCCGTTCCAGCCACTCGATCGCCTGGATGTCCAGGTGGTTGGTCGGCTCGTCCAGAAGCATCAGTTCCGGCGCCTCGGCCAGGAGCTTGGCCAGCGCGGCGCGACGGCGTTCCCCGCCGCTGGCCGTTGCGACCGGCGTCGAGGGGTCGAATTTCAGCCCCTCGGCCACGACGGCAAGGCGGTAGTCCTGCCCCTCCGGCAACGCCGACGCAGCGAAATCGCCGAGCGTGGCGAAGCGCGTGAGGTCTGGCTCCTGCTCCATGTAGCCCACGGTCACGCCCGGGGGGACGGTGCGCAGGCCCCGGTCGGGCTCTGCCAACCCCGCCATCACCTTCATCAGCGTCGACTTGCCCGAGCCGTTGCGGCCGACAAGCGCGATGCGGTCGCCGGGCTGGACGGTCAGAGAAAGGTCGTCGAAGACCGGGTTGCCGCCGAAGGTCAGCGAGATGGAGGACAACTGGAGAAGGGGTGCGCGTGCCATGGGGGCGAGGTAGAGGGGGATTTGACCGGCGTCAACGTCCGGCCCGTGCGGACATGGCAGGATGGCGCAAACGGAGGCTTACATGGCACCCCTGGACGGCATCCTCATCCTCGACCTGACGCATGTGCTGGCGGGACCATTCTGCACGCAAAGCCTGCAGGACCTGGGCGGACGCGTGATCAAAGTGGAACGACCGGGCACCGGCGACGACACCCGGGCTTTCCCGCCCTTCGTGGCGGGCGAGAGCGCCTATTTCGCGACGCTGAATGCGGGGAAGCAGTCGATCGCGCTGGACATGAAGGCGCCAGCCGACCGGGCGATCTTCGAGCGGCTGCTGGCGCGGGCGGATGTGCTGGTCGAGAACTACCGCCCCGGCGTGATGGCGCGGCTGGGCTACGGCTGGGAGGTGCTGCATGCGCGGCACCCGCGCCTTGTCTATGCGGCGGTTTCGGGTTTCGGGCAGACCGGGCCGGATGCCCAGAAACCCGCTTATGACATGGTGGTGCAGGCCCGCGGCGGGGTGATGTCGATCACGGGCGAAAGCGGGGGGCCGCCTGTCCGGGTCGGGGCCTCGATCGGCGACATCGTCGCGGGGATGTACCTGGCGCAGGGCGTGCTGGCGGCGCTCTATCAGCGCGAGAGGACCGGCGAGGGCGCGTTCATCGACGTGGCCATGCTGGACAGCCAGCTCGCCATCCAGGAGCATGCGCTGGCCATCGCCTCGGCGACCGGGGTTGCCCCCGGGCCGACGGGCGCCCGGCATCCGACGATAACCCCCTTCGCCACCTTCCGCGCGGCGGACGGTTTCGTGGTGATCGCCGCCGGGAACGACGCGATGTTCGGGAAACTGTGCGATGTCCTGGGCCTGTCCATCGCCACCGACCCCCGCTTTGCCACCAATGCCGCACGCTGCGACAATCACGCGCTGCTGAAGCGGCTGATCGAAGCGGTGACACTGGGCGAGACGGTCGCGCATTGGCTGGCGGCGCTGGACGCCGCAGGCCTGCCGACCGCGCGGGTGCAGGACATGGTCGAGGTGCTGGCCGACCCGCAGATCGCCGCGCGGAACATGGTATTGCCGGTGACGCCCCATCCCGGCGGCCCGGCCTTCACCGCACCGGGCAACCCGATCAAGATGTCCACCCTGCCCGAGGCGATGAGCCTGCCCCCTGCCCCGCGACTGGACGGCGACCGGGCAGCGATCCTGGGCTGGCTGGAGGAGGACGACTGACGCCTCGCGGGTCGGGGCGCCTATTATATTGAGCGGCTCACGCCGCGAAGACTCTTTGTCTCGCGCTTTTGCGTGAAGGACGCAAAAGCGCTCGGATATGCGCGCCGCGCGGGGATATTTGGGCAAGTGTGAAAGGCATATTGCACAGGGTGTTCCGGATGCTATCCAGTCCCATGCCCTTTCGCAGCCTCGACCCCGCGCAAATCCTCAAGACCACAGAAACCCTGCAGCGACGGGTCGAAGAGCGGTTTCCCGACCGTGGGCTGGCACAGGTTGCACGGGAAATCTCCGCCCTTGCCCGCACCGTCCGGGACGAGGTCGCCGTCCTGGCCCCGCCGATCTGGTGGCTGCGCGGGGTGGTGGCGCTGGTGGTGCTGGCGGGAGCGGCGGTCTTCCTTTGGGTCGGCTCGATCCTGCCGCTGCGCGATGTGGGCCAGGACGCCATCGGCTCGGTGCAGGGCATCGAGGCGGCGATCAACACCGCCCTCCTCGCGGGCCTTGGCCTTGTCGCGCTGGTGCGGCTGGAAGCGCGGGTCAAGCGCCAGCGGGTCGCGCGCGGGTTGCATGGCTTGCGCTCGATCATCCATGTCATCGACATGCACCAGCTGACCAAGGACCCGGTGGCGCTCTCGCCCGATTTCACACCGACCGCAACCTCGCCCGCCCGCGATCTGGATGCGGTCGCCATGTCGCGCTATCTCGACTACTGCTCGGAGCTCTTGGCGATCACCGGCAAGCTGGCTGCCCTCTATGCCCAGGCGGTGCCGGACGAAGGCGTGGCGCAGGCCGTCACCGACATCGAGCTGCTGGGCGCGAGCCTTGCCCGCAAGATCTGGCAGAAGATCAGCCTGATCGACCCTGCCCCGTCCGGTCCAGTCGCGTCCCGCAAGCGCAACCGCAGTGCCGCAGTCAGGGCATCCGACTGATCCTGCCGCAATCCTCTGCCCCCTTGCGCCAGGTGCGTGATCCGGGTTTTCTGCAAGGCCAACACGCTTTGAACGGAAGCCGAAACCGATGCACCAGATCATCCGTGGCCTTCGCCCGCGCGACCCAAAGGAACATCACCGGGTCGCGACGACGCTGGAACTGTTCTTCGACCTTGTGACGGTCATCGCCATCGCCGCAGTCACTGCGGGCCTGCACCACGGCATCAGCGAGGGTCACGGACTGGAGGTGCTGCCGCGCTTCCTGTTCCTGTTCGTTGCCGTCTGGTGGTGCTGGATGAACTTCACCTGGTTCGCCTCGGCCTTCGACAACGACGATCCGCTCTACCGCTTCCTGGTCATGGGGATCATGTGCGGCGAGCTGATCTTTGCCGGCGGTGCTGCCTATATCTTCGACACGCTGGACATGCGGTTCGGCATCCTCGGCTGGGTCATCATGCGGCTCGGGATGGCGGCGCTCTGGCTGCGGGCTGCACGGGGCAATCCGGACTACCGGACGACCTGCACCCGCTATGCCATTGGCATCCTGATCGCCCAGGCACTGTGGGCCCTGATGTATGTCACCTGCCCGCCGGGTTCGACCGTCTTCTTTCAGGTCGGGATCGCGATCTATGTCGTCGAGCTTTGCGTCCCGGTCTATGCCGAGCGCGCCCGCCCCACGCCGTTCCACCGCCACCACATCATCGAACGCTACGGCCTCCTGATGATCATCTCTCTCGGCGAGATCATGCTGTCGATCAGCCACGGCTTCGGGGCGCTCTTCTCGGATCACCCCTCGCTTCAGGCCGCGCTGACCTCGGTCTCGGGGCTGGTGCTCGTGTTCTCGATCTGGTGGATCTATTTCTGCGAAGAGGAACACCTGACCACCACCGACATGCCGCAGGCGATCATCTGGGGCTATGGCCATGTGCTGATCTTCATGGCGACGGCGATGCTGGGCGCGGGCATCGCCGCCGCGGTCGACGTCGCGACGCATCACGGCGTGGCCACTGCGGGCGAGGTGTCGCACTGGATCGGCCTGGCGCTGGCGTTGCTGTTCGGCACGCTCTGGCTGGTGCGCGACCGGGCCCACGCGCTACCGCGCCGACTGAATCTGGCCTTGCCGGTGGCGACGGTCGTCTTCGGGCTGGGCGGGTTCCTGGGGCTGCCGCTCTGGGCCTATGCGCTCCTCTCGGTCGGGCTGGTGAACTGGCGTGCGCCGCATCTTGGCCAGGCAAAAGGCGCAAGCTGACCGCCATCTGCCGTTTCCGGGCGCTTGCGTCGGCGCTTCGCCAGATTACATAGTCCGGCGCGCAGGAGTCCGGCAATGACCACAGATGCTCTCGTTATCTTCACGCCCTCCGGCAAGCGGGGGCGCTTCGCGCTGGGGACGCCGGTCCTGACTGCCGCGCGGCAACTCGGGGTCGACCTCGATTCGGTCTGCGGCGGCCGCGGCATCTGTTCCAAGTGCCAGATCACCCCCGGCTATGGCGAGTTCCCGAAGCACGGCGTCACGGTGGACGAGGACGCGCTGACCGAATGGAACGCGGTCGAGGATCGCTACAAGCGCATCCGCGGCCTGCCCCCGGGGCGCCGTCTGGGTTGCCAGGCCAAGGTGATGGGCGACGTGGTGATCGACGTGCCGCCGGAAAGCCAGGTCCACAAGCAGGTGATCCGCAAGTCGGCGACCGAACGGGTCATGGTCATGGACCCGGCCACCCGCGCCGTCTATGTCGAGGTGCAGGAACCCGACATGCACGAGCCCACCGGCGATTTCGAACGGCTGGGCCGGGCCCTGGCCGCGCAATGGCAGGTCGAGGGGATCGAGGCCGATCTGTCGGTCCTGCGCCGGTTGCAGCCGGTGCTGCGCAAGGGCGAATGGAAGGCGACGGTCGTCCTGCACAAGGGCAACCATGACACTGCGACGCGCGTCCTGGACATTCTCCCGGGCTTCCACGAGGGGCCGCTTCTGGGCCTTGCGGTCGATCTCGGCTCGACCACCATCGCGGCGCATCTCTGCGATCTGTCGGATGGCAAGGTGCTGGCCTCCTCCGGCCTGATGAACCCGCAGATCCGCTTCGGCGAAGACCTGATGTCGCGCGTCAGCTACGCGATGATGAACCCCGGCGGCGATGTCGAGATGACCAAGGCCGTGCGCGAGGCGATCAATGCGCTGGCGCTTGCCATCGCCGAGGACGCAAAGGTCGACCCGGCCTCGATCTACGAACTGGTTCTCGTCTGCAACCCGGTGATGCACCACCTGTTCCTCGGCGTCGATCCGGTGGAACTGGGCCAGGCGCCCTTTGCGCTGGCGATGAGCGGCAGCCTGTCGCTGGATGCCCGCGATCTGGACCTGACGAACCTCAACCGGTCGGCGCGGGTCTATGTGCTGCCCTGCATCGCGGGCCATGTGGGGGCGGATTGCGCGGCGGTGGCGCTGTCGGAAGAGCCGCAGAAGTCGAAGGACATGGTGCTGATCGTCGATGTGGGCACCAATGCCGAGATCCTGCTGGGCAACGAAACCCGCGTCCTCGCCTGTTCCTCGCCCACCGGCCCGGCCTTCGAGGGCGCACAGATTTCCAGCGGGCAGCGGGCGGCCCCAGGCGCCATCGAACGGGTGGAGATCGACCCGGTGACGAAAGAGCCGCGCTTCCGGGTGATCGGCTCGGACCTCTGGTCGGACGAACCCGGCTTCGCCGAGGCGACCAAGGGCACCGGCGTCACCGGCATCTGCGGCTCGGGCATCATCGAGGCGGTGGCCGAGATGCGGCTGGCGGGGCTTCTGGACCCGAGCGGGCTGATCGGCGGACCGGAGCAGACCGGATCCGCCCGCTGCGAGCCACATGGCCGGACCTTCGGCTATCTCTTGCATGACGGCAGCGCCGGGGGTGGCCCGCGGATCACCGTGCTGCAGGGCGACATCCGGGCAATCCAGCTGGCGAAATCGGCGCTCTACGCGGGTGCGCGGTTGCTGATGGACGAGATGCACGTCGACACGGTCGACCGGGTGACGCTGGCAGGCGCGTTCGGCGCGCATATCAGCCCGAAGCACGCGATGGTGCTGGGGATGATCCCCGACGTGCCACTGGACCGCGTGACCAGCGCGGGCAACGCCGCCGGGACGGGCGCGCGCATCGCGCTCTGCAATGTGGCGGCGCGCAACCAGATCGAAGCGACGGTGCACGACATCCACAAGGTCGAGACCGCCATCGAGCCCCGCTTCCAGGAGCATTTCGTCAACGCGAATGCCATCCCCCATGCGGTCGATCCGTTTCCGAACCTGCACCAGATCGTTTCCCTGCCCGAGGTCAGCTTCAACCCGAAGACCGCCGGTGACGAGGGCGGGCGTCGGCGTCGCCGGGGATAGGCCTTTCCGGCGAAACCCTTGCAAGGCGGGCGAAAACCCGTAACGTCGGCGCCATGGACGATCCTGTCGCCGCCCTGATCGCGAAATGCGCCGCTGCCGACCGGGTGGCGTTCCGGGCGCTTTACCGCGACACCTCGGCGAAACTCATGGGTGTTCTCCTTCGTATGCTAAGGGAACGCACCGAGGCGGAGGATGCCTTGCAGGAGGTCTACACCAGGGTATGGCTGCGCGCCGGTCGCTACGATCCGGCGAAGGGTCGCGGCATGACCTGGCTCATCGCCATCGCCCGCAACCTCGCCATCGACCGGCTGCGCGCCCGGCCCGAGGCGCAGTCCGACGACGGGCTCGACACGGTGCAGGACAGCGCGCCCCGCGCCGAGACCCGGCTCGTGGCGCAGGGCGAGGCGCGGCGGATGGCCGATTGCTTCGGGACTTTGGAGCCCGACCGCGCCGACGCGGTGAAAGGGGCCTATCTCAACGGCTATTCCTATGTCGAACTTGCCGCGCGCCATGCCGTACCCCTGAACACCATGCGCACCTGGCTTCGCCGCAGCCTCCTGAAGCTGAAGGAGTGTCTGGACGCATGACCGACGCCCCGCTCACCCCCCACGAGGCAGATGACGCCCTGGCCGCCGAATATGTGCTGGGCGTCCTGAGCCTTTCAGAACGGGCCGAGGTCGAGGCACGCCTGAAACGCGACGCCGCCTTCGCCGATCTGGTGTCAGGCTGGGAGCACCGCATGGCGGGGCTGAACGACGGGTTCGAAGCGGCTCCCGCCCCCGACCTCTTGCCCCGGATCGAGGCGCGACTCTTTCCCCGGGCACCCTTGCCGAAGCGGCGCTCCGGGCTCTTCGGCTGGCTCTCGGGCGCGACGGTCGCCGCCGTCCTGGCGCTGGCCTCCATCGCCACCCTCGCCCCGCCGCACCAGGAACCGATCGCGCGGCTTGCAACCGAGGACAACCGGCTTGTCTACGCGGTGACGCATTTTGGCGACACGATGCAGATCACCCGTGTCGCAGGTGTTCCGGCCGTCGCGGGACAGGTTCACGAGCTTTGGATCATCGAGCCCGATTCCGCGCCGGTCTCGCTGGGCCTGCTGGAAGACAAGCCGCTGGTCATCACCCTTCCGGACCCGCCCGAGACCTACGTCCTCGCCGTCACCGTCGAGCCCGAGGGCGGTGCACCCGGTGGCATCCCGACCGGCCCGGTGATCCTGAAAGCCAACGTGGGAGATGCGGCCTGATCACGAGAGCGTGAGCACAAGGTCGGTCTGAAACTTTGCCAGAACGGCTCCGTTCCTTAGGGCATGAGGCGGGAATGACCCCGCCCAGAACCCGGAGGAAACACCCGATGAAATCCCTGAAACTTGGCGTTGCGATCCTGGCCCTGACCACCGGCATGGCGCTGGCGGAAAACCCGATGGTCGGCGGTGCGGCGATGTACGAAGACAAGAACATCGTCGAGAACGCGGTGAATTCGGCCGATCACACCACGCTCGTCGCCGCGGTGCAGGCGGCCGGACTGGTGGAAACGCTGTCGGGCCCGGGCCCCTTCACCGTCTTCGCGCCGACGAACGAAGCCTTCGCCAAGCTGCCCGCGGGCACGGTGGAAACCCTGCTGAAGCCGGAGAACAAGGACCAGCTGGTCAAGATCCTGACCTGTCATGTCGTCGCCGCCAACGCGATGGCGGCCGATGTCGGCAAGATGGTCATGGATGACGGCGGCGAACACACCATCAAGACGGTCGGTGGTTGCGAGTTCACCGCGATGGAGAAGGACGGCAAGATCATGATCAAGGACGGCCAGGGCAACGTGGCGAACGTGACCATCGCCGACGTCAAGCAGTCGAACGGCGTGATCCATGTGATCGACACGGTGCTTCTGCCGGCGATGTGATCCCTTTCGCCGACGGAAGGTCGGGGCGCCGTGGGGATTGACGCCCCGGCGCTTCGTGCCAGAGCCGCCCCGGGGGCCGGTACAAGGTCCCCAGAACCGTTCCCTGGGTTGGCAAGGTCTTCGGGCATGTCCCGAAGACCTTTTTCGTGGCGGCGGTTGACCGGGCCGGAGCGGCTGCCCTAGGCTCGCCCGATAGTTGTTGCATTGGAGAGCCCGGAGATGCGCATTCTCAACACCTTCATTGCCGCCCTTCTGGTTCAGGCCGGTCTTGCGGCCCCGGTTCTGGCCGAGGGCAAGTCGATCATCGTGCTGGATGCCTCAGGCTCGATGTGGGGCCAGATCGACGGTCGCCCCAAGCTGGAAATCGCCCGCGAGGCGCTGGGATCGGTGCTCTCCGGCCTCGACCCGGCGGCCGAGATCGGCCTCATGGCCTATGGCCACCGCGAAAAGGGCAGTTGCGACGATATCGAACTGGTGGTGCCCCCCGCCCCCGGCACCGCGCAGGCGATCACCGATGCCGCCAATGCGATGAAATTCCTGGGCAAGACGCCGCTGACCGAAGCAGTGCGCCGCGCGGCGTCGGAGTTGAAATCGACCGAGGAGAAGGCCACCGTCATCCTGATCACCGACGGGATCGAGACCTGCGAGGCCGATCCCTGCGCGCTCGGCACCGAACTCGAAGCCTCGGGCGTCGATTTTACCGCGCATGTCGTGGGCTTCGGCCTGACCGAGGAGGAAGGCAAGGCCGTGGCCTGCCTGGCCGAGAATACCGGCGGGAAATACATCCAGGCCAAGGATGCAGGCGGCCTGGTCGAGGCGCTGAAGACCACGGTTGCCGTGGTGGAACCGGAGCCTGTGCCCGAACCCGAGCCGACCCCGATGGTGCTGGACAAGAACTTCGATCCGGTCATCGTCCTGGCCGAGGGGCAGTCCGAACCCGCCGATAAGATCGTCGATGATGCCTATGTCACCCTGCGCCTTGTCCTGCCCGACGGTGCCCTCTCCGAGGAGACGATCACGGTCTACGGCCGCCAGACCGAACTTGTGCCGCCCGGCACCTACCGGATGTTCACCGAGTTGAACGACGCCAAGGCCGAGCAGGAGGTGACGATCACCGCCGATGCGCTGGCCCAGCCGGTCGCGAACCTGAATGCCGGGGTGCTGAACCTGAAGCTTTATGCCTTCGAAGGCGGCGATATCGCCTCCGATGCCTTCTGGGAAGTGCGCGGTCCGGAAGAAGTGTCCGAATCCGGCTATGGCCAGGCTCTGCACGTCTTCCCGGCGGGCGAATACAGCTTCCTCGCCAGCCTCGGCGCCGCGAAAGTCGAAGAAACGCTCACCTTCGAGGCGGGCAAGCAGATCGACAAGGACGTGATCATCGGCACCGGCCTTGCGGTGGTGGACGCCACCTATGCCGAGGGGGTGAAGGTCGAGGGCGGCGATCATTTCGTCGAGATATTCGGCGCGGCCAAGGACATCGACGGCAACCGCAAGTCGCTGGGCTATACCTACGGCGCGGGCGCCAGCTTCGACCTTCCGGCGGGCGATTATGTCGCCGTCGTGACGCTCGGGGCGGCCAAGGCCGAGGTCCCCTTCACCGTCAAGGTCGGCGAGCGGACCGAGATCACTGCCCCCCTGAATGCAGGCGTCGCGGCCTTCACCACGCAAGCGGACGAGTTCATCGAGGTGCTGGCGGCCAAGCCCGACATCAACGGCGACCGGGCGTCCTTTGGCTATGGCTACGGGCCCGCGTGGCAGACCACGCTGCCCGCGGGCGACTATGTGGTGAAGGCCAGCAAGGACGACAAGCAGTCCGAGACGCCCCTGACCGTCAAGGCGGGCGAACGCAGCGAAATGGCGCTTACCCTGCCCTGACCGGCAAGCCTGCCGCCCGGCGCAAGGTGTCGGGCGGTATCAGCGCGCCACGCTCCATCACCACGCGCGCGGCAACGGCCTGCGCCAGGGGCACGGCGGCGGCGGGTGCAAGCCCCATCAGGCGTGCGGCGAGATACCCCCCGTTGAAACTGTCCCCCGCCCCGGTCGTATCCACCGGGCGCAGACCCTGCGGCGGCAGGTGGCGGCTGGGTTCGCCATTCTGGAACAGCAGCGTCTCCCGCGCGCCATCCTTGACCACGACTTCGCCACAGCCCCAGCCCGCGAGCCGCCCTGCCGCGGCCTGCGGGTCCGCATCGCCGAAGGCCGCTGCCTCGTCCTCGAAGGTTGGCAGAAGGATATCGGCAAGCCCCGCGATCTGCCGGGCAAAGCTCCGCATCGCTCCCGCATCCTCCCAAAGGCGCGGCCGGTAGTTCGGGTCATATGCCAGAAGGGCGCCTGCCTCCCTCGCCTCGGCCAGCGCCGCCAACAGGGCCGCGCGACCCTCCGGGCCGACGATGGCCGCCGTGATGCCGGAGAAATAGACCAGCCGCGCACCGCGCAGCCGGTCGGCCAACGCCGGACCATCCCCGGCCAGTCGACGCGCAGCCGATGCCTGCCGCCAGTAGGTGAAACTCCGCTCGCCCCCCGCATCCGTCGCGATGGTGTAGAGCCCGACCGTTCGCTCGGGATCGCGGCTGATGCCCTCTGTCCCGACCCCCGCAGCAGCGATGAAATCGACCATCGCGTCCGAAACGGCATCTCGCCCGACTCGGCTCACATAGCCCACCGGAACCTCGGCGGGCAGAAGCGCGCGCAGGGTCCAGGCCACGTTCAGCGTGTCCCCGGCAAAGCCGCGCTGCCAGCAGCCATCGCCCCGGTCGAAGAACTCGACCATGCATTCGCCGATGGAAAAGACCCCGCCCGCCGCCTGCATTCCCGCCTCCCACTTTGCCCGGCCACCCTGCCGCCTGACCGGAGCGCAGGCAAGCCGTCAGCGCCCGGACTGCGCCATGAGGAAGCGGCGGATGTGCGGGGCGACCTGGTCCGTGGCCTCGATGAAGATCGCGTGCTTCAGCTCCGGCAGGATCACCAGCTCCGACCCCGGAAGTGCTGCCTGGATCAGCCGGTTGAGCCGTGGATTGCAGCCGCCGTCGTTCTCGCCGGTGATGATCTGCGCGGGCGCCGTGACCTCGTGCAGCCAGGGTCCCATTTCCGTCTCGGCATAGATGTCGAAGACATTCAGGAACACGTCCGGAGGCGTCTCCATCACCTGCCGCTTGCGCCACTCGATCACCTCGGGATGGGCCGTCAAGAAGGCATCGGTGAACCAGCGCGCGGTCAGCGTGTCCAGCACCTGCCCGATCCCCTTTTCCCGCATCGCCGCGACCACGCCCCTGACCTTGGCGCTGTCGTCCTCCGTCCGGAAGGCCGCCGTCGACCACAGGCCCAGCGACAGCACCCGGTCGGGATGGCGCCGGGCATAGGCCGGGCCGATCATGCCGCCCAGCGAATGCCCTGCGAAATGCGCGCGGTCGATCCCCAGCTTCGCCCGCAGCGCCTCAAGGTCGTCCACCAGATCGTCCAGCCCGAAACGCCCGTCCGGCACCGGGCTTTCGCCATGGCCGCGCAGGTCATAGCTGATGCAGGTGAAGCGGTCCTTCAGGTCCGGCACCAGCTTCGCAAAGGTCGCGCGCCGCGCCCCGATGCCATGGATCAGGAACAGGGCATCACCCTGCCCTTCAACGGTGTAGGAGCAGTCGAGGGCCAAGCTCTATTCCTTCGGATCGCTGGCCAGCCGCCCGGCCGTCGCCCAGTCATGCTTGGCCACATCGGTGAAGACCACCGTCACCGCCTGCGGCGTGCCCCCGCAGGTATCACACCAGGCCTTCGTCACCGCCTCGGCACAGGCGCGCTTCTGCTCCACCGTGCGGCCTTCGAACATCTCGATCCGGATGATTGGCATCTTTTCCCCCTTACGCGGCCTGCCGGGCCGTCGGCGCCACCTTGGGCATGACGTCTTCCGCCAGCCTGCCCATCATGTCCAGCACCGCCCCCTGCGCCTGCCCGAAGTTCGACGACACGATGACCTCGTCGATCCCCAGTTCGGCATAGGCGGAAAGCCGGTCGATCATTTCCTCCCGCCCGCAGATCAGGATGTTGCGGCGGAAGTCCTCCATGCTTTGCTTCCGGGGAAGCGGCTTGATGATCCCGTGCTCCACGATCCCCGGCCCGCCGAAGACATTGTCGAAGCTTTCGTAGTATCTGTAAGCCTTTGCCAGCATATCCTCCACTTCCGCCGGACGATCCGAGACAAAGATCCCCCGTTGCAGCGACAGCCGCTGCCCGGTCTTGCCGGAGGCCGCGACGCCCCGGTGGAAGGCCGCCACCTGCCCCTCCAGCACGCCGTGGCTCGCTGACAGCGGCGTCGTCTGGATGTGATAGCCCTTCGCCGCCGCCGCCTCGATCCCCGGCGGGGCCATGATCGCCAACGCCAAGGGGATCGGATCCTCGGGCCGCGGCATCGCCGTCAGCGCGTCGAACCTGTACCAGTCGCCATGCCAGCTGACCTCTTCCCGCGTCAGAAGCGCCTCCAGCACGGCAAGGCTTTCCTCGAACCGGGGCTTCGTCTCCTCCATCGGCACCCCGATCCGCCCCGTCTCGAAGCCGAAGGCGCCCTTGCCCACCCCCAGCACCAGCCGCCCGCCGCAGAGTGCCTGCGCCTGCACCACCTCGCCCGCAAAGACCCGCATGTCACGGATCGGCAGCTGGCAGATCGCCGTCGCGATCTCGACCCGCGAGGTCCGCGCCGCGATGGCCACGGCGAATTGCAGCGGCGAGGGCACCAGAAGGATGTTCAGGAGGTGATGCTCCGGCACCGATACGCCGCGGAACCCGCAGGATTCTGCATGAACCGCCTGTTCCAGCATGTCGGCCCAAAGCCGCTTGCCTCCGACCGAGGGGTCCAGAAGATGCGAGTTCAGGAAATGCGAGATGTCCATGCGGCCCTCCGTTGGCTTGTACGTTTGTACAAACCGGAGTAGCCTGTCAAGCACCCCGTGAACCGGCTATGCCAGGACCATGACCGAAGCCCCGCCCCGCAGCCAGACCCGGACCGACCGGCGCATCGAAATTGCCGAGGCCGCGCTGCGCGTCCTGGGGCGCGAGGGGCATGCGGGTCTGACCGCGCGCAGGGTCGCGACCGAGGCGGGGCTGTCGCTTGGCCATATCACCTACAACTTCACCGGGATGGACGAGGTCCTGGCCGAGGCTTATCGTCTGCTCTCCACCCGGCTTCGTGCGGCCTCGGACGCCAGCCTGTCTGCCGCGACGCCGAAGGACAGGCTGGCCGCGTTCCTGCGGGCGGGATTCTCGGACGACTTCCTGACCCCCGCGCATATCCGCACGCGCATCGACCTCTGGTCAGCCGCCGCCGCGCATCCCGCCGTGGCCGAAACCGAGTTGCAGCTTTACACCCATTACCGCGCCCGGCTGGAGGCCCTGCTTGCGCCCCTTGTCGCACCCGATACGCTCCGGGCCCTGACCGACCTGATCATGGCGACGCTGGACGGGCTCTGGCTCGACTGGATGCGCCGACGCGACCTTGTTGCCGTGAACAACGGGCTTCGGATGATCGGAAAGCTGGTGGCGCAGCACCCGCACCCCGGCGCGACCTGACCCAAACGAAAAGGCCGCCTGCGTGGCGGCCCTTGCTGACGTTTCCGGCCTATTCGGCGGCTTCCTGCGGCGGCTCGCCATCCGGCTTGCCCTCGCCCTTGGGCTTGCGCGGCCCGCGCGGACGCTTCGGGGCGCGCTCTTCCTTCGGCGGGGCCTCGACCGCAGGTTCCGCCACGGGTTCGACCTCGACGCGGGCGCGCGGCGCCGATTCCGGAGTCTCGATCAGGCCGGTGTCGTCGCCCGCATCCAGTTCGATCACATCGGTCGCCATCGGCTGTTCTTCGGCGGGGAAACTGCGCTCCTCGCGGTAGTCGCGGTTGAACTCCTGCCGACGCTCGCCCCGGTCCTGACGCTCGCCCCGGTTGTCGCGGTTGTCACGATTGTCACGATTGTCCCGGTCGTTGCGGTCGCGCCGGCCCTCGCCCTCGCCCTGGCGATCGCCGCGGGGCTGGCCCTGCTGGCCGTTGTTCTGCCCGTTCTGGCCGTTCTGGCCGCCGTTCTGCTGGTACTGCTGCTGCCGCGCTTCCTGTTCGGCCGCCATTTCCTTCATCGCCTCGGCGAGCATCCGGGTGTAATGCTCGGCGTGCTGCAGGAAGTTCTCGGCCGCCACGCGGTCGTTCGACAGCTGCGCATCGCGCGCCAGCATCTGGTATTTCTCGATGATCTGCTGCGGCGTGCCACGCACCTTGCCCTCGGGACCCGAGGAATCGAAGACGCGGTTGACGATATTGCCGAGGGTGCGCGGGCGGTTCTGGTTGGAACGCGAGCGTTTCTTGGAGGAGCGCATCTGGTCCTTATGATGGCTTTGGCCTGCAACCGCCGCCCCTCATGGGCAGCAAAATCCGGGTCAGCAGGGCTTGGACAATGCGTCAGGGGCAGGTGGAACCCGCGCCCGACAGGGGTCACTAATCACAGGGAAGCCCATGTGACAAGGGATATTTGCGCATTTGCGGTGGAATAGGCGGAGGTCAGGCACAACCGCAACTGTCGCCGCCGGGCTTTCTGGCCGCCACCACACGGTCACGGCCATCCATGTCGGGCAGGACGCGGATGTCCTCCAGCCCCGCCGCCCGGAGCAACGCACTGACGGCCACCCCTTGCGTCGGCCCGATTTCCACCAGAAGCCGCCCGCCGGGCATCAACCTGGCCGGGGCGCCCCGCGCGATGGCGCGGTAGGCGTCCAGCCCGTCGCCGCCGGGGGTGAGCGCCTGATGCGGCTCCCAGTCGCGCACTTCGGGCGCCAGCTGCGGCATCTCCTCTGTGGCGATATAGGGCGGGTTCGAGACGATCAGGTCATAGGCGCCCGTCACCTTGTCGAGCCAGTCGGACTTGCGGAACCGCGCCCGCGCCTCCAGCCCCAGGTCGCGGGTATTCCCGATCGCCACCTGCAACGCCGCGTCCGAAATGTCGGTGCCGAGCCCCCGCGCCATCGGCATGTCCTTGAGGCAGGACAAGAGGATGCAGCCCGTTCCGGTGCCAAGGTCCAGGACCTTCAGGAACGGCTCCTTCAGCGCCTCTGCGACCAGCGTCTCGGTCTCGGGCCGCGGGTCCAGCGTGTCGCGCGTCACCCGGAACGACAGCCCCCAGAACAGCCGCCGCCCGATGATCTGCGCCACCGGCTGCCGGGCCATGCGTGCCGTCAGCGCCTCGTCATACAGGGCCTCCTGCGGGGAGGTCATCTCGTCCTGCAGCTTCAGCGTCAGGCGGTCGTGGCCGATCCCCAGCGCATGCGCCAGCAGAACCCGCGCATCGCGGGCGCCGTCCTCGATCCCGGCTTCCTGAAGCCGCGGAACCGCCAGCCGCAATGCGTCCTGCGCTCTCACGCTTCCATCTCCGCCAGCCGCGCGGCCTGGTCATGCGCCACCAGCGCGTCGATCACCTCGCCCAGGTCGCCGCCCATGATCTGCGGCAGGGCATACAGCGTCAGGTTGATCCGGTGGTCGGTCATCCGGCCCTGCGGGAAGTTGTAGGTGCGGATGCGCTCGCTGCGGTCGCCGGAACCCACCTGCGACTTCCGGTCTGCCGCGCGGGCCGAATGCAGCCGCTCCCGCTCGGCCTCATAGAGCCGTGCACGCAGGACCTGCATCGCGATCTCGCGGTTCCGGTGCTGCGATTTCTCCGACGACGTCACCACGATCCCGCTCGGCAGATGGGTGATCCTGACCGCGGAGTCGGTCGTGTTCACATGCTGCCCCCCCGCGCCCGAAGACCGCATGGTGTCGATGCGAATGTCGGATGCGGGAATGTCGATGTCGACCTCCTCCGCCTCGGGCAGCACCGCAACCGTCGCCGCCGAGGTATGGATGCGCCCCTGCGCTTCGGTCTCCGGCACCCGCTGCACCCGATGCACGCCGCTTTCATACTTCATCCGGGCATAGACCCCCTCGCCCTGGATATGGGCCGAGAATTCCTTCAGCCCCCCGACCTCGCCCGCCTGCTCGCTGATTACCTCGAAGCTCCAGCCCATCCGCTCGGCATAGCGCTGGTACATCCGCGCCAGATCGCCCGCAAACAGCGCCGCCTCGTCGCCCCCCGTGCCGGGCCGGATCTCGATGATCGCGGGCCGCGTATCGGCCACGTCCTTCGGCAAAAGCGCCAGCCGCAGCGCCTGCTCCATCTCGGGGATGCGGGCCTTCAGCCGAGGCAGCTCCTCCTCCGCCAGCGCCTTCATCTCGGGGTCGGACAGCATCGCCTCCGCCTCGGCCAGATCGTCCAGCGACTGGCGATAGGCATGGATTTCCTCCACCACCGGCTTCAGATCGGTATATTCCCGGCTGATCCGGGCGATCTCGGCCGGGGCCGCGCCCGCGTTGAGCTGCGCTTCGAGAAACTCGAACCGCTCGGTGATCTGGGCAAGTCTGTCCAAGGGAACCATGCGGCGGGTTTCGCAGGCAGGCCCGCAAGCGTCAAGGGGCCGCCCCAAGCCCTTTCACATTTGCCCAAATATCCCCGGCGGAGCCCGCCCGAGCGGCTTTGCGTTCTTCACGCAAAGCCGCGAGACAAAGAGTCTTCGCGGCGAAAGCCGCTCAATCCAATAGGCGCGCCTCACCTCTGCGTCCGCGCCCAGTGATAAAGGCAGATCAGCTCATAGGCGACATGCGCCCCGGCAATCGCCGTGGCCCCGCTGGTGTCATAGGGTGGCGAGACCTCGACAATGTCGCCGCCGACCATGTTGATCCCGGCCAGATCGCGCAAGGCAGCTGCCGCCTGCCAGCTGTGCAACCCGCCCCAGACCGGCGTCCCGGTCCCCGGCGCGGCAGAGGGATCGAGGCAGTCGATGTCGAAGGTCACATAGGTCGCCCCGTCGCCGACGATATCCTTGGCCTTCGCCACCACATGCGCGACGCCCCTCTCATGCACCTCCCGCGCGTCGATGACGTTCACCCCCAGGTAATCCTCGGTCGTGGTGCGGATGCCGATCTGGACCGAGCGTTTCGGGTCGACGAGGCCCGTCTTCACTGCCTTGTACAGCATGGTGCCGTGGTCGATCCGGGTCAGGTCGTCATCCGGCCAGAGGTCCGAATGCGCGTCGAAATGGATCACGCCCAGGGGTCCGAACTTCTCGGCATAGGCTTTCAGGATCGGATAGGTGATGTAGTGGTCGCCCCCGAGCGTCACCGTCCCCGCCCCGGCTTTCAGGATGGTCCGGATGTGGTTCGTCAGCGTCTCGGGGAAGTCCGACACCTTGGCATAGTCGAAAGCGCAGTCGCCGTAGTCGATGATCGACATCTCCTCCAGGGGGTTCGTCGGCCAGCCATAGGGCGGATCATAGGGCTGCAAGCTGGACGCCTCGCGGATCGCCCGGGGGCCAAAGCGCGTGCCGGTGCGGTGCGTTACCGCTTGGTCAAAAGGCACCCCGGTGATCGCCAGATCAACGCCGGTCAGGTCCTTGGTGTAGGTCCGCCGCAGGAATGACGTCGCCCCGCCGAAGGCGTTTTCAAAGGAATACCCCCGGTTGGATTTCCGGGTGAACGCAGTGTCGACCTGCGTCTTTGCATCTTCCAGTGCCATGATGATCTCGGGTCTTCTCGGCGCAGTCGTTCAGCGGAGACGCGCGGATCCGGGGGGGCCAAGAAACCCCTGGCCCGCCGCCTTGTCAAGCACGCGATTTCTTCGAAGAAATCGCATCGGAGCCTTCAAAGGCTCCGGCCCGGAGTTTTCGAAAACTCCGGCGCCTCACCCGATCCGGTGCCCCTCCCGCACCAGCTCGTCCGTGACCTTGCGGATCGCCTTTTCCAGCGTCTCGACCACGAAATCCACCTGGCCCCCAGTGATCGTCAGCGGCGGCGACATCACGTTCAGATGCCCGATCGGCCGCACCATCAGCCCCATCGCCTCGGCCGCATCGCTGATACGCTTGCTCTCATTCACCCCATCCGGCAGCGGCTCCTTGGTACGCTTGTCGGCCACGTTCTCCACGCAGACCATCAACCGCCGCCCGCGCACCTGCCCCACCAGCGGCAGGCCCTCCAGCCCCTTGAGGCGCTCAAGGAAGTAATCCCCGACCACAGCCGCGTTCTCCAGCAACCCCTCGCTCTCGATGATCTCGATGCTCTTCAACGCCGCCGCACAAGCCACCGGATGCCCCGAATAGGTGAACCCAGAGGTGAACCAGCGCTCGCCCTTCGCCGCCATACCCTCCCAGATACGATCCGAGAAGATCAGCGCGCCCAAGGGCAGATAGCCCGAGGTCAGCCCCTTGGCGCAGGTGATCATGTCCGGCACCACGCCAAACTCCGCCTCGCTGGCAAACCAGTGCCCCAGCCGCCCGAACGCCGTCACCACCTCGTCGGCGATGAACAGGATGTCGTGCTTCCGGCAGACCTCCCACATCCGCCGCAGATAGCCCTCCGGCGGCACGATCACCCCGCCCGAGGCCTGGATCGGCTCGGCAATGAACCCCCCGATCCGGTCGGCGCCCACCCGCGCGATCAGCGCCTCGAACTCGGCCACCAGGTGATCGCAGAACCCCGCCTCGCTCATCCCCTCCGGGCGGCGATAGGGGTTCGGCGGGGTCAGGTGATGGATGCCGTCTTCCTTGTAGCGGAACTCGGCCACCCGGTCGCCCGGCCGCTTGCCCACCGACTGCGTCAGGTAGGTCGAGCCGTGATAGGAATGATCCCGCGCGACGATGTCGGTCTTTTCGGGCCGCCCCATGCAGCTCTGCCAGTACCAGACCATGCGGACAGCGGTATCCACCGCCGTCGACCCACCCGTGGTCAGATGCACCCGGTTCAGATCACCCGGAGCCAGCGCCGCCAGCTTCGCCGAAAGCCGGGCCGAGGGTTCGTTGGTCACATCGACAAAGCTGTTGGCAAAGGCGAGCCGCTCCACCTGGTCGGCAATCGCCCGCGCCATGTCCTTGCGCCCCAACCCGACGTTGGTGCACCACATCCCGCCGACCGCGTCCAGATAGCGCCGCCCCTCCGCGTCCCAGAGATAGCAGCCCTCGCCCCGCGCGATGACAAGGCTGCCCTCCTTCTCGAACGATCCGAAATTCGTCCATGGATGCAGGGCATGCGCCCGGTCCATTTCCCACAGATCGGCGGGCGAGGGGCTGTTCGACAGGTCGAGGGTCATTTGGCTATCCGGTCACTGACTGCACAGTCAATGTATCAGTTTGATCATATCCACGCCAGCCCCGGCACCGGACCAATGGTAGCGGTGGGGCAAGATATGGTGTCCAAAGGTTGATCCGGCCCCATCAGGACCCACGCTCTGCCGCTATCGGCAACTCCCCCGATTCGGCAATTCATACTGGCCCAAATATCCCCGCCGGAGGCTGCAAGGCCGGACCCAGGCACTGCGGTTTCAGAACAGCTTCTGCTTTGCCTTCGCCACGCTGAACCCGTGCCCTTCCGCATTGGTGCAGGTCATGCCGTTCTTGGCAGAGACGCAGGAGATGCCCCCCAGGCTGACCGCCTCGCCATAGGGCAGCACCGGGTTGCCCGGATCCTGCACCGTGTCGCCGACGCAGAGGAGTTCCCCCTTGCCCGACGCGGCAACGCCAAAAGCCATGCCCCAGTCCTGCTCGCAGCCCGCCGGGCGTTTCGTGTAGCTCGGCGTATAGGACCGGAGGTCGCAGCGCGCCTCGGCCCGACCGTCGAACGTGTACATCGCGCAATGGATGTTGCCGGTGGGCGACCGGAAGCCGAAATAGTCGTCGGCCAGCACCGGGGTGGCCAACAGGAGCAGGACAGCAAGAGCTTTCACGTCAGAATCGCCTTTCTCTCACGGGTCAATCCCGGCACTCTACGCGCCTCGCCCGCGTCCAGCCAGTTCAACCTTGACCGCAGTCATGCCCCGCCTCGCCCCAGCCGCCCTCGCCTACACCCTGCCGGTCTTCGCCGTGGCCTTCGCCCTCGGCGCCCTGCGCGTCACCTTCATCGCCCCGCAACTCGGCCCGCTGGCCGCCGTGGCGCTGGAGCTGCCCCTGGTCCTCGCCCTCTCCTGGCTCGTCGCGGGGCGCGTGCTGCGCCGCTGGCCCCTGACCCCGCGCCTCGGCATGGCCCTGCTGAGCTTCCTGATCCTGATGCTCCTCGAACTCGCCACCGCGCTGGCCTTCGGCCAGACGCCCGGGCAGTTCCTTGCCGCCATGGCCACCCCGCCCGGCACCCTCGGGCTTGCCGGGCAGATCGGCTTCGGCCTGATCCCGCTTATCCGTCAGCCCAAGGGCTGAGCCCGCTCCACCAGCCGCGCGAAGAAGCTCGCCCCGACCGGCGCCGCCTCGTCGTTGAAGTCGAAGGCCGGATGATGCAGCCCTGCCCCCGGTCCCGTGCCCAGGAACAGATAGGCCCCGGGGCGCGCTTCCAGCATGTAGCTGAAATCCTCCGACCCCATCTCGCGGCCCGCCCGGGCGTCCACCGCCTCCTCGCCTGAGACCTCGCGCGCCACCCCGGCGGCGAAATCCGCCTCCTCCTCGTGGTTGATCGTCGCCGGATAGCCCCAGTCATAGTCGATCTGCGCCGTCACCCCATAGGCCGCCGCATGGCCCTCGACGATCTCATGGAACCGCTTCTTCAACAACGCCCGCACATCCGGCTTGAAGCAGCGGATCGTCGCGGCAAAGGTCCCGTCCTCCGGGATGATGTTCGACGCCGACCCGGTATGGATCATCGTGACCGAGATCACCGCTTCGTCCAGCGCATAGACGTTCCTCGGGATGATGGTCTGCAAGGCCTGCACCATGCCGACGATCGCCACCACCGGATCGACGCATTCATGCGGCGTGGCACCATGCCCGCCCTTGCCCGTCACCTTGACCACCGCCGTATCCACGCTCGCCATCAACGGCCCCGGCGTGGTCTGGAAATGGCCGAAGGGAATGTTCGGCGCGTTGTGGATGCCGTAGACTTGGCCGATCCCGAAGCGGTCCATGATGCCTTCCTGCACCATGACCTGCCCGCCGCCGCCGTCTTCCTCCGCCGGCTGGAAGATCAGCGCCACCGTGCCCGCGAAGTTCCGCGTCTCCGCCAGGTACTTCGCCGCGCCCAAGAGCATCGTCACATGCCCGTCATGCCCGCAGGCGTGCATCTTGCCCTTCACCGTGCTGGCATAAGGCGCGCCGGTCAGTTCCTCGATCGGGAGGGCATCCATGTCGGCGCGGAGGCCAATCACCGGACCCGCACTCTGCCCCTTGATCAGCGCCACGATCCCGGTCTTCGCAATGCCTTCGTGGATCTCGTCCACCCCGATCTCGCGCAGCCGTTCGGCGATCCAGGCTGCCGTGTCATGGCAGTCGAAGGCCAGCTCCGGGTGCTGGTGCAGATACCGCCGCCACCCCTTCATTTCCTCGGCGTACGAGGCGATACGGTTCAGAACGGGCATGGCAAGACTCCTCCGGCGTGTCCTTTGATCAAATCCGAAATCCCGGCCGACCGCAATGGATGAGGCGTTTCCGGCAGGTCACGACTGCCTGACTTTGGCCGCCGATCCGGGCGATGCAAATCCGCATCAGGTGGCCGCAATCGATTCGCGGGGTGCAATGTCGACGCGGAATCCGGCGCAATTCCTTGCTATGTTGCGGCAAAAGCAGTCAGAACCCGAGAGCAGTCCATGAACCTTTCCCTGCGTGCTGCGGCCGCCCTTCTTTGCCTGGCCGGCCCCGTGCTGGCTGGCGGCCCGGCGGTCGTCGAAGATCCGGTCGTCTTCCCGCCGCCGCCCGATGCTCAGCCCGATCCGGCCTGGACGGGTGTCTATGGCGGTTTCTCGCTTGGCCGGACGACGGGGGATCTTGAATACCAGAACCCCGCCTCTTCCCACGATGTCGACTCCGGATCGCTCCGCTCGATCTTTCTTGGCTACCGTCTCCAGCAGGGCAACGTGGTCTACGGCGGCGAGATGGAACTGGCCAACCTGTCCGGAACCACCATCGAGGGCTTTGCGGAGGAATACTCCAAGGCCTTCGACGTGAAGGGATCCGTCGGCGTCACCAGGGGCCGTTTCCTCGGCTATGGCGTGCTCGGCTGGTCGCAGGTGACGTTCGACCACACGACCGGGCCGGGCAACTTCGGCGGCATTTCCTATGGCGCGGGCGTCGAGTATTCGGTCAACGACAATATCGGCCTCGGCCTCGAATACCTCGCGCGCAAGGTGGACGGTGTTTCTCCGAACGGCAGTCCCCAGACCACGACCATCGACGCGAATTCGCTGTCGCTGCGCATCGGCCTGTCGTTCTGACCTGTCGCGGGGGCTGGCCAAGGCCCCCGCACCCGCCGTAGGTTGGCCCCGCAGTTGACCCGAGGCCCCATGCCCGCATTGTCCGCCCTTCCGCCAACCGGCATCGACCGGCTCCTCGCCATCATGGCCGCGCTCCGCGATCCCGAAACCGGTTGCCCCTGGGACATCGCGCAAAGCTTCGCGACCATCGCCCCCTACACGCTGGAAGAGGCCTTCGAGGTCGCCGATGCCATCGACCGCGCCGACTGGCCTGAGCTGAAAGGCGAACTTGGCGACCTCTTGTTCCAGACCGTCTACCACGCCCAGATGGCGTCCGAGGCCGGGCATTTCCGCTTTGCCGACGTGGTCGAAACCATTTCCGACAAGATGATTGCCCGCCACCCCCATGTCTTCGGCGACCAGTCCCGCGACAAGACGGCAGAGCAGCAGACGAAGGACTGGGAGGCGCAGAAGGCCGCTGAACGCGGACCTGCCCGCACGCTCGACGGCGTCGCCCAAAGCCTCCCCGCCCTCACCCGTGCGCTGAAACTGCAAAACCGCGCCGCCCGCGTCGGCTTCGACTGGCCCTCGACCGGCGAGGTGCTGGACAAGCTCACCGAAGAGGCCCGCGAGGTGGTCGAGGCGCGCGATTCCCTCTCCCACACTGAACTTGCCGAGGAAATCGGCGATCTCCTCTTCGTCATGGCCAACCTCGCCCGCCACCTGAAGGTCGACCCCGAGGCCGCGCTGCGCACCGCCAACGCCAAGTTCACCCGCCGCTTCGCCCGGATCGAGGACTGGCTGGCCGAGGCTGGAAAGACCCCCGCCGACAGCGACCTTGCCGAGATGGACGCGCTCTGGAACCGCGCCAAGGCCGAGGACAAGGCACGCTAGGTCGCCAGCTTCATCATCACGATCCCCGACAGGATCAGCCCCGCCGCCAGCATGCGCAGCGCCGTCGCCGGTTCCCCCAGAACCACGATACCCACGGCGAAAGCCCCCAGCGCCCCGATCCCGGTCCAGACCGCATAGGCCGTCCCCAGCGGCAGGACCCGCATCGCATGGGCCAGCAGCGCAAAGCTGAGACCCATTGTCGCAAGCATCAGGACCACGGCCCAGGGTTTCGTGAACCCGTCCGAGGCCTTCATGGCCCAGGCCCAGACGATCTCGAAGATACCGGCGAAAAGCAGCGAAACCCAGGCCATCATAGCCTCCTGTCAAGCGCCGGGCCGTCCCGGACTTCAACCCTTTGACAGGGGGAGGACGTCGCCTCGCGGATTGGAAGCTCGCCTTTCCGGTGCCAGGGTTCAAGCATTCCTGGAAGAATTCGCCGGATGGTTGCCTTCCGGCAACCACCCCCGGGCCGCATTCCCGATTGACCAAAGCGAAAGACTCGGATTTAAGCGCCGCCAGAAACCTGACAAAAGGAGTCAGCCAATGCTGCGCCTCTCGACCTTCGCTCTCCTCGCCTGTTCCGTCCCGGCCCTTGCGCAAGAGATCAACGTCTACTCCCACCGCCAGCCCGAGCTGATCCAGCCCCTCGTCGATGCCTTCACCAAGGAAACCGGCATCGCCGTCAACGTGGCCTTCGTCGACAAGGGCATGGCCGAGCGGCTGCAGGCCGAGGGCGACCGCTCGCCCGCCGACCTGGTCCTCACCGTCGACATCGCGCGCCTGATGCAGATCGTCGACGCGGGTGTCACCCAGGCCGTCCAGTCCGACGTGCTGGAAGCCGACATCCCCGCCGAACTGCGCGATCCGAACGACCACTGGTTCGGTCTCACCTCCCGCGCCCGCGTCGTCTATGCCTCGAAGGACCGCGTGAAGCCCGGCGAAGTGACCACCTACGAAGATCTCGCCTCGGACAAGTGGAAAGGCCGGCTCTGCACCCGCTCGGGGCTCCACGACTACAACGTCGCCCTCCTCGGCGCGATCATCGTCCACCACGATGAGGCCTATGCGACCAAGTGGGCCGAGGGCCTGAAGGCCAACCTCGCCCGCAAGCCCGACGGTGGCGACCGTGACCAGGTCAAGGCCATCGCCGCGGGCGAATGCGACATCGCGCTCGGCAACACCTACTACATCGGCCAGATGCTCGCGAACCCCGAGGAAAAGGACGCCGCCGAGCAGGTCTCGATCATCTTCCCGACCTTCGAAGGCGGCGGCACCCACCTGAACATCTCGGGCGTCGCGATGACCAAATCCGCCCCGAACCGGGAAAACGCGCTGAAGTTCATGGAATGGCTGGCCTCGGACGAGGCGCAGAGGATCTACGCCGAGACCAACTACGAATTCCCGGTCAAGCCGGGTGTCGAACGCTCCGATCTGGTGAAAAGCTGGGGCGAGTTCACCCCCGACGCAACGCCGCTGGCCGACATCGCCAAGGCCCGCGCGGCGGCGCTGAAGATCATGGAGACGGTGGATTTCGACGGGTGATCGGGCCGCACTTGTAGGTCAGGGCCTGCCCCGACCCTCTCCCCGGGCGCGCAGGCATGCGCGCCTTTTTTCCTTGATCCACCCGCCCACGTGGGATGAACCGCGATCCGGAGCCTGAAGTCAGGTTGAAACCAACTTCGGCTGTGATGCGGGGTAGAGACAGAAAGGCGATCAGTTCAAGGTTTACCAACTGTTAGCGCGCCCAAAATATGCTCTGGTTATGACTCAGGTTGTTGTGGGTTGAATCTGTCGGCGCACAATATATGCTCCTCCGGACGGAGAATGTGATGTCCAAACTGACGTCTTTGGAAGTCTGCGCCGGTGCCGGGGGACAAGCCCTTGGCCTCGATCACGCGGGCTTTGATCATGTGGGCCTGGTCGAGATCGACAAGCACTGCTGCGCAACGCTCCGTCACAACCGTCCGAAATGGAACGTTCTCGAAGCCGACATCCGGTCCGTTGACGGCAAGTCCTTCCACGGCATCGACCTTTTTGCCGGTGGACTTCCCTGCCCGCCCTTTTCGGTCGCCGGCAAGCAACTCGGCGACCGGGACGAACGCAACCTGTTCGGGGATGCGCTGCGCATCATCGCGGAGGCCGCCCCGAAGATGGTTCTGATCGAGAATGTGCGCGGCTTCCTTGATCCGGTCTTCGCACCCTACCGCGATTTCCTGCGCTCCCGGCTCGCCGAAATGGGTTATATCGCGGACTGGCGATTGCTGAACGCCTCCGACTTCGGTGTCCCACAACTGCGCCCGCGCGTGGCGATTGTGGCGGGCCTTCAGCAATATTGGCGGCATTTCCGGTTTCCCGCACCAAAAGCCTCCCCTGCCAGCGTTGGCGAGGTTCTGTTCGACCTCATGGCGGCGGAAGGATGGGAGGGTGCTGCCGATTGGGCGCGCCGCGCCAACGAGGTTGCCCCGACGATCGTCGGCGGCTCAAAGAAACATGGCGGGCCGGACCTCGGGCCAACCCGAGCACGCGCCGCCTGGGCCAGACTTGGCGTCAACGGCAAGACTATCGGCGAAACCGCACCCGCGCCCGGGTTTGCAGACATGCCGCGCCTCACCCCACGCATGGTCGCGCGGCTTCAGGGTTTCCCCGACGACTGGCATTTCACCGGGCGGAAGACACAGGCCTACAAGCAGATCGGCAATGCCTTTCCGCCGCCGGTGGCCATGGCCTTGGGGGCCGAGATCCGCGAGGCGATCATCAGGGGCGACATGCAGTCCGACCTGCGGATGGAGGTTGCTGCGGAATGAGCCGCGGGAAGAACAGCCAGGGCGCTCGCGCGATGCTGCGAGCGCACTTCCTGGCAAATCTCGGTCGCATAATGGCATCGGACGAGCTTCGGCAGGTGGCCGGGAACATCTCGGAATGGGCTCGGCGCGTGCGCGAGCTGCGGACCGAGGAAGGCTACCAGATCCTCACGCACAACGACCGCAGCGAATTGAAGCCCGGCGATTATCTTCTGGAAAATCCGAAGCCTCAGCCTGCATTCGAACGCGCCGTCAGCAAGGAAACGCGGGCCTTCGTTCTGGATCGCAACGGGTTCACCTGCCAGCAATGCGGCGCCGTCGCGGGGGAACCGCACCCCTATGACCCGAGCCGCAAGACCCGCCTCCATATCGGCCATGTGATCGACAAAAGCCTGGGCGGAACCGATGACCCAAGCAACCTGCGCGCGCTGTGCTCGATCTGCAACGAAGGCGCCGCGAACCTGACGTTTGATCGACCGTCGCTGGCTAAGTTGCTTGTCCAGGTAAGACGTGCCACCGCCTCGGATCAGCGCGAGGTGCTGAAATGGCTGCGGCTCAAGTTCCCCAGGGATTAGTTTTGCTGCGGCGTTGCTGGCAGCCAATCTGACACCGACTTCGTGACAGCAAGATATGCTGAACTGGTCGGCATTGACGCAGCGGCTTCACCCCCCGACCATCCCGGTCCAGACCATCCCGATCCCGACCAGCGTTCCGGCCCAGCCCAGCCGCAGAAGCCATTCGCTCGTCCCCGACCAGGCCGGAGCCGGCTGAGGCCGCCTCTCCCGCTCCGTATCCACCCCCGCCATCCACAAACCGCGCCGCAGCCAGCCCAGCCGCAGGCCTGTCCGGTCCAGCATCGCCCCGACCCCGGCCCCGATCACCGCAGTGCGCAGATACCGGGTCAGCGCGCCGATCCCGCTCGCCTTGACCAGTGCCCCGGCGAGCGCCGCCAGCGCCGCCCCGCTGACGCCGACCCAGAAGCGCCACGCTTCGCCCAGCCAGGACCCGACCAGCCATTCGGTCCCAAAGGCCGTCGCCACGACCGCTGCGAGCGACAGAAACATGCGCATGATGGTCCTCCGAGCCGCCTTGCCCGCAGGAACCCTAACCGCCCCGGCACGCCTGCACAGGTCGCCAAAACCCGACCCCGAACCCGCGAAGGAATCCTTCCAAACCGTTAATGTCCGCGACCAACCCCTTGATTCTGCACGCCCCGATTTTCTGTCCACCGTGGACAGCTACCCCATGAACTCCACCGACAAGACCGTCGGCAGGTGCCGCGCGACCTCCTCCCAGCTCTCTCCCTCATCCCTCGACAGGAACACAGACCCCGAGTTCGTCCCGAACGCCACCCCTGCGTCGCACGAGGCCATCCCCTGCCGCAGCACCGTGAAGAAGCAGTCCTTCTCCGGCAGCCCCTTGCCCTTCCCCTCCCATGTCTCCCCCCCATCCGAAGTCTTCCAGACCAGCGCCCGCCCATCCACCGGGTACCGCCCCAGGGAATCCCCGTTCAACGGGAACACCCAGAACGTGCCAGCCTTCGAAGGATGCGCCGCCACCGGGAAGCCGAAGGTCGAGGGCAGCCCCTCCGTCACCTCCTCCCACACGGCCCCGCCATCCCGAGACCGATAGACCCCCTGGTGGTTCTGCATGTAGATCAGCCCCTCCGCCGCCCCGAAGGCGAGGTTGTGGACACAGGAGAAGATCTCGTCCTCCTGCCTGAACTCCACCCCGTCCCCCCAGTCCCGCGCCAGCGCACCCGCCGGCCCCGCCCGGTTTCCCCGCCGGTTCCGCATCTGCCAGCTTGTGCCCCCGTCCCGCGATTCAAACACCCCCGCCGCCGAAATCCCGACCCAGACCCCGCCCTTCTGATCCGCCAGGATCGTGTGCAAGGTCAGCCCCGCCGCCCCCGGCATCCACTGGTCCGCCCCCGGCTGGTCGGTCAGCGCCTCCAGCCGCCGCCAGCTTTCTCCCCCATCCGTGCTCTCGAACAGATAGGCCGGCTTCGACCCCGCCAGCACCCGGTCGCGGTCGAAACACACCGACCACAGTTGCTCCGCCCCCTCGAAAGGCCCCTTCGCGACCGACCACTCCCCGCCAACCCGCCGCCAGACCCCCGCCCCGTGCCAGCCACTCCCCCCGGCCGCAAAAATCTCCCCCCCGCGCCCGACCGCATGGTTGATCGGCCAGCCCTCGCAGAACGGCCCCTCCACCCGCCCGCCCGAAAGCACGAACAGCCCCTTCGTCGTCCCGACCAGTATCTCCATCGCACACCTCCCGTTTTCGCCATCCTGCCACAGGCCAGCCTCTGGACAAACCCTGTCGCCTCCCGGCACGGTGCAAGAAAGGAGCCCGCCCATGTCCCGCAAGATCATCATCGACACCGACCCCGGCCAGGACGACGCCGTCGCCATCCTCCTCGCCCTCGCCTCGCCCGAGCTGGATGTCCTTGCCCTCACCGCCGTCGCGGGCAACGTGCCGCTCCCCCTCACCCAGAAGAACGCCCGTACCATCGTGGAACTCGCCAACCGCGACACCCCGGTCTACGCCGGCTGCGACGCCCCCCTCGCCCGCAAGCTCGTCACCGCCGAGCATGTCCATGGGCGATCCGGCCTCGACGGCATCCCGCTCTCCGACCCGACCCATCCCCTGCAACCCGAACACGCCGTCGACTACCTGATCGACACGCTCCGCGCCCACCCCTCGGGCAGCATCACCCTCTGCCCCCTCGGCCCCCTGACCAACATCGCCACCGCCTTCCAGCGCGCCCCCGACATCGTGCCCAAAGTGGCCGAGATCGTCCTGATGGGCGGCGGCTATTTCGAGGGCGGCAACATCACCCCAGCAGCCGAGTTCAACATCTACGTCGACCCGGACGCCGCTGACATCGTGTTCAAATCCGGCGTTCCCCTTGTGGTGATGCCGCTCGACGTCACCCACAAGGCCCTGACCTCCCGCGCCTGGGTCGAGGGGATGCGGAGCCTAGGCACCCCCGTCGGCCAGGCCGTCGCCTCCTGGACCGATTTCTTCGAGCGCTTCGACACCGCGAAATACGGCAGCGAAGGCGCCCCCCTGCACGACCCCTGCGTGATCGCCTACCTCCTGGAGCCCGCCCTCTTCCACGGCCGCCACATCAACGTGGAGATCGAGACCTCCAGCCCCCTCACCCTCGGCATGACCGTCGCCGACTGGTGGCGCGTGACGGGCCGCGAGCCCAACGCGATGTTTATGGGCAGCGTGGACCGGGAGGGGTTCTACCGGCTTTTGACGGAGCGGTTGGGGAGGTTGTGAGGGGGGAAGTCTGAGGTCGGCCCGCTAAATCACAGAAACTAGCAGTCCAGATTTCTCGACATGTGCTTGCCCCGGCGGCAAAATCTGAACAAAGCCCGATTTCTCGTCGTATTGAACCCAAGCCTTCTTATGCAGCGCTCGGATGACCTTCCGCTTGAAGTCCGTTCCGTTTTTGTATTCGACCCACGTTTGCAGCTGCGGGACCGGTACCGGCTTCCCTTCCGCGTACAGTAGTATCATCACCTTGTCGCTCGCCGTCTTAGCAGGTTCCAAAACCCGACGCAGATCGCCACTTGCCCAAACCATATGGAAAGTTCGGGCAGTCACCGCCTCTACGACGGCGTGAGAGTCATTTAGAGGCAGTTGCGAAAAATTTCGTACGAACTCGCCCATGACCCACTTCATGCCACGCAGAAAAAGCTCCGCGTCCATGTGGTTAGGGCTGACCTCGGCAGACACATGGCCAATTGCGCGGTTGTTTCGTAGCTCATAAAGCGCTGCCAAAACTTTGGGCACCTGCATGCACAGGGAGCGGCCCTTTGCGCCGTTATGCTGCTCTAAGTCCCGACACGCTTGGGGAAAGTTTCCTGGCTTAGAAGGTGAGGAAGCATAGCCGCCAGTGGCGTGACCGGCACACACGCAGTAGGCTATTTCACAGAACTTGCCTGCTTTGAGGCCGACCTTCTCCCAATCAGCAGCGCGATACTCGTCAAGGGCTTGGTTAAACTCTTCAATAAGTGGGTCGCGTAGACCTGCTGGCACTAGCTTCAGCGCGTCCTGAAGAGTGGTCAAAGCCAAAATCAGTCTCTATCCCAGAAATAGAGCCAATTGTTTCCGTCCTTAATTCGCTGCAGAGAGCCCCTCTTGACCAGTTGCCCAGCCGCCGCGCTCACTTGGCTCACATTGTGGTTCTGCGCCTTCTCAGAAAGCTTGGCCACTATGTCTGCCGTGCTGCGCTTCTGCTTGAAGTATCCATCTGTTTTGAGCGCCAGAACACGGTCGGCGCAAGAATGTCCAGCAGGCGCTTTCTTCGAAACTTTTCGAGTACGGGGTTTTCCCTTCCCGTTCTCAACTACAGTAACGTCTTCAACTGTATCAACTTCCCCTGATGCTTCCGCTTCAGCACCCTGCGGGCGGCTGCCAAAACCTGCTTCTTCGATCAAGGGGAACAGCTTCGCAAGTAGGCCTTCAACGAAATCCTTCTCGCCTTCAATGTCGATGACGCCTGCAGGCGCGTCAATGTGGACCCGATTAGTCAAGATGGCCTCCGAACCAGAAAGAGGAAACATGATTGCGCCAAAGCCCAAAATACTCAAGATGCTTTGATGCTGAGTGTCTTTTAGCCGATATGTAGTATAGAAATCGTCGCTTGCGCTCACTCAAGCCCATCTCATTCCGCCACCACCCCCACCGGCAACCACAGCGTCCTGCTTCCCGCCGGGAACTCCAGCCACTCCGCCTGTGCCAGATACCACGCCCTCGCCCCTTCGTCCTTCGCCTGCACCAGCACCGCCGCGATGCCGATGCTCTCGGCAGCCCCCGCGATCCGACGGAGGGCGTCGGCCAGCAGGCTCGTGCCCAGACCTCGGCCCGCATAATCCCGATCCACCGCCAGCCGCCCGATGATCGACACCGGCACCGAATCCGGAGCATTCCGGCGCAGCTTTCCCGGCGCGGCCTCGCGCTGCACCGCCCCTGCGGCCAGGCAATAATACCCCGCCACCCGTGCGCCATCGCAGACCACATAGCTCCGCGAGAACCGGCTTTCGTTCTTCAACGCCCGCTCGCGCAGCCAGTCGTTCAACACCGGAACCCCGCAATCGAACTGCGAAAGGTCATGCGCCGCCGTGATCGGATGCGGGGCCGTCAGTTTCGGCAGGATCACTCCTCCCAGACCGGCTTGCGCGCCATCAACCGTTGCAGCTTCGGCCCCGGCGCGGGCGGATTGTCCAAGGCCTGCACGAAGGCGTCATAGGCCCCGGTTTCCAACACGAACAGCCGCTGGTCCAAGAGCACGTCAATCGCCTGCCGCCGCGCCGTGTCGATCATGAACTCGGTCCGGGTCTTGCCCAGCATCCCCGCCGCCTCGTCGATCAGCGCCCGCGTATTGGCCTCGATCCGCAAGTTGATGCTCCCCTTTTCCGCCGGTTGGGCGTCAAAAGGTGCGGGTGATTCAGCAAGGCCAGCGGGTTTTGTCATGGGGGCACACTAGGTGAAACGTATCCACATTGTCAATACGTAGGGTGTGCATTCATGCGCACCATGACGATCAACCACCCGGCGATTGACCCAAAATGTTGGGCCCAAAAAACGGTGCGCATGAATGCACACCCTACATTAACCACCCCCTCAACAAACCCCTAACGCCCACGTCCAACCCATTGCTTCCAAAATATAATCCGAAAATGTCCACCGTGGACAGCCACCCTTGCGACCCCACCTCACCCCAGCGGCAGCACCACCGAGAACCGGCTCCCCTCGCCCACCACGCTCTCCACCCGCAGCCAGCCCCGGTGGCGGCTCACGATGTGCTTCACGATCGCCAGCCCCAGCCCCGTCCCCCCCATCTCCCGCGACCGATGCGAGTCGACCCGGTAGAACCGCTCCGTCAGCCGGGGGATGTGGACCGGATCGATCCCCTCCCCCTGATCCGCGACCTCGACCCGCACCGCAGGCCCCCGCACCGTCTCCTCCGGCGAGAGCGACACCCGCACCACCTGTCCCGCGCCCCCGTATTTCAGCGCGTTCTCGATCAGGTTGGTGAAGACCTGCACCAGCTGGTCGTGGTCCGCCGGCACCGTCACCGGATCGCCCGTCAACTCCACCCGGTCCCCGGTCTTCTCCGCCACCCCCCGCAAGGAGGAGATCACCCCCTCCAGCAGTCCCCGCAGCTCCACCGCCTCCTTGGGCCGCACCCGCTCCTCCGCCTCCACCCGTGACAGCTGCAACAGGTCGCGCACCAGCCGGTTCATCCGCCCCGCCTCGGCCTCCATGATCCCCAGGAACATCTCCCGCGCCTTCGGGTCGTCCTTCGCGGCGTGTTTCAGCGTCTCGATGAACCCCATCAGCGCGGTCAGCGGGGTACGCAGTTCATGGCTGACGTTCGCCACGAAGTCCCGCCGCATCTCGCCCGCCCGCTCCTCCTCGGTCGCGTCGCGGAAGACGCAGAGCACGACATCGCCTTGCTCGGAGACCGTGACTTGGAACACCGCCTCCTGCCCCTCGCGGCGGAGGGTCATCCGCGCCTCCTGCATGCCGCCTTGACGGGCGACGGCAGAGATCGCCTCCAGCACCGAGGGCGCGCGGACGGCCATCGCCGGGTGGCGCCCGACGATCCCCTCGCCCAGAAGCGCCTCGGCGGAGGGGTTTGCGGCAAGGATGCGATCATCCCGCCGGACCAGCATCGCGGGCAGCGGCAGGCCGGAAAGCAGGCGCTGAAGCTCGGGTTCGGTCATTCCCTCCACTTCTCCTCATGATTGTGGCGGCAGGCCTTGTGTTGCGCCGGAATACCAGTAAATTCCCGGTTGTACATGTAACGCGGTGCGGTACCGGCCTTTGACCGGAACAAGGATCGGCCCCGACGCGAGTCATGCAGACAGACGATTTGGCGGCGCCTCACTTGGTGAGAGGTGGAGAGATGTCGCAAAAGCTTAGATGTCTGGTGATTGGCATTCCGGAAGCGAAGGCAGCCGAGGGAAGTTTGCGGCCCGAAGAGTTCGCTTCGATTGATCTGGCTGCGTTCGAAAGCCAGCTGCCGCTCCCGGCGTCGCTGGAGCTTGTCGTGACGCCCCTGTTCTGCAAGACCTTCGATGCGCTGGAGATTATCGAGAAGCTCGGCGCCCAGGACTTCCGCAAGACGCTGCGGGTCGTCGCGCCGAAACTGCCGAACCGGCAGATCGTCCTGCGGGAACTGCGCAGCCATGCGGCACGTCAGGGCATCACCATCGAGCTGGTCGAGGAAGGCCCGCCCGAGTCAGGCGGGGCCTAGGCCGGAGCGGAACCGGCGGGCATTGGCCTGGTAGCCGGCGGCCGAGGCGAGGAGTTTTGCGCGCGCGGTTTCATCCAGTTGCCGCACAACCTTGCCGGGAGAGCCCATCACCAGCGAACCGTCGGGGATCTCCTTGCCTTCGGTGATCAGGGCGCAGGCGCCGATCAGGCAGCCCTTGCCGATCTTGGCACCGTTCAGCACCGTGGCCCCCATGCCGATCAGCGTGCCGTCGCCGATGGTGCAGCCATGCAGCATGGCCTTGTGGCCGATGGTGCAGTTCGCACCAATCGTCAAGGGGTAGCCCATGTCGGTGTGCAGGACCGAATTCTCCTGCACGTTGGTCCCCGCCCCTACCCGGATTTCCTCGTTGTCGCCGCGGATCACGGCACCGAACCAGATCGAGGCCTCGGCTTCGACGACGACCTTGCCGATCAGGGTTGCTTCATCGGCCACCCAGGCGGAAGCGGCGATGGTCGGGGCGGTGCCGTCGAGTGCGTAGATCATCGGGCTTCGAACTCCTCGTTCAGGCTGCGGACGAAGGCGGAAAGCTGCGGCTGGCGGTCGCGCTTCAGGCGTTCTGCGGTGAGGATGGTCTTCAGGCTTTCGAAGGTGGCCTGAAGATCGTCGTTCACCAGCACATAGTCGTATTCCGCCCAATGGCTGATCTCGTCGCGGCTTTTCGCCATCCGGCCTGCAATGACCTCGTCGCTGTCCTGCGCGCGGGAGCGGAGGCGGCGGTCAAGCTCGGCGATGGAGGGCGGCAAGATGAAGATCGACACCACGTCGCCGCGCATCGCCTGTTTCACCTGCTGGCCGCCCTGCCAGTCGATGTCGAAGACCGTATCGGTCCCGGCCTGCATCGCAACCTCGACCGGACCGCGCGGGGAGCCGTAGAAATTGCCGAAGACCTCGGCGTGTTCCAGCATCTCGCCCTGGGCGACCATCGCCTGGAACTCTTCGCGGCTGCGGAAATAGTATTCCCGGCCATCTTCTTCCCCCGGTCTCGGCTTGCGCGTGGTGGCCGAGATGGAAAAGCGCATCGTCGGGTCCCATGCCATCAGCATCCGGGAGAGCGTGGATTTCCCGGCCCCCGAAGGCGAGGAAAGGATCAGGAGAAGCCCGCGCCGGGTCATGCGTCATTCCACATTCTGGACCTGTTCGCGCATCTGATCGATCACGGTTTTCAGGTCAAGGCCGATGCGGGTGAGCGCCAGCGACTGCGCCTTGGAGCAGAGCGTGTTCGCCTCGCGCATGAATTCCTGCATCAGGAAGTCGAGCTTGCGGCCCGCCGGAGCCGGGTCGGCGACATGGGCGCGCGCGGCTTCGACATGGGCGGCGAGGCGATCCAGCTCCTCGGTCACGTCGGTCTTCAACGCCAACAGCGCCAGTTCCTGCGCCAGACGCGCGGGGTCGACGGCGTCGGTCGCGGACAGAACCCGGGCCAGTCCCTCGCGCAGGGTGTCTGCCTGGGTTGCGGTGCGGGCGGCTGTCTCGTGCTGCGCGGCGGATGTGAGGTCGGCGATCAGGTCAAGCTGGCCGGTCAATACCGCTGCCAACGCCTTTCCCTCGGCAGCCCGCATGGCCTGGAAATCGCCCAGCAATCCCGGCAGGTCGGTCATGATCGCGACACGCAGGGGCGTCGTGTCCGTCTCCTGCCCGCCTGCGTCGATCACCCCGCGCAGGGTCAGGACATCCGCCCCCGTCGGCTGGCGCAGGGTGACGCCCGCATCCATCGCCGCCGCCTCCACCCGGGCCAATGCGGCCAGCGCCGCCCCCAGCGCCGCCTCGTTCAACCGGAAGCCCGCGTCGTCCCGCCCCTCGTCCTGCGTCACCCTAAGGGTCAGGCTGACGTTCCCCCGCGTGAGCGCCTTCTGCAACTCGCTCCGGATCGCCGCCTCCAGCCCGTCGATCCAGTCCGGCACCCGCAACCGCAGGTCCAGCCCCTTGCCGTTGACCCCACGCAGGTCCCAGACCCAGGTGTAGCCCGGCCCAGCCCCGCGCCGGGCCGCGAAACCTGTCATCGAAATCATGGAGCCCTCGTTCAACCGCCGCTTGCGGTATTTACCATTTGATTAGATTTCCACCCGAATCCTGCCGATCCGGGGTATTTTCCCTTCATGGCGCGAGGGGCCGTCCGCCCGCAAGGGCAGGATGCAGGGGAAGGAGACAAAGATGACGCTAAGCTTTCTCGACCGGCTTCGTCCGCGCCGCGATCCTCCCCGGAATCCGGTCTTCGAGGGCCTTGCGCAGGTGCGCGCCTACTGGGAGGGGCTTCGCGAGGGCGGGCAGTTGCCGCAGCGTGCCGCGCTTGATCCGCGGGGTCTTGGCGGGGTGCTGGACCGCGTTTTCCTGGGCGAACGTGTCGGGCGTGGTCTGGTTCAGCTGCGCATCGCCGGTTCGGGCCTCGCCGACTTTGCCGGACTGGACGTGCGTGGCCTGCCGCTCTCCTGCCTCTTCACGCCAGAGTCGCGCGCGATCCTGGCGCAGAGCATGGAGAACGTCTTCGACACCCCCGCCGTGGCCGAGATCGACCTGGGATCGGATCGGCTGGGCGGTGGCGCGCTCCTGGCGCGGCTTCTGCTGATGCCGCTCTCCGATCAGGGAGGGCAGAAGCTGGTGCTGGGCGCGATCAGTTTCGCGACAGCGACGCGCGCCTGCAAGCTTCAGATCCTGGCGCGACGGGAAGAAACGCTGGTGATTTCCGGAACTGCCGCCGTGCCTGCACCGGCACCGCAGCCCATCCGCCGCCTGGGGCATCTCGCGCTGGTGCACAGCGCCGACTGAGACCCGCATGAAAAGGGGCGGCAGGCCCGGCCCGCCGCCCGCAATCATCGTCGCCGGACCTTACAGCGCCACGCGCCGCGCGGCCTCACGCTGCGAGGACAGCTCTTCCGCCACCAGGAACGCCAGTTCCAGCGACTGCGAGGCGTTGAGCCGTGGGTCGCAGGCGGTGTGGTAGCGGTCGGCAAGGTTTTCGTCCGACACGGCGCGCAACCCGCCGGTGCATTCGGTCACGTCCTGGCCCGTCATCTCGAAATGCACGCCGCCGGGGACGGTGCCCTCGGCCTTGTGGATTGCGAAGAACTCCCGGACCTCGCGCAGGACAGAATCGAAGGGCCGGGTCTTGTAGCCCGAGGCCGCCTTGATGGTGTTGCCGTGCATCGGGTCGCAGGACCAGACGACGTTGGCGCCTTCGGACTGCACCGTCTTGATCAGGCGCGGCAGATGTTCGCCCACTTTCCCGGCGCCGAAGCGCGCGATCAGGGTCAGGCGGCCCGGCTCGTTCTCCGGGTTCAGCTTGGCCATCAGCACCTTCAGGTCGTCCGCCGTGGTCGAGGGCCCGCATTTCAGCCCGATCGGGTTCAGCACGCCGCGCGCGAATTCGACATGCGCGCCGTCGGGCTGACGGGTGCGGTCGCCGATCCAGATCATGTGGCCCGAACCCGCAACGTTCTGGCCGGTGATCGAGTCGACCCGGCAGAGCGCCTCTTCGTATTCCAGCAGCAGCGCCTCGTGGCTGGTGTAGAAATCGACGCGCGACAGCTCGTTCGCGGTGTCGCTGTTCACCCCCGCGGCGTTCATGAAGTCGAGCGCGTCGGAAATCCGGTTCGCCATCTCGCGGTAGCGTTCGGCCTTGTCATGCTCGGCAAAGCCCAGGGTCCAGGAATGGACGCGGTGGATGTCGGCGAAACCGCCCGTGCTGAACGCCCGCAAGAGGTTCAGGCTGGCTGCCGCCTGGGTATAGGCCTGCAGCATCCGGTTCGGATCGGGAATCCGTGCCTCGGGCGTCGGGTCGAAACCGTTGATGATGTCGCCCTTGTAGCTGGGCAGCTCCAGCCCGTTGATCATCTCGGTCGGAGCGCTGCGCGGCTTGGCGAATTGCCCCGCCATGCGGCCGACCTTGATCACCGGAACCTTGGCGGCATAGGTCAGCACGACCGCCATCTGGAGCATGACGCGGAAGGTGTCGCGGATGTTGTCGGCGGAAAACTCGGCGAAGCTTTCGGCGCAGTCCCCGCCTTGCAGCAGGAAGGCCTTGCCCTCGGCGGCCAGCGCCAGCTGCTTCTTCAGCCGCCGCGCCTCGCCCGCGAAGACCAGCGGGGGATACTTCGCCAGTTGGGCCTCGACCGCGTTCAGCGCCGACTGATCAGGATAATCCGGCATCTGGATCCGCGGTTTCGCGCGCCATGCCGTCTTGGTCCATCCCTTGCTCATCGTCTCTCTCCGGGTCCTTGGCAGATCGGGCTGCGGTATACGCCCCCGTTTCCGCCTTTGCAAAGGGCGATTGGGCGAAAACCGGTGCTTTCAGCCCTTGCGGCGGCCCCGAATTTGCGGTTCCATAGCCCGCAAACGACATTATCAGGTCGCAGACATGACGCTTGCCCCCCGCAAGGCCACCCAGACGCAGAAGGCCACAACGACCCGACGGTTCGTCTTCGTGCTTCTGGACAAGTTCACGATGATCTCCTTCGCCGGCGCGATCGAGCCCCTGCGGCTGGCCAACCGCGTCTCCACCGACGTGCTTTACACCTGGGTGCTGTGCGGCGAGGGCGCGGAAAAATCCTGCTCCAACGGCGCGACCTTCCGGCTGGACATCGGGCTGGAAGAGATGGACCGCGAGGACACGATCCTGGTCTGCGGCGGTCTCGACATCCAGCGCACCACCACCAAGGGCATCGTCAGCTGGCTCCGGCGCGAGGCGCGGCGCGGCGTGACCATCGCGGGCATCTGCACCGGCGGGCACGCGCTGGCCAAGGCGGGGCTGCTCGACGGCAAGAAGGCGACGATCCACTGGGAGAACCAGGACGGCTTTTCCGAGGAGTTCGAGGATGTGAAGCTGACCAAGTCGGTCTATGTGATGGACGGCAACCGCTGGACCACGGCTGGCGGCATCTCCTCGCTGGACCTGATGCTGAAGATCATCGCCGCCGACCATGGCGAGGACCTGGCGAACACCGTCGCCGACCAGCTGATCTATTCCACGATCCGCACCGACCAGGACACCCAGCGCCTGTCGATCCCGACGCGGATCGGGGTGCGGCATCCGAAGCTTTCCCAGGTCATCCAGATGATGGAAGGCAACATCGAGGATCCGATGTCGCCCGCCGATCTGGCCGAGGAGGTGGGGATGTCGACCCGCCAACTGGAGCGTCTTTTCCGCCGCTACCTGAACCGCTCGCCCAAGCGCTATTACATGGAACTGCGATTGCAAAAGGCGCGGAACCTCTTGATGCAGACCGACATGAGCGTGATCAACGTGGCACTCGCCTGCGGATTCGCCTCGCCGTCGCATTTCTCGAAATGCTATCGCAGCCATTACAGCACCACCCCCTACCGCGAGCGCGGGACTCAGGGCATGCCAAGTGCGGTGCCGGTGCGGCTGTCGATCTGACCGGGTGTCGCGACGGAAGTTTCTTGCGTGGACGTAAGCGTGGTCAGCCCCCGGAATGGAGCCTGACATGTCCTTTCGTTTCCCGACGCTGCTGAGCCTGCTGCTGTGCCTTGGCCTTTCCAACCCGCCCGCCCTTGCCGAGACGCCTGCGGGCGGCGGGATGAAGGTGAACGATACCGTCTTCCGGGATGCGGCGATTGCCAATGTCACTGCCGTCACCAGGGTGTTCGGGCGCGGCCAGCGCATCACCGGGGTCATCGTGGAATTCACGGCGCCCCTCAGTGCAGCCGGGTTCACCGGCGCCGAGCTTGCCGTGGCCGACCGCAATATCCTGTCTGCCCGGGTCACTTCGACTGTCAGCATGGACGCGACAGCGCAGGACGGGCGGTTCGTCGTCCTTGACCTGAATGCCGATGACGAGGCCGCCACGATCTTTGCGCCGGGCGTGGATCAGGCCAGCGAAGTCGTCGTGACCCAGACCGCCCCGCTTGCGCTGGCGGACGGCGGCAGTCTGGAGCCGGGCGACAAGGGCGTGATCAACACGCGGCAGGTCAACCTGATCGTCGATGACTTCCAGACCTTCCGGTACACCGACCCGGGAACCGGGCTGATCCTGGACTACAACCTGTTCATCCCCAAGGATTACGACGCCACGAAACCCTATCCGATGGTGGTGTTCCTGCATGACGCGGGCGTGACCGGCACCAATCCGAAGCGGGTGCTGGAACAGGGGCTGGGCGCGGTGTCCTTTGCCAGCCCGGAAGATCAGGCGAAGCACCCGGCCTTCGTGCTGGCGCCGCAATTCCCGGTGCCTCTGGCCAATGACGCCTCGCAGACCTCGGACTATGCCGATGTGACGGCGCGGCTGATCGCGGAAGTGTCCGACAGCTATGCCATCGACCAGGACCGCATCTATGCCACGGGTCAGTCGGGCGGCTGCATGACCAGCATTGCGCTGAACCTCAAATACCCCGACCTGTTTGCCGCCTCGCTGCTGGTCGCGGGGCAATGGGACCCGGCAGTCGTCGCGCCTCTGGCCCGGGACAAGATCTGGGCCATCGTGTCCGAGGATGATGCCAAGGCCTTTCCCGGAATGACCGCGATCATGGATGTGATCGAGGAGAACGGCACCAAGGTGACGCGCTCCACCTGGAACGCCAAGGCCTCGCATGAGGAACTTGCCAAGGATGTTGCTGACGCCCGCGCGGCGGCGGGGGCCGGGACCGTCTTTTTCACGACCTTCACCAAGGGCAGCGTTTTGCCTGAAGACGGCAGCGACAATCCCGGCGCGGGGCATGTGAACACCTGGGTCTATGCCTATGACATTCCGGGGGTGCGCGACTGGCTTCTGGCGCAGACACGGTGATGACGCGCCTGCGCGCCTGATCCCTGCCCGGCCGGGACCATTGCGGTCGGCCATCCTTCCAGCGGCGCACACGAGAAGGCAGAGCGCTGATTTCCTTTCCTTCCTCCGGTCATCGCGGACTGTCGGTGCCGACCCGTGCCCACAACCTAGAAATGTAGCCTGGCAGCGCGTCATGTCGACTCGCGGGCCAATTTTACGTCGACAGGATGTCGACAAATTATGGCTTCCCTTTTCTCCCGCGCCGCACTACGGTCAGGCCAGGATTTCGATCCAAACAGGGAGATACAATAAATGAAGAAACTTATGCTGGCCGTTTCGGCCTGCGCGCTGATGGCTGGTGCCGCGTCCGCCGAGGATGTGAAGATCGGCATCCTGATCGGCTTCACCGGCCCCATCGAATCGCTGACCGGGCATATGGCCAACGCTGCGGAAGCGGCAATGGCGGAAGTGAACGCCTCGGGCAAGGCGAAGAACAACTACATCTCGGTGCGCGGTGACGATACCTGCACCGACGCTGCCGCAGCGACTGCCGCGGCCGAGCGCGCCGTGACTGCCGAAGGCGTGAAGGGCATCATCGGCGGCGACTGCTCGGGCGTGACCCGTGCCATGCTGACCAACGTCGCCATGCCGAACGGCATCGTGATGGTCTCGCCCTCGGCCACCTCGCCCGCGCTGACCGCCGACCCGGACAATGGCCTCTTCTTCCGGACCGCGCCCTCGGACGCACGCGAAGGCGAAGTCATGGCCGACATCCTGACCGAAAAGGGCGTCAAGTCGATCGCGCTGACCTATTCGAACTCGGACTACGGCAAGGGCCTTGCGGAAGCCATCGCCAGCGCCTTCACCGCCAAGGGCGGCGTCGTGACGATCAACGCCGCGCATGACGATGGCAAGGCCGACTATTCGGCGGAAGTCGCGGCGCTGGCAGCGGCGGGCGGCGATCTTCTCGTCGTCGCGGGCTACCTTGACCAGGGCGGCAAGGGCATCATCCAGGCTTCGCTCGACTCGGGCGCCTTTAGCACCTTCGGGCTGCCCGGCGGCATGGTGGGCGACAGCCTGCCCGCGGCGATTGGCCCGGCGCTGGACGGTTCCTATGGCCAGGTGGCCCAGTCCGACAGCCCCGGTGCGGCAATCCTGGCAGAAATGGGCAAGAAGAACGATCCGGCCTACGACGCCACCTCGCCCTATTCGATGGAAAGCTATGACGCTGCCGCTTTGATCATGCTGGCGATGGAGGCTTCGGGCTCGACCGACTCGAACGTCTACAAGGAAAAGATCATGGAAATCGCCAACGGGCCGGCTGACGGTTCGGGCGTCAAGATCCTTCCGGGCGAACTGGGCAAGGCGCTGGATCTGATCGCGGCGGGCACCGCCATCGATTATGACGGCGCTTCGGGCGTGACTCTGATCGGACCGGGTGAATCGGCCGGGCGCTACAAGCAGTTCGAGGTCAAGGGCGGCAAATACGAGACCGTCCAGTTCCGTTGATCTGATCCGAACCGAACGACTTGGCACGGCCCGGGAAACCCCCGGGCCGTCGCCCAAAAGAAGGTCCCTTGCCCGGCCAGCCGGGAAAAGCCTGGGCCACGACAGGGGAAGTACATGATCAAGGTCGAGAAGCTGCACAAGCATTTCGGCGGCTTTCATGCCGTTGACGGCGCGTCGCTGGAAATCAGGACCGGCTCGATCACCGGGCTGATCGGCCCCAACGGCGCGGGCAAGACCACGCTCTTCAACGTGATCGCCGGGCGCTACGAGCCGACCAGTGGCCAGGTCTTCATGGACGGCGAGGACATCACCGGCCTGCCGCCGCACAAGCTGTTCGACAAGGGCCTGCTCCGGACGTTCCAGATCGCCCATGAATTCGGCTCAATGACCGTGCGCGAGAACCTGATGATGGTTCCGCCGCGCCAGTCGGGCGAAAAGCTGTGGAACGCGCTCTTCTCGCGCGGGGCAGTCGCCGAGGAAGAGGAACGCATCCGCCAGAAGGCCGACGAGGTGCTGGAGTTCCTGACCATCAGCCATATCGCCGACCAGAAGGCCGGGATGATCTCGGGCGGCCAGAAGAAGCTGGTGGAACTGGGCCGCACGATGATGGTCGACGCGAAGATCGTCTTCCTGGACGAGGTGGGCGCCGGGGTGAACCGGACGCTTCTGAACACCATCGGCGATGCCATCGTGCGCCTGAACAAGGAACGCGGCTACACCTTCTGCGTGATCGAGCATGACATGGATTTCATCGCCCGGCTTTGCGACCCGGTGATCGTGATGGCCGAGGGCAAGGTGCTGGCGCAGGGCACCGTCGACGAGGTCAAGAACGACGAACGGGTGATCGAAGCGTACCTCGGTCGCGGCTTGAAGAACAAGTTGAAGGAGGGTGCGGCGTGAGGCTGGGCATTCTCGCATTGTTGGCCTGCCTGGCAACGCCTGGCAATTCTCTGGCCCAAGCCGTCGTGGGCAAGGCTGTGGTCGGCGGCAAGACAGTCACTTTGTTCGACAACGGCACATGGAAGTATGCCACGGCTGCGGGTGAGGCCCCGACCGGTTGCACCGAGGTCACGGCGACGGTGCAGTTCTGCGGCGGGGCTCTCGGCTGGGGCCGGACCCAGCCGTCCAGCGCCGAGATCACCGCAGCCTATCGCATCGATGCGCGGCACTATGCGCAGTATCTGATCGAAGACCTTGGAAGCGACGACGGGGTTACGGCCGAGTTCATGCGCCAGGTCGTGCTGGACAATGCCCAGATGGCGACCGGCAATACGCCCGAGGTCATCGACGTGAAGCCCGCAGCACTGGGCGGGCTAACCGGAGATACCGTGATCTACGCGGTCAATATCAACGGCCTGGATGTGGTTTTCGCCAACTCGGTCTTCGTGGAGCCCAAGCGGGTGATGCAGATCATGACCTATGCCATCGGCGACGAGTACACGCCGCAGCATGCCGGCTACCAGGCCGATCTTCTGGCCAGCACAAAGCTTTCCGAATGATGCGGGCCGCTTCCTTCCACCTTCTTCCGTACCGGAAACTGGACCTACCAGAATGAGTGCACCCTTCCTCATCGGCGAGAACATGACCGGCGGTTACGGCGCGGTCGATATCCTGCATTCCTGTACGCTTGCAGTCGAGCCAGGCGAAATCGCGGTCATCGTCGGGCCGAATGGCGCGGGGAAATCCACCGCGATGAAGGCCGTCTTCGGGATGCTGAAGCTGCGCCAGGGCAGCGTGAAGCTGAACGGCGAGGACATCACCGGGTTGACCCCTCAGGCCCGCGTCCGCAAGGGCATGGGCTTCGTGCCGCAGACCCACAACATCTTCACCGGCATGACGGTGGAGGAGAACCTGGAGATGGGCGCCTTCATCCGCGAGGACGACAAGATCCGCGACACGATGGAGCAGATCTACGGGCTCTTCCCGATCCTGAAGCAGAAGCGCTACCAGAAGGCAGGGGAGCTTTCGGGCGGCCAGCGCCAGCAGGTTGCCGTGGGCCGCGCGCTGATGACGCAGCCCAAGGTGCTGATGCTGGATGAGCCCACTGCGGGCGTCAGCCCCATCGTGATGGACGAGCTGTTCGACCGCATCATCGAGATCGCCCGCACCGGAATCTCGATCCTCATGGTGGAACAGAACGCCCGGCAGGCGCTGGACATCGCCGACAAGGGCTATGTCCTGGTGCAGGGTCGCAACCGCTATACCGATACCGGGGAGGCCCTGCTGGCCGACCCGGAAGTCCGCAAGTCCTTCCTGGGAGGTTGATGATGAAACATGCAATCCTGGCCCTTCTGGCGCTGGCCCCTGCCCCGGCCTTCGCCGGATTCGAGTGCAAGGTCGACCGCCAATGCGGCGGCGGCGCCTGCGAGGCCTATGCGGGCGGCCCCTTCGTCATCGAGCAGACCGGCGACACCTGGGCGGTGAAAACCGGCGACCAGACCTGGCAGGCCTTCGATGCGGGCCATATCGACGACACGGGCGAGCTGGTCCTGGTGATGCCGCCGCAGGGTGGGATGTCGGGCATGATCAGCATCTTCCCCGAGGGTCAGTTCCTCTTTACCGCCCATGCTGCCGGTCCGGTGGCGATCAGCGGCGAGGGTGCTTGCGTCGCCACCGGCGGCTGAGCCTCGTTCCCGACACTTTGGACCCGAGACCCGATGGACATCCTAAACGCCCTTGTCGCCTTCCTGAACTTCATCGTCGTGCCGGGCCTTGCCTATGGCAGCCAATTGGCGCTGGGGGCGCTTGGCATCACGCTGATCTTCAGCGTGCTGCGCTTCTCGAACTTCGCGCACGGCGATACGATGGCCTTCGGGACCGCCTTCGTCATCCTCTTCACCTGGTGGTTCCAGTCGATGGGGATCACGGCGGGGCCGTTGCCGACAGCGCTGCTGGCGCTGCCCTTGGGCATCCTTGTGACCATCGCCATGGTGCTTGCGACGGACCGCGTGGTCTATCGTTTCTACCGCAAGCAAAGGGCAAAGCCGATCATCGTGGTCATCGTGTCGACCGGCGTGATGTTCGTGATGAACGGCCTTGTGCGGATGATCATCGGCACCTCCGAGCAGAACTTCACCGATGGCGCGCGGATGATGCTCAACCCCCAGGACTTCAAGGCCGCGACCGGACTGGTCGAGCCCCTGGCGATCAAGACCACCCAGGCGATTTCAGTGGCCGCGGCGCTGATCTGCTGCGCGTTGCTGTTCTGGTTCCTGCAGAAGACCCGCACTGGCAAGTCGATGCGAGCCTATTCCGACAACGAGGATCTGGCGCTTCTGTCCGGCATCAACCCCGAACGCGTGGTCACGATCACCTGGATCATCGCGGGGGCATTGGCCTGCATCGCGGGAACCCTTTACGGGCTGGACAAGTCGTACCGCGGGATCGTGTACTTCAGCCTTCTGATGCCGATGTTCGCCGCCGCCGTCGTGGGCGGGCTCGGTTCCCCCTTGGGGGCGGTGATCGGCAGTTTCATCGTCGCCTTCTCGGAGCTGATCGTCACCAGCGCCTGGAAGAAGGTGCTGGGCTATCTGGTTCCGGCGGACTGGCTGGGTGATGGGCTCTATCAGGCACTTTCGACCGACTACAAGGTCGCCGTCAGCTTCACCATCCTGATCATGGTTCTACTGTTCCGCCCGCAGGGCATCTTCGGAGGCAAGTGACATGGGGCCCTATCGCAATGTACTTCTCTTCGCGGGCGTCGCTGTCCTGTTCATCCTGACCGGGTTGCTGCAAAGCTGGAACCTGTCGCTGAACATCCTGAACCTTGCGCTTCTGTCCTGCATCATGGCCATCGGGGTGAACATCCAATGGGGTTACGCGGGCCTGTTCTCGACCGGCATCGTCGGCTCGGTCGCGCTCGGCGGTCTGGCCGTGGCGTTGATCTCGTCAAAGCCGGTGCCGGAGGGTTGGGCCGCTGGCGGCCCTCGCATCCTGGGCGCGCTCCTGTTTGCGGCTGCTGCCATCGCGCTTGCAGTCTGGCTTTACCGCCGTCTGAACGCCGGGACCAACCGCGCACTGGCGCTGGCGCTGTATCTGGTCGTTGTCTTCTTCATCTATCGAGCGATTCTTGACCCCGCCGTCGTCGCGGTCGAGGCAAACAATCCGGCCCAGGCCGGCAACATCGGCGGGCTTGGTCTGAATTCGTTGCTGGCCTGGCCCGTCGGTGCGCTGATGGCCGCCGCCGCCGCCTGGGTGATCGGAAAGATCGCCCTTGGCCTGCGGGAGGACTACCTGGCGATCGCCACTCTGGGCATCGCCGAAATCATCGTCACCGTCATGCGGAACGAAGACTGGCTGGCGCGCGGGGTGAAAAACCTGACGGGCCTGCCCCGCCCCTGGCCGGTCCCGCGCGAAGTCGACCTGCAACTGAACCCGGCCTTCCTCGAACCCGTGCAGGCGATGGGTCTCGATCCCGTCACTGCCTCGACGATCTTCGTCAAACTCCTTTACGCGACGATGTTCGGGCTGGTGCTGGTGCTTCTGGTCTGGGGCTGCGAGCGCGCGCTGAACAGCCCCTGGGGCCGCATGGTCCGCGCGATCCGCGACAACGAGATTTCCTCGGCCGCAATGGGCAAGGACGTGAAGTTCCGCCACCTGCAGATCTTCATCATCGGCTCGGCGGTCGTGGGGCTGGCGGGCGCAATGATGACCTCGATGGAGGGCCAGCTGACCCCGCCGTCCTACCTGCCCCTGCGCTTCACCTTCCTGATCTGGGTGATGGTCATCGTCGGTGGGTCGGGCAACAACTGGGGGTCGATCCTGGGCGGGTTGCTGATCGGCTGGCTGTATCTCGCCGTGGAATTCCTCGGGCCGCAGATGATGGATGTCATCACCGCCGGACTGCCCGCGGGAGACCTGAAGGACCATCTGCAGGACACCGCGGCGCAGATGCGGCTTTTGACCCTTGGCGTGGTCTTGCTTCTGGTGCTGCGCTTCGCGCCAAAGGGCCTGATCCCCGAGAAGTAGCCCCCTACCGGCCTGGCGTCACTGTCTGGGCGCGACATTCTTTGTCGCAAATTCTCATGCCTTCCCGGCCCTGCCCCGGCATGGTGCATCGAAACCGGACAAGGCGGAGAGACTGCAATGAAGACCCATGCGCGCGTGGTGGTGATCGGCGGCGGCGTTGTCGGCTGCTCGGTCCTGTATCACCTGACCAAGCTCGGCTGGTCCGATGTCATGCTGATCGAGCGGTCCGAGCTGACCTCCGGCTCAACCTGGCACGCGGCGGGCGGGTTCCATACGATCAACGGCGACACCAACATGGCGGCGCTGCAGGGCTACACCATCCGGCTTTACAAGGAGCTTGAGGCGATCACCGGCATGTCCTGTGGCCTCCACCATGTCGGCGGGGTGACGCTGGCCGACAACGAGGCCCGGTTCGAGATGCTGAAGGCCGAGCGCGCCAAGCATCGCTACATGGGGCTCGACACCGAAATCCTGTCGCCCGCCGAAATCTCCAAACTGACCGACGGGCTGGTGAATGTGGACGGAATCCTCGGCGGGCTTTACGACCCGCTCGACGGCCACCTCGACCCTTCGGGCACCACCCATGCCTATGCCAAGGCCGCGCGCATGGGCGGGGCCGAGATCGTCCTGCACAACCGGGTGCTGGAGACCAACCCGACCAAGGACGGCTGGGAAGTCGTGACCGAGAAGGGCACGGTCCATTGCGAGCATCTGGTGAACGCTGGCGGCCTCTGGGCCCGGGAAATCGGGGCAATGGCGGGTGTCTACCTGCCGCTCCTGCCGATGGCGCACCAGTATCTGGTGACGGACGACATCCCGGAAATCATGGACATCCTGAAGTCGGGCCGCGAGTTCCCGCATGTCATGGACCCCGGCGGCGAAAGCTATCTGCGCCAGGAAGGCCGGGGCCTCTGCATCGGCTTCTACGAAAAACCCTGCGAACCCTGGTCGGTGGACGGCACGCCCTGGGATTTCGGGCATGAGCTGCTGAACGAGCAGTTCGACAAGATCGAGGACAGCGTGAACTTCGCCTACCGCCGCTTCCCGGTTCTGGAACGCTCAGGCGTCAAGCGGGTGATCCACGGACCCTTTACCTTTGCCCCCGACGGCAACCCGCTGATCGGGCCGGTTCCGGGGCTGAAAAACTACTGGTCGGCCTGCGCGGTCATGGCAGGCTTTTCTCAGGGCGGCGGCATGGGCCTTTCGCTGGCGCAATGGATGATCCACGGCGAGGTCGAGCGCGACCCGCGCGGATTTGACGTTGCGCGGTTCGGGACCTGGACCTCGCCGGGCTATACTGTTCCGAAGGTCATCGAAAACTACCAGATGCGCTTCTCCGTCTCCTACCCGAACGAGGAACGCCCCGCCGCCCGTCCCTTCCGCACCACGCCGATGTATCAGGTGTTTGACGAGATGAACGCAGTGTGGGGCCAGCAGTATGGGCTGGAGGTGGTGAACTACCACGCCCTGCCCGGCGAGCCGCGCCATGAGACGCCCACCTTCAAGCGCTCCAATGCCTGGGAGGCGACGCGACAAGAGGTGATGGCCGTGCGCGAAGACGTCGGCATCAACGAGGTGCAGAATTTCGGCAAGTATCTGGTCAAGGGCGCAGGCGCCCGCGACTGGCTCGACCGGATCATGGCCGGACGCATCCCGAAACCGGGGCGGCTGTCGCTGACCCCGATGTTGGCGGAATCGGGCAAGATCATCGGCGATTTCACCGTGTCCTGCCTAGGCGAGACCGAATTCCAGCTGACCGCCAGCTACGGCGCGCAGGGCTGGCATCAGCGCTGGTTCGAACAACATGAGGAACCCGGCGTAACCGTCGAGAATGTCTCGGACTCCCGTTCCGGATTCCAGATCGCAGGACCGAAAGCGCGCGAGCTTTTGGCCCGCGTCACCCGGTCGGATGTCAGCGCCGGTGCGTTCAGGTTCATGGACGTGAAGCGCATGACCGTGGGCATGGCCAACTGCATCGTCCAGCGCGTCAGCTACACCGCCGACCTTGGCTACGAAATCTACACCGATCACATGTCGGTCCGTCACCTGTGGGATGTGCTGTCGGCGGCGGGCAAGGATCTGGGCCTGCGTCCCTTCGGGATGCGGGCGATGATGTCGCTGCGGTTGGACAAGTGGTTCGGCAGTTGGGGCCGCGAGTTCAGCCCGGACTACACCCCGGCCGAAACGGGCCTTGACCGCTTCATCGCCTGGAACAAGCCCGCCGACTGGATCGGCAAGGCCGCAGCGCTGAAGGAAAAGGCGGAAGGGCCGAAGCGCAGGCTGGTGCCGATCGTGGTCGACGCCAGTGACGCCGATGTCGTCGCCTGGGAGCCGATCTGGCTGGATGGCGCGGTCGTGGGCTGGTGCACCTCGGGCGGGTTCAGCCACTGGACCGGCAAGTCGGTGGCCCAGGGTTTCATCCCGGCAGACCGCGTGGTGGACGGGCTGGAACTCGAGGTCGAAATCCTCGGCGAACGCCGTCCGGCGCGCGTCCATCTGGCCCCGTTGTGGGATGACGACGGGCGGATGCGCGCCTGACGGATCGCTTGACAGGTTGCCCTGTCAGGCGGAGCATTTGTGTCATGCGCCCGGCTGTGCACATCCTTGTCCTTGCCGCAGGCGCGTCTTCGCGCATGCGGGGACGCGACAAGCTTTTACAGCGGGTCCGGGGCAAGCCGCTCTTGCGCATGGTGGCGGATGTCGCCCTTGCCACTGGCGCGCCGGTCTATGTCACGCTGCCCCCGGCCTCCGACGCGCGTCGCATGACACTCGCGGACTCTGCGGCCCGGATCGTCGATGTCCCGGATGCGGCACTGGGCATGTCGCGCTCCGTCGCGCGCGCGCTTTCGGCGGTCAGCGCGGGGGCACCGGGGGCGGAGGATGGCGTGATGATCCTTCCCGCGGACATGCCGGGCTTTTCCAGCAAGGCCCTGGCAGACCTCATCTCACGGTTCCGGGCCGAGCCGGACCTGATCTGGCGTGGCGGAACGACCGATGGTGCACCAGGACACCCCAGCATCTTTCCGCGTGATCTCTGGGACGAACTTCAGGCCGTGACCGGCGACGAAGGCGGCCGGTCTGTCCTGCAGCGACACAAGGACCGCGTCCGGCTGGTGCCGCTCCCCGGCCGGATGGCCGTGCTCGATCTCGACACGCCGGAAGACTGGGCGGCCTTCCTGGGCCGCCCTGCCCGGTCAGCCTGACACCAGAACCCGCGCTTCGTGCGCCTTGAGCGACAGGCGCGCCGACGGGAAGCAGGTGGCATCGCTGGCAAGCTCGGGGAACAACTCCAGCACCTCGTTGCGCGCCACCTCTTCAAGGGCAGAGAGTGTCCGCTCGGCCGGCTGGAAGCTTTCCGTCCAGATCCCGTCCGAGCGCACGATCTCATGCCGGTCGAAGAGGATGTGAACATAGGTCACGCCCTCGACCGGCAGCGCCCGCGTCACTTCGGCCAAGCCGGTCAGGTGCTTCGCGGGCACCAGCACTTCGCATTCGCCGAAGAACATCTCGGCCCGCGCCCCCTCGATCAGAACCCGGTGCTGCGGCGAAACCAACATCGTCCGCTCCGGCCCGATACCCGCCAGCGCCCCGGCGGCAATCCGCACCGGCTGCAGTTCGGGCCGGGCCTGAAGCTCGGCGAAGGACAGCTTGCGCTGGCCGACCCAGCGCAGGGGTTGCAGCCCGCTGTCGCGCGTCACCACCAGATCGCCCGGCACCAGAGCCTCGACCGCAACAGCGCCCCGGTCCGTCAGAATCTGTGTGCCCGCCGTGAAGCAGACGATGTCCAGGTGCTCGATGTCGGTGAAGGTCAGCGTGCCGATGACGCCACCCAAAGCGTCGAAGAAGGTGATCGTGCCGTTTTCGTGGTCCGCCGACGTGTAGGCGATGTCGATCTGATCCCAGCCCATGCCGGTGATGTTGACGGTCAGCGTGTCGTTGTCGTTCGGGCCACCACCGCCGTCGACCGACTCGTTCAGGAGCACGTCGTTCAGGGTTGCGGTGCCCATAAGCGACTCAGGGCCAGGACCGACATAGTTGACGTATATATGGTCCCGATCATCGCCGCCGAAGACCGTGTCGGTCCCCTCGCCGCCATAAAGGACGTCATTTCCGGCGTCGCCGAAGACCGTGTCGGTCCCCTCGCCGCCATAGAGGACGTCATTTCCGGCGTCGCCGAAAACCCTGTCGTTCCCGAGGTCGCCGCTGACCGTGTCGGCATCGTTCCCACCGTAAAGCGTGTCACCGCCGCCAAGACCCGAGATGCTGTCACGGCCGAGACCGCCATAGATGATGTTGGTATAGGCATCATTCGGATCGGTGCTTGATCCGTCAAAACCCACCAGCGTGTCGTTGAAATTCGAGCCGATGATCCCGTCGGTCCCCGCGGCGCTGTCGCCGGTGGCGAAGCCCCCGCTGAAAGCTCCCGTCGCAAGGTTGACCGACACTGCGGCGTTCGAGTCGCTGTAGTCAGCGAAATCGAGGCCCTGGCCACCGTTCATGGCGTCGGCACCGGCGCCGCCGCGCATGGTGTCGTCACCGGTGCCACCGTTCAGAGTGTCGTTTCCGGCGCCGCCGTCAAGGACATCATTGCCGGCGTCGCCGTTAAGCACGTCGGCGCCATCGCCGCCAAACAGGGTGTCGAGACCGTCGTTGCCGTAGATCAGGTCGGCGTCATTGCCACCATAGACCGCGTCGTTGTCAGCGCCGCCATAAAGCGTGTCGGCGCCGAGATCGCCGTAGAGGGTATCATTTCCGGCATCAGAGTAGACCAGGTCGGCGTCATTGCCACCACTGACAAGGTCGGCACCGTTACCCCCGAAGATCGTATCGTTGCCAAGGTCGCCGCTGAGCGTATCGAGACCGTCGTTGCCATAGATCACGTCGGCGTCGTTGCCGCCATAGGCCGCATCGTTGTCGGCACCGCCATAGAGCGTGTCGGCCCCGACATCGCCGTAGAGCGTGTCATTTCCTGCGTCTCCGGAAACGGTATCGGCATCATTGCCGCCGTAGAGCAGATCGCCGTCGTTTCCGCCAACAAGCGAGTCAGCTCCGATATCGCCGTAAAGCGTGTCGCTGCCGTTGTCGCCGTACAGCCGATCGGCATCGTTGCCGCCGTAGAGCAGATCGGCGTCATTGCCGCCGTAAAGTGTATCGTTCCCGACATCGCCATAGAGTGTGTCGGATCCGTCCATGCCCGCGACGGAGTCGTTTCCGGCCCCGCCGTACAGGATGTTACCGTCCGCACTGCCGATGATGGTGTCCGCAGCGGTGCCGCCGATAGCACCCTCGATCCCGATGACAGTATCGGTTCCTTCCCCGGTGACTGTCGTCGCGCCGAGGTTGACGACCACCGAGGTCGCGACGCCAACATAACTGACGAAATCGAAACCGTCATTGCCATGGATGATGTCGTTGCCAAGGCCGCCAAAGAGCGTGTCGTTCCCCGCATCGCCGTAAAGCGTGTCGTTGCCGAGGTCGCCGAAGACCAGGTCGCCGTCATTGCCGCCGTAGACCAGATCGGCGTCGTTCCCGCCGTAAAGCGTGTCGGCGCCTACGCCACCGTAGACAATGTCGTTGCCGACATCGCCGAACAACGCGTCGACACCGTCGTTGCCGGACAGGGTGTCATCGCCGATACCGCCATACAGCGTGTCATTGCCGGCGTCGCCGGCCAGCGCGTCCGCATCGTTGCCGCCAAAGATCAGATCATTGTCGTCACCGCCAGAGAGACTGTCGTTCCCGACGTCACCGTACAGCGTGTCGTTCCCGGCCTCGCCGAAAACCGAATCGACGCCATCGTTGCCGTAGAGCAGGTCGCCGTCATTGCCGCCGTAGAGCAGGTCGGTGTCGGCCCCGCCATAGAGCGTGTCAGCGCCAAGATCGCCGTAGAGCGTATCGTTCCCGGCATCGCCAGAAAGCGAATCGCCATCGTTGCCGCCGTACAGCAGATCGGAATTGGTGCCGCCGAAAAGCCGGTCTATGCCGTCGCCGCCATAGAGCGCGTCATCCCCCGCGTCGCCGTAAACGGTGTCGTTCCCGGCATCGCCGTAAAGGGTATCAACACCATCGTTGCCTGAGAGCAAGTCGCCGTCATTGCCGCCATAGACCAGATCTGCGTCGTTGCCGCCGTAGATCCTGTCGATGCCGACGCCGCCGATCAGCGTGTCGTTTCCGAGACCGCCGTTCAGGGAATCTGCGCCGGCACCGCCATCGAGAACGTTTGCGGCATTGTCCCCGGTGATGCTGTCGTCTCCGGACCCGCCAATGACGCCTTCGACCTCGAAAATGTCCTCGGTGCCATCTGAACTCGCGCTGTTCGTGCTCAAATTGACGGTCACGCCCGTGGCAAGGCCTGAATAGCTGACATAGTCAAAATCGGCGCCGCCATACAGGACGTCGTCGCCCGTACCGCCGGAACTGCCGCCGAACAGGGTGTCGTTCCCCGCGCCCCCGTAAAGAGAATCCGCATTCAGACCGCCGTAAAGCTGGTCGTTTCCAGTGCCGCCAAAGACATTGTCCCGTCCGTCGCCGCCGTAGACTGTGTCGTTGTCGATGCCAGAATAGATGGTGTCGTTCCCGGCCAGCCCCGAGATCAGGTCCGCCCCATCTGACCCATAGGTCGTTGGCGTGCCCGGTTGAATTAGCTCGCCGCCGCTGGTGCCTGTTACTGTCGCCATCGTCTTCTGCCCCTGCTTCACCGCCACTCGGTAGTCAGCTTCCGTGTCGCGGCCATGACCGAACCCGGAAACCTTTGCGCCATTATGATGACGTCGCTACCAAACTTGCCGACACGCTTCTGCCGACCGACTTCCCAGTAACCCTATTGCACAATCCGTTAACAAAATCGTCAAGAAATTTCATCTCAGGCAATAGCTTCGGCCAGATGCGGCCCATCTGCAATCCGACGGGTCTGACCATATGCAGCACGGCCGGCTTCGGTCTTCAATTCAGGGAAAATCTCGAAGATTTCCAGTCGCTGCGCGTTTCCGATCCCCTTCAGCGAGGTGTCCTCTGGGTGGAACGTCTCGGTCCAGATGCCGTTCGACAGAACCACCTCGTGCCGGTCGCACATGAAATGGACATAGGTCGTGCCGCTTGACTGAACCGTGTGCACACCTTGCGCGGCCAGGTGCTTGGCGGCGACCAGCACTTCGCGGTCGGTGTAGCGCACAGTGCTACGGGTGTTCGCCACCAGGACGCGGTGGTTCGGCGAAACCATCATGTCGCGCTCCGGGAGGCCCTTGCCGAGCGAACCCTGCTGGATGAACACCGGCAAGAGGTGCGGTTCCGACTGAAAGTCATGCAGGAACATCTGCGTCTTGCCGACCCAGCGCACCGTCTGGATGCCGTTGTCGCGGGTGACGACCCGATCCCCGGCCGCAATCAGCTCGACGGGCAGTTCGCCGCGCTGGGTGGTGATCAGCGTTCCCGGCGTAAAGCAGGGCGTACAGCGCGGCGCCTTCGAAGGCTCCGCATCGGGGGATGTCGTAGCAGCATCGTCAAACAGCATCGATCTATCACTTTCCTGCAGGCCCTCGCCCAGGCGAGGCCCTCTCTATCCTCCTTGGATAACCGGGCGGTACGTCGACTGAAAAGCAAAAAGATGTTAGGAAACAACAACAAGTCCACCACTTTTCAGCCGGTGCGTGTGTCTTGTTCGCATCGCGCGGGTCAGCATGGCAGTCCTGGCTCGGGGTTGCGGAAGGGCATCCCTGCTAACGTCTTTAGCCAACTGTAGTTTCAATCATGGCGTGTGTAACACCACTCCGATCACGTCGAGGTTATGGCCGATGCTGCGCAACCTGCTGTTGAGCACTTTTCCGCCTGCGGATTTGCCGGGCAGCGGGCGGTTCTTTGCGCAGTGTTTCCCGGCAGATTTCAAACACGGGCCCTGCCGCAGGACTGGCGCTAAATCCGCCGGGCCAATTCGGGCGAATCGAGGCATTCGCAATTCGCTGATTCGAGAAAATTGGTGCCCGAGGCGAGACTCGAACTCGCAAGCCTTGCGGCGGAGGATTTTGAATCCCCTGCGTCTACCATTCCACCACTCGGGCCACCGGGTCCCCGTTTAGAACCTGCCGCGACCCGCGTCAATGCGGGCCTGGCGGAGTTCAGAGATCGTTGGTGTCGAAGGTGTTGCAGTCGGCGATCTGGCCCGATTGCAGCCCGATCATGAACCAGCGCGAGCGCTGTTCCGAGGTGCCGTGGGTGAAGGTGTGCGGCATCGGGCGCTGGCCTGCGTTCCGTTGCAGGGTGTCATCGCCGATCTGTTTCGCGGCATTGACGGCCTCTTCCAGGTCGCCACGTTCGATGCTGCCCAGGCTCTGTGCGGCCTCGCGCGCCCAGATGCCTGACAGGCAGTCCGCCTGCAACTCGATCTGGACCGAGATCGCATTCGATTCTTCCTGGCTGACCCGCTGGCGGATATCGTTGGCCTTGGACAGGATGCCCAGCTCGTCCTGCACATGATGGCCGATCTCGTGGGCGACGACATAGGCGGCCGCGAAGTCACCGCTGGCGCCGAGGCGCTGGTGCAGCGTCGTGAAGAAGCCGGTGTCGAGGTAGACCTTCTTGTCCATCGGGCAGTAGAACGGGCCAGTCGCCTCGGAGGCGCCGCCGCAGGCGGAGCGGGTGGCATCCTTGAAGAGGACCAGAGTCGCCGGGGTGTAGGTGGCGTTCAGCTGCTCCTTGAAGACTTTCGTCCAGATTTCCTCGGTATCGGCCAGCACCACCGAGACGAACTGGCCCTCGGCCTTGTCCTGCTCGGTCAGCTCGACCGGGGTGCCGGTCGAGCCGGTGTCGGTGCCGCCGGGCCCGAGGAGCTGGCTGGGGTCGACGCCCAGGAACATGGCGATGAGAAAGATCACGATCGCCCCTGCCCCGCCGATCCCACCCATGCGAATGCCGCCGCCGCCGCCCATGCTGCGGCGGTCCTCAATGTTGGAACTTTCCCTGCGTCCGCGCCACTGCATGTCGTCACCCTTCCCTTCCGCCCGAATGTCCACGCAGGACGGTCCGGTCGAATCGTTCGAAATCAATACCTTCGCCGTGGGCGTTCACGAATCCTTAACCCGCAAGCCCCGACCCTTGGCGAAATCCTATCTGCTGCCTGCCCACATCGGAAGCAGGAAAGCACAACTGCGGGAGCGGCCCTGCCGTTCCCCTTCCCCTTCCGCGCCCCACGGCCTATGGTCGCGGCGCGTTTGTCCCTGCACGAGAGCGAAGATGACCCTTCCCCGCCAAACCCTGATCCTTCTGGCCACGCTCGGCTCGGTCGCCCTTCTGGGCGGGGCCTTCGCCTTCCAGTACATCGGCGGGCTTGCGCCCTGCCAACTCTGCCTCTGGCAGCGCTGGCCGCATGCGGCGGCTATCCTTATCGGGCTTGTCGCCCTGGCGACGGGTTGGCGCGGATTGGCCTGGCTGGGCGCCCTGGCAGCGCTGGCGACGGCCGCCATCGCGGTCTTCCATGTCGGGGTCGAACTGAAATGGTGGGAGGGTCTTGCCTCCTGCACCGCCGGTTCGATCGACGGCATTTCGACGGCAGACCTTCTGGACCCGACGAAGGATGTGGCTGCCGTGGTGCGCTGCGATGCCATTGCCTGGCAGATGCTGGGGATTTCCATGGCTGGCTGGAACGCGATCCTGTCGCTGGTGCTGGCCGGGATCTGGGTCAAGGCGGCGCGGACGGCGTGAGGCGGGCCCAAACTTCTTGAGGAAGAAATTTGGCAAATTTCTTGCTTAAGGAATTTGCCCGCCCGCCCGAAATGCATCTGGATTGCCGAAGAGCCGCTGGTGTTCCTGGATCGCAAAGCGGTCGGTCATCCCCGCAACGTAGTCGGCAACGGTGCGCGCAAGATGGGTTTCGTCCCGTGCCGCCGCGACATCGGCCTGCCATTCCTCCGGCAGAAGGTCGGGCTGGCGCAGGAACAGCGGGAAGAGGTCGTCGACCATCCGCGTGACCTCGGCCCGGACTGCCATGACGCTCGGCGCGCGATACATGCGGTGGAAAAGGAAGCTCCGCACCGCCTTCAGGTCCTGGTAGAGCGGCTTGGAAAAGCGGATGATCGTGGTGCCCATGTGCCGGATGTCGTCGACCGATTTCGGCTGCGCGCTGGTTAGCCTGTTCTGGGCGACGGCAATAACATCCTCGACCATCCGGCCGAAGACCCGGCGCAGGGCTTCGTGGCGGCGGCGCATCCTGTCGAGGCCGGGATAGGTGCGGTCGACCTCCTCGAAGGCGGGGCCGGTGACGGGAAGCTCCATCAGGTCGGCTTCGGTGAATAGACCCGAGCGCAGCCCATCATGCAGGTCGTGGTGCGAATAGGCCACGTCATCGGCGATGGCGGCCACCTGCGCCTCGGCGCTGGCGTGGGTGTCAAGCTCCAGGTCCCATTGCGCGTTAACCTCGGCGAGCGCATAGGGCAGCGGGCCGTCGTGCTTCCGGTCGGTATTCGGCCCCGTCACCGGGCCGTTATGTTTCGCAATGCCTTCAAGGGTTTCCCAGGTGAGGTTCAAGCCGTCGAAATCGGCGTAGTGCCGTTCCAGCCGGGTCACGATCCGCAGCGCCTGCGCGTTGTGGTCGAAGCCGCCATAGGGCGCCATCAACCGCTCCATCGCGTCCTCGCCGGTATGGCCGAAGGGGGTGTGGCCCAGGTCATGCGCCAGCGCCACCGCCTCCGCGAGGTCGGTGTTCAGGCCAAGGACCCCGGCGATGGTGCGGGCGACCTGCGCCACCTCGATCGTATGGGTCAGGCGGGTGCGGTAGTAGTCGCCCTCATGTTCGACGAAGACCTGCGTCTTGTGCTTCAACCGGCGGAAGGCGCTGGAATGGATGATCCGGTCCCGGTCGCGCTGGTAGGGTGAGCGGAAGGAGGACAGCCGTTCCGGCCAGAGGCGCCCTCGGCTGGCGTCGGGTTGGCAAGCGAAGGGCGCAAGCATTGGGGGCTGTCCTTGTTCGGAGCGGTCGCGTCCCATATATTCGCGGGGCGTGCCGAAGGATACGGGAACAGCCATGGAACTGACGCTGCCGCCAAAAGTCACCGATCGGGCCTTTGCCCGGCTGGCCGAGATTGCCGAGGCGACGGGCGAGGTGAAGCCCCTGCGCGTCGCGGTCGATGGTGGCGGATGTTCGGGATTCCAGTATTCGATCACGCTGGATGAGCCTGCGGCCGACGATCTGGTCCTGGAAAAGGATGGCCAGCGGGTGCTGGTCGATCAGGTCAGCCTGCCCTTCCTGTCGAACGCGGTGATCGACTTCAGCGACGAGCTGATCGGCGCGCGTTTTGTGGTGGAAAACCCGAATGCCAAGACAAGTTGCGGCTGCGGCACGAGTTTCTCGATCTGACCCCTCTGGTCATGCTACCCTCGCGCGCTAGCTTTCTGCGCATCGGACGGTGAGGGACTGTAATGCGTGTGTTGATGCTGGGCTCGGCACCCATGGCGGCGGAGGCTGCACTCTGGCCGCGTGCACCGTTCGATCTGGTGCTGGCGATCAACAACGCCTGGCGGATCCGGTTCGACTGGGACGTCGCGATCCATCCGCATGATTTCCCGGCAGAGCGGCAGGCGGTGGCGCGGCCCGGCCAGCGGATCGTGACCGAGGCCGAGTTCGTGCCCGCACAGAATGCCCATGGCGGATTCGTCTATGCGGGCGCGACAATGGCGTTTACCGCCGGATACTGGGCGCTGCACGCCTTGCGGCCAAGCGTCCTGGCGGTTTTCGGGTGCGACATGCAGTATCCGGCATCGGGGCCGACGCATTTCTATGGCACGGGAACTCCGGACCCTTTGCGCGAGGACGTCACGCTCCGCTCGCTGAAGGCGAAGTCGGCGCGGTTGATGGTGCTGGCGGCGATGCAGGGCTGTGCGGTGGTGAACCTGTCGTTCGGGCCGTCGCGGCTGGTCTTCCCGCGGGCGGCACGGTCGAGACTGGCGCATGTCCAGCCAAAGGCATGGTGCGCGGACCTTGCGGCCGAGGCTTTGGCGCGGGAGGCGGAGCTGGGGTATCTGGTGCCCTCGGGGCGCTACTGGGAGGAGGCGGAGCGGTTCGATCCGGCAGAGATCGACGCGCTGGACAGTCTCTGGTTGCAGGCGGCCACCCTTCCCCTGCGGCAGACAGCTTGAGCCGGGCCTGCGGCGGCCCTAGGGTGGGCTTGCGGAGGGCCGGGCCATGAAACTTGCGACATTCAACATCAACGGAATCAAGGCGCGGGCCGAGGCGCTGCCGGCCTGGCTGGCGCAGGCCGCGCCGGATGTGGTCTGCCTGCAGGAGATCAAGTCGGTCGACGAGGCCTTTCCGCGCGGGGACTTCGAGGCGCTGGGATACCGGGTGGAGACGCACGGGCAGAAGGGGTTCAACGGGGTGGCGATCCTGTCGAAGCTGCCGCTCAGCGACGTGCGGCGGGGGTTGCCGGGGGATGATGCCGACGAGCAGGCACGGTGGATCGAGGCGGTTGTCGATGCCGGGCGCCCGGTGCGGGTCTGCGGGCTGTACCTCCCGAACGGCAACCCGGCGCCAGGGCCGAAGTATGACTACAAGCTGGCATGGATGACGCGGATGGAGGCGCGGGTGCGGGAGTTGCTGGCGGGGGAGGAGCATTTCGTCTGCCTGGGGGACTACAACGTGATCCCGCAAGGAGTGGATGCGGCGAAGCCGGAGGCCTGGGTCACGGATGCGCTGTTCCTGCCCGCCAGCCGGGAGGCGTTCCGGCGGATGGCGAACCTGGGGCTGACGGATGCGGTCGGGGTGCGGATGCCGGGGCCGGGGGTCTACACGTTCTGGGATTACCAGGCCGGGGCTTGGGAGCGGAACAACGGGATCAGGATCGATCATGTGATGTGCTCTCCGCAGGCCGCCGACCGGCTGGAGGACGTCGGGATCGACAAGGCGGCGCGGGGCGGAGAGAAGCCGTCGGACCATGTGCCGGTCTGGGTGCGGCTGGTGGCCTGAAGCGGGCCTGTCCACGGTGGACAGAAAATCCGGGCGTTCGAAATCAATGACTTGCTCGCGGACATTCAGACTCTGGTAAGGTTTTGACTGTGCCGTCTGACCTGCCTGACCGGGGTTCGGCCACGGTTCAGCCGGGGTAGCGCAGCGCGTCGAGTACCAGCCGGAACGCGGGAGAGGTCTGGCGCCGGTTGGGGTAGTAGAGATGCGGGCCGGGGAAGGGCTGGCACCAGTCGTCAAGCGCCTGCACAAGCGATCCGGCGGCGATGGCGGGGGCTACAAGCGTCTCCGGCAGGAAGCCGATGCCGAAGCCGTCCAGCGTGGCTTGCAGGCAGGGCCTGACCGAGTTGAAGATGACCTGGCCCTCGACCTTGGCCCGGATCGACTGGCCGTCCTTCTGGAACTCCCAGGCATAGAGCGCGCCGCTGGTGACGAAACGCAGGTTGATGCAGCGGTGCGCGGTCAGGTCCTTCGGGGTGACGGGGGGCGGATGATTGGCGAAATAGTCCGGCGTCGCCACGGCCACCATGCGCGCGTCGGGGCCGATGCGGAGGGCGATCATGTCCTTTTCCACGCTTTCGCCGAGGCGGACACCGGCATCGAAGCCGTCAGCCACGATGTCGCGGAAGCCGTGGTCGATGGAGATTTCCAGCGACACATCGGGGTAGTGCCGCAGGACGGGCGCAAGCCGTGGCCAGAGCACCTGTTCGGCGACGTATTCGCTGGCGGTGATGCGGATCGTTCCGGCGGGGCGGTCGCGGAAAGTGGCAAGGCTGGCAAGCTCGTCGCGGATTTCGTCGAAGCGGGGCTCGACGGTCGCCAGCAGCCGCTCGCCGGCCTCGGTGGCCGAGACGCTGCGGGTGGTGCGGGTGAGGAGACGGATGCCGATCCGATCCTCCAGCTGGCGAATGGACTGGCTGAGGGCCGAGGGTGACACGCCAAGTTGGGCCGCCGCCCGGGTGAAGCTGCGTTCCCGCGCGACGAGCGCGAAGGTCGCCAGATCGTCCATGGATGAGCGGCGCATTGTGAAGCCTGCCTTACAACGAGATGCGGATTATAGGGTCTAATTCGGGGGAAAGGAAAAGGCGATATTGGCCCCTGCAGCGGCTTCCCGCCGCAGCATCCATCAACCACTGGGGGAGCCGCTCGGATGCGACTTCTCGCGAATACAAGGACAACTGCCATGGCAACCGAACAGATGCCGAAGATCGGGCGGCGGGGGTTCCTGGGCGCAGCGGGTGGGCTCGCCGCAGCGCCTCTGCTTGTTTCGACCGCCTCCGAAGCCTCCGCTCAGGACGCTGCACAAGGGACGGGCATCTATGCCACCGCCCCCTCGCTGGGCGGTCGGCGCATGCTGGGAACGCTGGAGGTTTCGCCCATCGGCCTTGGCGTCCAGAACATGGGCCGGACCTACCAGACGACGATCCCGGCGCGGCCCGAGATGATCAACATCATCCGCACGGCCCATGATCGTGGCGTGACCTTCTTCGATACCGCAGAAGCCTACGGCCCGCACGAATGCGAGCGCATTCTCGGGGAGGCCATCGAACCCTTCCGCGACTCGGTGGTGATCACCTCGAAATTCGGCTGGAACGTCGATCTGGACACCGGCGAGATCGGGCCGGGCCTGATCAGTCGTCCGGAGCACATCAAGCTGGCGGTCGAGGGGATGCTCAAGCGATTGCGCACCGACCGGATCGACCTTCTGTATCAGCACCGGGTCGACCCGCAGGTTCCGATCGAGGATGTCGCGGGCGCAGTCAGGGCTCTCATGGATGAAGGCAAGGTCCAGCACTGGGGGCTTTCGGAAATGGGGCTTGGCACCCTGCGCCGCGCCCATGCCGAACTGCCGGTGACCGCTGTCCAGAGCGAATATTCGATGCTGTGGCGCGGGCCGGAAGACGCGGTGCTTCCCGTCTGCGAGGAGTTGGGCATCGGCTTCGTGCCGTGGAGCCCGCTCGGCGTCGGTTTCCTGACCGGCGCGATCGACGCAAGCACGCGCTTCGCCGAGGGTGACATCCGGGGAGTCGAAGGCAGGTTCTCGCCCGAAAACCTGCCGACGAACCTCGCACTCGTCGCCTTGCTGAAGGACTGGGCCAACCGGAAACAGGCCAGTGCCGGTCAGATCGCGCTCGCCTGGCTCTTGGCGCAGCGGCCCTGGATCGTCCCGATCCCCGGCACGACGCAGATGGCGCATATGCTGGAGAATATCGGCGCGGCGGCGATCAGCTTCTCGCCTGGCGAAATCTCTGAACTCGAAACTGCCGTCGCTGCGATCGAGCTGCGCGGCCAACGTCTTCCCGACGCCGTCCTGGCCTTCTCGAATGTCGAAGCCCCGGCAAGAAACTAAGGAAAGCAGATCATGAAATACAGATATCTCGGAAATCTTGAAGTCTCGGCCATCGGCCTTGGCTGCATGGGGATGACCTCGGCCTATGGCCCGGCCTCCGACCCGGCCGAGATGATCCGGCTGATCCGCCACGCGCATGAGCTTGGCGTCACCCATTTCGATACCGCCGAGGCCTATGGACCTTTCGCCAATGAACTGCTGGTGGGCGAAGCCCTGGCGCCGATCCGCGACAAGGTGGTGATCGCGACCAAGTTCGGTTTCGACATCGACCCGGTGACGGGCGAGCGCCGGGGGGGTACGAACAGCCGCCCCGACCATATCCGCGCGGTGGCAGAGGCCAGCCTGAAGCGGCTGAAGACCGACCGGATCGACCTGTTCTACCAGCACCGCGTCGATCCGAACGTGCCGATCGAGGAGGTGGCGGGCGCGGTGAAGGACCTGATCGCCGAGGGCAAGGTCCGGCATTTCGGGCTGTCGGAAGCCGGGGTGCAGACCATCCGCCGGGCGCATGCGGTGCAAAGGGTGACGGCGGTGCAAAGCGAGTATTCGCTGTTCTGGCGCGGGCCGGAGGTGGAGCTTCTGCCGGTGCTGGATGAACTGGACATCGGTTTCGTGCCCTTCAGCCCGCTGGGGGCCGGGTTCCTGACCGGCAAGATCGACGAGACCACGACCTTTGACGCGACCGACTTCCGCAACATGGTGCCGCGTCTGGCCCCGGAGGCGCGCAAGGCCAACATGGCGCTGGTCGAGGTGGTGAAGGACGTGGCAGCAGCGAAGGGGGCGACCCCGGCGCAGATCGCGCTGGCCTGGCTTCTGGCCCGGCGCGAGGGCATGTCGCCGATTCCGGGGACGACGAAGCGGCATCGGCTGGAGGAGAACCTCGGGGCGGTTTCCGTGATCCTGTCGGCAGCGGACATGGCGGGGGTCGAGGCGGCGTTGGCCGGGATCGAGGTGCAGGGCGCGCGCCTGCCGGAGGCGGTGCTGAAGATGTCGGGGCTGTGAGCGTCGGGCCGGGTGCAAAACCTTCGAAGGATTTTGGCAAGGCTCTTCGAAAAGATTTGGGCCTGGGGTCAGCCTTGCGTCACGTCATGGTCGTAGAGCCAGTCGAAACGGCTGAGCATCGTGCCCGGCGAAACCCTGCCCAACAGGCGCAGGCCGGTGTGGCCGATCATTCGCGGCAAGCCCGTGAGATGGTAGGCGCGGGCATTGGCATTGGCCGCGGCGACGATGCGGGTGGTCCGGGGTTTGCGCGCGGACTGGTAGGCCGTCAGCGCCGCGGCGGGGCTGTCATGGGTGGCGAGGGACTGGGCGAGGACCCAGGCGTCCTCCAGCCCCATCGACGCGCCTTGCGCGAGGAAGGGCAGCGTCGGATGGGCGGCGTCACCGAGGATCGCGACGCCGCCCTGCCCCGTCGGCTTGACCCAGCTCTCCGCGACCTTGTGGCGGAAGAGGCCCCAGAGCCAGGGGTCCTCCACCCGGTCGAGCCAGCCGCGGACGCGGGGGGCAAAGCCTTCGAAAGCGACGCGCAGGGTGATGGCGTCGTCGCGCAGCGTCCAGCTTTCCTCGGCCCATTTGTCGCGCTCCTCGATGGCGACGATGTTGCGGAGCGTGCCGTTTCGCAGCGGGTAGCTGACCAGATGGCGGCCGGGGCCCATGTGGACCTCGGCAACCGGGGCGGCGCCGGGCTCGCAGGGGATGACCGCACGCCAGGCGACCTGCCGGGTGAAGAAGGGCGTCTCCGCCCCGTTCAGCGCGGCGCGGGTCTTCGAGTGCAAGCCGTCCGCACCGATCAGGAGCGGCGTGTCCAGCCGCTCGCCGCTGTCCAGCGCAACTGCCGGATGCGGGCCGTTGAGGTCGACCGCGTCGATCCGGGAGAGGAGGCGGATCGTGACGCCTGCCTCGGTCGCGGCATGGAGGAGCAGTTCGATCAGGTCGGCGCGGTGGAGGAAATGGTAGCCCTGCCCCGGTCGCAGGCGGGCGAGGTCGAGGCGCGTCACGGGATCGCCGGTCGGGCCGTCGATGAGCTGCACCGCGTCGGCCCGCATCGAAGCGGTGTCGAGCGCGTCCTGCAGGCCAAGGGCCCGCAGCACCGCCGCGCCATTTGGCGAGATTTGCAGGCCTGCGCCCACCTCGCGGATCGCGTCGGCCTGTTCCAGCACGGTGACGGCGGCCCCGCGGAGCGCGAGCGCGCGGGCGACGGCGAGGCCCGCAACCCCGGCGCCGATGACAGTGACGGGCTGGCCGATCAGGCTCATGTCAGGTTCCCCATGTGACGAAAACGCCGGACCACGGGCCCGGCGTCAAGTGTACAAAGTGTCGCCGGGCGGGCGTCAGTCGTCGCGATGCACCTTCTCGCGGCGCTCGTGCTTTTCCTGGGCTTCCAGCGTCATCGTGGCGATGGGACGGGCGTCGAGGCGCTTGAGGCTGATCGGTTCGCCGGTCACTTCGCAGTAGCCGAATTCGCCATTCTCGATCCGGCGCAGCGCCCCGTCGATCTTGGCGACGAGCTTGCGCTGGCGGTCGCGGGTCCGGAGTTCCAGCGCGCGATCGGTCTCCTCGGAGGCGCGGTCGGCGATGTCGGGAACGTTGCGGGCGCTGTCTTGCAGGCTGTCGATGGTTTCGGCCGACTGGTCCAGGAGTTCCTGCTTCCACACCAGCAGTTTCCGGCGGAAATATTCGAGCTGGCGGTCGTTCATAAAGGGCTCGTCCTCGGCGGGACGGTAATCGTCTGGCAGGAAAACTTCGGCCTTCATCGAAACTCTCTCCTTCGCGCCGGATCGCTCCGACAGGTGGGCTTCTGTCATGGACGCGCTCCTGTTGCCGGGGCATGTATCCCAAGGCCGGAGCATTGTCACTAGCGGTTGCGACATTTTCTGGGCGCAGGTAGGGTTTGTGAAAGGCCGGGAAACAGAATGTTGATACTGCGATGAAATTCGAGACCACCGCGACTTACGTTGCGTCAGATGACCTGGCGATTGCGGTGAATGCCGCGGTCACGTTGCAGCGCCCGCTTCTGGTCAAGGGCGAGCCCGGGACGGGCAAGACGGAGCTGGCGCGGCAAGTGGCTGGGTCGCTCGGAATGCCCTTGATCGAGTGGCATGTGAAGTCGACGACGAAGGCGCAGCAGGGGCTTTACGAATACGATGCGGTCAGTCGGCTCCGCGACAGCCAGTTGGGGGACGAACGGGTCCATGAGGTGCGGAATTACATCCGCAAGGGCAAGCTGTGGCAGGCGTTCGAGGCCGGGGAGCGGGTTGTCCTCCTGATCGACGAGATAGACAAGGCCGACATCGAGTTTCCGAACGACCTGCTCCTGGAGCTCGACCGGATGGAGTTCCATGTCTACGAGACCGGCGAGACGATCCGCACCCGACACCGGCCGGTGGTGATCATCACCTCGAACAACGAGAAGGAATTGCCGGACGCCTTCCTGCGGCGCTGCTTTTTCCATTACATCCGGTTTCCCGATCCGGAGACGCTGGCGGCCATCGTGCGGGTGCATTTCCCCGACATCAAGGGCCAGCTTCTGAGTGCCGCGCTGACCCAGTTCTACGAGATCCGCGAGGTGCCGGGTCTGAAGAAGAAGCCCTCGACCTCCGAGGTGCTGGACTGGCTGCGGCTTCTCCTGGCCGAGGATCTGGCGCCGGAGGATTTGCGGAAGGACGTGAGGACGGCCCTGCCCCAGCTGCATGGTGCGCTTCTGAAGAACGAGCAGGATGTGCAACTCTTCGAGCGGCTGGCCTTCATGGCGCGCGGGCAGCGCTAGGACCCCCTCGCCGACCCTCCCCCTTGCAGGGAGAAGGGGCGCGGGGTGTCAGGCGTTTCGCTTCATGTCTTCGTCGTGGCGGCGGCGGGCTTCCATCAGGTCTTCCGCGACACTGCTGACTTTGGCGGGCGGCAGCGTCGGGTAGACCGAACCGATGCCGTTCAGCTTGAGGATCAGGTCTTCGAGGATGGAAAGCGTCGCGGTCCAGCCGCCCTTGTGGCCGGTGAAGTGGTCTTCGTTCGGGAAGCCGGTTTGCAGGAAGCGGAGCCGGGTGCCTTGCCCTTCCGCGGCAAAGGCCAGCGAGACGATGGACTGCACGCCGAATTCCGGGAAGCGGTAGGAGAACATCAGCCGTTCCTCCGGGGCGATCTGGTGGTAGGTGCCGCCGATCCAGTGCTCACGCTGCGGGCTGACCATGTGAAAGCGCCAGTTGCCGCCGGGGCGGAAGTCGATCTCGCAGGAGCGGAGGTGGAAGGCATCCGGCCCCCACCAGGCCGAGACGAGCGCAGGGTGCGACCAGAGGCCGAAGACGAAGGCCGGGGCGGCGGCGAAGTGGCGGTCGAGGGCGAGGAGGTTCGGATGGGTCACTGTGCGGCCTCTCGCGCCAGCCGCTCGCGGGCGGCTTCGAGGTCGCGGGCGACGCCGTCGATGTGGGTCTTTTCGGGGAGGGCGGGCCAGAGCGTGCCGACGCCGTGCATCGCCAGCAGTGCGTCACCCATGACGCGCAGGGCATGGGGCCAGCCGCGCGCGTGCTCGACCCTCGCCTGCGCGTCCGGGAAGCCGGTCTGCAGGAAGTGGAGCCGGGTGCCGTCGCCCTCGGGCACAAGGTCGGCGGAGATGATCGAGAAGAAATCGGTGCCTTCGAAGTGGTAGGAATAGACCAGGCGGTTGGGAGCTTCGACCTCGTGGTAGGTTCCCGAGACATGTTCGGTCACGTCGCCGTTGACGTTGCGCAAGGACCAGGTGCCGCCGGGGCGGAGATCGACCGCGATGTCATGGGCGCGGAAGCCGTGCGAGGAGCCGAACCATGAGCGGATGAGGTCGGGCCTAGTCCAGATCGCCCAGACCAGGGCGGGCGGCCCGGCGAAATGGTGGGTCAGGCGGAGCGCGTTGGCGCTATTGTCGTCCATTCCTGTCCTCCTCGGCTTGCAGGCGGGCGATGAGCGCGTCGATCCGGTCGAAGGCGCCCTCCCACTGCTTGCGGTAGTGGTCGATCCAGTCCCCTGCCCGCTTCAACCCTTCCGGCTCCAGATGCACGGGGCGGGTCTTCGCCACCCTCTCGCGGCGGATCAGGCCAGCCTCCTCCAGCACCTTCAGATGCTTGGAGATGCCGGGCTGCGACAGGTGGTTGGCGGCCACGATGTCGTTCACCGAAAGCGCCCCGTCGGCAATCTGGGCAAGGATCGCGCGCCGGGTCGGATCGGCGAGGGCGAGAAAGGTGCGGGAGAGAGGATCGGCCATCGCATATCCCAATAGTTATATTTCTGTTTGGTAATTTAATAACGCCCTCCTGGCAAGCCGAATCAGCAGATACCCGACATCGGACGCGAAAACCGCGCGGCGCGGGTGTTGGATTTGTAATATTCCGTGACAGGCGCTTATACATCCTGCGGCCCGCTGCACTTTAACCGCGAGGGATAGTGGTCAGAAAAGCCGCGTTTTTTCGCGAATTGACTCCGCAGGCATCATGGCCGGAGACTTAGCCTGCCCCAGCTGCCAGGGGCGCTGCATGACTGGTCTTTCGATGCGCCTGCCCCTGATTGTTGCCGCCCTGACCGCGCTGGCCGCCTGCGCCCCGACCGCGCAGGTGTCGAAGAATCGTCCGCCGGTCGAGGTGGGCGTGGGCTTCGGCACCCCGACCGCCTATCGCGCGCTCGCGGGGCCGGTGACGGGTTCGTCGCTGACGCGCGATTTCATGGACCTGACCTTCGGCATGGAAAGCGGGCGCGCGCTGGACACGTTCAGCCGCTTCGAGGGGCCGGTGACGGTGGCCATGCGGGGCGCTGCCCCCGCGACCGCCGCGAAGGACCTCGCCGCGCTGATCGGCAGGTTGCGCAGCGAGGCCGGGATCGACATTTCCCCAGCGACAGGCGACGCGACGATCACCGTGGAATTCGCCACGCGGGCCGAGCTGCGCCGCCTTGCCCCGACGGCGGCCTGCTTCGTGGTGCCGAATGTCGGCTCGCTGGCCGAATACCGCCGCAAGCGCGGGTCGGATGCGGTGGACTGGGCAAGCGTGACCCGGCGCGAGCGGGCGGCGATCTTCATTCCGTCGGACACGAGCCCCCAGGAAGTGCGTGACTGCCTGCATGAGGAACTGGCCCAGGCGCTCGGGCCCCTGAACGACCTGTACCGGTTGCCTGACAGCGTCTTCAACGACGACAATTTCCATTCGGTGCTGACCAGCTTCGACATGGACATCCTGCGGATGACCTATTCGCCCGCGCTGGCAAGCGGCATGAGCCGGGAGGAAGTTGCGGCGCGGCTGGGGGGCAGCGCCGGGGCCGTGACCGGAAACCCGCCCGACTGGACCCGTGCGATCGAGACGGCGCTGGGGCGCAACGGCTCGCTGTCCGCGCGCAAGGCGGCGGCGGAACATGCGCTTGCGATCGCCCAGGGGGCGGGATGGCAGGACGGTCGCGCCGCCTTCAGCTATTTCGCCGTGGGTCGGCTGATGGCGGGAAGCGAACCTGCGCGGGCGCTCGACGCGTTCGAGCGGGCCGCCGCGATCTATGCCCGCCTGCCGGGGGGCGAGTTGCAGCTGGCCCATATCGACATGCAGCTTGCCGCCATGGCCCTGTCCGGCGGCCTGCCCGAGGCGGCGGTGCAACTTGCCGACCGGGCAATCCCGGTGGTGAAACGGCACGAGAACGCGGCCCTTCTCGCAACGCTGATGCTGATCAAGGCCGAGGCGCTGGACGATCTTGGCAACCCCGGTGCCGCCGCGGCGCTGCGGCTCGACAGTGCCCCTTTCGCGCGCTATGGCTTCGGGCCTGACAGCGTGGTCAAGGCCCGGATGCGCGACATCGCCGCCGTGGCGGGCCGGGCGGCGAAGGGCTGAGGGGCGGAACCGCCCCGGAAATGGGGCGAGATGTTCGTGATCGGCGGTCTGGTTCTGGGCGCAATCGGCGGCGGCCTGCGGGCGAAGGCGCGGGGCGGCAAGCTGGCCGACATCCTGCTGTACGCCGCAGCGCATGCCATCATCTTCGGGCTTATCGGCCTGTTCATCACCATCTACCTTGACCGCATGATGCGGGGGTAGGGGATGTTCCTGCCGTTCTTCCAGACCTTGCGGGAGGAAGGCGTGCCAGTGTCCCTGCGCGAGTTTCTGGGCTTTCTCGAAGCGCTGGCGGCGGGGCTGGTGATCCATGATCCCGAGGGATTCTACCATCTGGCGCGCCTGACCATGGTCAAGGACGAGCGCCACATCGACCGTTTCGACCGCGCCTTCGCCCGGGCCTTCGGCGGGCTGGACGGCGTGACGGCCGAGCAGGTGCTGGAGGCGCTGAACCTGCCGCGCGACTGGCTGGAAAAGCTGTCCGAGCGGCATCTGAGTGCGGAGGAACGCGCGGCGATCGAGGCTTTGGGCGGGTTCGACAAGCTGATGGAGACCCTGCGGCAGCGGCTGGCCGAGCAGAAGGGGCGGCATCAGGGCGGGTCGAAATGGATCGGGACGGCGGGGACCTCGCCGTTCGGGGCCTATGGCTACAACCCGGAAGGGGTACGGATCGGGCAGGACGCAAGCCGCCACCAGCGCGCGGTCAAGGTCTGGGACCGGCGCGAGTTCCGCAACCTTGATGGCGACGCGGAAATCGGCACGCGGACGATGAAGCTGGCGCTGCGCCGCTTGCGCCGCTGGGCACGCGAGGGGGCGGCGGAGGAGCTGGACCTTGACGGCACCATCCGCGCGACGGCGGCGCAGGGGTGGCTGGACGTGCAGACGCGGCCCGAGCGGCGCAATGCGGTGAAGGTGCTGCTGATGCTCGACATCGGCGGCTCGATGGACCCGCATGTGAGGGTGATGGAGGAGCTGTTCACCGCCGCCAAGGCGGAGTTCCGGCATCTGGAGCTCTTCTACTTCCACAACTGCGTCTATGAGGGGCTCTGGCGCGACAACCGGCGGCGCTGGGACCACCAGACGCCGACCTGGGACGTCCTGCGGACCTACGGGCCGGACTGGCGGCTGATCGTCGTCGGCGATGCGGCGATGTCGCCCTATGAGGTGACGCATCCGGGGGGCGCGAACGAGCACTGGAACCGCGAGGCGGGCGAGGTCTGGCTGCGACGACTGCGCGCGCAGTGGCCGCATCACCTGTGGATCAACCCGGTCGAGGCGCGGGCCTGGGGCCACAGCCGATCCACCGCGCTGATCCGGGATATCTTCGAGGACCGCATGGTGCCGATGACGCTGGACGGGCTGGCCCGGGGCGTGCGCGAGCTGCGCTGAGCGTTGCGGGGCGGCGGCGGGTGACTATATCCCCTCCATGACCAAGTTCCTGCCGATCCTTTTTGTCGTCCTATACGCCTTCCTGATGATGCGCTTTTCGGTCTGGCGCACGCGGAAGCTGCTGGATGCGCAGTCGCAGCCGCTGACCGACCCGTCGATCACGCGCCTTGCCGACCGGATGGCAGCGGCGATGGGGATACCGGAGATCAAGGTCCGCGTCTTCGAGGTGGAACCGGTCAACGGGCTGGCGGCGCCGGACGGAAGGATATTCCTGACGCGCGGGTTCCTGAACCGGAAAGCGCAGGGCGAGGTGACGGCGGAAGAGCTGGCAAGCGTCATCGCGCATGAGATGGGCCATGTGGCGCAGGGGCACATGCGGCGCCGGATGATCGACTTCACCGGGCAGAATGCGGTCTTCGTGATGCTGTCGGCGCTCTTGAGCCGGTTTCTGCCGTTCATCGGGGTCTGGATCGCCAACCTGATTTCGACCGCGCTGATGGCAAGGCTGTCGCGGCGGGACGAGTTCGAGGCGGATGCCTGGGCGACGGCGCTCCTGATCAAGGCGGGGATCGGGACCGGGCCGCAGAAATCGCTCTTCCGCAAGCTGGATGCGCTGACCCGGAACCGGGCGGAAGGGATACCGGCCTGGCTGCTGAGCCATCCGCATGTCGAGGAGCGGATCGCGGCGATCGAGGCGAACGAGGCGCGGTGGGGGCGGCCGGGCCAAGTTTCTTGAGGAAGAAACTTGTGAAATTCCTTGCTCAAGGATTTTGGGCGTTATGCCCCCAATGCCTTCGCCAGCCGGTAGAGTTTCGCCCGCTTCAGCAGGCCCTTCAGCGCGACCGGCTGGCCCGAGATCGCCTCGGCCCTGGCCCGGACCGTTTCCACGATACCAGCCATTGCCTCGGGGTGGCGGGAGTGCAGTTCCCACAGAAACCCGTCCGGGTCGCGGCGGGTCACACCTTCGGCGGCGAGCGCATGGCCGGGGAAATCCTGCGCGTTGAAGGTGACGATGGCATCGGCGCTGCCGGCGATGGCGGTGGCCAGCACATGCCGGTCGTTCGGGTCGGGGAGGAGGAGCCGCGCTTCGATCTGCGGCTGTTCGCGGACCAGCGCCCGGGGGAAGCTGGCGCGCAGGATTGCGGCCTCTCCTTCGGCGATTGCCGGGGCGGCGGGGCCAAGCTTGGCGGTGGCCAGCACCCATTCGCGCAGGATGCGGTCGGAGAAGACGGGCTCATAAAGCCCGGCCTCGCCCGCACCCTGCAGGATTTCGCGCAGGACGGTGGGATAGAGCACGCAGGCGTCGAGGACGGCCTTCATCCGTCCAGCCGGAAGGCCAGCGCCTTGAGGTAAGAGGATTCGGCCAGTTGCGGCAGGACCGGGTGATCCGGCCCGGCAAAGCCGGTGTGGATGATCTGGCTGCGCCTGCCCCCGCGCCCGATTCCGCGGGCGCTGGCGTTGCGGAAGGCGTGCAGGTCGGCGGCATGGGAGCAGGAGCAGAGCACAAGATAGCCGCCGGGCGCGACGAGAGCCGCGGCAAGACGCGCGACGCGTTCATAGGCGCGCAGACCCGCCTCAAGCGCGGGTTTCGCCGGGGCGAAGGCTGGCGGATCGCAGATCACCAGATCGAACTGCGCGCCTTCCGTGCCGAGCGCCTCCAGCACCGCGAAGGCATCGCCCTGCCGCGTGGTGAAGCGGTCGGCGAAACCGGAGGCTTCGGCCCCCTGCCCCGCCAGCGCCAGCGCGGGGGCCGAGGCGTCGACGGCCAGCGCAGACTCGGCCCCGTTGGCGAGCGCCGCCAAGGCAAAGCCCCCGACATGCGAGAAGACATCCAGCACTCTGGCGCCCTTGGCCAGCCGGGCGGCGAAGGCATGGTTCTCGCGCTGGTCGAAGAAGAGACCGGTCTTCTGGCCGCCCATCAGGTCGGCCATGTAGGTCGCGCCGTTCATCGGCACGGGCACCGGGCCGGTCGGCGCGGTTCCGTGGACGACGGCAATCTCCTCGGCCAGCCCCTCCAGCCCGCGCGCGCGGCCCGAGCCGTTCTTGATCACCGTCGCCACGCCCGTCACCGCGACCAGTGCGGCAACCAGATCCGAAAGCGCGGCTTCGGCCCAGGCGGCATTCGGCTGGACCACGGCCACGTCGCCAAAGCGGTCGATCACCACGCCAGGCAGGCCGTCGGCCTCGGCATGGACAAGGCGGTAGAACGGATCGGGATAGAGCCGCGCGCGATGCGCCAATGCCCGTTCCAGCCGCGCCGCGAACCAGGCTCGGTCGATCACCGCCTCGAGGTCGCGGTCCAGCATCCGGGCGATGATCTTCGATTTCACGTTGACGGTGACGAGGCCCAGGGGGCGGCGCTCGCCATCTTCCAGCACCGCCAGCGCACCGGCAGTCAGGGCTTGCGTCCGCCGGTCGGTCACAAGCTCGTCGGCATAGACCCAGGGGAAGCCGTGCCGGATCGCCCGCGCTTCGGCCTTGGGTTTCAGGCGCACGACGGGATGGGCGCGAGGCGCAGCGTCGTCATCTGTCGAAGTCATGCTGGTCCCTTCCGGCTGTGCCTTGAGGCGCCCGCATAGCCGCTTTCGCGCCCGCCCGGAAGGTTACTTCAGCGCTACCTGCATGGCGATGTTGGCGGAGAGATACAGATAATCGGGCTGGCCGGGGTTGCTGTTGATCTGGGTCGAGATGCTGATCGAGGTGATGACACAGCTTTTCGCGATGCTGTCGAGCAGAACCTGGCATTCCCCGACCGAGCGGGCGTAGAGGTCGCGGCGATGGCCGTCTTCCTCGACCCGACGCGCGGCAGGGTCCGCCCCGGCAAGCGGCATGTTCAGGCTGATGGAGCTGCTGAACATGATCCCGGGGGACGCGGCGGCAGACATGGTGTCATCTTGCGCATGTGCAACCGGGGCGCACAGGACAAGGGCAAGGGACAGAAGAGGGGCGGCAAGGCGCATGGCAGGGCTCCGATCGATGACGGCTGAAAGTGTCGTCGATACGAAGCCCTCGCGCAACGCCGGAGGCAGGGTCGGAAGGTGCGGATTACCTGACTGCCAGGACCCCGCCCGCCTGATCAGTCGGCCGAAGCCGTCAGATAGGCCGTCGCACGGTCAGGGGCCTGCGCGAGCGAGGCTTTGCCTGCGCCCGAGATCGGCGCCGCAAGAACCATTGCCGAAAGCAGAACGCCGACAGCAACGGCCGGGGCAAGGATCGAAAGCTTTTTCATCATCCATTCTCCAGAAAATCGAAAACCGTACCGCCTTCTTCCATGTTTGTTTGTTGGCTTTTGGACTCGGGTCGGTAAAGATTCGGCCCATATTCTGGCATTCCCGTGCCGATAGATGCGCGAGCCTTGCCAATACCCGCTTTGGTTGAAGAATGGCCTCGTTTCGGCGTCAATTGCCTGTTGTTAGCGCTAACACATGCTGTTATACGCAGCCCGACCGCAAAGCCCAGAGGACGCCATGCCACTGCACCCCACCATCGCCCGCGTCACCGACCGCATCCGTGCACGGTCCGAGACGTCGCGCGGAGCGTACCTGGAGCGTATGACGCGGGCGGTGGCGAAGGGCCCGGTCCGCGCGCATCTGAGCTGTGGCAACCAGGCCCATGCCTATGCGGCGATGGGGGCGGCGAAAGGCGATCTGGTCGACGCGAAGGTCGCGAACCTTGGGGTGATCACCGCCTACAACGACATGCTCTCGGCGCATCAGCCCTATGAGCGCTACCCGGACCTGATCCGGGCTGCGGCGGCGAAGGCGGGGGTCACGGTGCAGGTCGCGGGCGGGGTCCCGGCGATGTGCGACGGGGTCACGCAAGGTCAGCCGGGGATGGAGCTGTCGCTCTTTTCCCGCGACGTCATCGCCCTGGCGGCAGGGGTGGCGATGAGCCACGACTGCTTCGATGCAGCGCTGTACCTGGGCGTCTGCGACAAGATCGTGCCCGGCCTGGTGATGGCGGCGGCGACCTTCGGCCATGTCCCTGCGGTCTTCGTTCCGGCGGGGCCGATGACGAGCGGCATTCCGAACGACCAGAAGTCAAAGGTGCGCAATGCCTGGGCCGAGGGGCGGGCAACGCGCGAGGAACTGATGGCCGCCGAGATGGCGAGCTACCATGGACCGGGAACCTGCACCTTCTACGGCACGGCCAACACCAACCAGATGCTGATGGAGCTGATGGGCCTGCACCTGCCCGGCGCCAGTTTCGTGAACCCCGGCACGCCCCTGCGCGAGGCGCTGACAGTGGCGGCCGTCGAGCGGGCCGCAGCGATCACCGCCTTGGGCAACGACTTCCGCCCGGCGGGCGAGGTGTTGGACGAACGCGCCTATGTCAACGGCATCGTCGGGCTCATGGCGACCGGCGGGTCGACGAACCTGGTGCTGCACCTGCCCGCGATGGCGCGCTGTTCGGGGGTGCTGCTGGATTTGCAGGACTTCGCCGACCTCAGCGAAGCGGTGCCCCTGATGGCGAAGGTCTACCCGAATGGCCTGGCGGACGTGAACCACTTCCACGCGGCGGGGGGGTTGCAGTTCCTGATCGGCCAGCTTCTGGATGCGGGGCTTCTGCATGGGGATGCGAAGACGGTGGCCGGGGACGGGCTCGCCTTCTATCGGCAGGAACCGGTGCTGGAGGACGGGCAGCTCGCCTGGCGTGCGGGGCCGGTCGTCAGCCTGAACGACCGGATCGTGCGGCCCGCGACCGAGCCTTTCGCGGCACAGGGGGGGCTGAAGCTTCTGACGGGGAACCTGGGGAAGGGCGTGATCAAGGTATCCGCCGTCGCGCCGGAACGACATGTCATCGAAGCCCCCGCCCGCGTCTTCCATTCCCAGGATGCGGTGAAGGCGGCGTTCAAGGCGGGGGAGTTCACCAGCGACACTGTCGTCGTTGTGCGCTTCCAGGGCCCGCAGGCGAACGGGATGCCGGAGCTGCATTCGCTGACGCCGACGCTGAGCGTGTTGCAGGACAGGGGGCTGAAGGTGGCACTGGTGACCGATGGCCGGATGTCCGGGGCGAGCGGCAAGGTCCCGGCGGCGATCCATGTGGCGCCCGAAGCTGCCGCCGGTGGCCCGCTGGCCCGGCTCCGCGATCGTGACATCGTCCGGCTGGACGCGGTGGCGGGAACGCTGACCGTCCTTTCGCCCGATTTCGACAACCGCGCGCCCGTGGTGGCGGACCTTTCTGCCAACGAGCACGGCATCGGCCGCGAGCTGTTCGCCGCCTTCCGCCGCAACGTGGGATCGGCCGATACCGGCGCGGCCCTCGTGATCTGACTTCCCGGGCCGCGCGCCCGGACCGACTGTCGCTGCCTCCGGCGGGGATATTTTAACCAGTATGAAAGGATTGGCGGTGCATCTTCTGGCTACGGTACAGGCGGGGACGCCGATGACCGTCCAGTGTGAAGGGCCCCTCGCCTCCCCCCGCAAACGGGCCCGAGGTGAGGGGTCAGCTCTGCCCTTGCGCTTTCATACTGGCGCAAATATCCCCGCCGGAGGCTCCCGCACCATCCACCCGCCCCTCGCCGGGGCCTGAAGGAGCCGACCATGACCCCCGCCCAGCAATCCACTGAGGCCGCGAAGATCTGCCGCCTTGCCCCCGTCGTTCCCGTGCTGGTGATCGACGATCTGGCCCATGCCAAGCCGCTGGCCGAGGCGCTGGTCGCGGGCGGCTTGCCTGCGCTGGAGGTCACTTTGCGCACCCCCGTCGCGCTGGATGCGATCCGGGCGATGGCGGAGGTGCCGGGGGGAGTTGTCGGGGCGGGCACGCTGCTGACACCTGCCGATGTGAAGGCGGCCAAGGCGGCGGGGGCGATGTTCGGCGTCTCGCCGGGCGCGACCGAGCGGATCATCGCGGCTTGCGAGGACGAGGGCCTGCCGCTTCTGCCGGGGGCGGCGACGGCGTCGGAGATCATGGCGCTGCTGGAACGGGGCTTCACGGTGCAGAAGTTCTTCCCGGCAGAACAGGCGGGCGGCGCGGCGTACCTCAAGTCCATCGGCTCGCCGATTCCGCAGGTGAAATTCTGCCCCACGGGGGGGATCAGCCTGAAGATCGCGCCCGACTACCTGGCGCTGAAGAACATCCTCTGCGTCGGCGGCAGCTGGGTTGCGCCGAAGGAGGCGATGGCGAAGGGCGACTGGGCGGCGATCACCACGCTGGCGCGCGAGGCGGCCCACCTGCCCCGCAGCGCCTAGTTGTCTGATGCCCCGGTTCGATGGTGCGATCCTTGCGAGCGGTCGGAAGGCGCACCAAGGGACAGGATTCCGGAACCGATCCTGCAGGCTCCTGAAGAAGCCGGCTGACACTCCGCCCGGAGAGGACCCGGCCAGCCCGCCTGCACCCGATGCGGAGCGACACCCTGGCGGAACGCGTTCCAGGCCATGTACTCCTTCCGTAGCCACCCGGAGCTTTCGCGGCTTTTCAGCCTCACCCCGGTTCGGTATAAGCGCCGAATACCAGAAGCGGGGGGCTGCGCCCAACCCGCGCGCCCAGGGCAGCGAAGAACAGAGGATCCGATGAGCAAGCAGAACACCGACACCGACGTCGCCTTCATCTCGGCCCTGGCCGAGCTTCTGAACAAGAACGAGCTGACCGAATTGTCGGTGAAGCGGGAATACGGCGAGGATGACAGCCTTGAGGTCCGCGTGGTGAAGCAGGCGACCGTGGTGACCGTCGCCGCTGCGCCTGCCCCGGTTCTGCACCATGCCGCGCCCGCTGCCGCCCCGGCTGCCGTCGCCGCTCCGGCAGCACCCGAAGACCCGGCCCAGCATCCCGGCGCCGTGACCTCGCCCATGGTTGGGACTGTCTACCTCGCCGCCGAACCCGGCGCCTCGCCCTTCGTGACCGTGGGCGCGCAGGTCAGCGAAGGCCAGACCGTCCTGATCATCGAGGCGATGAAGACGATGAACCACATCCCCGCCCCGCGCGCAGGGATCGTGAAGCGTATCCTGGTCGAGGACGGCCACCCGGTCGAATACGGCGCCCCCCTGATGATCGTCGAATAAGGCTGGTGCCCCATGTTCGATAAAATCCTGATCGCCAACCGGGGTGAGATCGCGCTGCGCGTGATCCGGGCCTGCCAGGAAATGGGGATCAAGTCGGTCGCCGTTCATTCCACCGCCGACGCCGATGCCATGCATGTCCGCATGGCCGACGAAAGCGTCTGCATCGGCCCCGCGCCTTCGTCCGAAAGCTATCTCTCCAAGGCCGCCATCATCTCGGCCTGCGAGATCACCGGGGCGCAGGCCGTGCATCCCGGCTACGGCTTCCTGTCGGAAAACGCCGCCTTCGCCCAGGCGCTGGAAGACCACGGCATCACCTTCATCGGTCCTTCGGCGGAGCATATCCGCATCATGGGCGACAAGATCACCGCCAAGGACACCGCCAAGGCGCTGGGTATCCCGGTCGTCCCCGGCAGTGACGGCGGCGTCCCGGATTTCGAGACCGCGAAGCGGGTGGCCCAGGAGATCGGCTATCCGGTCATCATCAAGGCCACCGCCGGCGGCGGCGGGCGCGGCATGAAGGTCGCGAAATCGGTCGAGGAGCTGGAGATCGCCTTCCGCACCGCCCGGTCCGAGGCCAAGGCGGCCTTCGGCAATGACGAAGTCTACATGGAGAAGTATCTCCAGCGCCCGCGCCACATCGAGATCCAGGTCTTCGGCGACGGCAAGGGCGGCGCGGTGCATCTGGGCGAGCGCGACTGTTCGCTGCAACGCCGCCACCAGAAGGTGTTCGAGGAAGCCCCCGGCCCGGTGATCACCCCGAAGCTGCGCGCAGAAATCGGCGGCATCTGCGCCAATGCGATGCAGAAGCTGAAATACATCGGCGCAGGCACGATCGAGTTCCTCTATGAGGATGGGAAGTTCTATTTCATCGAGATGAACACCCGCCTGCAGGTCGAACACCCCGTTACCGAAGGCATCTTCGGCGTCGACCTGGTGCGCGAACAGATCCGCGTCGCCTCGGGCATGGACCTGTCATTCACGCAGAATGACCTCGAAATCAACGGCCACGCCATCGAGGTCCGGATCAACGCCGAGAAGATCCCGAACTTCTCGCCCTGCCCCGGCCGGATCACCCAGTTCCATGCCCCCGGCGGCCTGGGCGTGCGGATGGACAGCGCCATCTACGACGGCTACCGAATCCCGCCCTATTACGACAGCCTGATCGGCAAGCTGATCGTCCATGGCCGTGACCGGCCCGAGGCGCTGTCGCGGCTGAAGCGGGCGCTGAGCGAGTTGATCATCGACGGGATCGACACCTCGATCCCGCTCTTCCACATGCTTCTGGCCGAGCCCGACATCCAGAATGGGGAATACAATATCCACTGGCTGGAAAAATGGCTGGCCGAGCGGTTCGCATAAGGTGAAGGGGCGTCCCGAGGGGCGCCCTGCCGCAAAAGTCTTCGAAGACTTTTGCAAAATCCTTCGAAGGATCTTGTAAGTGCCCGGGACGTCCTCGCGCGAAGATCTTACCCCCGACATCCTGCTGCGCGCCTATGCCATGGGAATCTTCCCGATGTCGGACGGTCGCGACGACCCCGACATCCACTGGGTCGACCCGCGCCTGCGCGGCGTGCTGCCGCTCGACGGATTCCACATCTCGCGCTCGCTGGCGAAAGGCCTCCGGTCCGGTCGGTTCCGCGTCACCACCGACACCGCCTTCGAAGCCGTGGTCGAGGCCTGCGCCGACCGCGAGGAGACCTGGATCAGCCAGCGCATCCAGCGGCTTTACCTCCAGTTGCACGGCCTCGGTCAGGCCCACAGCATCGAGGTTTGGCAAGGCGACAGGCTGGTCGGTGGCGTCTACGGCGTCACGCTCGGCGCGGCCTTCTTCGGGGAAAGCATGTTCTCGCGCGCGACCGACGCCTCGAAGATCGCACTGGCCCATACGGTGCACCGCCTGCGCGCCGGAGGGTTCCGGCTGTTCGACACCCAGTTCCTGACCCCGCATCTGGCCAGCCTCGGCGGGCGCGAGCTGCCGAGGTCGGAGTATCACCGTCTTCTGGAAGACGCGCTTGGCAGGTCAGCGCGGTTTTATCCGCCGGAGTTCTCGCCCTCGCCCTCCGAAGTCGCCGGTTCGGCCGGGGCCTCGGGCAGCACGCAGGACAGGACCCAGACGTCATAGCGCGGATGATCCAGCGCGGACAGCGCAGGCGAGGACGCCAGCATCCAGCCGCTGAACAGCGGAGCCTCGGTCGTCTCCTCGATCACCGTCAGATGCGCCTCGGCGTCCGACGCCGGGTTGCCCGTCGGATAGCGGCAGCTGTCGAGCCGAACCACCAGCCGCCCGAACTTGGCCGTCTGCCCGCGACTGAGGGCGACATCGCCGGTCTCGTTGGTGAGCTTGTCCAGAAAGCGCAACTGCGCGCCGTCCGAGTCGGTGAACTCCGCCGCCGGAGCCTCACCCGTTTCCTGCGCCGAAACCGGCAGGGCCAGCGCCATGAGCAGGGCCAGCGCCTTCATGGTGTCGCGGTCCCGTCTGCGGGTGCTGCACCTTCCGCGCCGCCACCGGCGAACTTCATCAGAAGCGTGATCAGGCTGACCGCGCCCTGCGTGTCCTCGATCTCGCCGCCCGGCTCCAGCATTTCCTCGGCTCCGCCGGGCTGGACCTCGACGAAATTGCCGCCCAGCAGTCCCTCGGACGAAATCAGGATGGTGGAATCCGTGGGCAGCGCCACATCCTTGCGCATCGAAATCGTCGCATCGGCGAAATAGGTCTGCGGGTTCAGCACCAGTCCCGTCACCGTCCCGACCTTCACCCCCGCCAACCGAACGTCCGTCCCGACGGTGACCCCCTCGACCGAGCGGAAGCTGGCGATCAGCGGATAACTGTCCGGCGCGCTGACCATCCCCGATCCGCGCACGGCATAAAGCGCAAAGCCCGCCGCTACCGCCAGGATTGCCGCCCCGGCCAGGATTTCCGCGCGTTCGTAAGCCATCACTCGGGCTGCCAGGCCTCATAGTCCCGGCGCGCCACCGGCTCGGCCCGGCGGATCGACCCCGGCGGCACATAGGCGGCCTCGGTCCCGGTCAGGTTTTCCTGATGCGGCTTTTCCCAGGCCTTGTGCTTCAAGGGGGCCTTGGTCGGCGGCTCGTCCCAAGTGAAATGCAGCCAGCCGTGCCAGTCGGGCGAAACGCGCGATGCTTCCATCTCGCCATTGTAGATCACCCAGCGCCGCTTGCCGTCGCGGGTCTGGTAGAAGATGTTCCCGGCATCATCCTCGCCCACCTTCACCCCTTTGCGCGAGGTGAAGATCTGGGTGCCGATGGTCTGGCTGTTCCACCAGGTCAGCAGGCGCTTGAGGAAGTACATGGCGGGCCTCCGGCATCGTTTGCCCTGATATGGCGGAAAGGGGCTACAAGGTCCAGAGGGCGCACCACCGACCTTGCCGGTTTTCGCCCGCGACGGAATACTGACGCCAGGGCGTATGATGGGCAAAGGAGACCTGAATGATCCGCTCAACCGGAACGCTTGCCAGCCCCAAGGCATCGCAATACCTGCAACAGCTGTGCAAGCACTTTGCCCACAAGACCGAAGTCAGCTTTGACCCCCACCAGGGCAGCATCGCCTTGCGAAGCGGCCCGGCAACCCTGGTTGCCGACGGCGACCGGCTCACCGCAACCGTCACCGCCCCCGATCTTGCCGCCCTGCCCCAGGCCCGGCATGTGATCGACAAGCATCTCGCGATCTTTGCCCACCGCGAGGGGTTCACCACCCTCGCTTGGGATGATCCCATCGACGCATGAAAAAGGCGGGCAAGCTGCCCGCCTGACATTCACTCAGCCGACGGGAGGTCAGGCCTTCGCAGGCTCTTTCTTCTTCGTCTCGGTATAGACCAGCATCGGTTTCGCACCGTTGTTCACGGCCTCTTCCTTGACGACGACCTCCTCGACCCCGTCCATGCCCGGCAATTCGAACATGGTGTCCAGAAGGATATCCTCCATGATCGAGCGCAGGCCGCGTGCGCCGGTCTTGCGCTTGATCGCCCGCTTGGCGATCGCGATCAGCGCGTCGCCGGTGAAGGTGAGCTTCACGCCCTCGATCTCGAACAGGCGCTGGTATTGCTTGACCAGCGCATTCTTCGGCTCGGTCAGGATCGTGACCAGCGCCGCCTCGTCGAGGTCGGTCAGCGTGGCGATCACCGGCAGGCGGCCGACGAATTCCGGGATCAGGCCGAACTTGAGCAAATCCTCGGGTTCCAGCTCCTTGAACAGGTCGCCGACCGAGCGTTCGTCCGGTCCCTTGACCTCGGCCCCGAAGCCGATGCCCGACCCCTTGTTGCGCTGCGAGATGATCTTCTCCAGCCCGGCAAAGGCCCCGCCGCAGATGAAAAGGATGTTCGTGGTGTCCACCTGCAGGAATTCCTGCTGCGGGTGCTTGCGGCCCCCCTGCGGCGGCACGCTGGCAACGGTGCCCTCCATGATCTTCAAGAGCGCCTGCTGCACGCCCTCGCCCGACACGTCGCGGGTGATCGAGGGGTTGTCGGACTTCCGCGTGATCTTGTCGACCTCGTCGATATAGACGATCCCGCGCTGCGCCCGTTCGACGTTGTATTCGCTGGCCTGCAACAGCTTCAGGATGATGTTTTCCACATCCTCCCCCACGTAACCAGCCTCGGTCAGCGTGGTCGCGTCCGCCATGGTGAAGGGCACGTCCAGGATGCGCGCCAGCGTCTGCGCCAGAAGCGTCTTGCCGCAGCCCGTGGGGCCGATCAAGAGGATGTTCGACTTAGACAGCTCGATATCGGTCTTGGACGAATGGTTCAGCCGCTTGTAGTGGTTGTGCACCGCGACCGACAGCACGCGCTTGGCATGGATCTGGCCGATCACGTAGTCGTCCAGCACCTTGCAGATCTCGCGCGGGGTCGGCACGCCATCCGAGGATTTCAGACCCGTGGTCTTCGTCTCCTCTCGTATGATGTCCATGCACAGCTCGACGCATTCATCGCAGATGAAGACCGTCGGCCCGGCGATCAGCTTGCGCACCTCATGCTGGCTCTTGCCGCAGAACGAACAGTAAAGCGTGTTCTTGCTGTCGCCGCCGGTGTTGTTCGCCATCCGCAGTCCTCTAAGCTTTGCTGCCAATTCCCTGTGCTACAGGGCCGGAGCCTTGGCGGAAGTTTAGGCCAACCCCCAAGGCACCACAATCCGAAAAACCCGCCCGAAAAGTCGTTGGACCATCGGGCGGAATGTGGGCGTCATTTCGACGTATCGTCGGCCTTTCCACGGCTTTCCAGGATCTGGTCGATCAGGCCCCAGGCCTTGGCATCCTCGGCCGACATGAAGTTGTCGCGCTCCAGCGCCTGTTCGACCGTGTCATAGTCGTTGCCGGTGTGACGGACGTAGATCTCGTTCAGGCGGCGCTTCAGCTTCAGCGTCTCCTGCGCGTGGATCATGATGTCGGTCGCCTGGCCCTGGTAGCCGCCCGAGGGCTGGTGCACCATGATCCGGCTGTTCGGCAGGCTGAAGCGCATGCCCTTTTCCCCCGCCGTCAGGAGAAGCGAGCCCATCGAGGCCGCCTGCCCGATCACCAGCGTGGAAATCTTCGGCCGGATGTACTGCATCGTGTCGTAGATCGAGAGCCCCGCCGTAACAACGCCGCCGGGGCTGTTGATGTACATCGAGATTTCCTTGGACGGGTTTTCCGATTCCAGGAACAGCAGCTGCGCGCAGATCAGGCTCGACATGCCGTCATGCACCGGGCCGCCCAGGAAGATGATCCGTTCCTTCAGAAGGCGGCTGTAGATGTCATAGGCGCGTTCGCCCCGGCTGGTCTGCTCGACGACCATGGGGACAAGCGTGTTCATGTAGTGGTCAACGGGATCGCGCATCGGGGCCTGCCTCTCGTGTCTTTTCGAGGAATATCGTCGAAAGTCTTGCCAGAGTCTTAGTGGCGCGGCACGGGGGCTGCAAGGGCACCCCGGCGACTTCCGGTCCAGCCCGCGCGTCCGTGCGGCCGGGACCATTCTCCCGCCGTCACCCTTGCGCCGATCCGATCGCATATCCGGGTCACGCCGAAGCCCCCCGGCAAAGCTTCGCCGACTCTCCCGCAGGACGAGTGCATTGCCGACAATTCTCGCATATTTCACCAATTGCGCCACATTCTGCCCGAATCCGGCCCAACTGCTCTGGGAATGATGAATGGCGCCAAACGATGGGGAAATGTCATGCTTTTGCGTATGCGCCTTGCGGCCATTGCCGCATCGACACTGCTTTGCCTCGGGGCTGCCGCCCAGGCCGGATGTGCGATTCCCCCGAATGCCGATGCGATGCAGAAGGAACTGCTCGCCCATCTCAACGCCGAACGCAAGGCGCGCGGGCTTTCGGCGCTGACGCTCTCGGCCAAGCTCGACAAGGCCGCCCAGGGTGCGGCCTGCGACAACGCCAAGCGCCGCTCGATCAGCCATGTCTCGTCTGACGGCGGCACGCTCAAGACCCGCCTGCGCCGCGTGGGCTACGGTTTCCGCACCGCCGCCGAAAACACCGGACGCGGCTTCGCCACGGGCGCCCGCGCGGTGGAATGGTGGATGCACTCGCCGCACCACAAGGACAACATCCTTCTGCGCAAGGCGCGCGACGTGGGCGTCGGGATCGCCGTCAGCCCCGCCCCCGACAACAAGATCCACTGGATCCTCGTGGTCGGCGCGTCCAAGTAACGGCCCTGCGCGCCCCGAACCCTCAGCGCGCAATCACCAGATCAGCCCGCAAGCCCCCAAGGGCCTCGCTCTGTGACAGTCGCAGCGATCCGCCATGGCTCAGGGCCACGTCCGATGCGATCGACAAGCCCAGCCCGACGCCGGTTCCGCGGTTCTGATCGCGCGATGCATCAAGCCGCGTGAACGGACGCAAGGCCTCCTCGCGCCGGTCAGCGGGAATGCCGGGACCATCGTCCTCGACCGTGATGCGCAGGCTGCGCTCCTGGAAGATGACGCGCAACTCGACCCGGGATGCAAAGCGCAATGCGTTCGACACCAGGTTTTCCAAGGCCCGCGCCACGGCCTGCGGGCGCATCTCGACCGGCTCCGGCCTGCCATCGACCCCGACCAGCCGGGCCCTTTCTCCGGCATGTGCGACAACGTCCTCGACCATCGCCAGCACATCAGTCGGCGCCGACCCTTCCATCGCGTCGCCGCGGACGAAGGCCAGAAACTCGTCGACCATCCGTTCCATCTGCGCCACATCCGCCTGCAACGCCTCGACCTCCGGGTCCTCGGGCATCAGCGACAGGGCCAGCCGCATCCGCGTGAGCGGCGTGCGCAGGTCGTGGCTGACCCCCGACAGCATCAGCGTGCGCTGCTCGATCTGCCGCTCGATCCGGGCGCGCATGTCCAGAAACGCCCGACCCGCCGCGCGGACCTCGATCGCGCCACGCGGCCGGTAGCTGACGGTGCGCCCCTTGCCGAACTCTTCCGCCACTTCCGCAAGCTTGGTGATCGGCCGCAACTGACGTCGCAGGAAAAAATAGGCGATGATCGTCAGTAGGATCGAAGCGATGACCATCAGGACCATCAGCTGGTGCGGATTGGTCGCCGACATCCGCCGTCGGCTCAGCTCGGCCTGAACCGGTCCGAAGCGGCTGTCGAATGTCAGGTGGACAAGGCGATCCGTCGCCGTCAGGTCCACCGCGACCAGGTTCGGCAGGCGTTCATGCAGCGTCACGATGATCATGTCGCCGGACAGGTCGATGAACTGCCGCTTGTCCTCTGTGGGTGCATCGGGCCTTGCCGGCAAGAGCAGGTTGATCTCAAGCGCCTTCGCGATGGGCACGACCGCGTCCCGGGCCGCCTCAAGCGACGGGCTTGCCTCGATCCGGTCCAGCAGGAAGCCAAGGTCGATCGCAACCCCTTGCGTCATCTGTCCGGTCACGTCTTCATAGAAACGCTGGATGAACTCGCTCGAGAACACCAGCTGAATGGCGACGATCGGCCCGATCAGGATCAGCGCCGCGCGACCGTAAAGGCCCCTGGGAAGGATACGTTGGAAGACCGACATCGCCCGCCAGACTATCCGCCCCGCATTCCCTTGGGAAGTCGCGCGGGGCCGGGCCGCTCCGATCCTCCGGTCCGGCTGCTGCGCGCCGCGAATCCCTCGCCCCTGACCGGAACCGGCACCAACACCTGGCTGGTGGGCGGCTCCGGTCTTGCCGTCATCGATCCCGGTCCCGATGATCCTGCGCATCTCGCCGCCATCCTCTCCGTACCCGGCCCCGGCCAGCGAATCGACAGGATCATCGTCACCCATGCCCACCGCGACCATTCCGCCCTGGCGCCGCGCCTTGCCGCCGCCACCGGCGCGCCGATCGTGGCCTTCGGCGGGGCACTGGACGGCCGCAGTCCGCTGATGACCCGCCTCGCCGGCAGTCTGCCGGACGGGGGCGAGGGGCTCGACCTCGCCTTCACCCCCGACCAGCACCTTGCCGACGGCGACACGCTCACCGGCCCGGACTGGAGCCTCACCGCCGTCCACACCCCGGGCCATCTTGGCGGACATCTCTGCCTCGCGCTCGGCGACACGCTCTTTTCCGGCGATCACGTCATGGGCTGGTCCACCTCCATCGTCTCGCCGCCCGACGGCGACATGGGCGCCTACATGGCCTCGCTGCACCGCCTCGCCGCCCGAAACTGGCAGCGCTTCCTGCCGGGCCATGGCGAGCCCGTCGACGATCCCGCCGGGCGGATGGCCTACCTGATCGCCCACCGCCACCAGCGCGAGGCGCAGATCCTTGGGGCCCTGACCGGCGCCCCCTGGCACATTCCAGCCCTGACCGCCCGTATCTACCACGACATCCCGCCCCCGCTTCTTCGCGCCGCCGAGCGCAACGTCTTCGCGCATCTCATTGATCTCGCGTCCAGAAACCTGGTCGTGGCCGATCCGACCCTCCATCCCGATGCGCTGTTTTACCGCGCGTGACCCGCGGTGTCCCTTCCCGCGATTTGCCCCTTGCCGCCCCCGTACACCCTTGCTATAGACCCGCCCGTGTTCCGGCGTAGCTCAGCGGTAGAGCAGTTGACTGTTAATCAATTGGTCGTAGGTTCGATCCCTACCGCCGGAGCCAACACCACCAGGGGCCCGTGAGCGATCACCGGGCCCCTCGTGATTCCGGGGCCCCAGGATTTCCGCGACCGGCCGACTTGCCATCCTCCGGCAGACTGGCTAAATGGGCAGCCAAGGCGGGTGTAGCTCAATGGTAGAGCAGAAGCTTCCCAAGCTTACGACGAGGGTTCGATTCCCTTCACCCGCTCCATCTCCTCACCTCGGCGATTGACACAGGTCCCCCGTCGGTTGACCCTTGCGTCACCCAGAACGGAGCGGTCCATGTCCCCTCGCCTCGCAGCCCTTCCCCTCTGCCTCGCGCTCGCCGCCTGCACCCAGGACAGCGGGCCGTCCGAACCCTACGCCTTTGTCGGCGCGTGGGACTGCGGGGTGCAGAGCTTCAGCTTCACCAACACCACCTACACCAACGGCACCGACACCTATCCGATCCGGACTGTCAGCCGCGATGGTCGCAACTACACCCTGCGCTTCTCCAACGGCTACGTCATCACCCTGGCCGCCGTCACCGATACCGGGCTTACCTGGGTCTCGGGCCAGACCGGCGACCAGTTCAACTGCCGCCGCGTGAAGTAGCTTCCGTTCGGGCGCGGAACCGGCTAACCAGCCGCCCGACGCCAATGAGGAGAGACGAGAATGAACACCGACATCACCCGCTACGGCATCGGCCCCCGCATGTCCGAGGCCGTGGCCTGCAACGGCATCCTCTGGCTCGCGGGGCAGCTCGGCGAGCCTTCCGGCTCGGTCGCCGACCAGACGCGCCAGGCACTTGCTGCCGTCGATGCAATCCTCGCCAAGGCCGGGATCGACAAGACCCGAATCCTGATGGTCCAGATCTGGCTCGCGGACATGGCGACCTTCGCCGAGATGAACTCGGTCTACGACACCTGGGTGCCGCAGGGTCACACCCCGGCCCGCGCCACCGGTGAATCGAAGCTGGCGACGCCGGACTACAAGGTCGAGATCATCGTCACCGCCGCGCTGAAGTAAGCGCCGGAATTCTCGAAAATTCCGGATCGGAGCCTTCAAAGGCTCCGGTCCGATTTCTTCGAAGAAATCGCTTCCCCGATCACCCCCGCAGGAAGGCCACCAGCGCCGCCGTGGACCCGTCCTTGCCTTCGGTCCCCGCCTTGCCCTCCAGCACCGGCTGCAAAGCCAGCGCCAGTTCCTTGCCCAGCTCCACCCCCCACTGGTCATAGGAGTTGATCCCGAGGATCACGCCTTCCACGAACACCCGATGCTCGTAGAGCGCGATGATCTGGCCCAGTGTGAAGGGCGTCAAATGGTCGAAGGCCAGAACGGTCGAGGGTCGGTTGCCCGGGAACACCCGATGTCGCGCCTGGCGCTCCAGCTCGGCCCCAGTCGCCCCCTTCTTCGCCATGATCGCCCGCGCTTCGTCGAGACTGCGCCCGCGCAGCAAGGCTTCGGCCTGAGCCAGGCAATTCGACACCAGCAGGAGGTGCTGATGCTTGAGGTCCGGCTCATGGCCGCGCCGCGCCACCAGGAATTCGCAGGGCACCACCCGCGTGCCCTGGTGGATCAGCTGGTAGAACGCATGCTGGCCATTGGTGCCCGGCTCGCCCCAGACGACCGGGCCGGAATTGGTGGTCAGGTCCGATCCGTCCACCGCCACCCGCTTGCCGTTACTCTCCATCTCCAGTTGCTGGAGGTAGGCAGGAAGCCGCGCAAGTCGTTGATCATAAGGCAGAACCGCCCGCGTGGCATAGTCGCACAACTGGTTGTGCCAGACACCGACCAGGGCCAGCATCACCGGCATGCTCTGGGCAAACGGCGCCGTCAGGAAATGGCGGTCCATCGCCCGACCACCGGCGAGGAATTCGTCGAACGCCTCCGGCCCCACCGCGATCATCAGGGCCAGGCCGATCGGCCCCCACATCGAATAGCGCCCGCCGACCCAGTCCTCGAACCCGAAAACCCGCTCGGGATCAATGCCATAGGCGGCGGTCTTGTCACCTGCCGTCGACACCGCCGCGAACTGCGCCGCCGGGTTCTTCACCTTCGCGGCCATCCAGCGTTTTGCCGTGTCGGCATTGGTCATCGTCTCGATGGTGGTGAAGGTCTTCGACGCCACGATCACCAGCGTCGTCTCCGGGTTCAGCCCCTGCAGCGTGTCATGGATATGCGCGCCATCGACGTTCGAGACGAAATGACAGCGCGGCCCGTCGGCAAAGGGCTGCAGCGCAAGATAGGCCATCGCCGGGCCCAGGTCGGACCCGCCGATGCCGATGTTGACCACATCGGTGATCCGGCCGCCCTGGCCCTTGAAGCCACCCTGTCGCACGTCCCGCGCAAACGCCGCACAGGCCGCACGGATTCGGCGCACCTCGGGCAGCACGTCCTTGCCGTCGACGAAGATCGACTCGTCATCCCCGGCCCGCAGCGCCACATGCAGGACGGCCCTGCCCTCGGTATCGTTGATCTTCGCGCCCGAAAACATCGCCGCCCGCTTCTCGGCGACGCCAGAGACTTCGGCGAGCCGCACCAGCGCGGCGCGGGTGGCCGCGTCAAGGTTGGTCTTGGAATAGTCGAACAACATCCCGTCGGCTCGGACGGAATAGTCCGCCGCACGGCTTTCATCAAACAGATCAAGGATATGTCGGCCCTTGTTCACGTCATGAAGCCGCTTCAGGTCAGCCCATTTCGTCATGGCTACTCCGCCCAATGCACGGTTGCGTTGTCGAGGACGGCGCGCACCGGCGCCTCCATCGGGGTCAGGGTCATCGCGCGTTCCAGCGCCGCGCGCTTGTCCGGCCCAGTGATCAGGACATGGATGTTGAACGCCTCACGCAGCGTTCGTGCCGTCAGGGTGATCCGGGGCTCGCCCGCCGCCTCGGCCCGCATCGGCAGAAGGATCGGCGCACTGGCCGACAGCGCCTCCTCCAGCCGGTCGGCGCCGGGAAAGAGGCTTGCCGTGTGCATGTCCGCCCCCATGCCAAGAAGCAGGACCGAGATCGGCAGATACGGCTTCAGCCCGTCCTCCAACGCCTCAAGCATCGCCTCCGGCTGGTCGGCGGGCGCATAGAGCGGCACCAGCCGCGCCTGCGCTGCCCTGCCGCGCAACAGCCGTTCCCGCAGCAATCGCGTGTTCGACCGTTCGGAGGTTTCCGGCACCCAGCGTTCGTCGTTCAGCACCACCGCGACATTGGCCCAGTCCAGGTCTACCCCCGACAGCGTGTCGAAGATAGGCCCCGGGGTCGTGCCCCCGGGAACCGACAAGGTCGCCTTCCCCTCCCGCCGCAGGAAATCCGCCAGCTGCCCGGCGATGGTGTTCGCCAGCCCCAGCATCAGGAATTCGCGGTCCGGGTAGACCTCCCACTTCATTCGCGTATCTCCCGCCAGCGCCGCCCGTCGCGGTGCATCAGCATCAACGCATCCTCCGGGCCCGAGGATCCGGGATCATAGGTCTGCGGCCGGTCGCCGCGCGCTTCCCAGCCCTGGATGATCGGGTCGGTCCAGGCCCAGGCCGCCTCCACCTCGTCGCCGCGCATGAACAGCGTCTGGTTGCCCCGTATCACGTCCATGATCAGCCGCTCATAGGCATCCGGCACGTCATCCGCTTCGGCACCCAGCGCATCGGCAAAGGACATGTCCAAGGGCACCTGCATCAGCCGCATGCCCCCCGGCCCCGGCTCCTTGATCATCACCATCAGGTCCATGCCCTCGTTCGGCTGGAGCCGGATGACCAGCACGTTCGCATGCCAGCCCGTGGCGTCATCGAAGATCGCATGCGGCGGCTGGCGGAAGGTGATGGCAATCTCGCTCGCCCGCGCCCGCAGGCGCTTGCCGGTGCGCAGGTAGAACGGCACCCCCTGCCAACGCCAGTTCGACACCTGCACCTTCAGCGCGATGTAGCTTTCGGTCTTCGATGCCGGGTTCTCGGAATGGACCAGATAGCCCTTCTCGCCCTTGCCCGCGCCATACTGCCCGCGCACGATGTCTTCCTTCGGCACCGGCTTCAGCGCGCGGATCACCTTCAGCTTCTCGTCCCGCACGGCGTCCGGGTCGAAATGGTACGGAGGCTCCATGGCGATCAGGCACAGAAGCTGCATCATGTGGTTCTGCACCATGTCCCGCATGGCACCCGACTTGTCGTAATAGGCCCCGCGCCCGTCGACCCCCACCGTCTCGGCCACGGTGATCTGCACGTGGTCGATGTATTCCGCCTTCCACAAGGGCTCGAACAGGATGTTGGCAAAGCGCACCGCCATCAGGTTCTGCACCGTCTCCTTGCCCAGGTAATGGTCGATCCGGTAGATCTGCGTCTCGTTGAAATGCTTCGCCAGCACCGCGTTCAGCGCCTTCGCGGATGCCAGATCGCGCCCGAACGGCTTTTCCACCACGATCCGGCTCCAGGCGTCCGCGATGCCATATTCCGACAGCCGCTGCGCAATGTCGCCGAAGAGGCTCGGCGCCACCGAGAAATAGAAGGCCCTGACCACATTCTCGCGCATCAGCGCCTTCAAGGCCGCCCAGCCCCCGGTCCCGGTCGCGTCGATCGAGACATAGTGGATGCGGCCCAGGAACCCCTCGATCGCCGCCTGATCCTGCCGCGCCTTCGGCACGAATTCGGCAATCGCCGCCCGCACCTGCTCGCGGAAGCCTTCGTCGGTCAGGTCGGCCCGTGCCGCGCCGATGATCCGGCTGTCCCCCGGCATCTGCCCCGCCACGAAGCGACGATAGAGCCCCGGCAGGATCTTGCGGCGGGCCAGGTCGCCCGTGCCGCCGAAGATCACCAGGTCGAAGACATCCACCGGAATGACACGCGAAACCATGACCGTCTCCTGCGAGGGCGCTGTTAGCGCTAACGGCGGCGTTCTACAGCCTGCCCGCTCCCCTGTCTAGCATTCACGCGCGACAGGGGGAACTGGTGCGCGGATCAGCCCTCGTCCAGCGACTGCCAACGCACCTTCAGGAGCCCCGGCTCGGCAGCCAGCCGCTGCACCGCCTGCTCCAGCCCGATCTCGCCAACCCCTTCCGCCGTCACCGTGGCGGAAACGTCCAGCCCGCGCCCGTCCTCGCCCGGAGCCAGACCGATCTCCGACAGATGCAAACCCCCGATCGTGAGAGTCCGCAACATCAGGCTCCGTGCCAGCGCCTCCTCGGCCTCGGCCACGGTGACGATCACGCGGTAGCCCCGGCTGAGCGGGATCCCCGCCCGCGTGTGCCGTTTCAGCCACTTCACCAGGGGCCGCAACCCCAGGTTCACGAACACCACCATTCCAGTCAGCAAGAGCGCCAGGTCCCAGGCCCCTGCCCCGGCCATCATGCCCACGCCCGCAGAACACCACAGCGTCGCCGCCGTGTTCAGCCCGTGGATGTTGAACCCGTCGCGAAAGATGATCCCGGCACCCAGGAAACCGATCCCCGACACGATCTGCGCCGCAACCCTTGTATGGCTCACCTCGTCCGGGAAGAGGCCCGAGAAGATGACAAAGCCCGCCGCCCCCAGCGAGACCAGCGCATTGGTCCTGAGGCCCGCCATCCGCTGCCGGACCTGCCGCTCGGACCCGATGACCGCGCCGCAGGCCAGCGCCGTGAACATGTGCAGCGCTGCCGCCTGCAAAGTGACATCCATGACCCGCCCCTCTTCCAAGGCGGCCAGAAGATCACCCCTCCCCCGGTTTGTGAAGCTTATGTAACGGCGATATGACGGCCGGAAGCGACCTCAGGCTTCCAGTTCGGCATCCCAGTACAGGTAGTCCATCCAGCTTTCGTGCAGATGGTTCGGCGGGAAGCGGCGGCCATGCGCCTGCATCTCCTCCGCCGACGGCACGCGTGGCAGCCGGTTCAGATACATCCCTGCCTGTTTCAGCGTGCGCGAGCCCTTGCGCAGGTTGCAGGGCGAACAGGCTGCCACCACGTTCTCCCAGCTGGTAATGCCGCCCTTCGACCGCGGCAGCACATGGTCGAAGGTCAGGTCGCCCTTCGCCCCGCAATACTGACAGCAGAATTCGTCCCGCAGAAAAAGATTGAAGCGCGTGAATGCCACGCGCTTCTGGGGTCTTACGAACTCTTTCAGGACCACCACGCTGGGTATCCTGAACTCTTGCCTTTGACTATGAACCACGGCGTCATATTCCGCGACGATCTGCACCCGGTCCAGGAAGGCGGCCTTGATCGCCTCCTGCCAGGGCCAGAGCGACAGCGGATAATAGGACAGCGGGCGATAATCGGCATTCAGCACCAGCGCAGGGTAGTGCTTCAGCGCCGCGGGATCGCGCACGAACTGGGTTCTGAAATCGCCGTCCATTGCCGTCAAAGACTCCGCACTTCGCCCGTCAGTCATCGGCCAGCAGGGCGGGCGGTCCCGCCCCGTACCCCGAAACTATATCTGGCGTTTGGCCCAAGGCAACCCCCAAGCGCGTGATCGCACCAAGGGTTCTCCACAGGGTTCTGCACCAGCCGGGTAACAGGGCAATGACGGTGCGGGCTCAGGCGGCAAGCCTGCGCCGGGCCTCGTCACGCTGAAAGGCGAACCAGTCGAGGAAGCCGTCTTCCAGCCCCGCCGCGTGCAGCGTGCGCGCCAATAGCGTGCGCAGGCGCGGCAAACCGCCGCTGATCCAGACCCGGCGGGTCGGGGCAAGGTCCTGCAAATGCCCCAGGTCGAACTCCTCGGGGAAGTCATAGGTCCAGGGCCGAAGCCGCCCTTCCGGCGTGATGACCAGCGGGTTGACCGCGTCCGACAGCCGCTGGTCCGGCCCGCCCTCCAGCGCCAGGCTCCAGGCCCCCGCATCCGCCGCCAGCGCCTCGGCCGGGGCCAGGTCGACATGCACCGCAACCTCCCCTTCCCAGCCCAGTTGCAGGGTTTGCGCCATCAACCACAACCGCGCGGTATCGGCCTCGCTCAGCGCCTGGTCCGCCACAGCCTCGGGCGCACGGCCCGCCATCACCAGCGGGCGCAACTGCACCGCCCGCACGCCCAGCCCCGCGCAGATCTCGATGAACTCCGGCACCTCGGCCAGCGACCCGTTCGTCACGGTGAAGGCGGCCGCCGCCGGTTTGCCGATCTCGGCCAGATAGCGCAGTCCCGAGACGGCCCGCGCCCAGGCCTGAGAATTGCCCCGCATCGCATTGTGCCGCGCCTCCAACCCGTCGAAGCTAATGGCGATCCGGTCCAGCGTCTCGACCAGCTCCCGGTGCTGCGGGGTTACGCGAAAGCCATTGGTGATGGCAGCCGTGCGGAACCCCTCTGCCTTCGCCGCCGCCAGCAACTGCGGCAACCAGGGGTACAAAAGCGGCTCGCCGCCCGAGAGGCTGATCACCTCATAGCCCTCGGCCCGCAGCCGCGGCAGCGCGGCCAGCAACGGTTCCAGCGGCAGAATGGTCCGCTTCGACGGTGACGAGGCCGAATAGCAATGGCTGCACGCCAGGTTGCACAGGTCAAGCGGGTGCAGATGGACGGTGCGGTCGGGAAGAAACCCCGACCGCTCCAGCCCGCACCCCGAAGGATGCGTCTGCATCAGCGCCCTCCGATCCCGGCCAGTTCCGGCACCTGCATCTCGACCTGCAGCCGCCACAGGTCATCGACCAGGATGCCATAGGGGAACAGCCGCACCACCCGGTACTTCTCGCCGCCCAGGATCTTGTCGACCAGGATGCGCTTGTCGCTGAAATAGTCGATGCAGATGCCATAGGGGCAGAAATCCACCCCGCCGATCTTCAGCCCGTCGCGGACGATGCGCTTGGTGACGGCGGCGATCACGTCGTCCTTCAGCTCGCGGTGGGCAAGGCGCTTGGCCAGGGCTTTCTGTACGTCCTTGGCCGAACTTGCGGCAATGGCGCCAGCTTCCATGAAATCCTCCTGAAAATATGCGTCGAAACCTGCCGGGAAATTCCGGCCCGATCAGCTTGCCACGGAATCGGCGGCGCCGCAGGTCGGGGATCGCCTACCCCCGCCCCTGCCTGCCGCTTCCCGCCGGTCATCCGAACCCTGGGTTGCATCGCGCGCCAAGCCCCGCTAACCCTCACCCGTCAGAACCAAAAGGCTTCCCATGTCCGTAACCCGTCGCAGCCTTCTCCTCTTCGGCGCGGCCGCACTTGCCGCCTGCGCCAAGCCGCAAAGGCCGGTGGACCGAGCGCCGATGGCCCTCGGCGCCACGCCCGAAATGCTGGCGCTCGTGCACAAATACGCGGGCATCCACGACATTCCCGAAAGCCTCCTGCACCGCGTCATCAAGCGCGAAAGCGGCTACAATCCGGCGGCACGGAACGGCCCTTACTACGGGTTGATGCAGATCCTGCCGCAGACCGCGCGGACCATGGGCTATCAGGGCCCGCCCGAAGGCCTTCTCGATGCCGAGACCAACCTCATGTATGCCGGCAAATACCTGCGCGGGGCGTGGCTCGTCTCCGGCGGCTCGGAAGACCGTGCCGTGATGTGGTATTCCAAGGGCTACTACTACGAGGCCAAGCGCAAGGGTCTTCTGGTGGAAACCGGGCTTCGGACCTGAGTTCGGTGCTTGCCGGACGCGGCCAAGGATTAACGAACCCTGAACCTCCGCGCCCAAGCCATTGAAATCCCTGGCCTCGATTTTCTGTCCACCGTGGACAGTCAGTACCACGCATCCGCCATGCTGGCCTTCTTCCGGTCCACATAGTCATGCAGCGCCTCGCGGACTCCCTCGTCCAGCGCCGGCGCCTCGTACTCCGCCAGCCGCTTCTTCCAAAGCTTGTTGGCCCGAGACGCAGCGTCCGAAGACCCCGCCGCCTCCCATTTCTCGAAGGGCTCGTTGTCCGACAGGTCGCTGTCCCAGAAGGCCGTCTCGTAATGCTTCATCGTGTGCGAGCAGCCGAAGAAATGGTTCCCCGGCCCGACCTCGGCGAAGGCATCGACCGCCAGCTGGTCGTCGTCGATCCTGATCCCGTCCAGATAGGCATGCAGCGCCCCGCAGAGGTCGGCGTCCAGCATGAACTTCTCGTAGGACATGCTGAGAAGGCCATCCAGGAACCCCGCCGAATGCAGGATGAAGTTGGCCCCGCAGTGGACGGCGGCCAGCATCGACATCGTCCCTTCCATCATCGCCTGCCCGTCCGGCAGCTTCGAGGTGGTGAAGTTCCCCGAACAGCGCAAGGGCAGGCTCAACCGCCGGGCCAGCTGGCCGATCACCTGGCTGCCGATCGCCGGTTCCGGCGTGCCGAAGGTGGGTGAGCCGGACCGCAGCGACATCGAGGACAGGAAGTTCCCGAAGATCACCGGCGCGCCCTTCCGCTCCAGCTGGGTCAGCGCGCAGCCCGCCATCGTCTCGGCCAGGGACTGCACGATCCCGCCCGCGTTCGTCACCGGCCCCATCGCGCCGCCCAGGATGAAGGGAACGATCACCGCGGCCTGGTTCGCCCGCGCATAGGCCCGCAGCGACCTGGTCATCGTCCCGTCCCAGACCAGCGGCGAGTTCACGTTGACGTTGCCAAGGATCACGCAGTTCTGGTCGACGAAATCCGCCCCGAACAGGATACGGGCCATGTCGATGCTGTCTTCCGACCGTTCCTCGGCCGTGACCGAGCCCATGAAGGGCCGGTCGGAAAGTTCGATATGGGACAGCACCATGTCGAGGTGCCGCTTGTTCACCGCAACATCGGTGGGTTCGCAGATCGTACCGCCGGAATGGTGGAAGTTCGGGCTCGACTGCGCCAGCTTGATAAAGTTGCGGAAGTCCTCGATGGTGCCAAAGCGGCGGCCGCGGTCGAGGTCCATCACGAAGGGGCTGCCGTAGGCCGGGGCGAAGACCACGTTCTTCCCGCCGATCTGCACCGAGTGTTCGGGGTTCCTGGCGTGCTGGGTAAAGACCGGCGGCGCGGACTTCAGGATCTCGCGCAGCATCCCGGGTTCGAACTTGACCAGCAGGCCATCGACCTTCGCCCCCGCCCGCTTCCAGTGCTCCAGCGCCACCGGGTCGTCGCGGAACTCGATCCCTGTCTCGGCCAGCACGCGGTCGGCCGCCGCTTCGATCCGCAGGAGGTTCTCCTCGGACAGGACGTCATAGGTCGGGATGTTCCGCACGATATAGGGACGGCCATGCCCGCCGCCCTTCTGTGCCCGCTCCGCCTGCCGCGCCTGACGGCCCGACCGCACCCTGACTTCGCCCATCGCCGATCCTCCGCAAACTCGACAGTGGTGTCAGGTTTGTCGCTTTTCGACCATCGGTCTGGTCAAACCGCGACTCCTGAAGGTCAGAAATCGCCGGATTGCATTTAGGTGACGACATCCGGCTCGCTGCGCCCGGTGTGTGCGGCAATCCCGGCAATCCGGTGCGCCGCCCGGATCACCGGCGCCAGGGCGGACTGGGGGTCTTCGCCCAGCTCGTCCGGCCCGGTCACGAACCGCTCCAGATACAGCCGCAGCGTCGCGCCTTCGGTGCCGGTGCCCGACAGCCGGAACACCGCGCGGCTGCCGCCATCGAACAGCACCCGTACCCCCTGCTTCGTCGAGACCGAGCCGTCAACCGGGTCGGTATAGGCGAAGTCATCGGCATGGGTGACGACCAGACCGTCGAAATCCTGCCCCTTCAGCCCCGGCAGCGCCGCCCGCAGCGCGGCGAACATGGCATCGGCATTGGCGGTGTCGATCGCCTCGAAGTCGTGGCGGCTGTAGTAGTTGCGGCCGAACCGCTTGAAATGCTCGTGCAGGATCTGCGCGACACTTTCCTTCCGTACCGCCAGGATGTTCAGCCACAGAAGCACCGCCCAGAGCCCGTCCTTCTCGCGCACATGGTCGGAGCCGGTTCCAAAGCTTTCCTCGCCGCAGATCGTGGCTTTCCCTGCGTCCAGAAGGTTGCCGAAGAACTTCCACCCGGTCGGCGTTTCATAGTGGTGCACCCCCAGCGCCTCGGCGACGCGATCCGCCGCAGCCGAGGTCGGCATCGACCGCGCGATCCCCTTCAGCCCCGCCTTGTAGCCCGGCGCCAGATGGGCGTTGGCGGCCAGCACCGCCAGGCTGTCGGACGGCGAGACATAGATGCCCCGACCCACCACCATGTTGCGGTCCCCGTCACCGTCCGAAGCCGCCCCGAAGTCCGGCGCAACGGCACCGAACATCTCGTCCATCAGCGCCTTGGCCCAGGTCGGGTTCGGGTCGGGGTGCATCCCGCCGAAATCCGGCAGGGGCGTCGCGTTCACGCAGGTTCCCTTCGCCGCCCCCAGCCGGTTCTCGATGATCTCCACCGCATAGGGCCCGGTCACGGCGCACATCGAATCCATCCGCATCCGGAAGCCGCCCGCAAACATCGCCCGGATCGCGGGGAAGTCGAACAGTGTCTCCATCAGCGCGGCATAGTCCGTCACCGGATCGACCACATCGACGACCATCGCCCCAAGCTCATGACGCCCGATCCGGCCCAGATCGACATCCTGCGCCTCCAGTACCCGGTATTCGGTGATCTCGGTCGTGCGCTTGTACATTGCCTCGGTCACGCCTTCCGGCGCCGGGCCGCCGTTCGGCATGTTGAACTTGACCCCGAAATCCTCGTTCGGGCCGCCGGGGTTGTGGCTGGCGGACATGATGATCCCGCCATCGGTCTTGTTCAGCCGGATCAGGTGGCTGGCGGCAGGCGTCGACAAGATCGCCCCCTGCCCCACGATCACCCGCGCCGCCCCGTTTGCCGCCGCCATCCGCAGGATCACCTGCGCCGCGCGGTCGTTGAAATAGCGCCCGTCGCCGCCCAGCACGAAGGTCTTCCCCGCAGCGCCCACGACGTCGAAGATCGACTGGACGAAATTCTCCAGATAGTGCCGCCCCATGAAGACCGGGGTCTTCTTGCGCAAACCGCTCGTGCCGGGCTTCTGGCCCGCAATCGGCGTCGTCGCGACAGTCGTGATCTGGGTCATGGTCAAACTCCCTTGGGCTTGCCGGTCATGGACCGGAAGAGAAGAACGCAATGCGCGGGGGCTTCGGTGAAGGCCGTGGCGGGCACACCTGCCTCGGGCAGGTCGGGGCGGGTGGTGTCCAGCAGCAGCTCCCAGCCCGGTGCGCTGTCCGGCAGGTGCAGTGCGGTGGGCGCGCCGGTGTTGAAGACGGCGAAGACCGCCTCGGGGTTCGGGTCGCCGCCCTCGGCCGCCATGCGCAGCTCGACGCACAGGCAGCGGAAGGCCGGGTCATGCCATTCCTCGGACTGCGGCACCGTCCCGTTGGCACGGCGCCAGATCACGTCCGGGATCTGGTCGGACGTGCGTTTCCGGGCATGCAGGAACCGGCGTTGCCGCAGCACCGGCAGCTCCCGGCGCAGCCGCGACAGTCGTGCGACGAAGGCCAGCAGATCGACATCGGGTCTCGACCAGTCGATCCACGAGGTTTCGTTGTCCTGGGCATAGGCGTTGTTGTTGCCGCCCTGGCTATGCCCGATCTCGTCCCCGGCGAGCAGCATCGGCACGCCCTGCGACAGGAACAGCGTCGCCAGCAGGTTGCGCTTGCGCAGCCCCCGCGCCGCCAGAACCCTGGCATCCTTCGTCGGCCCCTCCACCCCCAGATTGTCCGAGTGGTTCTCGTGGTGGCCGTCGCGGTTGTCCTCGCCATTGGCGAAGTTGCGCTTGATGGTGAAGCTGACCAGGTCTTCCAGCGTGAACCCGTCATGGCTGGTAACGAAGTTCACCGAGGATGTGGCGGCCCGCCCGGAATGGTCGAAGCGTTCCGCACTGCCCAGAAGCCGGGCGGCAAGGTCGCGGGTCAACCCGGCATCGCCCTTCCAGAACCGCCGGAGCCCGTCGCGGAAGCGGTCGTTCCATTCCAGGAACGGGTGCGGATAGGCCCCCAACTGATAGCCGCCCGGGCCGATGTCCCAGGGCTCGGCGATCAGCTTGACGCGGCTCAGGACCGGGTCCTGCCGGATCGCGTCGAAAAAGCCGCCGTTCGGGTCGAACCCGTGCATCTCTCGCCCCAAGACGGTGGCGAGGTCGAAGCGGAAGCCGTCGACATGGGTCATCTCGACCCAGTAGCGCAGTGAATCCATCACCATGCGCAGGACATTCGGCTGGGTCAGGTTCAGCGTGTTGCCGGTGCCCGCATCATTGGCGTAGGTCCGCCCGCCCCCGGACAGCCGGTAATAGCTTGCGTTGTCGAGGCCGCGGAACGACAGCGTCGGCCCCCATTCGTCGCCCTCGGCGGTGTGGTTGTAGACCACGTCCAGGATCACCTCGATCCCGCCCGCGTGGAAGCGGCGGACCATGGTCTGGAACTCCCACAGCGCGCCCTGGCTCATGTAGCGCGGTTCGGGCGCGAAGAAGGCCAGCGTGTTGTAGCCCCAGTGGTTGCGCAGCCCCTTCGACACCAGAAAGCGGTCGTCGATATAGGCCTGCACCGGCAGAAGCTCGATCGCAGTGACGCCCAGCTTGTGCAGATGTTCGATCACCGGGTCCGAGGACAGGCCCAGATAAGTGCCGCGATGCCCCCTGTCGACGCCGGGATGCAGCGCGGTCATCGACTTGACATGCGCCTCGTAGATCAAGGTTTCGGCCCGGGGCGTGCGCGGGGCCTGATCGTTGCCCCAGGTGAAGGAGGCGTCGGTGACAACCGCCTTCGGCACCGCAAAGGCGCTGTCGCGGGTGTCAAAGCTCAGGTCGCCCCGGGGTGAGCCGATCTTGTAGCCCATCAGCGCATCTGACCATTTCAGCCGACCCTCCAGCGCCCGGGCATAGGGATCAAGGAGCAGTTTGTTCGGGTTGAAGCGATGCCCCTGTTCCGGCGCATAAGGCCCATGCGCGCGAAAGCCGTAGACCGTGCCCACGGTCAGCCCGCCCACATGGATGTGCCAGATGTCGCCGTCGCGGTCGCCGATGTCGAGCCGCGCCATCTCCTTGCGGCCGTCGGGGGTGAACAGGCACAGCTCGATCCGTTCGGCATGGGCGGAGAAGACGGCAAAGTTCACCCCATCGCCGGTCAGGCTCGCCCCCATCGGCCAGGGGCGGCCGGGGCTGACCGCATGGCCATGCAGCCGGACGGGCAGCGATACCGGCTGGGCTGTCACGCGGTCAGCCTTTCGTAGAGACCGGCATAGGCCTTGGCCGAGGTCTCCCATCCCACCGGATGGCCCATCGCATTGGCCCGCAGTTTCGCCCAGAGCTTCGGCTGGTGGTACAGATCCAGCAACTGCGTCAGCGCCTTGCCGAAGGCCAGCGCATCGACCGGGTGGAAGGTCACGCCCGTCGCCGCCCCCGCCGCCAGCGTCGCCGGATTCGCGCCGATCACCGTATCCGCCAGCCCGCCCACCAGCGACACCACCGGAAGGGTGCCATAGCGCAACCCGTACATCTGCGTCAGCCCGCAAGGCTCGAACCGGCTTGGCACCAGCACCGCATCAGCGCCGGAGAACAGCCGGTGGCTCAACCCCTCATCGTAGCCGATCCGCACTGCGACCCTGCCCGGGAACCGCGCGGCGAGGTTGCGCATCGCCCCCTCCATCCCCGGATCGCCCGAACCCAGAACGATCAGCCCGCCGCCGCCAAGGATGAACTCCGGGATCACCGCTGGAAGCAGGTCAATCCCCTTCTGGTCGGTCAGACGGCTGACGACGATGGCCAGCGGCCCCGGCACATCCAGCCCGAACTCCTCGCAAATCGCGGCCCGCGCCGCGGCCTTGCCCGCCATCGCCTTGCGGTCGAAGGCAGGCGTCTCGGTTGAGGGGTCCCAGACCCCGGTATCGACCCCGTTCAGGATGCCGGACACCACCGGCCCCCGCGCCGCGATCACGCCTTGCAGACCCATGCCGAATTCCGGCCGCATCAGCTCTTCGGCATAGCTGGGCGAGACTGTGGTGATCCAGTCCGCCGTCACCAGCGCCGCCTTCAGGCTGGAAATCCCGCCGTAATATTCCAGCGCCTCGGGGTGGAAGGCATGGCCGGGCAGGCGCAACACGCCCAGCATATGGGCGGGCGCCCAGCCCTGGAAGGCGATGTTGTGGACGGTGATGATCGACTTCACCCCGCCACTGCCATGATAGGCCAGATAGGCCGGCGCAAGGCCCGCCTGCCAGTCATGCGCGTGCAGCACGTCGGGTTTCCAGCCCGCCAGCCCCTCGCGCGCGATGCGGGCGCCGACCCAGGACAGCGCGGCAAAGCGGATCGCGTTGTCCGGATGCTCGCCGGTGGGGCCGGAATAGGGCCCGCCCTCGCGGTCATAAAGATGCGGCGCGTCGAGGAGCAGAAGCGGCACCCCAGCCACCTCGCCCGCCAGAACCCGCCCCGGCCCGCCCCAGAGATCGGCCTCTTCCCAGACCACGGGCCAGTCCTTCGACTGCGCCCGCAAGCTGCGGTAGGCGGGCAAAAGCACCCGCATGTCCCAGCCCGTCTCCGCCAGCGCCCCCGGCAGCGCGCCGACCACATCCGCCAGACCGCCGGTCTTGACCAGCGGAACGCATTCCGACGCCACCGACAGAACCCGACCGCCCATTTGCCTTGCCTTTCAAAAGCTTCCCGCCCGGAGTTAAGCCAATTTCCCGGGCAGCGTCCAGTCCCGTGGCCTGCGCGTCAGCCGAGCGCCTTGGCCCGCGCGTCCAGCATCTCCTGCGTGATCAGCACGATACCCCCTTCGGACCGGCGGAACCACTTGGCATCGGCCTCTGCATCCTCGCCGATCACCAGACCTTCCGGGATCACCACCCCGCGATCAATCACGCAGTTCTTCAACTGCGCCTTGCGGTTGACCGTCACCTGCGGCAGCGCCACCACATATTCCAGGCTGGAATAGGAATGCGTCCTGACTCCGGTGAACAACAGGCTGTTCGACACCGCCGAGCCCGAGACGATGCAATCCCCCGACACCAGAGACGACACCGCCGATCCGCGCCGCCCGTCCTCGTCATGGATGAACTTCGCGGGGGGCACGATCTCGGCATAGGTCCAGATCGGCCAGGCGCTGTCGTAGAGGTCCAGCTTCGGGATGAAATCCGTCAGGTCGATGTTGGCCTGCCAGAAAGCGTCGATGGTCCCGACGTCACGCCAGTAGGGCTCGGTCTCAAGGCCGCTCATCACGCAGCTGTCCGAGAACTTGTGCGCCACCGCCTTTCCGTTCTTCACAATGTTCGGGATCAGGTCGAAGCCGAAGTCATGCGTGGAATTGTCATCCTGCATGTCGCGGATCAGAAGATCGCGCAGGAAGGCCCAGTCGAAGACATAGATCCCCATGCTGGCAAGCGCATGGTCCGGGTCGCCCGGGATCGATGGCGGGTCCTTCGGTTTCTCCAGGAAATCGGTGATCCGCATCGTCTTGTCGACATGCATCACGCCGAAGGCGCGGGCCTCCATCCGGGGCACTACGAGACAACCGATGGTCACGTCCGCCCCGGCCTCGACATGCTGGCGCAGCATCACCTCGTAGTCCATCTTGTAGATGTGATCGCCCGCCAGCACGATCACATAGCTGATGCCGTAGCTGTCGATGATGTCGATGTTCTGCGCGATCGCATCCGCGGTGCCGCGATACCAGTTCACCTCGTCCATCCGCTGGCTGGCAGGCAGGATGTCCAGGTATTCGTTCCGCTCGGCCCGGAAAAAGCCCCAGCCGCGCTGGACGTGGCGGATCAGGCTGTGCGCCTTGTATTGCGTGGCAATCGCCATCTTGCGGATACCGGAGTTCAGCGCATTCGACAGCGCGAAGTCGATGATCCGCGTCTTGCCGCCGAAATAGACCGCCGGTTTCGCCCGCCGGTCGGTCAGTTCCTTCAATCGGCTGCCGCGCCCCCCGGCCAGGACGAAAGCCATGGCCTGCGAAGACAGGCGCTGGTTCGGTCTTGCTTTCATGGTCTTCCCTCCCCTGTGGCGGTTCGCCCGCCCCTGTTCAGTCCTGTTGCAGATAGATCGCCGACAACGGCGGCAGCGTGACCAGCGCCGATTGCGTCTGGCCGTGCCAGGGTGTCTTCTCCGTGGCCACCCCTCCCAGGTTGCCCCGGTTGCCCCCGCCATAGACCTCGGCATCGGTGTTCAGGATTTCGCGCCACTTGCCCGCATGTGGCAGCCCAAGCCGGTACTTGCGCTCCAGCGGCGTCATGTTGACGACGGCCACAACCGGCTTGTCCGAGTCCCCCCCCTTGCGGACCCAGGCATAGACCCCGGCTTCCGCATCGTTGGATTCAATCCACTGGAACCCCTCGGGCCGCGTGTCGTTCACATGCAGCGCGCGAGTATCGCGGTAGACCCGGTTCAGGTCGCGAACCAGCCGCTGCATGCCCTTATGTTCCGCAATATCAAGCTGATGCCAGTCGAGGCTCTGGTTGTTGTTCCACTCTGCCCCTTGCGCGAACTCCTGCCCCATGAACAGAAGTTTCTTGCCCGGATGCGCCCACATGAAGCCGTAATAGGCCCGCAGGTTGGCGAACTTTTCCCACCCGTTGCCGGGCATCTTCGACAGCATGCTGCCCTTGCCGTGGACAACCTCGTCATGGGAAATCGGCAGTATGTAATTCTCCGACCAGGCATAGACCAGGCCAAAGGTCATCTGGTGGTGGTGGTACTTCCGGTAGATCGGGTCCTTCTGGATGTAGGACAGGGTGTCGTTCATCCACCCCATGTTCCACTTGAACCCGAACCCCAGCCCGCCCCAGTTTGCCGGTCGCGACACGCCGGGAAAGGCGGTCGATTCTTCGGCAATCGTCATGATCCCGGGACATTCGCCATAGGCGGTGATATTGGTCGACCGCAGGACGTCGATCGCCTCGTAATTCTCGCGGCCGCCATCCTTGTTCGGCACCCATTCGCCGTGCTTGCGGGAATAGTCGCGGTAGAGCATGGAGGCCACCGCATCCACCCGCAACCCGTCGATGTGGTATTCTTCCAGCCAATACAAGGCGTTGGAGACGAGGTAGTTCTTCACCTCGACCCGGCCATAGTTGTAGATCAGCGTGTTCCAGTCCTGATGGAACCCCTCGCGCGGGTCCTGGTGTTCATAGAGAGCGGTCCCGTCGAACCGCCCCAGCCCATGCGGGTCGGTCGGGAAATGCCCCGGCACCCAGTCGAGGATCACCCCCAGCCCCTTCCGGTGCGCCGCATCGACGAAGGCGCGGAATTCGCTGGGCGTGCCGTGCCGGATCGTGGGCGCGAACATGCCGACCGGCTGATAACCCCAGGACCCGTCGAACGGATATTCGCTGACCGGCAGGCATTCGATATGGGTGAAGCCCATGTCGGCGGCATAATCGACCAGCTGCTCGGCCAGTTCCTCATAGCTCAGCATCCGGTTTCCCGGCGCCCGCTTCCACGACCCCAGATGCACCTCGTAGACCGAAATCGGCGCGTCCGTCGTGTGCTTTTCGGCGCGCGCGGACATCCAAGCGCCGTCATTCCAGTCGCCCCGGATTGTCCTGACGACAGAAGCATTTGCCGGCGGATGTTCAGAGCCGAACCCCACCGGATCGGCCTTCAAGGGCATCACCGCCCCGCCCGGCCCCTTGATCTCGTATTTGTAGGCCGTGCCTTCCCCCAGACCAGGAATGAAGATCTCCCACACCCCCGTCGCGCCCCTCCGACGCATCGCGTTCCGCCGCCCGTCCCAGACGTTGAAATCGCCCACAACGGAAACCCGCTCCGCATTCGGTGCCCAGACCGCGAAATGGACGCCATCGACGCCCTCATGCGCGAGCACATGCGCGCCGAGCGCCTGCCACAAGCGGCGGTGGCTGCCTTCGCCCAGCAGGTACTCGTCCATCTCCCCCAGCACCGGACCGAACCGATAGGGGTCCTCGAATTCCCACGTATTTCCATGACCTTCCGCGCGGAACCTGTAGTTCCCCTTCCGTGCCATCGGCACGGTGAACAGGCCCGGCAGCCCGGGATATGCCGCCGCCTCCACCACCGTCTTGCCGGTCAGAAGCCACAGCCGATCCGCCCCCGGCACGAAGGCCCGGACCTCCCAGCCCTTCGCCGCCTTGTGCGGTCCCAGCACGCCGAAGGGATCACCATGCCAGCCCCCGGCAATCGCCTCGGCCGCGCCCCTGTCCAGTGTCGTCTCAGCCATGCTCTCCTCCCCGAAAGCGCGTCAGAGTGCGGATGTCGCCTGCCAGATCTCGTCCATGTAGCTGCGGATCGTCCGGTCGGAGGAGAAGAACCCGCTCCGCGCCGTGTTCAGCGCCGCCATCTTCCACCAGCGGTCCGGATCGGCATAGGCCGCATCAACCTGCGCCTGCGCCGCGTGATAGGCCGCGAAGTCCGAGGCGACCAGGAAATAGTCCGAATGCCAGATGCCATGGACAAGGCCATGGTAGCGCCCCGGCTCATCCGGAGAGAAGCGCCCCTCGGCGATCATCTGGAGAACATCAAGCAAAGGCTGGCTGGCTTCGATCGCTTTCTTCGCGTGATCCGGGTCCTCGCGGCGTTTCGCCACCTCTTCGGCGGTCAGGCCGAACAGGAAGAAGTTCTCCGCGCCAACCTCTTGCAATATCTCGACATTCGCGCCGTCGAGCGTGCCGATGGTCACGGCCCCGTTCATCATGAATTTCATGTTCCCGGTGCCCGAAGCCTCTTTCCCGGCCGTGGAAATCTGCTCCGACAGGTCGGACGCCGGGATCACCCGTTCCGCCATTGTCACGTTGTAGTTCGCCGGATAGACGATCTTCAGCAGGTCCTTCGTGACCGCATCGCTGTTAACAACCACCGCCACGTCATTGATAAGCCTGATGATTTCCTTCGCCACCGCATAACCCGGCGCGGCCTTCCCGCCGAAAACCTTCACCCGGGGCACCCATGGCCCTTTCGGGTTCGACCGCACCCGATGCCAGTGTGCAATCGTTTCCAGGATGTTCAGAAGCTGCCGCTTGTATTCGTGGATGCGCTTGATCTGCACGTCGAACAGCGCGTCGGGCGATACGGCAATCCCCATCTCGCGTCCGATCCAGTTCGACAGCGCCACCTTGTTCTCGCGCTTGGCTGCGGCGAAATCCGCCCGGAAGCCTGCCTCCGCCACATGCGGCTCCAGCTCGCGCAGGCGGTCCAGATCAGCCTCCCAGCCGGTCCCGATGGTCTTCGTGATCAAGGCCGACAAGGGCCGGTTCGCCATCCGCAGCCAGCGCCGGGGGGTCACGCCGTTGGTCTGGTTGATGATCCGCCCCGGATGCAGCCCGTTCAGTTCCGGGAACAGGTTCTTCTTGACCAGGTCCGAATGCAGCGCCGAAACCCCGTTCACCTTGTGCGACATGATGAAGGCCAGCTCCCCCATCCGCACTTCCTGATGCTTGACGATCCCGACATAATGCGGCCGGTTCGGATAGGCGCGGCGGTGCCAGCTGTCGATCCGCTCGACGATCTGCATGTGGCGCGGCAGCACGTTGCCGAACATGAAAGTCGCCCATTTTTCAAGCGCTTCCGGCAACAACGTGTGGTTGGTATACCCCAGGCAGGCCCGCGCGATGGTCAGCGCCTCGTCGAACTCCAGCCCATGCTCGTCGGTCAGCAGCCGGATCAGCTCCGGCCCGGCGATCGCCGGATGCGTGTCGTTCATCTGGATCGCCACATGCCGGGGCAGCGCCCGCAGGTCAGAATGGTTCGCAAGGTAGCGCCGCAGGATGTCCTGCAAGGCCGCCGAGGTCAGGAAGAACTCCTGCTTCAGCCGCAGCTCCTTGCCCTGATAGGTCGTGTCATCGGGATACAGCACGCGGGAAAGCGTGCGGGCCAGCGTCTCCGGTTCCGCCGCCGCCGTGTAGTCGCCGCGGTTGAAGCGTTCGAGGTCGAAATTCCGCGTCCCCTTCGCCCCCCAGAGCCGCAAGGTATTGGCCCATTTGCCCTGCCAGCCTATGACCGGCGTGTCGTAGGCTTCCGCCGTCACAGTCTCTTGCGGCACCCAGATCTCGCGCCCGTCACGGGTCTCGACGCCACCCTTGAAGCCCACGGTATAGGCGCTTTCCGGACGGGCGAATTCCCAGGGGTGGGCCTGCGCCAGCCAGTTTTCCGGCGTCTCGATCTGGCGACCCTGATCGAAATGCTGGCGGAAAAGCCCGTGTTCGTAGCGGATGCCATAGCCATAGGCGGGGCACCCAAGCGTCGCCATCGATTCCATGAAACAGGCCGCGAGGCGCCCCAGGCCGCCGTTCCCCAGCGCCGCGTCGGGCTCGTCGTCGATCACCACCCGGATGTCCTGGCCGAAATGCGCCATCGCTTCGGCGGCCATGTCATAAAGGCCGAGGTTGATCATCGCATCCTCCAGGATGCGGCCGATCAGGAATTCCATCGACAGGTAGTAGACGCGCTTGCGGTCCTCGGCCCAGGTGCGGCGGGTCGAGGCGAACCACGGTTCGACGATCTCGTCCCGGATGGCGTGCGACAGCGCCATCCGCCAGTCATGCGGGCTGGCGTGGGGGGCATCCTTGCCCACGGTAAAGGTCAGGTGGCGCAGGATGCTGGCCTGCAGGATGTTCGGGGTCACGCTCAGATCGGTCACGGGCTTGTCCAGCAATGTCTTCTCCTGAGAAAGCCTAAGCGCCACGGGGCGACGGTCAAGCGGGCTTTCGATGGCGGCAGTTGGGAACGTCTCTGTTACCGCAAACATTCCCCCTGTCTAGGCGGTTTAAAGCGATTTGGAAACGTGATTCGCCGAATTTTCCGGCGGCGCGGCCTTGAAGACGCGCCCTCTGCACGTCACCTCTTGACGCGGACGCACGGGTCTGGACCATGCGACCGCAGCAAGAGGCCCCAGGATGACCACGCTTTCCGTCCCCGACATGAGCTGCAATCACTGCAGGATGACCGTTGAATCAGCGCTCGCCGGTGTCCCGCAGGCCGGCGCCGTGACCGTCGACCTGACGAACCGCAAGGTTCGGGTCGCAGGCCCCGCCCCGGCCGAGGCGCTGATCCAGGCACTGGACAAGGTGGGCTATCCGGCGACAGTGGACTAAAGGCTGGGGCCGGGCTCGATCCTGCTGCCGTCGCTGAACCGCGACCACCGGAAGCGGCTCAGGTCATGCCCGGTCGGTCGCCCCATCACCAGATCAGAAACGACGCGCCCCATGCCGGGACCGATGCCGAAGCCATGCCCGCTCATCCCGGTGGCGATGGTCAGGCCGGGGATCGGGGCGTGGTCCACCACAGGCACCACATCCGGCAGGCTGTCGATCATTCCGGCCCAGGCCGTCTTGAGCTTCGGTCGGCCGAGCGCGGGAAAGGCCTTGGCAAAGCTGTCCTGCACCTGGGAAAGCGTTGCCATGTTCGGCGCCGGATTCAGGATGCGCTGGCGCTCGAACGGACTCTCGGCATCCAGCGCCCAGCGACGCGGGGTGCCCCAGGCGTCGGGAAAGCCCTTCGGCGCCGCGAGACGGAAGGTCGTCGACCGGAAGTCCTTCTTCAGGATCGTCAGATAGTACTTCAGGCTCGCAAAGGCGCCCCGGCCGATGAAGAAATCGTGCTCCCCTCCCGGTGCGATGGAATAGCCACCATCCGCCCGGCGGCGGAAGGCGAAATCGTCGTCCGCCGCGTTGCCGGGAAATATCTCCGGCATCGGCACGGTCGCCGCGACGGAAGCCAGCACCGACAGCTGCGGAATGTGGACGCCGTGACGGTCGAGCAGCAACCGTGACCATGCCCCCGCCGCGACCACCACATGATCGCAGACGATCCGGCCCGCCTCCGTCACCACCCCCGCAACCCGCCCCGCCGCAAGGTCCAGCCCCCGCACCGCACAGGCCTCGCGGATCACCACGCCCATCTCTGCCGCCCGCGCCGCCAGCGCTGGCACCGCAACCCAAGGTTCAGCCCTTGCATCCGATGCCGTGAAAAGCCCGCCTTGCCACGGCGCGACTGCCCCCTTCAGCATCGCCATCGTCTCGGCAGCCGTCAGAAGCCGCGTGTCGAGCTGGTGCGCGCGCGCATGTTCGCTCCAGGCCTCGAACCCCGCGATCTCGACCTCGGTCTTCGCCATGTAGAGGACGCCCGTCTGGCGGAACCCAAGCGCGTCCCCCATCTCGGCGGCCAGACGCTTCCAGATCGCCAGGCTTTCCACCATGATCGGCAACTCGCCCGGATCGCGGCCCTGCTGGCGCACCCAGCCCCAGTTGCGGCTCGATTGCTCGCCCGCGATCCGGCCCTTCTCGCACAGCACCACCGACAGCCCGCTTTCCGCGAGGTGCCAGGCGGTCATCACCCCGATCACGCCCCCGCCGATCACCACCACATCGGCGCGCCCAGGCAGGGTCGCGGCGAACCGCACGGGCGAGGCTTCGGAGATCCGGAAGCTCACGCCAGCCGCTCCAAGAGCCGCTCCATGAACCGCTGTCCCGCCTCGAATTCGGAAACCTCCAGGTATTCATCCGGCTGATGCGCCTGCGCGATGTCGCCCGGCCCGCAGACCGCCGCCGAATAGCCCGCGTCCTGGAATTGCCCGGCCTCGGTGCCATAAGACACCACCCCCGCCGCATTCTCCCCCGTCAGCGCCCGCGCCAAAGCCTCCGCCTCGCCCTCCACCTCGGGCCGCAGCGCCGAGACGTTGAAGAACCGCTCCAGATGCACCCCCGCCTCGGGCCGCCGCGCCTTCAGCGCCGCATCCAGCCGCTCCGCCGCCGCCCGGAACCTCCCGGCGCGAGCTTCCACATCGTCATCCGGCACGCAACGCATCTCCACCGCGAAGCGGCAGTCGGCGGCGGTGATGTTGTCCGCCGTCCCGCCCTGGATGCGCCCGACATGCAGCGTCGTGAACGGCGGATGGAACCGCCCCCCGACCGCCCCCCTCGGCGCCGCCTGGATCGCCTCGTTCTCGTCATTGACCCAACTGATCAGCCGCGCCGCCTCCATCACCGCCGACACGCCTTCGGGCAGCAGAGACGAATGCACCTCATACCCCTTCACATGCACGTTGTAGCCGGTCCCGCCCTTGTGCCCGGTGATCACCTTCATCCGCGACGGCTCGCCGATCAGCGCCACCGCGCCCTTCGGCACCACCCCCTGCATCGTCTCGATCATCGGCGGAGCGCCCGTGCAGCCCAGCTCCTCGTCATAGGACAGTGCCAACTGCAAGGGCCGTGCCACTCCCCGCCGCTCAGCCTCGACCAGCGCCCAGACCGCCAGCGCCACATAGCCCTTCATGTCGCAGGTCCCGCGCCCGTAAAGCCGCCCCTCCCGCTCCACCACCACCCAGGGGTCCGAGGTCCAGGCCTGCCCGTCGACCGGCACCACGTCGGAATGACCTGACAACACCACCGCGCCCTCGATCCACGGCCCCGCATGGCCAATCAGCGCTGCTTTCTGCCGATCCTCGTTCCAGTGCCGGAAGCATTTCACCCCCTGCCCCGACAGGTATCCTTCCAGCCAGTCGACCAGCGCCAGGTTCGATTCGCGACTCACCGTCGGAAAGCTGACCAACTGATCCAGAATCTGACGCGGCGTCAGCACTTCCATCGCGATTTCCCTTGCCAGAACACCATTTGGCAGCCAGCCTGTCCCTGGGTGCCGGGTGAGTCAATATCTGGCAGATTGACGCGAAGATCAGTCATTCTGCCGGGTGAACAGTCTGGAATCGCACCGCAAATCGGGATTGATAGAAGGCCGGGAATCGGAAAGAGTTGAAGACCAACGGGCAACCAAAGGTTGTCAGGCTGAAAAAACAGCCAATAATAACAAGACCTAAGAAGTCGCGGGGAGTAATGAATGGCCGATGGGGCCGCGTCCGTCCTTGATGTCAGGGACCTCAAGACCGTTTTCCGCACCCGCGGCGGCGAAATCCACGCCGTCAATGACGTGAGCTTCCACCTGAAGCCCGGCGAATTGCTGGGCGTGGTGGGGGAAAGCGGCTCGGGCAAGTCGGTCACCATGATGTCGCTTCTGCGGCTCCTGCCCGCGCCGCCGGCCGATATCCGCAGCGGCAAGGTGCTCCTGAACGGCAAGGACCTTCTGGCGATGTCGGACGACCAGTTGCGCGCCGTGCGCGGCGCCAAGGTCGGCTTCGTCTTCCAGGACCCGATGACCTCGCTGAACCCGGTCTTCACGCTGGGCAACCAGATCATGGAACCGCTGATCAAGCACCTGAAGATGACCAAGGCCCAGGCCGAAACCCGGGCGGTGGAACTTCTGGACCTGGTCGGCATCCCCGACGCGAAACATCGTCTCTACCAGTATCCGCACCAGTTTTCCGGCGGGATGCGCCAGCGGGTGATGATCGCCATCGCGCTGGCCTGCGACCCCGACGTGCTGATCGCCGACGAACCCACGACCGCGCTCGACGTCACCATCCAGGCGCAGATCCTGGAGCTGGTGAAGGAACTGCGCCGCAAGTTGGGCATGGCGATCATCTGGATCACGCATGACCTTGGCGTCATCGCCGGAATCGCCGACCGGGTGATGGTGATGTATGGCGGCCAGATCGTCGAACATGCCCCGGTGAAGGAACTGTTCGCCAATCCGCAGCACCCCTACACCCGCGCCCTCCTCCAGACGATCCCCCGCATCACCGGCGACCGGGAAACCCGGCTGAAGGTGATCGAGGGCCAGCCCCCCATTCTTTCCGGCCCGCTGACCGCCTGCCCGTTCCGCGCCCGCTGCGAATACCGCTTCGACGCCTGCGACGCCGCCAATCCGGCCCGCCGCGCCGTCGATGGCCAGCCCATCGGCCAGGGTCACGACGTCGCCTGCCACTGGACCGCCCCGGCACGGCAGGAGCCCGCCCATGCTTGACGCCGCTCCCGCCCCGCTCGTGCAGGTCCGGGACCTGAAGATGCACTTCCCGATCTATACGGGCATCTTCCGCAAGCACACCGGCGACGTGAAGGCGGTGGACGGGGTGTCCTTCGACATCATGGCCGGGCAGACCCTGGGCCTTGTCGGCGAATCCGGCTGCGGCAAGTCGACCGTGGGCCGCGCCATGCTGCGGCTCTACGAACCCACTGCGGGCCGGGTGGTGATCGACGGTGACGATGTGGCCCGCATGGCGCCCGAAGCGCTGCGCAAGAAGCGCCCGACCATGCAGATGGTCTTTCAGGACCCGCAGGCCAGCCTCAACCCCCGCATGACGCTGGCCGAAATCGTCAGCGAACCCCTGGACGAACACACCGACTGGACCCGCGACCAGAAGCTGGAACGGGTTTACGAGCTGATGGACCAGGTCGGCCTCAACCGCCGCTTCGTGAACCGCTTCCCGCATGAATTCTCCGGCGGCCAGCGCCAGCGCATCGGCATCGCCCGCGCCCTTGCCCTGAAGCCCCGCTTCATCGTCTGCGACGAACCCATCGCCGCGCTCGACGTGTCGATCCAGGCGCAGGTGGTGAACCTCTTGGAGGACCTGCAGGAAAAGCTGGGCCTGACCTATCTCTTCATCAGCCACGACCTCTCGATGGTCCGCCACCTCGCCCAGAAGGTCGCGGTGATGTATCTGGGCCGGATCGCCGAACTGTCGCCGTCCAAGGACCTCTACCGCCGCCCGCTGCATCCCTATGCCGAGGCGCTCCTGTCGGCGGTGAACGAGCCCGACCCCGAGCTTGCCGCGCGGCGCAACCGGATCATCCTGAAGGGCGACGTGCCCTCTCCGGCCAACCCACCCAAGGGCTGCAACTTCTGCACTCGCTGCCCGAAGGTGATGGACATCTGCCGCACGGTGAAGCCCGACCTGCTGGAGGTCGAGCCGGGCCGCCTGGTTGCCTGCCATCTTTACCCGACAAAAACCGCCGCCGGATCAACCGGCGCGTCCGAGGCCGCCGTACTCAAGAACCAAGAGCGTAACCAACAAGGAGAGACCCGATGAAAATGAGAGCCGCCCTTCTGGGCGCAGTGGCCGTGATGGGGCTTGCCCCCGCGGCCTTTGCCGATCGCGGCACCGACGGCGAGGTGAAGCTCACCTTCCCGCAGGCCGTGT
>NZ_JAEULP010000039.1 GCF_016792905.1 Tabrizicola sp.
TCTCTTCTCCGGTCTGGTGGTCATAGCAAGCACAAAACTCCCGATCCCATCCCGAACTCGGCCGATAAGTGTGCCTACGCCAATGGTACTGCGTCTCAAGACGTGGGAGAGTAGGTCGCCGCCAGACCTGAAAAGAGACAATCTCACTCCATACGATGACAACCCCCCGATCGCACTCCAAGCCCTCGGGACAACGGACGCGGGGTGGAGCAGCCCGGTAGCTCGTCAGGCTCATAACCTGAAGGCCGCAGGTTCAAATCCTGCCCCCGCAACCAATCCCCCCATACCCCCACAAGACCCCCAATCGCAGGGCGCCTGGCGTTCATGGCCCAGCGGACCTTGCATCTGCTCAGTAGCGACCTTGCCGACGCCGAAGCCGTGCTTGCTCCACCGGGCTCAGTCGCCATGCCACGCGAGATTGCCGAATGGATGGCAGTGACCGGCGGGTCAGGGACCACCTCCGTAACCGGCGAAAGCCCGATCGTCTCGGGCGCGTGCATCTACGCCTGACCGCCCTTGGGCGCGTCGCCCGACAGGAAGGGCATGATCCGCGCGACGATGGCCGCCAGCGGCTGGTCGATGTCGACGGTCAGCGCTTCGTCCGGACCCGGGGCCTCCAGCGCCGCAAACTGGCTGTTGAGCAGGGAAACCGGCATGTAGTGGCCCTCCCGCTTCGCCATGCGGCCCTCGATCACCTTGCGGCTGCCGGACAGGTGGACAAAGCGGACCGGCCCGTCGACACCCCGGCGAATGCGGTCCCGGTAGGCCCGTTTCAGCGCGGAACATCCGACGATCACCGGGGCCTCGCTCGCCAGCACCGTCGCCACGCAGTCAAGCCAGGGCCAGCGGTCGGCATCGGTCAGCGGAATTCCGGCCCGCATCCTTTCGACATTCGCGGGCGGATGAAGATCGTCGCCGTCGACATAGGGCAGGCCGAGTGCTGCTGACATTGCCTCGCCCACCGAGGACTTGCCGCAGCCGGCGACGCCCATGATCACGGCTCGAAGGGCTGGCTGACGTGTCATAGCGAGGCCGTGATCCCGCCGTCCACATAGAGCACATGGCCATTGACGAAACTGGAGGCGTCGGAGGCCAGGAAGATGCAGGCGCCGACCAGTTCCTCGACCTTGCCCCAGCGTCCGGCGGGGGTGCGCCTTTCCAGCCAGTCCGTGAAGGCAGGGTCGGCAACCAGCGCGGCGTTGAGCGGCGTGTCGAAATAGCCTGGGGCCAGCGCGTTGCATTGCAGGCCGTGCCGGGCCCAGTCTGCCGCCATCCCCTTGGTCAGGTTGCCGACCGCACCCTTGGTGGCCGTGTAGGGCGCGATGGAGGGGCGGGCAAGCGCTGTCTGGACGCTGGCAATGTTGATGATCTTGCCACGCCCGCGCCCGATCATGTGGCGGGCCACCGCCTGGCCGACATGGAAGACGCTGGCGATATTGGTCTGGAGCAACCGCTCGAACGCTTCCTCCGGGAAATCCTCGAGCGGGGCGCGATGCTGCGTCCCCGCGTTGTTGACCAGGATGTCGATCGGGCCGATGTCCGCCTCGAAGCTGTCGATGCTGCTGCGGACGGCGGCATGGTCGGTTGCATCGAAGGCGAGCGTCAGGGCGCCCGGAATCTCAAGCGCGGCTTCCGTCAACCTGGCCCGGTCCCGTGCGTTCAAGATTACTGTTGCGCCAGCCGCCGCCAGGCCCTTTGCCAGCGCCAAGCCGATGCCCTGCGATGATCCGGTGATCAGCGCCCGGCGGCCTGTCAGGTCGAAAAGTCCCGATTCCAACCCGGCCCTCCTCCGTTGCTTCCGACAGGGCGAAGCGGGTCATTCATGTTTTCCCCAACACTTCGAGTCAAGTGCCGCGGCCGCCTAGGGGGTGTGACCGGCCGGGAGCAGCGGCCAAGACGTGCAACGGCCCCGGTGTGGAACCGCAATAGCAAGGGGCCAGCGGCTTGCACCGCTGGCCCCCGGAAGGACCTGTCGGCTAGATCAGTTCGTCATCAGGTAATAGCTGTTCCGAGACCCGCCCATGTTCTGCACGGTGACGTAGAAATAGCCATCCCAGGCCGGGGTCCAGTCGCAGTAGAGCTTGTCCGACCAGCTGACGTCATAGCAGATCACGTTGCCATTCTCGTCGGTCACTGCCACGTCCAGGTTCGCGTCGCCGTCGCCGACGATGGCGACCTCGGCGTAGGAGTTGCCGTAGTAGGGGATTTCCCAGACATCGGTCTGGCCCGAGGGCAGGCGCGACAGCCATTCGACCGCCCCGCCGATCCGGCCCCGGCCGGTTTCGGCCTTGGCATCCTCGATCAGGCCCAGCAGAGCCTCGTCATCCGCCGCCAGTTCCGTGGCCTTGGCGAACATCGCATCCGCCGTCACCGGGGCGTCGGCGGCGCCCTCATCCTCGTTGGCGGCGTTGAAGAAGGTAGCCTTCGATACAGCGCGCGGGCTGCCGTCGTTCATCATCGGCGCAGGCGCGGCGGGGGCGGCTGGGGCGGCCTTCTTGCGCAGGCTTTCCTGGTCGCCTTCGGCAAAGGCGATCTTGGCCGGATCAAGCGCCGCGGCTTCGGCGGTCTTCACCTCGACCGAGGCCGCCAGCTTGGCGGCGGCCAGCACAGTGACGGCATCGCCCTGCGCAACCCCCAGCGCGTACAACTCCTGCGCCAGGCCCATCGTCGAGGCTGCGCCGGGTGCGGCACCTTCGGCGGCAGCGCCGACGTTCACGCCGGTCTTGTCCTGCGCAAGAACGGGCAGGGTCAGCGCCGCAACGGCTGTGGTGGCAAGGATCAGCGAAAGGGATTTGATCGACATGGCGGGTCCTATGGGTTGACCAGCCCGGAATGGGCCGGAATGTCAGGATCATTGCAGGCGATCACGCGATTGAGAAGGTGGCAAAATGTGACAAATTCCGTCACCTGCATCAGTTGCCGATCAGCTGGTAGCTGTTCCACTCCGCCCCGGTGTTCGTCACCTGCACGATGAAGAACCCGTTGCGCGCCGGGGTGAACCGGCACAGCGCCGGGTCAAGCGCGGGCGGGCGGGTGCAGACAACCGCGCCGGAATCGTCGGCCACGGTCAACCCCAGGGCCGTGCCGCCATCGCCCAGCACCGCGATCTCGACAGGGACCGCACCGGACAGCGGCATCCGCCAATCGTCCGCAGCCCCGCCATCCAGAGCCGCGGCTGCGACCGTCACAACCGGCACCCTGCCATGCGGCACCTGCGCGTCCAGATCATAGGCCAGATCCTGCAGGTTCGGGTCGTCGATCGCCATCCCGTGCAGCACTGCCAGGGCCGCGTCACTGCCCGGATCTGGCGGTCCCGCGCGCTCGGGCGCGGGGGCCGGGATCGCTTCGGCCTCGGTCAGCCGGTCCCAGCCAAGGGCCGGGCGGGTGGTGACGCCCCGGGCCAGCCGGATCGCGGCCAGAAGCAGCATCGGGTCGCCGCTGGCGCTGGCCATCCGGTAGGTGCGATGCGCCAGGACCAGCTGGCTCGCCGCGCCCGGGCCCCCCGCACCCTCGGCGGCAAGGTTCGGTGCTTCGGCAAGGGCGGGTCCAAGGCCCAGGAAGAGGCACAGGAACAGGGCAAGACGGCGCGGCATCGGCGGGCTTTCGGCAATGTGCCGCGACCTTGGCAAAGCCGGGCGGCAGGGACAAGACGGGAAAGCTTCCGGCCGCCCCGGTTTCGCGGTAGCACGGGTCAAACGGAGGGGAACATGCGCGAAATACTGGAACGGCTCCTGGCCTTCGACACGGTGAGTTCAAAGCCGAACATCGCGCTGATGGACTATGTGAAGGGCCTTCTCGAAGGCGCGGGGCTGATCGTGACGCTGGTCCCCGATCCGTCGGGTGGCAAGGCGAACCTCTTTGCCTCGACCGGGCCGGAAGGGGCGCAGGGCGTGATGCTGTCGGGGCACACCGACGTCGTGCCGGTCGAAGGCCAGGTCTGGACCAAGCCCCCCTTCGCGCTGACCGAGGCGGACGGGCGCTACTACGGGCGCGGGGCGGCGGACATGAAGGGCTTCGTCGCCTGCGCCATCGAGGCGATGGTCGACGCCGCGCGCCGCCCGCTGACGGTGCCGCTGCATCTCGCCCTGTCCTATGACGAGGAGATCGGGTGCATGGGGGTGCGGTCGCTGATCGACCTTCTGGCAGCGGCCCCGGTGAAGCCGCGCTTCTGCATCGTGGGGGAGCCGACGGGGATGCAGGTCGCGACCGGCCACAAGGGAAAGATCGCGCTGCGGGCGACCTGCACCGGGCGGGAGGGGCATTCGGCCCTTGCCCCGCTGGCCCTGAATGCGCTGCATCTGGCGGCCGATTTTCTGGGGGCGGTGCGACGCCTGCAGGCCGAGGTTGCCGCGACGGGGCTGAAGGACGGGGACTATGACGTGCCCTATTCGACGCTGCATGTGGGGAAGATGTCGGGGGGGGTGCAGGTCAATATCGTGCCGAACCATGCGGTGCTGGATTTCGAGATCCGGTCCCTGGCGGGGGAAGACGTCGCGGGCCTGATCGCCCGGCTGGAGGCCGAGGCCGAGGCCATTGTCGCACCGCTGCGGGCGGAGTTCCCGGAGGCGGCGATCAAGGTGGAGCGGCTCTGGGACTATCCCGGCCTTGGCACGCCGTCGGATGCGGCGGTGGTGAATTTCGTCAAGGGGCTGACCGGGGCGAACGGGACGATCAAGGTGGCCTTCGGGACCGAGGGTGGCCTCTTCGACGCCCGGCTCGGGGTGCCGACAGTGATCTGCGGGCCGGGGTCGATGGCCCAGGGTCACAAACCGGACGAATTCGTTGCGGTCGAGCAGATCGAGCGCTGCCGGGGGATGCTGGCAGCGCTGGTCGGGCGGCTGGAGGCGGGGTGGTAGATCGGACTGTCCACGGTGGACAGATTTTCGGTGCCTTTGAAATCAAATGGTTGGGCGCGGCCGTTAGGAGTATTTTTACGGTTCAGGGTTCGCGGGAGACGGCCATGGACGGCACGGTGGAGGCTTGAGAGGAAAGGCGCGTGGGCAAATTGCCCACCCTACCTGCGGCTGCAGAGGATGGGCATTTTGCCCATGTCTTGCGGAAAGCCGGATCAGTCGGCCAGCGCCTTAAGCCGCCTGGCCTGATCCTTGCCGATCCGGTAGTGCCCGGTCATCGGATAGGCGAAGAGGATGTCTTCCTCCTGCGCGCCGCGGCCGATGTTGTGCAAGACCAGCGGCGTGCCATCCGCCGTAAGGCGGTCCGACACGATGCCGATGTGGTCGAGGTTGCCGGGAAGCGTCCAGGTGACGATGTCGCCGGGAAGATAGGGCGTCGGGCCTTCTTCCAGTGGCACCTCGGCGCCGATATGGGCGAAGAGTGTCCGCAGGTTCGGCACCCGGCGGTGGTCGATGTTGCGGTCGGTCGAGGTCAGGCCCCAAAGGCCCGGATAGGCCGCGAAATCGGCCTGCATGTCGCGGTTCACCGCGAGTTGCAGGTCGATCCCCCAGCCATCGCGCAGGGCGCGGATCACCACGTCGGTGCAGACTCCCCGGTCGCGCGGCACATCACCACCGGGGAAGGTGAGCTTCGCATAGGCCGGGTCGTAGATCACCGTCACGCCCACCTGCGCGCGCGCGGCGGCGGTCAGCCGCGACGGTTCGGATCCCGCAAGGGCGGGGGCGGCAAGGGCGAGCGAGAGGATCAGGACAAGGCCGCGCATAGGCTGAATCATGCGCCTTTCCCTGCTGCAACGCGAGTGAGGATTTCCGGCGAATCGAGCGGGCTGGCGCGTTTCCGCCGGGGTCGGTAAGACTTGCGTGATGGCGATCACCCTGACCTCTCTGGCCGATCTGGCGACGCATGGCTTCGATGACATCATCGACGTGCGCTCGCCCGCGGAATTTGCCGAGGATCATCTGCCGGGAGCGATCTCGCTGCCCGTGCTGGACGACGAGGAGCGGGCACGGGTCGGGACGATCTACAAGCAGGCGAGCCCGTTTTCCGCCCGCAAGATCGGCGCGGCGCTGGTGGCGAAGAATGCGTCGCTGCACTTGCAGGGGCCGCTGGCCGACAAGCCGGGAGGCTGGCGCGCACTGGTCTATTGCTGGCGGGGCGGGCAGCGGTCGGGGTCCTTCGCGACGATCCTGGGCCAGATCGGCTGGCGGGTCGAAACGCTGGCCGGCGGCTACAAGACCTGGCGGGGACTGGTGGTGCGTGAGGTCTATGACACACCCGTCCGGGCGCCGGTGGTGGTTCTGGATGGCAATACCGGGTCGGCGAAGACCGAGGTGTTGAACCTGCTGCCGGGTTTCGGGGTGCAGGTGATCGACCTTGAGGGGCTGGCACGGCATCGTGGCTCGCTGTTCGGCGCGGTGGGGCCGCAACCTTCGCAGAAGGCCTTCGAGGGGGCGCTTGCGTTGGCTCTTGCCGGTTTGGATCCGTCGCGACCCGTCGTGATCGAGGCGGAGAGTTCGAAAATTGGCAATTGCCGCCTGCCGCCGGAGATCTGGAAGGCGATGGTCGCGGCGCCCCGGGTGGCGATTGCGGCGCCAAGGCCAGCGCGTGCAGAATATCTGGCGCGGGCCTACTGCGACCTGACGGCGGATGCGGACCGGTTGGCGGCGACGGTGGGGCTTCTCAAGCCGCTGCATTCCGCCGAGGTGATCGAGGAGTGGCTGGGGCTGGCGACCTCGGGTCAGTTCGCGGCGCTGGCGGACGGGCTGATGGAGCGGCACTATGACCCGCGCTACGGCAAGCACCGGGCGCGGATGGCGGTGCCGTTTCTTGAGGTCGGGGCGCCAGACCTGCGGTCCGAGGCTTTGCCGGGGATCGCGGCGCGGGTGGCGGAGGCGGTGAAGCGGCTGGCCTGAGCCGGCGGAACATGGCAGTATGTTCCTTCTTTGTTCTGGACCTGAGTCGCCCGCCATGCCCTTCGTCGAGTTGTCGGCGCTGACAAATTTCACCTTTCTCACCGGGGCCTCGCACCCCGAGGAGATGGTCCTGCGCGCCGCCGGAATGGGGATGGCGGCGATTGCGGTGGCCGATGTGAACTCGGTTGCCGGGATCGTGCGGGCGCATACCAAGGCGCGGGAGCTGGCGCGGGACGGGGGGCCGAGGGTGCGGCTGATCCCGGCGGCGCGGGTGGTCCTGGCGGACGGGTTCCAGGTGACATGCCTGCCGCGCGACCGGGCGGGCTGGGGGCGGCTTTGTCGTCTCCTGAGCCTCGGCCGGTTGCGGGCGGTGAAGGGCGACTGTCGGCTGGACCTGGCGGACCTGCTGGAATGGGGCGAGGGGATGGAGCTGCTTGTCCTGGCGCCCGACCAGCGGCTGACGCTGGCCATGGCGGGCGAGGGGATGGAGCCGAAGCGCTGGCGCGCGCATGTCGCCCGGCTGGTGGCGCGGTTTCCGGGGCAGGTGAGCCTTGCGCTGGCGCCGCGCTATGACGGGCAGGACCAGGGGCGGTTCCAGCGGCTGTCGCGGGCGGCTTCGGCGCTGGGGGTGCCCACGGTGGCGACGGCGCTGCCCTTCCTGCACCACGGGCGGCGGCGGCGGCTGGCCGATGTGCTGACGGCGATCCGGCTGGGGGTGCCGGTCGACCGGCTGGGGCGCAAGGCCCTGCCGAACAATGAGGGGCGGTTGCGGTCGGAGGGGGAAATGCTGCGGCTCTTCGCGGGCCATGAGGCAGCGGTGGCGCGGGCGGGAGAGGTGGCGGCGCGGGCGGGTTTCTCGCTGGACGAGTTGCAGTATGAATATCCGTCCGAGGTTTCAGGCGGGGAAAGTGCGGCGCAAAGGCTGGCCCGGCTGGCCGAGGCGGGGCTGGACCGGCGTTATCCCGAGGGGGTGCCGGACCGGGTGCATGCGCAGATGGCGCATGAGCTGGAGCTGATCGCCAGGCTGCGCTACGAGCCCTATTTCCTGACGGTGCGGGACATCGTGGACTTTGCCCGTGCGCGGGGCATCCTGTGCCAGGGGCGGGGCTCGGCGGCAAATTCGGTGGTCTGCTATGCGTTGGGCGTGACCTCGGTTTCGCCCGAGATCGGGACGATGGTGTTCGAACGCTTCATCAGCGAGGCGCGGAACGAGCCGCCCGACATCGACGTCGATTTCGAGCATGAGCGCCGGGAAGAGGTGATCCAGCACATCTACGAGAAATATGGTCGCCACCGGGCGGGGCTGTGCGCGACGGTGATCCATTATCGCGGCAAGCGGGCGGTGCGCGAAGTGGGGCGCGCGATGGGCCTGTCCGAAGACACGCTGGCCGCGATGTCCAGCCAGATCTGGGGCTGGGGCGGGCCCGGGGCGATGACGGAGACGCGGCTGAAGGAGATCGGCCTTGACCCCGCCGATCCGCGGCTGGCCCAGACCCTGCAGCTGATCGACGAGATCCAGGGGTTTCCGCGCCACCTGTCGCAGCATGTGGGCGGGTTCATCATCACCGAAGGCCGGCTGGATGAGCTCGTGCCCGTGGAGAATGCCACGATGGAGGATCGCACGGTCATCCCCTGGGACAAGGACGACATCGACACGCTGAAGATCCTGAAGGTGGACGTGCTGGCGCTGGGAATGCTGAGCTGCATCCGCAAGGCGTTCGATCTTCTGGAAAGGCATCACCACCAGCATTTCACCCTGGCGACCCTGCCGCCCGAGGACCCGGAAACCTACCGGATGCTTTGCCGGGCGGATTCACTGGGGGTGTTCCAGGTGGAAAGCCGGGCGCAGATGAACTTCCTGCCGCGGATGAAGCCGAAATGCTTCTACGACCTGGTGATCCAGGTGGCGATCATCCGCCCCGGTCCGATCCAGGGCGACATGGTGCATCCGTTCCTGCGGCGGCGGAACGGGCAGGAGAAGGTGAGCTTTCCGTCCGACGAACTGGGCCGGGTGCTGGGCAAGACGCTGGGGGTGCCCCTTTTCCAGGAGCAGGCGATGCAGATCGCCATCGTGGGGGCGGGGTTCTCGCCCGATGAGGCGGACCGGCTGCGGCGCTCGCTGGCGACGTTCAAGAAACATGGGTCGGTCAGCGAATTCAGCGACCGTTTCATCGGAGGGATGCTGGCCAAGGGCTATGACGAGGATTTCGCCCGCCGCTGCTTTGCCCAGATCGAGGGGTTCGGGAGCTACGGTTTCCCCGAAAGCCATGCCGCAAGCTTTGCGCTGCTGGTCTATGCCAGTGCCTGGGTGAAGCGGCACCATCCCGGCATCTTCGCCTGCGCGCTTCTCAACAGCCAGCCGATGGGCTTCTACGCCCCGGCGCAGATCGTGCGGGATGCGCGGGAACATGGCGTGACCGTGCTGCCGCCCTGTATCCAGGCGAGCCATTGGGACAACCGGATGGAATGGCTGAACCGGCCGGAGAAAGCTCCGGAACTGGCGCTGCGGCTGGGGTTCCGGCAGATCAAGGGTATCGCCGAGGAGGAGGCGCGCTGGATCAGCGGAGCGCGGGGCAACGGCTACCAGACGGTCGAGGATGTCTGGCGCCGGGCGGGGGTGACCCCCGCAATCCTGGCGCGCCTGGCCGAGGCGGATGCCTTCGCCGCCCTGGGCCTGTCGCGGCGCGATGCGCTCTGGGCGGCAGAGGCGCTGGCCGAGGGCGCCCCCCTGCCGCTGTTCGCGGACGACCTGGACGGCGAGGGCATCACGGAGCCTGCCGTCCACTTCCGCGAGATGACGCTGGGCGAAGCGGTGGTCGAGGATTATGTGGCGATGCGTCTGACCTTGCGGGCCCATCCCATGGCGCTTTTGCGGCCCTGGCTGGATGCTGCCTGACGGGGATGAAGCCGGATCAGGGACCAGCCAATGGCCCCGCCCCCGGCACAGGACCGCACGGCAGATCCGTCTAGATCAGGCCTTCCTTGTGGAACAGCGCCTTGAGGTCGGTTTCGGGCCGCGCGCCGAAATGGCTGATCACCTCGGCAGCTGCAACGCAGCCCATGCGCCCCGACGTCGACAGCGACTGGCCGGTGGCAAGGCCGTACAGGAATCCGGCGGCGAACTGGTCGCCCGCGCCGGTGGCGTCGACCGGCACCACGCGCCTGACCGGGACGACGGCCTCCTCGTCACCCCGCACCACGATCACGTCATGGCCCGACCTTGTGCAGACCACCAGCCCCGAATCCGCCGCCGCCTGCTCCAGTGCGGCGGAAAGGTCGGTCTGGTACAGCGAGCACCATTCGTGCTCGTTGCCGATGACGTAGTCCAATGACTTGACCAGACGCCGGAAGTCCGGGCGGTGGCGGTCGACGCAGAACGGGTCGCTGAGCGCGATCCCGGCCTTGCCACCCGCCTTGTGGCACAGCTCGACCGCCCGTTCGAAAGCCTGCATCCCCTTCGGCTTGTCGTAGAGATAGCCTTCGAGGAACAGGATCTCGGCGCTGCCCGCCACAGAGTCGGACACGTCATCGGGGCCAAGCTCGGAGGAAATGCCAAGATAGGTGTTCATCGACCGCTCCCCGTCCGGCGACACGAAGATCATCGAGCGCGAGGTCGGAAGTTCGCCCCCCGGCACCGGCGGGTTGACGAAGTCTGTGCCTTCCTTCGCCATGGTCTGCGCATAGAACCGACCGAGCGCATCGTCATGGACCCGACCGATGAAGCCGGTGGTCAGCCCAAGGTTGCCAAGACCCGCCAGCGTGTTCGCCACCGACCCGCCGGGGGCCTGCTGGCGGTTGGTCATCGCGCCATAGAGAAGCTCTCCCCGCTCGCGTTCGACAAGCTGCATGATGCCCTTCTGGATGCCCATCAGGTCAAGGAAACTGTCATCGGCAGAGGAGAACACATCGACGATGGCATTGCCGATGCCGACAACCTGATAGGATTTCATGCGGTCTTTTCCTCATAAAGGCACCAGTCGCGGATCGGGCAGATGCCGCAGCGGGGCTTGCGCGCGGTGCAGATATACCGGCCGTGCAGGATAAGCCAGTGATGCGCATGCTGCTGGTACTCTGCCGGGACATTGTCCTCGATCGCCCGCTCCACCGCCGCCTCGTCCTTGCCGGGCGCGATGCCGGTGCGGTTGCCGACGCGGAAGATATGGGTGTCGACCGCCTGGGCGGGGTGGTGGAACCACATGTTCAAGACCACGTTCGCCGTCTTGCGGCCCACCCCCGGCAGCGTCGTCAGCGCGGCCCGGGAGGACGGTACCTCGCCCCCGAAGTTTTCGATCAGGAGGCGCGAGAGCCTGATGACGTTCTTCGCCTTGTTGCGATAGAGGCCGATGGTGCGGATATGTTCAATCAGCCCCTCCTCTCCCAGCGCCAGCATCTTTTCCGGGGTGTCGGCGATCTGGAACAGCTTGCGGGTGGCCTTGTTCACCCCGGCATCGGTGGCCTGCGCCGACAGCGCCACCGCCACCAGCAGGGTGAAGGCGTTGAGGTGTTCCAACTCGCCCTTCGGATGCGGCTCGATTTCGGCAAACCGCGCGAAGATCCGTTTCAGCGTGGCATAGGGAAGCTGCGGTGTCATGGGTCCCTTGCAGCACGAAAGCCGCCTCGCGACAAGCCGCAGGAAACGGGTCGCACCGCGGTCGGGGCCAGAATAGATTGCGGGTCCAAGGAGAAGACCGATGACCGACCTGTCCCCCGCCTACCACTACCAGGTGATCGCCCGTGCGCTGCAGGTGATCGACGCAGAGGGCCCCGCGCTGACGCTGGAGGACCTCGCCCAGCGGATGAACATGAGCCCTGCGCATTTCCAGCGCCTCTTCAGCCAGTGGGTCGGCGTCAGCCCGAAGCGCTATCAGCAATACCTGACATTGGGCCATGCCCGACGCCTGCTGAACGAACGGCATACGATGCTGGGCACCGCGCTGGAAACCGGGCTTTCGGGGACGGGGCGGCTGCATGACCTGTTCCTGACCTGGGAAGCGATGTCGCCCGGCGACTATGCCCGGGGCGGGGCGGGGCTGGAAATCCGCTGGGGCTGGTTCGAAAGCCCGTTCGGCCCGGCGCTGGTGATGGCGACCGACAAGGGCATCTGCGGCATGGGCTTTGCCGACGAGATGGGCGCGGAGGCAGCACTGGAAGACCTGGTCGGCCGCTGGCCCAGGGCCACCTATGTCGAGGATCCCACGGCGATCCGTCCCCTGGTCGATGCGGCGCTGGGCGGGCGGAGCGCCAGCCTGCACCTGATCGGCGCCCCGTTCCAGATCAAGGTCTGGGAGGCGCTTCTGGCGATCCCTTCGGGTCATGTCACCACCTATGCCGACATTGCCGGGGCCATCGGCCACCCCAGCGCACACCGGGCGGTCGGCACCGCGGTGGGCCGCAATCCGATCTCTTTCCTGATCCCCTGCCACCGGGCGATGCGCCGCGACGGCGGCCTTGGCGGCTATCACTGGGGCCTGCCGCGCAAGCGCGCCATGCTGGCCTGGGAGGCCGCTCGCACAGATTTGTAATGCGCGGAACCCTGCCGAAGCCTTCGGGAACCGGCAGCCTCTCGACGACGTTCGTGTATTGTGGCACGGGTCTGGCACAGGCCCGCGAATGGGCGAATTCTTGAGGCGAGAGCACAAATGATGATGAAGACCCAACTGATCCTGGCGGCAACGGGTACGCTGTTCCTGACCGCCTGCGTCGATCCCAATGCCTATCCGAACGACCCGAATGCCCGGCAGCGCAATGGCGCGATCATCGGCGGCATCACCGGCGCCTTGGCGGGTGTTGCGGTTTCGGGCGATGGCGACGAGCTGAAGGGCGCGATCGTCGGCGGCGCCCTGGGTGCCGGTACGGGCGCGGTGATCGGCGCGGACCTTGACCGCCAGGCCGCCGAACTGCGCGGCTCGCTGAATTCCAACATCTCGGTCACGAACACCGGCGACTACCTGATCGTGAACATGCCGCAGGACCTGCTGTTCGCAACCGACAGCGCTTCGGTCCGGCCGGACCTGACCGCCGACCTGCGCGCGGTGGCGGCAAGCCTGCTGCGCTATCCCAACAGCCGGATCGAGGTGATCGGCCATACCGACAACACCGGGTCCGCCGCCTACAACCAGGACCTGTCGCAGCGTCGCGCCGTCTCGGTCGCGGGCGTGCTGCGCGACAGCGGTGTGCCGGGCAACCGCATCTCGGCCTATGGCAGGGGCGAGGATCAGCCGGTCGCGTCGAACCTGACGCCGGATGGCCGGGCGAAGAACCGCCGGGTGGAGATCATCATCCGCCCGAACCGCTGAGGCTCTGCGGGATCGAAACGGGGGGTCAGCCGCGGCTGGCCCCTTTTTCATTGTGATCTGCGGAAATCGGTCATATTTCTGGACCAATAACCAGGGCTCGCCATGCCATTTCACAAGGTCACGCCAGAGAAGCTGTCGAACTCGGTCGTGCGGCAGATCGAGCAGCTGATCCTGCGCGGCATCCTGCGGCCGGGCGAACGGCTGCCCTCCGAGCGGGATCTGGCCGACAAGCTGGGCGTCTCGCGTCCCTCCCTGCGCGATGCCATCGCCGACCTGGCCGACCGCGGGCTCCTGGTCAGCCGCGCCGGATCGGGCGTGTTCGTGGCGGACGTGCTGGGCTCGGCCTTCTCTCCGGCCTTGACGCAGCTCTTCTCCACCCATGACGAGGCGGTCATCGACTACATCAGCTTCCGTCGCGACATGGAGGGGCTGGCGGCGGAACGGGCGGCGACCTTGGGGTCGGAGACCGACCTGAAATTGATCGACACGATCTTCGGCAAGATGGAAGCCGCGCACCAGAAGCGCGACCCTTCGGACGAGGCGCAGCTGGATGCCGAGTTTCACATGGCGATCATCGAGGCCAGCCACAACGTCATCATGCTGCACATGCTGCGCTCGATGTTCGAGCTTTTGCGGCAGGGCGTGTTCTACAATCGGCAGGTCATGTTCCGGAACCGGATGACGCGGGACCAGCTTCTGGACCAGCACCGGGCGATCAATGCCGCGATCCAGGCGCGCGACCCGACGGCGGCGCGGGCGGCGGTGGCCGCCCACATGGCCTATGTGGAGCAGGCCTTCCACGACCAGATGCGCGCCGAGAAGCGCGAATCCATCGCCCGGCAACGGCTGGAGCAGGAAGCCAGCCGATAGCTACTTCAACGGCAGGTGCAGTTCGGTGATCAGCTCTTCGGGCGCGGTATCCATCGGCGTGTTGAGATAGACCTCGAAAGACGGCGTGTCGGCGGGCTCTTCGCCCGACTGCGGCAGCCAGATTCCGAACAATTCGTCATAGGCGGCGGGCAGGCCGGCGTAGGGTCCCCTGTAGGTCAGCACCGCCTGTCGACCGCCGGGAAGCGAGACTTCCTCAAGCGGCGGGGACAGGTCGGCCGGGCCCCTGATCTCGAACCCGGCATGACTGCGCAGATCGGCTTCGGCGACCGACTGCGGGTCGTCGTGAAAGACCGCGATCATCCGCCCGGCGCTTGGGAACAGGTTGCGACTGGCCATGAGGGCGGACAGCTGCTGGAAGGCCCGCGAAATCTCGTGATAGGCGCCCCTGTGCGGCAGTGCGGCAAGCCGGATCGGGTCTTCTGTGCGGATGGTGACGGGGTGCATGGCATCTCTCCTTGCTGGGATGTGGCGGACAAAGGGGCGCAACTCGCCCCGCTTGCGAAAGGCGGTGGGCGACATCAGGAAAGCTTCTGCGAAGGCGCGGTTGAAGCTTGTCAGATTCTCCATCCCGATCGAGGTGGCGATGGCGGCAAGCGGCTGGTCGGTCATCGCCAGCAGGTAGGAGGCCCGCTGCATCCTGATCCGGCGCACCGCCTGGGCCAGCGTCTCGCCGGTCATGGCGCGGAAGACGCGATGCCAGTGGAATCGGCTCATCGCGGCGACGTCGGACAGGGCATCCAGAGACAGGTCCCCGGCGGGGTTGTCGTGGATGTGGTCCAACACCCGCAGCAGCCGTTTCTCGTTCGCATTCGCCATCTTGCCTGCCCCTTTCGCCCGGCCATCCTTGCACGACGCCGCCGCACAAATCTTGCCGAGTTGCATCAGGCATTCCCCGCGGGCATATAAGGACGGTCCCGGTAAGGAAGCGCCATGCAATACCTCGAATTCGAAAAACCCCTCGCCGACATCGAAGGCAAGGCGGAAGAACTGCGTGCCATGGCGAAGACCGGCGGTGGCGTCGACATGTCGAAAGAGGCCGAGGCGCTGGACCGCAAGGCCGACCAGGCGCTGCGGGATCTCTACAAGACGCTGACGGCCTGGCAGAAATGCCAGGTGGCCCGCCACCCCGACCGGCCGCATTGCCAGGATTATATCGAGGCGCTCTTCACCGAATATACCGCGCTGGCCGGGGACCGGGCCTTTGCCGACGACCATGCGGTGATGGGGGGACTTGCCCGGTTCAACGACCAGCCGGTGATGGTGATCGGGCACGAAAAGGGCAACGACACCAAATCCCGCATCCAGCGCAACTTCGGCATGGCTCGGCCCGAGGGCTACCGCAAGGCGATCCGGCTGATGGACATGGCCGACCGCTTCCGCCTGCCGGTGATCACGCTGATCGACACCGCCGGGGCCTATCCCGGCAAGGGCGCCGAGGAGCGTGGTCAGGCCGAGGCCATCGCCCGGTCGACCGAGAAGTGCCTCGCCATCGGCGTGCCGCTGATCTCGGTGGTGATCGGCGAGGGTGGATCGGGCGGGGCGGTGGCCTTCGCCACGGCGAACCGGGTGGCGATGCTGGAGCATTCGGTCTACTCGGTGATCTCTCCGGAAGGCTGCGCCTCGATCCTGTGGAAGGACGCCGAAAAGATGCGCGAGGCGGCCGAGGCCCTGCGGCTGACGGCACAGGACTTGCAGAAGCTGGGGATCATCGACCGGATCGTGAAGGAACCGGTGGGCGGGGCCCAGCGGGCGCCGAAAGAGGCGATCGAGGCGGTGGGCAAGGCGATCGAGGCAATGCTGGGCGAGCTTGTCGGCAAGAAGCCCGAGGCGCTGGTCCGGGACCGGCGGCAGAAGTACATCGACATGGGCTCGAAAGGGCTGGCGGCTTGAAAGCCTGGGCAGCCGCAGGCCTTGCCGGGCTGATCGCATTTCCTGCCCACGCCGGGACGCTGGAGGGGCGGCTGGTGACGTTCACGGTCGAGACCTGGGATGATCGCGAGGCCCCGCTTCTGGTCGCGCGGGGGCGGACGGTGACGGTGGGGCAGGGCACCGAGTTCGGGTTGGACCGGGAAGGGTTCACCGGCGGCCTCGACGTGGTGCCCGTGGATGTCGAAATCGGACCGACGCGGATCGAGCTGAGCTATCCGAAGGGGATCGGGCGGTTCTACGAGGCGAAGTTCAACGGCTATGTCCTGCGGTTCGAGACGGACTGCGCGCTGTTCGAGCATGTTGCCGTCGATCCCGCGGAGACGACGATGAAAGTGACCGAGGTCTGGGCCGAGACGGGCGCGCTTTATGTCAACGTCTCGGGGCTGGGCTACGGGCCGCAGGCGAAGCTGGCGCTGGATCTGGAGGTCGCCGACTGCCCGCTGAGCTGACCTGTCCACGGTGGACAGAATTTTGCGGCAAATGAAATCAATGGGTTGGCCGCGGACGTTCAGGATTTGGAAAGGTTTGACCGGGCCCTGAAACGACGCCTCCTCGTGCGCCTTCGGCTTCTTGTCGGAAGGGGGCCATGGCGAGGAGGGACGAAGTTGCCGACGGGCCTACCACATCGTCTGCGCGGCCCGGCCCGGCCAGTCGGCGTCATAGGCCCGGCCGTCGATCCCGCCCTCGGTGATCTCGCGCAGCATGTCGCCCACCGTGGGCAGGCCCGCCGACTGGTCGCCCGAAGTCCACAGCGCGGAGCGGATCAGGGCGCGGGCACATTGCGAGTAGACCTCGGCGATGCGGATCACGATGACGGTCCGGGGCTGTTTTCCCGCGCGGTCGAAGCGGGCGCGGAGGTCAGGGTCGGCAGTCAGCCTGGCGGTCCCGTTGACCCGCAGGGCATTCAACGCGCCGGGGATCAGGAACATCAGGCTGACCCGCCCGTCGCGGACGATGTTGCGCAGGCTGTCGATACGGTTGTTGCCGAGCCAGTCGGGCAGTGCCAGCGTCTGCGGATCGAGTACCGCGACCACCGGCCCCTCGTCGCCGCGTGGCGAGCCATCGGTGCCCTCGGGGCCCACGGTGGTCAGGACGCAGAAGCGTGCCCGGTCGATCCAGTCGCGGTAGGCGGGGATGAGATGCGGCGTGACCTTGACGGTCGAGGCTTCGGCGGGTTGGCCGTAGTGGCGGTGAAGGTCGTCCAGAGTGGTGATCCAGTTCATGACGGTCCGCCTGTGGTTTGAGGTCAGGCCCCTTTCGCCTTTCGCCGGGGCGTCTTCGGTTTCGGGGCCGGAAGATCGTCGGCCACGGCCCTGAGGGCCAGGATGACCGGGTCGGGGGCATCCAGCGCGTCGGTGACAAGGAGATGCAGCTTTGCGCCGGGATAGGGATGGCCGGTCGGGCAGCCGGGAAGCGCCGCGGTGGCACCGGCAGTCGGCTTGACGAAGAGGAGATCGTCGCAGACCAGCGCCACCACCTTGCCGTCGAGGTAGAGCGCGTATTCGCCGAACATTTTCCGGGAGGTGAGCGGCAGCGGCGCCAGCGCGTCGAGGAGATGTGCGATGGTGTCGGCCCGGGTTCCCATCAGATCTTGAACCCTGCCTCATGCATCAGGCGGTTGGAGTTGTGCTCGACCTCTGCCTCCAGCCGGTTCATGAAATCGGGCACCGGCAGGCCGGGGGCGATGGGGGGCAGGAATTCGACCACGGCGAGTCCCGGTTTGCGCAGGATGCCGCGCTTCGGCCAGAAGACGCCGACATTGGTGGCGACCGGGTGGCAGGGCTGGCCAAGCTGGTCGAAGAGGAGGCCGGTGCCGACCTTGTAGGGTTTCACATCGCCCGGCGCGACACGGGTGCCCTGCGGGTAGATGATGAGCTGGCCGGGCTCGGCACTGCCTGCGGCGACATCGGCCTTCATCCGCGCGATGGCCGCGCCGCGCTTGCCGCGATCGACGGGTACGCAGCCGATGCGCAGCGCATACTGGCCGAGGAAGGGGGCATACATCAACTCGCGCTTCATGATGAACTTGCCCGCCGGAACCGCGTTGAAGATCAGGATGATGTCGAGAAAGCTCTGATGCTTGGCGGCGATCAGCGCCTCGGTGGTCGGGGGGGTGCCGCGGACCTCGGAGTTCAGGCCGGTGAGGATGCGCAGCGAGACGATCACCCAGCGGCAGAAGGTCTTGCAGGCCACCCGGGCGCCGTGGCGGGAGAGGAGCGCCCAGGGGGCGAAGACCACGGCGATCACGGCCATGGCAAGATACATCTGGATGATGAAGACGAGCGACAGAAGCCAGCGGATCGGGGTCATGTCAGCTCTCTGAGTTTCCGGAAGGCGGCACGGCGGGTGGCGAGGAAGGCCACGATAGCAGCGAGCGGGGGGAGCGCAAAGGGCCAGAGCCAGCCGAGGCCAGTGAAGCCGAGCCCGGTCAGGAAGCCGCCGGCGGCGTCGGCAGCGGGCAGGGCGGCGACGCCAATCAGCCCGGCGGTGGCACCGACGGCGGCCCCGGCGAAGCTGCGCAGGGTGAAGCGGCGCACGAACGCGCGGGCGATGTAGCTGTCCTTGGCGCCGACCAGGCGCAGGACGCGGATCACCTCGGCGTTGGTGGCAAGCGCGGCGCGGGCGGAAAGGGTGATCATCGCGGCCATGGTGGCGCCAATGAGCGCGATGGAGAGGACGCCAAGGAGACGGATGCGGGAGGCGGCCTCGACCAGCGGGCGGCGCCAGCGGGTGTGATCGTCCAGCACGGCACCGGGAGCCTCGGCGGCAAGGCGCTGGCGCAGGCCCTCGGAATCATACGGCTGTTCGGCCTCGACCACCTCGATCAGCCGGGGGATCGGCAGGGCCTCGACCGGCAGGCCGGGGCCGAACCAGGGTTCGAGGAGCGCCCGCGTCTCGGCATCGTCGAGCGCGCGGTAGCTGGCGATGCCGGGGGTGGTGGCAAGCGTGGCGAGGATCGCGTCGGTCTGGATCTGCATCTGCCCGGTGGGGGCGGAGAGGCGGATGGTGGCGGTCTTCGCCAGCGCCTCGGACCAGCGCGTCGCCAGGCGGCCGGAGGCCAGCGAGAGGGCAAGGGCAAAGACGCAGAGGAAGGTCATTGCGCCCGCGGTGAAGGTGGTGAGCCAGGCGGTCGGACCTGAGGGGGGGACGACTTCCAGCGCGCGGGTGGCGGGGCTGGCGGGTTTGGCCTTGGGGAATTTCACAGATCGGCCCCCGCAAGCTGCACCCGGTGCTTCGCGATGCGCAGCACGCGGGCCTGGATCTGCGCCTTGGCCTGGCGGATCAGGTTCAGGTCGTGGGTAGCGACAAGGATGGTCTTGCCCATCTTGTTCAGTTCCACGAGGAGCGTGAGGATGCGCAGCGACATTTCCCAGTCGACGTTGCCGGTGGGCTCGTCGGCGAGGATCACGTCGGGATCGACGATCACGGCGCGGGCCAGGGCGGCGCGCTGGCGTTCGCCGCCCGAAAGCTGTGGCGGCAGGGCACCGGCAAGATGTTTCAGGCCGACCCAGCCGAGGAGGTCTTCCATGTCCTGGGGGCTGCTTTCGCGGTCGGAGACGGTGAAGGGCAGCGCCATGTTCGCGGCGATGGTCATGTGGTCGAGGAACTTGCAGTCCTGATGCACGATGCCGATGCGGCGGCGGCTGCGGGCGACATCGTCGCGCGACAGGCTTTTCACGTCATGGTCGAACAGGGTCACGCGGCCGGAGCTGGGCTGCAACTCGGCATAGGCGAGTTTCAGGAAGGTCGACTTGCCCGCGCCGGAGGGTCCGGTGAGAAAGTGGAACGACCCTGGCGCAAGCTTCAGCGAGACATCCGACAGAAGCTCGCCCCCGCCATAGCTGTAGGCGACGTTTTCGAAGGTGATCACGGCTTTCCCCCGGCCCTGCGTCGGACACGTCATGCGGCACGGTGGCGCCGGTGTCACTGCGCTTTCCATCGCACAGGCCGAAACGATTGCACAAGAGCACGCGACAAAGCCTTGGAACCACAGGAAATAGGGATTACAACTTTGAGCGAGCAGCCGAAAAACAGGCGTTGAGGGACGAAGATGCGGTTGGTTTGCCCGAACTGTGAGGCGAAATACGAGGTCCCCGAGGACGCGATCCCGGAAACCGGACGCGACGTGCAATGCGCGAATTGCGGGCATGCCTGGTACCAGATGCGCCAGCGCGCCGCCGGGGCCGAAGCGGTCGCCGCGCCCGTGGCGCCGCCCGCGCCCCCCCCGGCCCCCGAGCCGGTGGTCGAGCCCGAGCCGGTGGTGGAGATTGAAGTGGCGGCGCCGCCTCCGGTTGTGGCCGAGGCGGAGGTGATCGTTCCGCCTGAACCCGAGCCCGTGGAAGACATGGTTGCCGAGGTGGCGGAAGCCATGCCGGAACCCGTTGCCGAAGCACCGGCAGAGGTGATCGGCGATGTGGTGGAGGAGGTTGCCGAGAGCGCCGGGCTTGCCGCGGAAAGCGTCGTGGCCGAAGCGGCTGCGCTGGCTGATCCGACGGTGGTCGAGGCTGCCGTCGCCGAGGTGGTGACGGGTGAGGTCGAGGAGCCGGTGGCCGAAGCTGCCGCCGTGCCCGTCGCCGAGACGGTTGCCGAGACGGTTGTCGCGGATGCGGAGGTCGTGGGCGACGCTGCCGAGGGGGACGACGGTGCCGAGGCGCCCGCGGTTGCGGCCACGGCGGCGGCCTATGCGGTGGACGAATCCGTCCTTGCGATCCTGCGCGAAGAGGCCGCGCGTGAGGCCCAGGCGCGGCGGGCAGAAGCGGCGAAGCCGTTGGAAACCCAGACCGACCTCGGGATCGAGGCGGCCATTCCAGCGGCGGTGAAGGCGCAGGCGGCGGCTGCTCCGGTCGCAGTCGATCTGGAGAGCGAGGACAAGCTGGCTGCCCGACGGACGCGTCTGCCGGATGTCGAGGAGATCAATTCGACCCTGCGGCCGACGGAAACCGCGCAGGACGGGACCGAGTCGGTCGAAACCGCGGCGTCGGTTGTCGAGCGGCGCAGCAGTTTCCGCAGCGGGTTCCTGATGGTGCTGACCGTGGCGATCCTTGGCTCGGCGCTGTACGGCAGTGCCGATGCGCTGGCGCAGGCGATTCCCGCGCTGGCCGGGCCGCTGAAGGCCTTTGTCGGCTTTGTCGACAGCCTGCGCCTGCATCTGGACGGGCTGATGCAAAGCGCGACCGTGGCGATCAACGGCAACTGAGCGGCCCAATTCGGCTTGCCCCTGACCGGGCAGGCCTTTATCCCTTGCGCCAAGCCATTTCCCGCAAGGAGCCGCCATGACCAACCAGCGTTTCGACAAGTCGAAGCTTCCCAGCCGCCATGTCACCGAAGGCCCGGCGCGCGCGCCGCATCGCAGCTATTTCTACGCGATGGGGATCACCGAGGAAGAGATCCACCAGCCCTGGGTGGGCGTGGCGACCTGCTGGAACGAAGCGGCCCCCTGCAACATCGCGCTGAACCGGCAGGCGCAGATCGTGAAGCAGGGCGTGAAGAAGGGCGGCGGGACGCCTCGCGAGTTCACCACCATCACCGTGACCGACGGGATCGCGATGGGGCACGAGGGGATGCGGTCCTCGCTCGCCTCGCGCGATGCCATCGCCGACACGGTGGAACTGACGATGCGCGGGCATTGCTATGACGCGATCGTCGGGCTGGCGGGCTGCGACAAGAGCTTGCCGGGGATGATGATGGCTATGGTGCGGCTGAACGTGCCCTCGGTCTTCATCTACGGCGGGTCGATCCTGCCGGGCCGCTATCAGGGACAGGACATCACCGTGCAGGACATGTTCGAGGCGGTGGGCAAGCACCAGGCCGGGAACCTGTCGGATGCAGAGCTGGAGATCATGGAAAAGGTCGCCTGTCCGTCCTCCGGCGCCTGCGGGGCACAGTATACCGCGAACACGATGGCTTGCGTCTCGGAAGCCATCGGGTTGGCGTTGCTGAACTCCTCTAGCGCCCCCGCGCCCTATGAAAGCCGCGACCAGTATGGCGAGGCTTCGGGCGTGGCGGTGATGACCCTGATCGAGAAGAACATCCGCGCGCGGGACATCGTGACGCTGAAGGCGCTGGAGAACGCGGCGCGGGTGGTCGGCTGCACCGGCGGGTCGACCAACGCCGCGCTGCACCTGCCGGCGCTGGCGAACGAAGCCGGGATCGACTTTGATCTGTTCGACGTGGCCAAGATCATGAAGGACACGCCCTATTTCGTCGACCTGCGCCCCGGCGGCAAATACGTCGCCAAGGACCTGCACGAAGTGGGCGGCGTGGCCGTGGTGATGAAGGAACTGGCGCGCGAGGGCTTGCTGCACCTCGACTGCCTGACGGCGAGCGGCAAGACGCTGGGTGAAAGCCTTGACGAAATCCGCGGCGAGGCGGATGGGCGGGTGATCTATCACATCAACAGCCCCATCACCAAGACCGGCGGCGTGGTCAGCCTGAAGGGCAACCTGGCGCCCGACGGGGCGATCGTGAAGGTCGCGGGGATGACCGAGGCGGAGCAGAAGTTCACCGGCCCGGCGCGGGTGTTCGAATGCGAGGAAGACGCGTTCGAAGCGGTGAAGAGCCGCGGCTACAAGGAGGGCGAGGTCATCGTCATCCGCAACGAAGGCCCGGCGGGTGGCCCGGGGATGCGCGAGATGCTGGCGACGACGGCGGCGCTGTCCGGTCAGGGCATGGGCAAGAAGGTGGCGCTGATCACCGATGGGCGCTTCTCGGGCGCGACGCGCGGCTTCTGCGTCGGTCATGTCGGGCCGGAAGCGGCGCATGGCGGACCGATTGCGCTTTTGCGGAACGGCGACGTGATCACGCTGAACGCGGTGACGGGCGAACTGTCGGTTGCGCTGTCGGACGAGGAGCTGGCGAAGCGCAAGGCCGAATGGAAGGGACCTCGCAAGACGCAATACACCAGCGGAGCGGTCCACAAGTTCGCCAGACTGGTTGGCGGCGCGCGCTGGGGGGCGGTGACGCATCCGGGCGCGAAGGCCGAAAGCCACGTCTACATGGACCAGTAAGGCGTCATGGCCAGCCGCATCGCCACGGTTCTGGAGGGCTGGCACCAACGCCGGACCGAGATCCGCTGGGCGCGGCTGGCAGACAACGCCCCGGGGCTGGAGAGCTACGAGCTGCGGGCGCTCCGGGCCGAGGCGCGGGGATTCCGCCGATACCTGGACCGCACGCTGCAGGTCGCGGATGCGCGTCTGGCGGTGCCCTCGTCAGCTTCGGGCCTGCCGCAGATGCCGCTTGGGACCGACTGGTCGTGGCGGCCCGACCTGTGGCGCGGGGCAATGGCGGAGCCCGGCGCGGTTGCGCAGGGTGAGCGAACGGCGCTGGGCGAGGGGGTTGCACTTTACCACGACTGCCCGTTGGGCGAGGTCGTCGTGCGGCAGGTCCGCAACGACCGGCCCGAGGACCGTGCGCCCTATGGCCTGGCCATCGACATCTTTGGCTTCAGGGGCAGCTTCCTGTCGCTGGCGCTGAACCTGCCGGATGCAGCGGTCGAAGGTCTGAAGGCGCGGCATCTGGTGCGGACCGAGATGGTGATCGACAGCGACCGGCCGATGCGGGCCTATGTCCGGCTGAACGTCAAGCACGGCCCGAACCTTGCGCAGCCGGTCAGCAACCTGCCTGCCGAGGGCCGCGACAAGCTGGCCGAGTTCGACCTGGCCTATGCCGACCTGAACGACAAGCGGATCGAGCGGGCATGGGCAGACCTGATCCTGAACGACGCCGCGATGACGCGGATCGTGATCCGCGACGTCGTTGTCAGTCGTCGCCCGCGGGCCGAGCTGTAAGGGGAAACGATGCCTGCCACGGCGAACATGCGGATCGACCAGGGTCGGATCGCGGGCGGTGTCTGGGAGGGCATCCTGACAGGTGCCGACAGGATGCCGGTGATCGAGGTCCTGCACGAGGGCCGCGCGGTCGAGGGCGCCGAGGTCCGGCCGGTGCCAGGCAGGGCGGGCCAGTTCGCGGTGCGGGTGCCGATCCCGGCCTGGGCGCTGAACGAAGGGGTGCAGAGCTTCCTGGTGCAGGCGGGCGGGGTGACGCTGGCCCGCTTCACCCTGGTCGCCGGGCAGGCGCTGGAGGAAGACATCCGGGCCGAGCTCAACCTTCTGCGGGCCGAGCTGGACCTTTTGAAGCGCGCCTTCCAGCGGCATTGCCGGGAAAGTTGAGCCGCGGCCTTCGAGGTCATCCCCTCCTTGACCGGTCTTGCGCGAGGAGGGGCGACGGCATCAACGGGTTGCGGCCTAAAGCTGCGAGAGCAGGTATTCGCCGGCCGAAATCTCGCAGCCGCGGCCGGTTTCCGGGTTGGAGCGGGTGATGACCCCGTCCTCGGCCAGCAGCGAATAGCGCTTCGACCGCCCGAAGAACCCGCTCTGCGGCACGTCGAAGGCCAGGCCGATGGCCCTGGTGAAGGCGCCGTCGGCATCGGCCAGCATGGTGATGCCTGCCGCAGTCGCGCCCGTCGCCTCGCCCCAGGCCTTCATCACGAAGGGGTCGTTGACCGAAATGCAGATGATCTCGTCCACGCCCTTGTCGGCGAAGCCTTTCGCGGTGCGGATGAAGCTGGGCACATGGGCGGTCGAGCAGGTGCCGGTATAGGCGCCGGGCAGGCCGAAGATCACCACTTTGCGGCCCTTCAGCGTCTCGGAGAGTTTCACGCCCTCGACGCCGTTCTCGCCCGACCGCAACAGCGTGGCCTCGGGCAGTTTCGTGCCAACCTCGATCGTCATTGGTGTGATTCCCTCATCTTTGCCGCGTTGCGCCTTCACCCATATGGGTTATAGGGTCCGTCGCGGAACATGCCAGAGGGGGATGCGCGATGCGGGTGGTGATCGTCGGGGCCGGGCAGGCGGGTGCGGCCCTGGCCGCGAAGCTGCGGGCCCTGGGGCATGACGGCGAGATCGTGATGCTGGGCGACGAGCCCGCGCCGCCCTACCAGCGCCCGCCGCTGTCGAAGGCCTATCTTCTGGGCGAGATGGAGGAAGACCGGCTCTGGCTGCGCGCGCCGGAGTTCTGGGCGGACAGCAACGTCGAGTTGCGGCTGGGGCAGGCGGTGACGGCCATCGACCCGACCGCGAAGACCGTGACCGTGGGCGGCGAGGCGCTGGCCTATGACCATCTGGCGCTGACCACGGGGTCGACCCCGCGTCGGCTGCCCGCAGCCATCGGCGGGTCGCTGGAAGGCGTCTACACGGTGCGCACGCTGGCCGATGTCGATGCCATGCGGGGCGAGTTCCAGCCGGGCCGGAGGGTGATCATCGTCGGCGGCGGCTATATCGGGCTGGAGGCGGCGGCGGTTGGCGCGAAACTGGGGCTGGAGGTCACGGTGCTGGAGATGGCGCCGCGCATCCTGCAACGGGTCGCGGCGCCCGAGACCTCGGATTATGTCCGGGCGCTGCATCAGTCGCACGGGGTGAAGGTGCTTGAATCCACCGGGCTTGACCGGCTGGTCGGGGATGACCGTGTCGAGGGGGCGCTGTTGAAGGACGGGCGCCAGATCCCGGCGGATTTCGTGATCGTCGGCGTGGGGATCACCCCCAACACCCATCTGGCCGACGAGGCGGGGCTGGAGATCGACAACGGCATCGCGACCGACGAGCTGGGCCGGACCTCGGACCCGGCGATCTGGTCGGCGGGGGATTGCGCGTCCTTCCCGTGGAGGGGTGGACGCATCCGGCTGGAATCGGTCGGCAATGCCATCGACCAGGCGGAAGCGGTGGCGGCGAACATCCTGGGTGCCGGGGCCGCCTATGAGGCGAAGCCGTGGTTCTGGTCGGACCAGTATGACCTGAAGTTGCAGATCGCAGGGCTGAACATGGGCTACGACCGGATCGTCACCCGGAGGGGCGAGGGCGATGTGGCAAGCTTCTGGTACTATCGCGGGGCGGACCTGTTGGCAGTGGATTCGATGAATGACAGCCGGGCCTACATGGTGGGCAAGCGGCTGATCGAGATGGGCAAGAGCCCGGTGCCCGAGGTGATCGAGACGGCGGCGGACCTGAAGCCCTTGCTCAAGGGCTGAAGCCCCCTCACCCCCGACCCCTCTCCCCAGGTGGGAGAGGGGAGTGACCCCCCGGAGCGGACATGCGGATCATTGGTGGCAGCCGTCGCGGGTTGAAGCTGGTTGAGGTCGGCGAAGGGGATGCGGCAGCGCATTTGCGACCGACCTCGGACCGGGTGCGCGAGGCGGTGTTCAATCTTCTGGTAAACAGCCAGGGGTTCGATCTTTCGGGCGTGCGCGTGCTGGACCTGTTCGCCGGAACCGGAGCGCTGGGGCTGGAGGCGCTGAGCCGCGGGGCCGCGCAGGCGACCTTCGTGGATGATGGTGCGAAGGCGCTGGCTTTGATCCGGGCCAATGTCGCGAAGATGCGGGCGGAAGGCGAGACGCTGGTTCTGAAGCAGGATGTCCGGCGGCTGGGGCCGAACCCGGGGGCGGTCCATGGGCTGGTGTTCCTCGACCCACCCTACGGGAAGGGTTTGGGAGAGCTGGCGTTGGCGGCGGCGCTGAAAGGGGGCTGGCTCGCGCCGGATGCGTTGGTGGTCTGGGAGGAAGGCGGGGGTCCGGCGGTGCCGGAGGGTTTCCGTCAAGTCGACCAGCGCAGATATGGAGATACGATCGTGACCTTGTTGAGAGCCCCGGAATGATCCGCCCCGAAGCCGTGCTCTTCGATTGCGACGGGGTGGTCGTCGACAGCGAGGGGCCGACATTCGCGCTGTTCCTGCAGGACCTTGCGCGCCATGGCCTGCCCCTGACCCTGCAGGAGTTCGAGGCGGATTTCGTGGGCGGCACCGTCGAGTTGGTGGCGCAGCGGGCGCGGGCGGCGGGGGCGCGGCTGCCCGAAGACTGGGTCGCGGATTTCTATCGCCGCATGTACGCGATGCTGGCCGGGGGCGTGCCGCTGGTCGAGGGGGTGGCGGGGGTGCTGGACCGGCTGGACCGGGCCGGGATTCCCTATGCCATGGGCTCGAACGGCTCGCTGGAGAAGATGGAGATCACCCTTGGCCAGCACGTGCTTGCGGGCCGGTTCCGGGCGGTCTTGTCCGGGCAGGGCATGGGGGCGCCGAAGCCTGCCCCGGATGTCTATCTTGCGGCGGCCGGGGCCTGTGGAGCGCGGCCCGGGGCCTGCGTGGTGATCGAGGACAGCGCCACCGGGGCGCGGGCGGGCCTGGCCGCCGGGATGCGGGTGCTGGGCTTTGCCGCGCACGGGCCCGAGACGGCGACCGCCCGGAGCCTGACGGCGCTGGGGGTGCCGCTGTTCCGGCGGATGGCGGATTTGCCGGGGCTTCTGGGGCTGGACGGGTGAAGGTGCGCTGTAGCGCACCCTGGGACCGGGTCAGAGCTTCCGCCTAGCGCGCAGCGCGGCGCCGATGGTGCCGTCGTCGAGATAATCCAGCTCGCCCCCGATCGGAACGCCTTGCGCGAGGGTGGTGACCTGCGCCTGGGTGCCGGAGAGCGCGTCGGCGATGTAATGGGCGGTGGTCTGGCCATCGACCGTGGCGTTCAGCGCGAGGATGACCTCGCGGGTGCCTTCCTCGGCGACGCGGGCGACAAGGCGGGGGATGCCCAGCTCATCCGGGCCGATGGCATCCAGCGCGGAGAGCGTGCCGCCCAGCACATGATACCGGCCGCGGAAGGACTGGCCGCGTTCCATGGCCCAGAGGTCGGCCACATCCTCGACCACGCAGATCTCACCCGTGGCGCGGGCGGGGTTGGCGCAGATCGCACAGGTGTCCGAGGTGGAGATATTGCCGCAGATCCGGCAGTCCTTTGCGGCAAGCGCGACTTCGGCCAAGGCCTGCGCGAGGGGGGCCATCAGCTGCGCGCGTTTCTTCAGGAGGACCAGCACCGCGCGGCGGGCCGAGCGGGGACCGAGGCCGGGAAGCCGGGCCATCAGCTCGATCAGCGCCTCGATGCCTGTCTCGTCCGCCATCCGCGGCAGCCCGGTCAGCCAGGCATGCCCATTCCGGGCGGGAGCCCGAGATCGTCGGCGATGCGGGCCATTTCGGCCTGGGCACGTTCGTTGCCGCGATCTTGCGCGTCGCGGATTGCAGCGATGATCAGGTCTTCGACCACTTCCTTCTGCGCAGGGTCGAGAAGGCTTGGGTCGATGTCGAGCCCGGTGACGATGCCCTTGGCAGTCGCCCGTGCCTTCACCGCGCCGCCGCCCGCTTCGCCGAGCACCACGATGCGGGCAAGTTCCTCTTGCAGCGCGGCCAGCTTGCCTTGCATTTCCTGTGCGGCCTTCACCATCTTGGTCATGTCGCCAAGCGCACCCAAACCCTTCAGCATGCCGCCATTCCTTTGTTCAACCGGGACACAGATCGTAGCTGCCAAATAGGGGGATGACCAGTGAAGCGCAAGCTTACGGCGTGGCGCGGAACAGCATTCGGCGGGGGAAGAAGCCTGCGGCGCGGAAGAAGGCCTGGGCTTGGGTGTTGGCCTCCCAGGTGTCGAGGAGGATTTCGTCGACCTTGAGTTCGCGGGCGAGGTCTTTCGCGGCCCCAAGCAGCGCGCGGCCCTGGCCCTGGCGGCGGGCTTCCGGCGCAACGGCGATGTGGTCGATCATCAGGCGGCGAATGGCGGGCGAAAAGATCGACGCCTCGCGGGTTTGCAGCTGGCAGAGGGCATAGCCGGTCGCGGGGTCGCCGGTCAGGAAGGCGGTGCAGGCGGGGTCGGACAGGCGGTCGGCGAAATATGCGGTCAGGGATTGGGGGGCGGGGTTCGGGAAGAAGGCTTCGGGGTAATGCGCGGCGTGCCAGCCCTGAACATGGGCGTTCAGGCGCGCCAGCGTGGCCGCGTCCTCGGGTCCGGCGCGGCGGGGCGTCATTCCTCGAACGGGTCCCAGTCTTCGTCGGCTTCGGGTTCGGCCAGCGGCAGGGCGGCTTCGGCTGCCTCGGCGGTGATCGCCTCGGGGGAGCGGACGTCGGAGATCTGCGCTCCGGGGAAGGCGCTGAGGATCGCCTGGACAAGCGGGTTTTCGGCGGCCTCGGCGCGGGCGGCGGTCAAGGCGCTGTCGCGGGTTTCGGCGATGGTGGGCTGGCCGCCGGAGCCGACGACCGAGACGCCCCAGCGGGCGCCGGTCCAGCCCTGCAGGCGCTGGCCAAGCCGGGAGGCGAGGTCGGGTTTCGCGCCGGGGGCGGGTTCGAACTCGATCCGGCCGGGGGCGTATCGGGCAAGGCGGAGGCCGGTCTCGACCTCGTTCAGAAGCAGCATGTCGCGCTTCTGGCGGATCAGCTCGATCACCTGGTCGAAGCTGGCGTAGACCTGGAGCTGGCCTTCGGCAAGGACCGGGGCTGCTGCGGTCATCACCGGGCCGCGGCTGGGCGCGGAATGGACGGGCGCGAGGCGGGGGCTGTGGACGGTGCCGCCGCCCGCCGGGGCGCCGCCGGGGATACCGCCGCCGGAGGGCGGACGGGGGGTGTCGGAAAGCTTCTTCACCAGCGTTTCGGGGTCGGGCAGGTCGGCGACATGGGTCAGGCGGATCACGGCCATCTCGGCGGCCATCATCGCGTTCGGGGCGAGCGAAACCTCTTCGATCGCCTTCAGCAGCATCTGCCACATCCGCGTCAGGGCGCGCATCGGCAGGCGGGCGGCCATGTCCTGACCGCGCGTCTGTTCGTCGGGTGGGGTGGTCGGGTCCTCGGCAGCGGCGGGGTTGATCTTGATGACCGAGATCCAGTGGGTGATCTCGGCCAGGTCGCGCAGGACCGCCATCGGATCGGCACCGTCGGCATACTGGGCGGAAAGCTCGGCAAGTGCCGCAGCGGCGTCGCCCTGCATGATCAGGTTGAACAGGTCGAGCGTGCGGCCCCGGTCGGCGAGGCCCAGCATGGCGCGGACCTGGTCGCCGGTGGTTTCGCCCGCGCCGTGGGCGATGGCCTGGTCCATCAGGCTCATCGCGTCGCGGACCGAACCTTCGGCGGCGCGGGTGATCAGGGCGAAGGCATCCGGCGCCAGTTTCGCGCCTTCGAGGTCGGCCACCTTGGCGAGGTGGGCCATCATCACCTCGGGTTCGATCCGTTTCAGGTCGAAGCGCTGGCAGCGCGACAGGACGGTGACGGGAACCTTGCGGATTTCGGTGGTCGCCATGATGAACTTCGTATGCGACCGCGGCTCTTCCAGAGTCTTCAGCAGCGCGTTGAACGCGCTGAGTGACAGCATGTGGACTTCGTCAATGATGAAGATCTTGAACCGTCCCTCGGCGGGTCGGGTGTTCGCCATCACATTCAGTTCGCGGATGTTGTCGACACCGGTGGATGACGCAGCGTCAATTTCCAGCACGTCGAAGAACCGGCCCTCCGTGATCCCCACGCAGGGTTTGCAAACCCCGCAGGGCTCGGTCGTGGGGCCACCATTGCCATCGGGGCCGACGCAGTTCAGGCCCTTGGCGATGATGCGGGCGGTGGTGGTCTTGCCGACCCCGCGGACGCCGGTCATCACGAAGGCATGGGCGATCCGGTCGGCGGCGAAGGCGTTCTTCAGGGTGCGCACCATCGCCTCTTGCCCGATCAGGTCGGCAAAGGTCTGCGGGCGGTACTTGCGGGCAAGGACCTGGTAGGCTTTCTCGTCGGACATGGAACCCTCGTGACTCGGGGGCCAGACTAGGGCGCGGGGGGCGGAAGGTCCACCGGGAAGGGTGTTCGATGGTGATTGCGGAACTGCCGGTGGGCGGAGGCGTGCTCGGGATCGGGCCGATGCCGGGACGGGGTGGCGCTTATGCCCGAGAGCTGGCCGAGGTGCTGGCTTGGGGGCCGGAGTTGGCGTTGACGATGACGACGGCAGCGGAACTGGCGGCGAAAGGGGCGGAGGGGCTGCCGGTTGATCTGGGCGATGCGGGGGTGGAGTGGCTGCATCTGCCGATTGCCGATTTTGGCGTGCCGTCAGGGGAGACGCTGGCCGCGTGGCCCGCAGCCTCGGTCCAGGCGCGGGAGGTGCTGGCGGCGGGCGGCAAGGTCTGGGTGCATTGCATGGGGGGGTGTGGCCGGTCGGGAACGGCGGCGCTGCGGCTGATGGTCGAGGCGGGGGAGGAGCCGGGTGCCGCGCTGGCGCGGTTGCGCGCGGTCCGGCCATGTGCGGTCGAGACGCCGGAGCAGTTTGCTTGGGCGGCGACGGGTGCAAAGGGAAGGTGCGCCTGAAGGCACACCCTACATCGTGGGGCCGTAGAGACGGGCGGGCAGGCCGCGCAGGACGTCGGACTTGCGGCGGGTGCGGGCGAGGGTCCAGCTGCCCTGGAAGCCGATGATGAAGGTCTCGGCAGCGTCCTGGGCGGTTTCGGGGGGCATTCCCAGCCCTTCGCCGTAGCGGGCGGCGGCGGCGATGATGCGGTCGAGGGATCGTTCGGCCTGGGCGCGGAAGCGGTCATGGTCGGGGCCTTCGAACAACAGGCCGAAGATCGGGCAGGCGTCGGCGCTGTTCAGGATGTCGAAGAGCTTGGCCATCTTGTAGCAGAAGGTCGTGATCCCCTGCCGCCAGTCCGGCGCAGCGCGAAAGCTGTCGTCGATCACCCGGATGATTTCCGAGGCGGTCCAGTCCGCGGCAGCGCAGGCGAGGTCGGCCTTGCCGTCCGGGAAGTGGTGGTAGAGCGAGCCCTTGGGAACCCCTGCCTCGGTCAGGATCTCGGTCAGCCCGGTGCCGTCATAGCCGCGCTGGCGGAACAGCCGGGTGGCGGCAAGGACCAGGCGGTCGCGGGTGGTGGGCTCTTCGGTCATCACTTCAACATAGGGAAAGCCCTGCTTGGGGAAAAGACTAGACCGATTGGTCTAATCATGCTACTAGACCAATCGGTCTAACGAGCGGAGCCGGACGATGCTGGATGCAACGAGTGCGGTGCGTGGCGTGGACGGCGAGGACCTGGACATCCGCAGCGAGGGCGCGCTGTTGCGCGGGCGCCTGGTGCGGCCCAGGGGCACGCCTCGGGCGGCGCTGGTGCTGCACGGCGCGACGGGTGCCCCGGCCCGATACTACCGGGGCTTCGCCGAATGGGCAGCGGCCGAGCGTGACATGGCGGTGTTGACCTATGACTACCGGGATTTCGGCGCCTCGCTGCGCCGACCGATGCGGGGGGCAAGGGCAACGCTGGCAGACTGGGGGCGGCATGACCAGAACGCCGCGCTTGCCACGTTGGCACGGATGTATCCGGACACGCCGCTCTGGGTGCTGGGCCATTCGGTCGGCGGGTTGTGGCTGGGCTGGCACGAGGCGATGGGCCGGGTCAGCCGCGCGATCACCGTCGGCTCGGGGCTGACGCATGTGACGGACCATCCGCTGCGCTACCGCTGGAAGGCGCGGGTTTTCTGGTCGCCGCCGGTGCGCCTGGCCGCGAAGGTCGCGGGCTATCTGCCCGGGCAGCTGGTTGGGCTGGGCGCCGACCTGCCGCGCGGCGTTTATGAGGACTGGCGGCGCTGGTGCCTGGCGCGGGGCTGGCATCTGTCGGATGTGGGGCGGACGCTTCCCCTTCCCGATCCGGCGCGGGTGACGGCCCGACTGCGGATGATCGCGGTGGCGGATGACGATCTGGTGCCGCCGACTGCGGTCTGGCGCGCGCGGGCCCTGTATCCCGAGGCGATGAAGGAGCAGAAGGTGCTGCGGCCGGAGGATTTCGGGCTGGAGCGGATCGGGCATATCCCGCCCTTTACCCGGCGCAATGCGGTCCTGTGGCCGGCGATCCTGGACTGATCAGCGCATCAGGTCGGCTTCGGTCCAGCCGAGACGGGCCATGTCTTCGCTGCGGGCTGCTGCATCGTCGCCGACGATGAACTCGTCGAGTTGCGGCGGCTTGACCGGCGTGGCGGAAAGGAGCCCGTGGACCTGGCCGCGGTGGTGGGTCTGGTGCTGGAACAGATGCGACAGGACGTCGTCGCGCCGGTCGTGCTGGACCCGCTCGCCCCGGTCGATGGCGACGATTTCGGCCAGGGTTTCCGACGTGAGGCCGTCGACTTGGGCGATGAGGGCAAGGTCGGTATCGGCCTGCCAGGCCGTGAGGGTCGGCAGGTCGGGGCAGAAGGTCGCCTCGTCCAGCAGGGCGCGGTCGAGAGCGCGGCCGAGAAGCGCGTTCAGGTAGAAGCGGTCGACCATGAGCATGTGGTTCAGCGTGGCCTGGATCGTGCCGAAGAAGGCAGGGCGGGGCGCGGTCAGGTCGGCAGGGTCAAGGCCGGCGCAGGCGCGGTGCAGGCGGGCATTCGCAAGCCGGTTGGCCTGGGCGAGCTTGCGGAAGGTGCGCTGGGCGTCAGTCATCGCGAAAGCCGACAGGATGGGGAAAGGTGAGAGGCTGGACAACGACCCAAACGGATCTCGTTACGGCTGCTTCCTTCCGGACCTGACCGGGTTGGCGAGGCGCCTGCCCGCGCCAACCTCTCGCGGGGTCATATAGGCGGCGGTGGCGGGATTCGCAAGGAAGGACTGGGGCGGCGATCGCCTGCGCCGGGGGGCGACCGAGTGGTTGGTCTGTCCGACAATCGTTGCGTTGTGGCCCGGTTGTGCGTCAGGTTGGTGCGGCGCAGGGCATGGGGGCGGGGGATGACCAGATTGCAGCGTCTGGACTGGCCGGACAACGGGACGCCGGACCTTCCGCCCGCCTTCTCGCTGGCGGAGGCCGAGGGGCGGCTGGCGGCAGTGCGCGCGGCGATGGCAGGGGCGGGGTATCAGGCGCTGGTCGTCTATGGCGACCGCGAGCATGCGGCGAACCTGCACTGGCTGACCGGCTTCGATCCGCGCTTCGAGGAGGCGGTGCTGGTGGTCACGCCGGATGACGCCCTTCTGATCGCGGGCAACGAATGCCTTGCCTATACGGTCGTGTCGCCGCTGGTCGTGGCGGGAAAGGTGCGGACGGGGCATTGCGCCTCGCTGTCCCTGCCAAGCCAGCCGAGGGCGTCGCGGCGGCTCTGGGAATGGCTGGAGGAGGTGGTTCCGTCGGGCGCGACCATCGGCGCGGTGGGGTGGAAGTGGTACGGGGCGGAAGAGTTGCCGCCGGGGACCGACCCGGCGCTGGCGCTGGACATCCCGGCCTTCCTGGCCGACCCGCTGCGGCAGCGGGCGGGGCTGGTGGAGAATGCGACTGCACTTTTCATGCATCCGGGATCTGGGCTGCGGGCGCGCGCGGGCGTTGACGAGATCGCCCGGCTGGAATTTTCGAACCACATGGCGGCATCGGCACTGAAGCGGATGGTCTTCGCGTTGCAGGAGGGGATGACCGATTTCGCGGCGGTCGAGGCGGCGCGGATCGGGGGACTGCCGCTGGGCTGCCATGTGACGTTCGCGATGGGGGACACGCCGGGCCTGTCGGGGCCGGTGGGCGACCGGATCGCGCGGGGGAAGCCCGCCAGCTTCAACGTCGCGCATTGGGGGTCGAACATCTGCCGCGCGGGCTGGATGGCGCGGGGGCAGGGGGACCTGCCGCCAAATGCGGCGGGCTATCTGGAGGAGTTCGTCTTTCCCTACACGCGCGCGATGTCGAACTGGTGCGGCATGATGCGGCCGGGCGTGAGTGGCGGGGCGGTCTGGGCGATGATCGACGACCGCCTGCCCGACAGGTTCGGGGTGACGCTGAACCCCGGCCATCTGATCGGACTGGACGAGTGGATGTCCTCGCCCATCACGCCGGGGTCGGAGATCCCCCTCGCTTCGGGCATGGCGATGCAGATGGACGTTATTCCGGCTCACGTCACCTGGGGCTCGACCCGGATGGAGGATGGCTACGTGATCGCGGACGACGCATTGCGCGGCGCGCTGGCCCGGACGCATCCGAACGTGGCCCGGCGCTGCGCCGCGCGGGCGGAGTTCATGCGCCGGGTGATCGGGATGGAGGTGCCGGAAAGCCTGCTGCCCCTGGCCGATACCTGCGGGATCATCGCGCCCTGGCTTCTGGATCCGGCGCAGGTGGTGGTGCTGTGACGTCGCGTTCGTGGTGACGACGGTGGCGGGCTTCGCCATTCTGCCCGCAAGGGAGACCGCCATGACCAGCTATCCACACCTTCTGTCGCCGATCACCCTGGGAGCGGTTACGCTCAGGAACCGCAGCCTGATGGGCTCGATGCACACCGGGCTGGAGGAAACTGGCGACTGGGGCCGGGTCGCGGCCTTCTACGCGGCGCGGGCGCGGGGCGGGGCGGGGCTGATCGTGACCGGGGGCATGGCGCCGAACCGCGAGGGCGGGGTGTTTCCCGGCGCTGCAGGGTTGTTCTCGGACAGGGACATCGCGAACCATCGGCGCGTGACAGAGGCAGTCCATGCCGAGGGCGGGCATATCGCGATGCAGATCCTGCATGCGGGGCGCTATGCCTATGGCAAGGACTGCGTGGCGCCCTCGGCGATCAAGTCGCCGATCTCGCCTTTCCCGCCGCGCGAGCTGGACGAGGAAGGGATCGAGAAGCAGATCGGTGACATCGCCACGGCGGCGGCGCGGGCCGTCGAGGCGGGCTATGACGGCGTCGAGGTGATGGGGTCGGAAGGCTATTTCCTGAACGAGTTCCTTGTGGCCCACACCAACCGCCGCACGGATCGCTGGGGCGGGTCGTATGAGAACCGGATGCGGCTGCCGGTTGAGGTGGTGGCCCGGGTGCGGGCGGGGATGGGGCCGGGGGCCGTGCTGGTCTACCGCATCTCGCTGATCGACCTGGTGCCCGATGGCTCGACCTGGGACGAGGTCGTGCAGCTGGCAAAGGCCATCGAGGCGGCGGGGGCTTCGGTCCTGAACACCGGGATCGGCTGGCACGAGGCGCGGGTGCCGACGATTGCGACCTCGGTTCCCCGGGCAGGCTTCGCGCACCTGACGGCGCGGTTGCGGCCGGAGGTTGCGATTCCGGTGATCACCTCGAACCGGATCAACGCGCCGGATGTGGCGGAGCGGCTTCTGGCCGAGGGTGTCGCGGACATGGTGTCGATGGCGCGGCCCTGGCTGGCGGATGCCGAGTTCATCAGCAAGGCGGCGCAGGGCCGGGGGGCGGAAATCGCGCCCTGCATCGCCTGCAACCAGGCCTGCCTGGACCATACCTTTTCCGGCAAGCTGACCTCCTGCCTGGTAAACCCGCGCGCCTGCCACGAGACGGAGCTTGTCTATGACCCGGCGGTCGTCCCGAAGCGGATCGCCGTGGTGGGGGCCGGGCCCGCCGGGATGATGGCGGCCATCGTCGCGGCGGGGCGGGGGCACCGGGTCACGCTGTTCGACAGGGCGGACCAGGTGGGCGGGCAGTTGAACCTTGCCAAGCAGGTGCCGGGGAAAGAGGAGTTTCACGGGCTGGTCGACTGGTTCGCGACGATGCTGCGCGGCCCCGGCATCACGCTGCGGCTGGGGCAGGCGGCGACGGCCGACGACTTGGCGGGATTCGACGAGGTGGTGATTGCGACCGGCGTGACGCCGCGCGATCCGGGCATTCCGGTCGAGACGGGGGCGCGGCTCTTCAGCTACGTCGACATCCTCAAGGGGGCGCAGCCCGGCCCTCGCGTCGCCGTGGTGGGCGCGGGCGGGATCGGTTTCGACGTGGCCGAAACGCTGGTGCATGAAGGGGTCAGCCCAACGCTGGACGCGCCCCTTTGGCGGGCGGAATGGGGGGTCAGCGCTCCCTGGAAGGATCGGGGGGGACTGGAGCCGGAAGGCCCGAAGCCGCATCCGCCTGCGCGCGAGGTGTATCTGTTGCAGCGCAAGGCCGAGAAGCCCGGTCGGCATCTGGGCAAGACCACGGGCTGGATTCACCGTGCAAGCCTGGCGATGAAACGGGTGAAGATGATCGGCGGGGTGAACTACGAGCGGATCACGGCCGAGGGGCTGTGGATCAGCCATGGACCGAACCGCGACCAGCCGGAACTGCTCGCGGTCGATGCCGTGGTGCTCTGCGCAGGGCAAGAGCCGGAACGGGGGCTCAGCGCCGAGCTGGACCGTCGCGGCATCCCCCACCATCTGATCGGTGGGGCGGATGTCGCCGCCGAGTTGGATGCCAAGCGCGCGATCAATCAGGCCGCGCGCCTGGCCGCACGGCTGTAGGGGCGCCCGGTCGAAGGACGGGGCGCCCCTGCCAGGGTCAGCCGTTGGTAGCCGCTTCCGGCGCCTTGATCACGCCGCCGTCCAGCGCGGCCTGAAGCTCGGTCGCGTCGACCGCGCCGTCGGCGGTGGTGTCGATGGCCTTGAAGTTGTCTTCGGTCAGATCCGTCCAGACCGCCTGAAGCTCGGCCAGCGACCAGGTTCCGTTGCCGTCGGTGTCGGCGACCTCGGGCAGGGTGGCCTGCGCAAGGGCGGCCGAAGCCAGGGCGAGGGGCGCGAGCGCGATTGCGAAGCGTTTCATGGAAGTCTCCTTTTGCTATCCACGATTGCAAGACCCGGATTGTCCGCGTCTTGACGGGCTAGCTAAAGGCTGCCGGAAAGATATTCCAGACACGCCAAGCATGGCTGCCGTGGGGCGGCTGACAGCCGCCGGAGCGATCGGGAATCTGGAACGTTTTCCCGCCGACGGACGGGATGCAGGCCTTTCCTTGCCGAGAACACTCGCCGGTTCCGGCAGGGGCTTGCCGATGAAAGGCCGCCGTGAACGTTTCGATGCCATGAACGATCCCCCACAATACCCCGGATCAAACGCCTGATTGCCACCTTCCTGCCCGATTTCCCGGTGAAACCTGTCGATAACAAAACCGGCGTGGCTGTTCCCCAAGAGGACAATATGGATCGACTGACAGAGATGGAGGCCTTTGCCACGGTAGTGGACCAGGGCGGCTTCACCGATGCAGCCAAGAAGATGGGGATTTCCAAATCCGCCGTCTCGAAACATGTGTCCGCCCTGGAAGCCCGCCTTGGCGCACGGCTTCTGAACCGCACCACCCGCCGCGTTTCCCCGACCGAGATCGGCCTTGCCTATTACGACCGCGCCCGCCGCGTACTGAACGACGCGGGCGAGGCCGACGCGCTGGTGACGTCGATGCAGTCCGCGCCCTCGGGCTTGTTGCGGGTGTCGGTCGCCACGGATTTCGGGGTGAACCTGTTGTCGCCGATCCTGGGGGACTTCCTGCTGGAATACCCCGACATCACCGTGAACATGGTCCTGAACAACCGCTACGTCGAGCTGATCAGCGAAGGCTTCGACATGGCGATCCGGGTGGGCGAGCTGGAGGATTCCTCGCTTCGTGCCCGGAAGCTGACCGAAACCACCAAGCGGATGATCGGCGCGCCGGGCTATTTCCAGAAGTTCGGGCGGCCGCAGAAGATCGACGACCTGAACGACCACAAGCTGCTGCACTATTCCAACCAGGCCAACGGCAATGTCTGGAAGATCACCGCGCCGTCGGGCGAAAAGCGGCAGGTCCGCTCGGTTGGCTGGCTGACGGTGAACGACGGGCAATCTCTGCTGAATGCGGCGATTTCGGGCCTGGGCATCGCTTACCTGCCCTCGTTCCTTTACGCCGACGCGATGCGACAGGGGCTGGTGGAAGAAGCTATTCCCGGCCTGCCGGTCGAGGTTCTGGGCATCTATGCGGTCTATCCGCCGGGGCGGTTCACCCAGCCCAAGGTGCGGGCCTTCATCGATTTCCTGGCACGGCGCTATACCGACAAGGGCCCCGACAACTGGTGACGGTCCTTCCCTCTCTCGGGCCCGTCAACGGGTCGAAGTGACAATCACTTCGACCCGTCTGTTTTTCTGGCGCCCTTCCTCGGTCTGGTTCGTGGCGCGCGGGGCAAGGAAGCCCACGCCTTCGGCGTCGACACGGGCGCGATCGGCGCCGTACCTGTCGACCAGCACTTCGGCCACCGCCTCGGCGCGGCGCTCGGACAGGGCCACGTTGGCGGCAAGGCTGCCGGACGCATCGGTATGGCCGACGAGCGCGATGGTGCCTTCCGGATTCGCGTCGAGCCAGGCCGCCACCGCGGCAAGCGAGGGGTAGTCGCCCGCGGTCAGGGTTGCCGCGCCGCTGGCGAAGACCAGATCGTCCAGCACGGCCGAGCCCTTGGCATCCAGATCGGCGGCAACGGCAGAGGCGGGCACGGTGGCTTCCGTCCCCGTTGGCGTCGTCTCGACGTTCAGGTTGACGGGTGTTTCCACCGGCGTTGCGGGCAGGGGCGCATCGGTGATGCGGGTGATCTGGACATAGGCCGCGCCCGCGCTGCGGCTGACCAGGATCGACACGGCCTCGGCTCCCTTCTGGGCCGAGAGAAAGCGGAAATCGCCGAGGTCGACATGCATGTCGGGTTCGGGAAGAACGTCGGTGTTGAAGCGGAAATCGAAGCCGCCGCAGGCGCGGGCCTCGCATTCGAAGACGATCTCGTAGCCTGCCGCCCGTACCTGATCGCGCAGCGGAGCGAGGATGGCGAGCGTGGTCATTTCTGCCGCGTCCAGCCGGAACGCCCGCTGGTCCAGCGCGCCCTCGACCTGCTGGGAAGGCACGTTGATCCCGTTGAAGGCGGCGACGGGCAGGGCATAGCTCGCCGGATTGGCGCTGCGGGTTTCCTCGCCCAGCACCTTGGCCGGAAGATCCAGCGTCAGGGCGGCGACGGGTTGGGCCAGCGTGGCAAGGAGAGGGATAAGGAAAAGGGCCTTCGACACGGGCAGGGGTCGCTTTCCGCGATCATTTCATTCGGTAGTGATACTGTCCCACAATCTGCATCCCAAGGCGAGTGTAGAGCGCGCGGGCGGCGGCGTTCTGCCGGGTGACGACCAGTGACAGCCGGGCGGCACCCTGGGTGGCGGCCCAGTTGGCGGCGGCGTGCAGGAGGTTTCGCCCAAGGCCCTGCCGACGCTGCGTCTCCCGCACCTCCAGCGCATGGAGCATCGCGTCGGTCCCGTGGCAGGCGACGAAGGCGATACCGGCGGGGCGGTCGCCGGTGCGACCCAGAAGTGCCGCCTTGGGGCCGGTCACGCGGTCCATGACGGCGATCCGGGCGGGGCCGATCCCGCCCTCGGCCCAGAGCGTGCGGGCGATTTCCAGGGGCGGCCAGTGCGGAAAGGCGGTGAGGCCCGGAAGTTCGGCTGCCAGCGCCACGACCGGGGCGGCGTAGGCGATCACCGGGTCGATGATGCACCAGCCACGGGCGTCGAGGGCGGCGTCCAGCGCCTCGTCGCCGGGGCGGATCAGGAACAGGGGTTCCGGCATCGCGGCCTCGGCGGCGTCCAGGTCCTGCGCGGTGAAGGGGCCCTCGGCACTCGCCGCCGAGACACGCTTGCCACCGCCCGCACCGTCGCGCAGGGTGAAAGGGCCCAGGCGCCAGCTTCGGGCGGCGGGCCAGGTCGCCTCCATGACTTCGGCAAGCAGGGCGGGGGTCATCCGAACATCCGCGTCAGCTTGACCATGGCCTGATCCAGCCGCCCCGGATCGGTGCCCCGGATCACCAGGTTGGTGCCATGCGCGCCGTTCTGGATGAAGGGGTAGGAGCCCATGGACAGGTCGGGAAATTCGGCGGCAAGCGCCCCGAAGCTGGTGGCAATCTCGCCCTCGCCCCGGTCGACGCGCAGGGTTTGCGACAGAAGCGGCGGGCCGCCCGTAAGCTTGGGCAGGACTGAAGCAACCATCGCCTCGAAGATCTTCGGCACCCCCGCCATCACATGCACGTTGCCAAGCGTGAAGCCCGGCGCGGTCGAGACCGGGTTGTCGATCAGGCTTGCGCCATCGGGGATGCGGGCCATGCGCTGCCGGGCCTCGTTGAACGGCAGGCCGGAGCGGTCGTAATGCGCCTGGAGGAGCGCCATCGCATCGGCGCGGTGGCCGATCTTCGCCCCCATCGCCTCGGCCACCGCATCGGCGGTGATGTCGTCATGGGTGGGGCCGATGCCGCCGCTGGTGAAGACATGGGTGTATTTCCCAGACAGAGCCCGGACGGCGGCGACGATTTCGGGATGGATGTCGGCGACGATGCGCGCCTCGCGCAGGGTGATGCCGATCCGGGTCAGTTCGCCCGCCAGGAAATGCAGGTTCGAATCGCGGGTTCGGCCTGACAGGATTTCGTCGCCGATCACCAGTATCGCCGCGGTCGGATTGGTCATGGCCGGTCTCTCCTGATCACAGCTGCGGGTATAGCCCTGCCTGCGCGGGCTTTCAAACCCCGGCCTCTGGCCAATTCGGCGCAAGGCTCTTATGTAGGGGCCAAGGAGACTGGCCTTGGAGAGACTGGCCTTGGACGACATTCGCGCGCGCATCACGAAAGACGGCATCCGCATCTACGAAGACGCGGATTTCGCGGGGATGCGCCTGGCGGGGCGGGTCGCGGCCGAGATTCTGGATGCCGTGGCACACCTGGTCGTGCCGGGCGCGACGACGGCGGTGATCGACGATTTCATCACGGCAGAGATCGCGCGGCGCGGCGTCACCTCGGCGACGGTGGGCTACAAGGGCTACAAGCACGCCTCCTGCATCAGCGTGAACCATGTGGTCTGCCACGGCATTCCGGGGCCGAAGGTGCTGGTGGACGGCGACATCCTGAACGTCGATGTCACGGTGATCGTCGATGGCTGGTACGGCGACACGAGCCGGATGTATGTGGCCGGTCAACTGGCGCGCAAGGCCGAGCGGCTGATCGAGGTCACGCATGAGGGCCTGATGCGCGGGATTGCGGCGGTGAAACCGGGCAACACGTTCGGCGACATCGGCCATGCGATCCAGGCCTATGTCGAGGCGCAGCGGATGTCGGTGGTGCGCGACTTTTGCGGGCACGGGCTGGGCCGGGTGTTCCATGCGCCGCCGAACGTGCTGCACTATGGCCGCGCTGGCTCGGGTCCGGTGCTGGAGGAAGGCATGTTCTTCACCATCGAGCCGATGGTGAACCTTGGCCGCCCCGAGACGAAGGTTCTGGCCGACGACTGGACGGCGGTGACGCGGGACAAGTCGCTGTCGGCGCAATTCGAGCATTCTGTCGGCGTCACGGCCACGGGCTGCGAGATCTTCACCCTGTCGCCTGCGGGCAAGTTCCACCCGACCTGGGGGTAGGGCCAAAATCCTTCGAAGGATTTTGCAAGTTTCTTCGAACAAACTTGGGTCCTCAGATTCCCGCGTACCGCTCGTATCCCCGGTCGGCCCAGTAGCTGCCCTTGCCGAAGCCAAGCGTGGCAAGGCTGTCGGTCAGCTCGATGGTGTGGACGTACTTCGCCATCTTGTAGCCGAGCTGCCGTTCCACCCGCAGTCGCAAGGGCGCCCCGTTCGCCACCGGCAAGGGTGCGCCGTTCATCGCATAGGCAAGGATCGTCTGCGGATGGTAGGCGTCGATCAGGTCGATGCTTTCATAATAGAACACCTCGCCAGACAGGCTGCGTTCTATGGCGTCGAAGCAATGAAAGACGGCGTAGCGGGCGGTGAGCTTCGGCTTGGCCAATGTCAGGACGGTGCCCAGCGGCACGCCCTGCCATTTGGCGATGCAGCTCCAGCCCTCGACGCAGTCGTGCCGGGTGATCTGGGTCCGGGAGGGCAGGGTGGTGAGGTCGGCCAGCGACAGGGTTTGTGGCGTCTCGACCAGCCCGGTCACAGTCAGGCGGTAGTCACGGAAGGCGGACTGCGCCATCTGCCGGTAGGACGCGTCGACCGGATCGGTCGAACCGTTCGGTCGCTGGCCCTGCCGGATGTCGGCTTCGGAAAACTCGGGCGCGAGGGCGTCGCCGATCAGCGCGCGCTGGGCGCTGCGGGTCAGGCCCTCGTGGCTGGCGAAAAGCGCGCGCAGGTGGCTGTCGCTACGCCCGGCACTGTCGAAAATCTTGCAACCGGAGAGCGCTGCCGCAGTGCTGCCAAGGAGAAACTTGCGACGATCAAACATCTTTCTCTCCATCAGTGCGATACCAGCCGGTCAGGATCGACCGCATCTCGTTCAAGGGGCCAGCGAGCAGGATCATCGCCATATGGACGGCGAAGAAGGCGATCAGCGCCAGCATGGTCAGGAAGTGGATCGTCCGCGCGGTCTGGCGGCCCTGGAACAGCTCCAGAAGCCAGGGCGCAGCGGCGTTGAACCCGGGCGACATGGAAAGGCCGGTCAGGATCATCAGCGGCAGGGCCAGGAACAGGACCGAGGCATAGGCGAGCTTTTGCAAGACGCCGTAGCTCGCCCCATGGTGGAAGCGCAGGCGCGCATGGTCGGCGATGTCGCGGGGCAGCGCGCGCAGGTCGGAGAGGGTTGGCAGCAACTGGCGGAAGTGGCCGTTCAGCGCCGAGGCCGCCAGCCAGAGCGCAAGCGTGCCGACCAGCGCCCAGGCGAAGAAGAAATGGATCGCCCGGCCCGTCGCAAGGCTTTGGTAGGACGGAATGGTAAGCGCGGCCGGGATGGCGCGCGGCTCGCCGTTCGAGACGCCGAGGACGCCGGTCGTGTCGAACTCGGCCCCAAAGAGGCGGGTCACGCCGACAAGGGTATCGCCATCCTGCCGCGCGCCGATTTCGAGAATGGCGTTGTCGTACTGAAACCCCGCCTCCTTGCCGATGTGCAGGCTGGGATGGGCGTTGAAGATCTGGAGCCCGGTCAGCATCAGGAAGAACAGGCTGACCGCCCAGACCCAGTGCGTGATCCGGGTGATCAGCCTTTGGCGATAGACAAGGGGTCCCGTCGGCATGGCATTCCTCCACTTCTCATGCCGGAGGAACGGAGGCGCGAGGCGAAAGTTTCAGCCCGCCGAAGCAGATTGCCGCTGATTGCATTTCGGCCCGGCGGGGCTTATCTCGGGAAGCTGACCAAAGGGGCAGCAGGCACCGCATGAACTGGATCACCAACTACGTCCGTCCGAAGATCAACTCGCTCTTCTCGCGCCGCGAGGTGCCGGAGAATCTTTGGACGAAGTGCCCGGAATGCGGAACGATGCTGTTCCACCGGGAGCTTGCGGCGAACCTGAACGTCTGCACCACCTGCGAACACCACATGGCGATCAGCCCGCGCGAGCGGTTCGACGCGCTGTTCGACGGCGGCATCTATGCCGAGGTCAAGGTGCCGGACGCGGTGGTTGACCCGCTGCATTTCCGCGACCAGAAGAAATACACCGACCGGCTCCGCGCGGCGCAGAAGGCCAGCGGAGAAAAGGACGCGATGCTGGTGGCCGAGGGTGAGATCAACCGCACACCCATCGTCGCTGCGGCGCAGGATTTCGCCTTCATGGCGGGGTCGATGGGCATGTATGTCGGCAACGCGATCATCGCGGCGGCGGAGCGGGCGGTGAAGCTGAAGCGTCCGCTGGTCCTTTTCAGTGCCTCGGGCGGGGCGCGGATGCAGGAGGGGATGCTCTCGCTGATGCAGATGCCGCGCACGACCGTTGCAGTGCAGATGCTGAAGGAGGCGGGGCTGCCGTATATCGTCGTCCTGACCCATCCGACGACCGGGGGCGTCACGGCCAGCTATGCCATGCTGGGCGATGTGCAGATCGCCGAACCCAACGCCCAGATCGGTTTCGCGGGCGCACGGGTGATCGAGCAGACGATCCGCGAGAAGCTGCCGGAAGGCTTCCAGCGCGCGGAATACCTCCTCGACCACGGCATGCTGGACCGGGTGGTGCACCGCAAGGCGCTGAAGGACGAACTGGTGACGCTGGTCCGGATGCTGACCGGCCAGCCGCCCGCGATCAAGGGCGACCTTCCCGCACCGGTCGAGGCCAAGGCCGAGGCGGGCGCCTGACCCATGACACAAGGTTCCGACGTCATCCTGGAACGGATGATGACGCTGCATCCCAAGGTCATCGACTTGACCATGGGCCGGGTTGAGCGACTGCTGGCGGTCTTGGGCAACCCCGAGCGGGTCATTCCTCCGGTGATCCATATCGCGGGAACGAATGGCAAGGGCTCGACCCAGGCGATGATCCGGGCCGGGCTGGAGGCGGGTGGCGACAAGGTTCATGCCTACACTTCGCCGCATCTCGCTCGGTTCCATGAACGCATCCGGCTGGCGGGGGAACTGATTTCCGAACCTGCGCTGACGTCCCTGCTGGACGAATGCATGACCGCCAATGGCTCGGATGAAATAACCTTCTTCGAGATCACCACCTGCGCCGCCTTTCTGGCCTTTGCCCGCACCCCGGCGGACTGGACGCTTCTGGAAGTGGGCCTTGGCGGTCGGCTTGACTGCACCAATGTGGTGGATCATCCGCGCCTGACGATCATCACACCGGTCAGCCTGGACCACCAATCTTTCCTGGGGGACACTGTCGCTGCGATTGCGGGCGAGAAGGCCGGGATCATCAAGCGCGGGGTGCCGGTGATCGTCGGGCCGCAGTCGGAGGAAGGTCTTGCCGTGATCGAGGCCAAGGCCGCGCGGCTGGGTGCCCCGGTCCTGGCCTTCGGCCAGCATTGGAATGCGTTCGAGGATCGCGGGCGGCTGGTCTATCAGGACGAGAACGGCCTTCTCGACCTGCCGCTGCCGAACCTTCCGGGCCCGCACCAGATCCAGAACGCCGGGGCCGCGATTGCCGCCCTGCGCGCCTTGGGCAGGGACGAGGCCGCCTGCGAGGCCGCGGTGACCAAAGCCTTCTGGCCCGCCCGGATGCAGCGCCTGCGGCACGGCCCGCTGGTCGACGCAGCGCCGCAGGTGGAGCTTTGGCTTGACGGCGGCCACAACCCGGCGGGGGGCGAGGCCGTGGCGGCGACGCTGGCGCGGATGCCCAAGCGCGAGACGCACCTGATCTGCGGGATGCTCAACACCAAGGACGTGACCGGCTATATGCGTCCGCTCGCCCCGGAGGTGACACGGCTGCATGCGGTGTCGATTCCGGGCGAGAAGAACACGCTTCCCGCCGAGGCGACGCGCGACGCCGCAGGCGCGGCGGGGATGGATGCGGTGACGGCCGGGTCGGTGGCCGAAGCGCTGGCCGGGATTGCGGCAACCTCGCCCGAGGCCCGGGTGCTGATCTGCGGCTCGCTCTATCTGGCGGGGACTGTGCTGCGCGAGAATGGGTGACTGCCCTTAAACGGCCAAAATCTCGGGCAAAACTTGAAGGATCGAATCCTGCCTGGGCATCTCCGTGGACCTTTCACCAGCCCCCCGCTTGAAGTCGCGCGTTGCCTTGCTGATCGACGGGGACAATTTTCCCCGCTCTGGCGTTTCCCAGATTGAGAGCAAGGCGGCGCGCCTGGGCGAAGTCACCATTCGCCGGGTGTTCGGCGACATGGCGTTGCACAAGGACTGGGCGCAGGAAACGGCCTACATTGCAACGCATTGCGCAACATCGGCGGGCAAGAACCGGGCGGACATGGCGCTGGTGATCGCAGCGATGGATTTCCTGCATCGCGGGTTGGCGCAGGCCTTCGTCATCGTGTCGGATGACCGGGACTTCGATCCGCTGGTGAGCCACATGCGTGAGCAGGGATGCCGGGTCGAGCGCATTGGCAAGCCGACACCGCAGGCAACCGGGACGGCGAAACCCGCGATCAGGCCGAAGTCGGCGACCTGCGCCGACGAGACCGTCGACAGGGTGCGCGCGATGATCGCGGGGGCGGGGGCGGCTGGTTATCCAATCCAGTCGCTCGGGGTCGCGTTGTATCAAGAGGGAATCAGCCTTGCGGACAGGCCCGTGAAGTCATGGCGCGCCTGGCTGACCTCCTATCCCGAAGTATTCGAGTGCGATCCCCGCGGGCCGAAAGCCCGCGTCCGCCTGAAGGGCTAGGCGTTCACCCCATATCGCGCCAGGAACATGTCCACCGCGCCGTGCACGCTGCGCTGCGTCATCTCGGGGGTGATCGTCTCGGCCATGCCGAAAATCAGCTTCTCGTGGATCGTCGCCTTGCAGAGCTGCGCGAACTGGTCGGCGGCAAGATCAAGATCGTCGATCTGCAACTGCCCGTTCAGTACATAGCAGCGCAGGTGATGGACCAGCCGCTGGTGGATCAGCCCAGGCCCGAAATCATGGAACTGACGGCCAAGGCCGGGGAAACGTTCGCCCTCGCCCACCACGATGCGGAACATGCGCTGGCCGAAATCCGAAAGCTGGAAGGCGACGATATGCTCGGCTGCAATGGTCAGCGCGACGTGAACGGGAATATCGCCCTCAACCAGCGCCTCGGCAGCTTCGGCTTGCCGATGGCATTCGCGGCGCGCGACTTCCAGGAACAGAAGCTGCTTGTCGGGGAAATAGGCGTAGATCGTCGCCTTCGATACTCCTGCTTCCCGCGCGATGTCGTCGACCGAGGCCCGCTCGAACCCGTCGCGCATGAAGATCTTGTGCGCGCCGTCCAGCACCTGGTCGAACTTCCGGCCGCGCCGGACCCCATGATCGGCAATGACGTTCATCGGCCCCCCTGACCGGGACCATAGAACATCCCGGTCCGGCGCGGCAAGCGCGGCCGGGGTCACTCGGCCAGCTTGCAGGCGGGCTGGGTGTTGGCGCTGTCGCAGCCCTTGGTGGAGGTCGTCACCACATCCTCGGGGAAGGTGAGCGTCGGCAGCAGAGTGGTCAGCGAATCCGCGGCGACCGGGGCGGCAAGGGCAAGGGTGGTAGCCAGGGCAAGTGCGAAGCGGGTCATTTCAGTCTCCATTTTGAACTCTTCGGTTCAGAATCTTATCTAAACTTGCCAGTTCAGTTTGGCAAGAGGAAAATGAACTCATCAGTTCAGAATCTGCGATTGTGCCCGCCGATACATGGAATAGATTAGAATCGTTCCAAACTAAGGTGTCCCCGTGCTGTCTGCCCTGACCTTCCGCCGCCGCTTCTCTGACCTCACCGAGCAGGAGGTGCTGGCACTGGCGATTTCCTCCGAGGAAGATGACGCCCGCATCTACCGCAGCTTCGCCGAACGGTTGCGGGTGGACTTCCCGGCCTCGGCGGCGGTGTTCGACGGCATGGCGGTCGAGGAGGACCACCACCGCCAGCGGCTGATCGAGTTGCATCGCCAGCGGTTCGGCGAGGTGATCCCGCTGATCCGGCGCGAGCATGTGGCGGGGTTCTACGCCCGCCGCCCAATCTGGCTGGCGCAATCCCTGTCGCTGGACACCATGCGCGGCGAAGCGGCGACGATGGAGAAAACGGCGCAGGACTTCTACGTTCGCGCTGCCGCCCGCACTCAGGACGCTGCAACACGCAAGCTTCTGGGCGACCTCGCAGCGGCCGAAGCCGGGCACGAACGCCACGCCCTTCGGCTGGAGGAAACCCATCTGCCGCAGGATGCGCGCGACGCAGAGGACCAGACGGCGAAGCGCCAGTTCATCCTGACCTGGGTACAGCCGGGGCTGGCCGGGCTGATGGACGGCTCGGTCTCGACGCTCGCGCCGATCTTTGCCACCGCCTTCGCGACGCACAACACCTGGACGACTTTCCTGGTCGGCTCGGCCGCCTCGGTCGGCGCGGGCATCTCGATGGGCTTCACCGAGGCCGCGCATGACGATGGCGTGCTGTCGGGGCGGGGATCACCCGTGAAGCGCGGCCTTGCCTCGGGCGTTATGACCGCGGTGGGCGGGCTTGGCCACGCGCTGCCCTACCTGATCCCCGATTTCTGGACGGCGACGACCATCGCGATGATCGTGGTCTTCGTCGAGCTTTGGGCCATCGCCTGGATCCAGAACCGTTTCATGGAGACGCCCTTCCTGCGCGCGGCCTTGCAGGTTGTGGTGGGCGGTGCTTTGGTCTTTGCCGCCGGGGCATTGATCGGAGGCGGATGATGTATCGCAAGGGCGAGGTCGGCTATCAGGCGCTGCCGCTGCCGGATCGGCTCGAACTGGACGAGGCCGGGTCGCTGGCCGGGGCAGAAGGTTTCCTGGCCTTCATGCGCAAGCGGCATTCGGTGCGGGACTATTCAACCCGTCCGGTGCCCGAGGCGGTGATCGCGGCCTGCATCGCGGCGGCGGGGACCGCGCCGTCCGGGGCGAACCACCAGCCCTGGCATTTCGTGGCGATCTCGGACCCGGCGATGAAGGCCCGCATCCGCGAGGGGGCGGAAGAGGAAGAACGCGCCTTCTACGCCGGCGGGGCGGGCGACGAATGGCTGGCCGCGCTGGAGCCGATCGGCACCGGCGTCTCGAAGCCGCACCTGACCGATGCGCCCTGGCTGATCGTGGTCTTCGCGCAGCGCTACGGCCTGACCGAGGACGGTGCGCGCTACAAGAATTACTACGTCCCGGAAAGCGTGGGCATTGCGACCGGCTTCCTGATCGCCGCGATCCATCATGCGGGGCTGGTCTGCCTGGAGCACACGCCGAACCCGATGAAATTCCTTGGCCCGATGTGTGGCCGACCCGAGCATGAGAAGCCGGTGATGATCCTGCCGGTCGGCTATCCGGCGGAAAGCGCCACGGTTCCGGCGGTCGCCAAGCGGAAGAAGCCGCTGGAGCAGATCATGAGTGTCTTCCGCGCCCGAACCTGACCGGGGCGGACAGTCGGGGCCGGATCAACCCAGGGCAGCGAACCTGCGGGGCACGACAGGCGCGCGCCCGGCGACGGCCTCGATTGGCTCGTTCTCTGTTGCGCTGTTCCCGGGTAGCTCTGCGGCAAGCGCGGCCACCTCATGCGGCCTGGCCTCGGGCAGCTCTTCCAGGCCCGGCAGCGGCAGGACGATCGGCTCTGTCACCGCCATCGTCAGCCCGCGCGGCCGCGCGACCGCGAGCGATTCACGCGGCGGACGGTCCTGCTTCGGGCGCACGGAGGCGTCGTTCACCTTGATCACGGTGAAGCTGATGTTGTCCTGGTCCGGATCGTCCAGCCGGTTCAACTCGTCCAGCAGGCGCTCCGCGATCTCGGTCGAGCGGGTCTTGCGGTATCTGGCCAGAACCTTCTCGATCTGGGCATTGGTCAGGAACTGAAGTCCGTCGGACGAGCAGACCACGATGTCGCCCGCCTTCAGCTCGATGGGCCGCGCAGGGCAGTCGATCTTGGCGATCTTCGAGCCCATCAGAACCGAGACCAGGCAGTTCCGGTCGGGATGGTTTTGCCCGACCTCGGCGTCAAGCAGCCCTGACTTCACCATGAAGTCGATCTGCGGCGCCATGGAGTGATCTTCGTTCAGCTGGCTGAGCCGGCCGTTTCGGTAGAGAAACAGCGGCGAGTCGCCGATCGAGATCCACCAGAGCCGGTTCTCGACCAGGGCGGGCACCACCAGCGTCGCGCCCATGCCGTCGGTTTCCGGGTGGCTGCGGGTGTGCTGGCGCAGGGTTTCATTGGCAAGGTCGGCCACGCCGCGCAGGATC
>NZ_JAEULP010000090.1 GCF_016792905.1 Tabrizicola sp.
ACCTGCGGACAGTACCGCGATCCGCTGCCCGATCCAGGCGATACCCGCCCCCGCGACAGCTCGCGACAGATCGTGCTGGCGGACCGGCCCAGAAGCCGCGCGATCTCCCGCTGGCTCGTGCCCCGGCGATGCTCCGCAAAAAAAACACCGCACGCTCGCATGCGTCCAGATGCCGCCCCCGCCTCTCCATCGCAACCCCCCTCCAAACCTCAGGTGTTGCGTTCCTTTCTAGAGGCTAAGGTTTCTTAACCTGTCGCCGGACGCGGGCGGGTGCGAGATTTGATGTGGGAGGGGCGGGTACCCCCACCCCCGGCGCCTCCCCACGCGGGGGAGGGGAGGCGCTTTCTGCGACGTGCCCGGCGCCGTCGCGGGTCGGGGCGGCTTTCGAATTGAGCGCTGACGCGCGAAGACTCCTTGTCTCGCCTCTGCGCGTGAAGAACGCGCAACCGGCTCGGACGAAGGGCCTCCGGCGGGGATATTTGGTGCCAGGTGAAAGGGCTTGCGGATATTGGTCGGGGGCCGCAGCCACGAGTTGAGCAAGGCCATCTCGACGCCCCGGTCATAGGTCAGGCTCCGGCGTGAGGTCGGCGGGCAAGTGCTTCATCTGCCGGGTGAAGCCCTCCAGGGCCGCCGCGGCCCCGTTGCCGTCCATCTTCGCCAGGGTCACGAAGCGCGTCTTGCGCTCGACCAGGGTGCCGACCGATGAACGGTTGGCGGCACCCTTGAGCAAGTCGCCCTCCCAATGGCCGGGCACGAGGCGCGTGTCGACCTCTTCGGGGCTGTGAAGAATCCTCAAGCTTTCCGGGACGATGGCACTGCCGCCCCGGGCTTGCGCCCGATGCCCCGGCCGCGGCCGCGCCGGAGCTCGCCCTGGCGCAGCGCCTCCACCAGCGCCGCCTTAAGCCCGCCGCGCGGTTGGGCGTAGATCATGGCGTATGTCGTCTCATGGTTCACGCGGGCCTGGGGATCATCGGGGGGCATGGCCCGCAGTGTCGCGGCAACCTGCGCGGGCGACCAACGGAACTTGACAAGCCGGTGCCAGACGAAGCGCCAAAGCGCCCCGCCCGCGACCAGTTTGCGCCGCCGACGGCACCGCAGCCGCCGCCGCGCATAGGCGTGCTGGCCAGCCTGCGGACAGTACCCCGACCCCGTTCCTGGCGGCACCCGCCCCCGCGCCAACTCGCGGCAGATCGTGCCCGGCGAACGGCCCAGGAGCCGCGCAATCTCCCGCTGGCTCGTGCCCCGGCGATGCTCCGCAAAGATCATCGCCCGCTTCGCACCGTCCAGATGTCGACCCCGCCTCTCCATCGCAACCCCCACTACAACCTCAGGTGTTGCGTTCCTTTCTAGAGGCTAAGGTCTGTTAAGGATTGGGAGGGTCGGACTGAGCGGGGTGGGATGGGTTGTACCCACGCCTTTCCATCCGCCATGCGGGGCGTGAAATCACAGACCTCGGCCCACTTGCGTCACACAGCGTCAACCGAAAACTTGACCGTGCTCTCAACAAACCGAAAGCTACGGCTTATCTTTCTGAGGGCGTCGGCCGCTTCTTCGTCGCAGAAATAGTAAGGATACTTTAGGAATGCCTGGCCAAATTTTAAGCTCGTCTCGTATATCGTCTTCGGCTTGATGCGATTGCCACCCTTAAACTTGATGAAACCTTTGTGTAGCAGAATATATGGTTTGCCACACAAGCTGCAAATTCTCTCTTTGTCCCTCGAGAGAACAGGATCAATGTCTCCGGCATTTTCATAGAAGAGATCGTCGGAAACGAGGGTATTCTTCAGTATCAGAAAGTACGCATCACTTGATAGCCTTCTCATTTCAAATTGGCCTTCAAAATCATCGCAAATTTGCTGTGCCGTTGCCTTCCGCGCAAGCCAGAATCCGCAGGCAAGGCCGATTTCTTGGCTCAATCTAAAAGCCTCAATTTCTGGCAGAGATTCAATTTCCACAAAACTTGGAAGGCCACACTTTCTGCAGCAATCCTTGAACACCGTCGTCAATAGACGCGCCAGGCCAGTACGATGTTCATCCAAGATTACTCTGAAGACTCTTGCTGCATCATTAGCGGTGTTGTGTTTCGAGTGCATGTCAGAGTTTACTGTCCTTTTCCAGATGGCTACCGTAGCAAGGTACTGCGCGTAAACATCCGGATACCTAGATTTGGCTTTCGTATTGGGATCATCCCAGACTCTGTCAAGGCAACCAATGATCTCGGTTAGGGTAAAGTTGGATCGAATGTCGGTCCCACTCTGGACACCACCGAATGCAGCGTTTACCCATAGTCCACCAGCGCTCTGTAGGGTGCGTGATTTCACGCACCCTCCGGGTCGTGATCCGGGCCTGATGCGGCCCGGACCCTTTGGCTTACTTCGACAACTCCGCCATCATGTCGTCGAGTGCCTTGCAGGTCGCGGCGAGGTCATCGCCCCCGGCGGCGGCCTTGGTCGCAAGGTCCTGCAACTTGGGCATAAGCTCGGCGACCTTCGCAGGGTCGGAGGCGGCGAGTTCCTGGATCTTGGTGGTCAGGTCGGTGGCCTTCTTGGTCGCCACCTCCTGCGTGCAGGTTTCCTCGGTGCAGGCGGCCAGGAAGCCGGTGGCGGCGAGCGCCAGAATGGTGGATGCAAAACGCATGGGTCGTCCCTCGTTATTGATCAAGTCTCGCGACGGAAAGGTGCCGCAGGGGAAGCGTAGCGCAAGCCTCGCGACCACGCACGAAACCGCGAGCGGCACCGCGCGGATTTCCGCCCGGCAGGGCCGGTGGCTTGACCTTTCGGCCCCGGTCCCGCAGGTTGCCGCGCATTCCAGACAGGACCCGGAAACCGGGCAAAGGCAGATGGCACAGAGCACGCGACCCTTCTCGGGCTTCGAATTCATGATCGCCTGGCGCTATCTGCGGGCGCGGCGGGCGGAAGGCGGGGTCTCTGTGATGACCTGGATCAGCCTGATCGGGATCACGCTGGCGGTCTTCGCGCTGATCGCGACGATGGCGGTCCGGGCCGGGTTCCGGGCGGAGTTCGTCAGCACGATCCTGGGGGCGAACGCACATGTGACGGTCTATTCCTCGGGCGAGATGGATGCGGATGGCAACCGGCTGCGGGGGTTCGCGGAAGCGTCGCCGATCGGCGATGCGCTGAAGGCGGTGCCGGGGGTGACGCATGCCGCGCCCGTGGTGCGCGGCCAGGTGATGATCACCGACGGGAATTACAACGGCGGGGCGGAGGTCTTCGGCATTGATCCTGCGGATTTCGCGGCGATCCCGGCGATGCACGAGGGCGGCGACGATCTGGGCGACATCGCACGGTTCCCCGAGGGCGTGGCACTGGGGTCGGGGATCGCGCGGGACCTGGGCGTGACGGTCGGTGACAAGGTGCGGCTGATCTCTCCGAACGGGGTGAAGTCGCCGATGGGCAACTCGCCGCGGGTGAATGCCTATGAGGTGGTGTATGTCTTCTCGACCGGGAGCCCGGATATCGACCGGACCCGGGCTTACCTGCCGCTGGCCGAGGCGCAGGCGTTCTTCAACGCGGAAGGCCGGGTCGACGAATACCTGGTGACGGTGGCGAGCCCGGAGGAGATTGACAGCTATGCCACGGCGCTTCTGCAGGCGGGGGGGCCGGAGGCGATGCTGTGGAGCTGGAAGGACAGCTCGGGCGCCTTCCTGCGGGCGCTGACGGTCGAGGACAACATGATGTTCATCCTGATGTCGATCCTGGTGCTGATCGCGGCGATGAACATCATCTCGGGCCTTGTCATGCTGGTGAAGAACAAGGGGCGGGACATTGGCATCCTGCGGACGATGGGGCTGACGGAAGGGTCGGTGCTGCGGGTGTTCTTCCTGTGCGGGGCGTTCACCGGGATTGCGGGGACGTTGCTGGGGGTGGCGATCGGCTGCCTGTTCTCGGTCTACTTCACGCCGATCTTCGATTTCATCAACTGGCTGGCCGGTGGCGGGGTCTGGGACCCGACGGTGCGGCCGATCTATCACCTGTCGGCCAAGTTGCAGGCGGGGGACGTGCTGTCGGCGGTGATCCTTTCCTTGTTCCTGTCCTTCGTGGTGACGCTCCTGCCGGCCCGGCGGGCGGCGCGGATGAACCCGGTCGAGGCGCTGCGCTATGAGTGAGGCGATGCTGGAGATGACGGGGATCGGCAAGGGCTACAACCGCGGCAAACCCTCGGAAGTGGTGGTGCTGCGGGGGGCGACGCTTTCGGTGGCGAAGGGCGAGGTTGTGGCGCTGGTGGCGCCGTCGGGGGCGGGGAAGTCGACGCTTCTGCATATCGCGGGGCTGTTGGATGAGCCGGACAGCGGTGTGGTGCGGCTCGGCGGGCGTGAGATGGGGGGCTTGTCGGACCGGGCCCGGACCGAGGCGCGGCGGGCGGAGGTGGGGTTCATCTACCAGTTCCACCACCTGCTGCCGGAGTTTACGGCGCTGGAGAACGTGGTGATCCCGCAGCTGGCCAATGGCGTGACGAAGGCGTCGGCGGAGGCGCGGGCGCGGGAGCTGCTGGGCAAGGTGGGCGTGGCGGAGAGGGCCGATCACCGCCCGGCGGCGCTGTCGGGGGGCGAGCAGCAGCGCGTCGCCTTCTGCCGGGCGCTGGCCAATGCGCCGAAGCTTCTCTTGGCGGACGAGCCGACGGGCAACCTGGACCCTGCGACTTCGGATCAGGTGTTCGGGGTGCTGATGGAGCTGGTGCGGGGGACGGGGCTCTCGGCGCTGATCGCGACGCACAACCTGGAGCTGGCGGCGCGGATGGACCGGGTGGTGCGGCTTTCGGCAGGCCAAGTGACGTAGATCAAGGCGGGATCGGCCTGTGGTCGGTCACGGTACGGCTTGGAGGATGAGATGATGCGTCATGCCTGGATGATCCTGCCGGCCCTCATGTCGCTGGCGGCCTGCGTGGAGAAGGACAAGGTGCCCTCGGGGGCCGAGGATTTCGCGACCTTCTGTTCGGCCTGCCATGGTGCGGGCGGCAAGGGCGATGGCGATGCGGCGGCAACCCTGGACCGCAAGCCCGCCGACCTGACCGGCCTGTCGGCGCGAAATGGTGGGGCGTTCCCGGGGACGCGGGTGATGGCGAAGATCTGGGGCTATACCGGAGGCCATGACGGCAAGTCGCCGATGCCGCAGTTCGGGCCGCTTCTGCAGGGCGAGCTGGTGCCCTATGACGGCGGCGACGGGATTGCGACGCCGACGCCGGTGCGGCTGGTCGGGATCGCGCAGTACTTGAAGACCCTGCAGGACTGAGGCGCTGCCCCGGCCTTTTGCGCGGTCGGATATGGGCGGACCAAGGGGTGGACCTTGACGGGTTGCACGCCTAGCTTTCCGCGCAAAGGAGATCCGCGATGAACGTGCTTCTGGAAACCTGGAAAACGCCTTTCGGCCTGCCGCCCTTTGCGGCGATCCGCGACGAGGATTTCGGGCCGGCCTTCGACGAGGCGCTGGCCCGGGCGCGGGTGGCGATTTCGGCAATTGCCGAGGGTGCGGGGACAAGCTTCGCCGAGGTGATCGAGGCGCTGGAACTGGCGGAGGGCGATCTCGATCGGGTGGGGGGCGTGTTCTACAACCTTGCCGGGGCGGACTCGACCGAGGCGCGCGAGGCGCTGATGCGGGATCTGGCGCCGAAGATGTCGGCGTTTTCCAGCGAAGTCACCAACAACAAGGCGCTTTTCGCGAAGATCGAGGCGCTGTGGCAGGGGCGCGAGGGGCTGGGCCTGACGGCGGAACAGGCGCGCGTGCTGGAATTGTACCGGCAGATGTTCGTCCGCTCCGGCGCGGCGCTGGAGGGGGCGGAGGCCGAGCGGTTGACGGCGGTCAAGGCGCGGCTGGCGGTCCTTGGGACCGAGTTCAGCCAGAACCTGCTGGCGGACGAACGGTCGTGGTTCATGGAACTGTCGGATGCCGACCTTGGCGCGCTGCCGGGCTTTGTGCAGGATGCCGCGCGTGCGGCGGGGGCGGAGAAGGGCACCGGGCCGGTGGTCACGCTAAGCCGCTCGCTCATCGTGCCCTTCCTGCAATTCTCGCCGAACCGCGCCTTGCGGGAAAAGGCCTATGAGGCCTGGGTCGCGCGGGGGGCGAACGGGGGCGAGACCGACAACCGGGCAATCGCCGCCGAG
>NZ_JAEULP010000086.1 GCF_016792905.1 Tabrizicola sp.
CTTCTCCCGCACCGAGGAAGGCAAGATTTACCAGCGACCGTTCGGCGGCATGACCACCAACTACGGCGAGGGCATCGCCCAACGCACTTGCGCCGCCGCCGACCGCACCGGCCACGCCATCCTGCACACGCTTTACACGCAAGCGCTGCGCCACAAGGCGAAGTTCTTCATCGAGTATTTCGCGCTCGATTTGCTCATGACGGACGATGGCGAATGCCGCGGCGTGCTCGCATGGAACCTCGATGACGGATCACTGCATCGCTTCTGGGGCCAGCAAACGCTGCTCGCCACCGGCGGTTACGGCCGCGCGTATTTCTCCGCGACTTCCGCACACACCTGCACCGGCGACGGCGGTGGCATGGCGGCGCGCGCAGGGCTGCCGCTGCAAGATATGGAGTTCGTGCAATTCCACCCCACCGGGATCTACGGCGCGGGCTGCCTCATCACCGAGGGCGCGCGCGGCGAGGGCGGCTATCTCACCAACAGCGAGGGCGAGCGGTTCATGGAGCGCTATGCGCCGCACTACAAGGACCTGGCGCCGCGCGACTATGTCAGCCGCTGCATGACGATCGAAATTCGGGAAGGCCGGGGGGTAGGCCCGCACAAGGACCACATCCACCTGAACCTGAACCACCTGCCGAAAGAGACATTGGAGCTGCGCCTGCCGGGGATCACGGAATCGGCGCGGATTTTCGCCGGGGTGGACCTGTTGAAAGAGCCGATCCCGGTCTTGCCGACGGTGCATTACAACATGGGCGGGGTGCCGACGAACTTCTGGGGCGAGGTGTTGAACCCGACCCATGCGAAGCCCGACCAGGTGTTCCCGGGCCTGATGGCGGTGGGCGAGGCGGGATGTGCCTCCGTCCACGGCGCGAACCGGCTGGGGTCGAACTCGCTGATCGACCTGGTGGTCTTTGGCCGCGCTGCTGCCATCCGCGCGGGGCAGGTGGTGGACCGGGAGGCGCCGGTTCCTGGCACGAACGAGGCCGAGGTCGACAAGGCCCTGGCCCGCTTCGACGCGCTGCGCAATGCGAATGGCTCGATTCCGACGGCGGACCTGCGGCTGGAGATGCAGCGCACCATGCAGGCCGATGCGGCGGTGTTCCGGGCGGAAGACACTCTGGCGGCCGGCGAGAAGAAGATGACGGCGATTGCGGCCAAGATGGCCGACCTGAAGGTCACGGATCGTAGCATGGTCTGGAACAGCGACCTGATGGAGACGCTGGAGCTGACCAACCTGATGCCGAACGCGCTGGCGACGATCTATGCCGCCCATGCCCGCACCGAAAGCCGGGGCGCCCATGCGCATGAGGACCATCCGCAGCGTGACGATGCCAACTGGCGCAAACATTCGCTGGCCTGGGTCGATGGCGACAAGGTCAGGCTCGACTACCGCCCGGTCCATACCGAGCCTCTGACCACCGAGGCAGAGGGCGGGATCGCGCTGGCGAAGATCGCCCCGGCAGAAAGGAAGTTCTGATGCGGACCCTGGCGCTTCCCCTGATTGCGACCCTGATGCTGGCCGCCTGCGACCCCGCCGAAGTGGTGGACGACGCCCTGACGCGGACGGCGCATACCGTGGTGTTTCCGGTGGTCAACATCGACATGCCGGCGGAACCGGCGCGGTTGGCAACGAAGTGCATCCTGGAAGCGGCGACCGAGGACGAGCTGAAGCTTCTGGCGCGCGACGTGGGGGTGGAGGCCGGGACCTCGACCAAGGCCACGATCCGCGAGATCGCGGTGCGCCCGGCGGCGCAGGCCTGCTTCGCGGCAAATGGCGTGCCGCCGGTCCGGTGATGCGATGAAACGGCTTGTCCTTCCCGTCCTGCTTTGCCTTTCCGCCTGCGGCCCGATGAGCATGGCCGAGGCGGAGCGGCAGTGTTTCGAGCGGGCGCGGCTGGCGCAGAAGCCACGGGGCGAGATTTCGGTCGGGGCAACGTCCGACGGGCGCAGGGGGGCGGCGGTCGAGCTGGAGATCACGTCGGACTACCTTCTGGGCAAGGACCCGTCGGCCGTCTACGAGAGCTGCGTCATGTCCAAGACCGGGCAGGCACCGAGCCGACCCCTGTACATGCGGCCGGACTGGACGGGCTGAGATGGCGAAGCTTTCGAGGCGCGCACCCGCAGCATCCGGCCACAGGACCGATTTCAAGACGACGACCAGGAAAGGTTGACCCATGGCCCAGTTCGCCCTGCCGAAGAATTCGAAGATCCGCACCGGCAAGACCTGGCCGATGCCCGAGGGGAAGAACGTGCGGAAGTTCCAGATCTACCGCTGGAACCCGGATGACGGGGAAAATCCACGGGTCGATACCTATTTCATCGACATGGACCAGTGCGGCCCGATGGTCCTGGACGCGCTGATCAAGATCAAGAACGAGATCGATCCGACGCTGACCTTCCGCCGCTCCTGCCGCGAGGGCATCTGTGGCTCTTGCGCGATGAACATCGACGGGATCAACACGCTGGCCTGCATCTATGGGCTGGACGAGATCAAGGGCGACGTGCGCATCTATCCCTTGCCGCATATGTCGGTGATCAAGGACCTGATCCCGGACCTGACGCATTTCTACGCCCAGCACGCCAGCATCATGCCCTGGCTGGAAACCAAGACCAACCGTCCGGCGAAGGAATGGCGGCAGTCGATCGAGGACCGCAAGAAGCTGGACGGCCTGTATGAATGCGTGATGTGCGCTTCGTGCTCGACGGCCTGCCCGAGCTACTGGTGGAACTCGGACCGCTACCTTGGCCCGGCGGCGCTGCTGCATGCCTATCGCTGGATCGTCGACAGCCGGGACGAGGCGACGGGGGAACGGCTGGACATGCTGGAAGACCCGTTCAAGCTCTATCGCTGCCATACGATCATGAACTGCGCCAAGACCTGCCCCAAGGGGCTGAACCCGGCGAAGGCGATTGCCGAGATCAAGAAGCTGATGGTGGAGCGGGTTGTCTGAGCAGCCCGTCCTGCCCGATTTCCAGTCGGGCGAGGAATTTGCCGCAGTGATGGCGGGGCTGGCGGCGCGGCTGCATGCGAAGAACCGGATATGGCTGGGGGAGTCGGGCTATGCCTGGCTTCTGGCGCGGTTGATAGCGGCGCTTGGCGAGGATTTCCGCGAGGCGCTGGCGGACCCCGAGGTCGCGCAGGATTTTGGCGAGGCCTATCAGCCTGCACGGCTGGATGATGCGGCGCAGCTTGACGCCCTGCTTGCCCGGCTGCGGGCGCGGCTGGTCCGCTGATGCCGCTTCTCCTGCTGCTGCTGGCGGTGTCGGTCTACCTCTATCTCTGGCTGAGCCGCCGGAATTCGACCCTGACCCGCGACTGCCGCTGGCGACTGGACCGGAGCGTGGCGCCGGATTTCTGGCGCTGTGCGGCCTGTGGGGCGACGGTCCGAGGGCGCGAGCCGCGGGATTGCCTGCGCGAGAAGCGGTAGGCGGAGTTTTCGAGAACTCCGGTCCGATTTCTTCGAAGAAATCGGCGCTTGCGGGAGGCGGGGTTTCCGGCAAGCCTGTGGGCATGAAGCTGGACCAACCCGAACACCCCGCCCCCGCCGATGCCGCTGCCCGCAAGTCGGTGCGCCCGGTCATCTGCTACCCGGTCGAGGGCCTGCCGCGCCCGGACCTTGCCGCCTATCGTGCGGCGCGAGAGGGGTGGAGCCTGGAGGCGGAGGTGCTGGTCCCGCCGCGCGAGGCGCGGGTGTTCGAGGTGCCGGCGGGCTGGTTCTTCCGCATCGTCAGCGTCGAGGGGCCGCAGGTGGGCGACCTGAACCTGTTTGCCGCCGAAAACCTTGGGGAGCGGTTTTTCTCCGGCAAGACCCGGGCGCTGCATGGGACGCATCTGTCGACCGGGGACCGGATGTGGTCTTGCCTGCCGTACCTGCGGCCGATGGCGACGGTGACGGAGGATACGCTCGACTGGTACGGGTTCGATGCCTTTGGCGGGTCGGTGCATGACGTGATCGGCACGCGCTGCGACCCTTATACCCACGCGCTGCTGTCGGGCGGCGAGCAGTATCACCATTGCTGCCATTCCAACCTGACCCGCGCGGTTGCGGATCATTGGGGCCTGCCCGCGAAGGCGGCGGAGCTGCATGTGCATGACGTGCTGAACGTGTTCATGTGCACGGGTTTCACCCGCGATACCGGGCAGTATTTCATGAAGGCCTCGCCGGTGCGGCCCGGCGACTATCTGGAGTTCATGGCGGAGATCGACCTCTTGGGTGTGCTGTCGGCCTGTCCCGGCGGCGATTGCTCGGCGGAGCATTCCTCGGACGTGGCGGCCTGTCATCCGCTGCTGGTGCAGGTGTTCCGGCCGAAGGCGGCCCCGGCGGGCTGGGCGCCAGCCGGGCCGAATGCCTATGACCGGAGCCATGGGCTCTGATCAGCAATAGCGCTCGATCGCCAGAAGCTGGTGATCGCCGTAGCGGTCGCCCTCGGCCCAGCCGGGGGGCAGGAGGCGGTTGATCTGGGCCCGGTCTTCGGGGGTGAAGCGGATTTCCGTCGCCTGCGCCCATTGCCGCAGATGCGCGGCGTGGCGGGTGCCGGGGATCGGGATCAGGTGATCGCCCTGGTGCAGGATCCAGGCCAGTGCCGTGGCAGGGGTGGACCAGCCGCGCTCGGCGGCGAAGGTGCGGAAGGCGGCGAGTTTGGCGAGGTTCTTCGAGAAGTTCGGCTCGGTGAAGCGGGGGTTGGTGCCGCGGAAGCCGTCTTCGGGCCGGGAAATCGGCGCGTCGGCCAGCATCCCCCGCGCGAGGGGCGAGAAGGGGACGAAGGCGATGCCAAGGGCCTTGCAGGCCTGTATCACTCCAAGCTCCGGCATCCGGGTCCAGAGCGAGTATTCGTTCTGCACCGCCGTCACCGGATGCACGGCATGGGCGGCGCGTATCGTGTAGGGGGCGACTTCGGACAGGCCATAGCCGCCGATCTTGCCCTCCGCGATCAGGCGGGACAGGGTGCCGACCACCTCTTCCAGCGGGCGGGCCTGTTCGCGGCGGTGGATGTAGAACAGCTCGACATGGTCGCGGCCGAGGCGTTTCAGGGATTTCTCGAGTTCGGCGCGGAGGTGGGTTTCCGAATTGTCGATACGACGCTCGGGGTCGGCGACGAAGCTGGCCTTGGTGGCGAGGACGACCTGCGGCTTGCGGCTGGCGAGCCACTTGCCAATTACGGTTTCGCTGACGCCCATGCCGTAGATGTTGGCGGTGTCGATGAAGGTGATGCCGGTCTCCAGCAATGCGTCGAGGCAGGCGAAGCTTTCGGCCTCGTCGGTCGGACCGAAAATCCCGCCGAAGGACATGGCGCCGAGGCCGATGACCGAAACCATCGGGCCGGACGCGCCGAGTTTGCGCTGCTGCATGATCTGTCCTTTCGCGGGGATTTCGTTGGGGGATCGCATCAAACCCCCGCGAATCGGATCATTCAAGGGTTCATGTAGTGCAGGCCCTGGAATTTCTTCCGCAGCGCCGCGGTGCGCGGGGCAACAGCTGCCGGATCGTTCGAGCGCAAGCCTTCGGCGATGAGGGCGGCGAGCGCAGGGGCATCGGCCGGGGTGACGCCGCGGCGGACCAGTTCGGGCGTGCCGATGCGGAGGCCGTTCATGTCGCCGGGGACCTCGGCAATGGGCAGGCCGATGCCGCAGGCGAGGAATCCGGTCTTGCGCAGGGTCTTGGAGGCGGCCTGTCCGCCTCCGAAGGCCGCCGCCTCGATGGCGAACTGGTGCGAGGTGGTGGCGCCGCGGTCGGCGGCGAAGACGGGGAGGCCGAGGTTCGCCAGCTCGGTCGCAAGGGCGCGGGCGAGGTCGACCATGGCTTTCGCATAGGCCGCGCCATGGTCGCGCCAGTCGAGGAGGGTGTAGGCGAGGGCGGCGGATTTGGCGGCGTCGAAGTTGGCGGTGAGGCCGGGGAAAGCGATGGCGTCGAGACGTTCGGCGATGGCGGCGTCATTGGTGACGATCAGGCCGCCGGCAGGACCGCCAAGCGATTTGTAGGTGCTCATCGTCATCAGATGCGCGCCCTCGGTCAGCGGGTTGGTCCAGACCCCGCCCGCGATGATGCCGCATTGGTGGGCGGCGTCGAACAGCACATGGGCGCCGACCTCATCGGCAATGGCGCGGATTTCGCGCACGGGGTGGGGGAACAGGTTCAGACTGCCGCCGATGGTGATGATCCTGGGCTTCACCCGATGCGCCAGATCGCGCAGCGCCACCAGATCGACGGTATAGCCGTCGGCATCCACCGGGGCCGGATGCGTCACCAGTCCGTAAAGCCCGGCGCAGCCCGCGGCATGGTGGGTGACATGGCCGCCA
>NZ_JAEULP010000013.1 GCF_016792905.1 Tabrizicola sp.
CGCCCTCGGCGACATAGACCGACTTGATCGGCAGCCGGTACTTGGTGGCGAAGTCGAAATCCCGCTGGTCATGCGCCGGGCAGCCGAAGATCGCCCCGGTGCCATAGTCCATCAGGATGAAGTTGGCGATCCAGACCGGCAGTTCCCACGCCGGATCAAGCGGGTGCTTGACCCGGATGCCGGTGTCATAGCCGATCTTCTCTGCCGTCTCGATTTCCTCCGCCGAAGTCCCACCCTTGCGGCACTCCGCGACGAAGGCGGCAACCCTCGGGTCACCCTCCAGCGCCTTGGCCAGTGGATGATCCGGCGAGATCGCCGCAAAGGAAGCGCCCATCAGCGTATCCGGGCGGGTCGTGTAAACCTCCAGCTTTTCAAAGCCTTCCGGCGCCCCGACCGTCTCGAACGCAAACTGCAGGCCCCGCGACTTGCCGATCCAGTTCGCCTGCATCAGGCGCACCTTCTCCGGCCAGTCCTTCAGCCCGTCCAGCGCGGCCAGCAACTCCTCCGAGTAATCCGAGATCCGGAAGAACCACTGCGTCAGCTCGCGCCGTTCGACCGCCGCGCCCGACCGCCAGCCCTTGCCGTCGATCACCTGTTCGTTCGCCAGCACCGTCATGTCGACCGGGTCCCAGTTGACCACCGCCGCCTTGCGGTAGACGAGCCCGGCCTCCATCATGTCGATGAACATCGCCTGCTGCTGGCCGTAGTATTCCGGGTCGCAGGTCGCGAGTTCGCGCGACCAGTCGATCGACAGCCCCAAAGGCTTCATCTGCGCCTTCATGTCGGCGATGTTGCCGTAGGTCCAGTCCTTCGGATGGCCGCCCCGTTCCATCGCCGCGTTCTCGGCCGGCATCCCGAAGGCATCCCAGCCCATCGGATGCAGCACCGAATAGCCCTGCGCCGCCTTGGTCCGCGCCACCACATCGCCCATCGTGTAGTTGCGCACATGCCCCATGTGGATGCGCCCCGAGGGATAGGGGAACATCTCCAGCACATAATACTTCGGCTTCGACGCATCACGACGCGCCGTGAAGGCCCCCGCCTTGTCCCAGGCCTCCTGCCAGCGGGGTTCGATCAGCGAAGGGTCATAGCGCGACATCACAGGGCCTCATGCGGAATTCCGCGCGGAATTACACATGCCCGACCGGAAAGGTCCACCCCTTCCCGGTCCTCACGCCCCGTCGAACCGCTTAAAGCTTGCTGTCGCGCACCCTGAGCTGCCGCGCCCGGGTCAGGATCGCATCCTCGACCGCCCGTACCGTCTCCGGCGCCACCGATGCCCCGCCCTGGCCCTGCAACGCCACCTTCAGGCTGCGCGCATCCAGCGCCGGGTCCTGGACATAGATCGTCGCGCGATAGGCCCTGCCCCCGCCCGGAGGCCGTCCGTAGCCCGTCACGATCACGCCCGTAAACGGGTCGACCGATTCGATGGGCAGGAAGTTCAGCACCTCCAAACTTGCCTGCCAGATGTACTTGTTGACCTCGACCGTGGTGTTCGGGTCATCCGATTTCTTGAACAGATCCAGAAGCGAGGTCTTTGCCCCCGCCTTGCTCGTCCCGTCCCGGTGGGCCTCGGCGGCCTCGTCGCGCTCGGCCTTCTGCTCGGCGGTCAGCGTGCCCTTGCCGAACAACCCGCCGCCACCGCCGCCACATGCGGAAAGCGACAAGACCAGACCCGTGGCCAGTGCCATGCGTGCAAATTGGTGCAAGATCATCCGGCCACCCTTGGAACCTCTTGCCTGCTGTCTAGCGCGGCCTCCCCTGCGTGCCAAGGCCTTTCGCTCCCGCACGCCCGCCGCATACCCGCGCGCGCGTGGGCCTGACGTCCGGAGGGGGATTCCGGACCTGTTGCTTTGCTGCACCAACTTCTGGCCGAATTCTTCACGGCGGCTGGCGAACGTTGCAATCCGGGGCGGCAAGGGTGAAATACCCGTCATTCCCCTGCGGATTCCCCTGCGGCGGGCTTACCTTGAAGAAAGAGGGAAAACATGAAAAAGATTCTTCTCGCGACCTCCGCCCTGGTGATGGTTGCAGGCGCCGCCTCCGCAGAGGTTACGCTGTCGGGCAGCGGCCGCTTCGGTATCGTCTACACCGATGATGGCACCACCAGCGACACCGCCCTGTCCTACCGTATGCGCGTCAACGTCGACGCCTCGACCGAAACTGACTCGGGCGTGAAATTCGGTGGCCGGATCCGCATGCAGTACAGCAACGGCGACACCAACGATTTGGACGACATCGACGGTCCCCGCGGTGCCGCTCAGTTGAACGCTGCGATGCTCTATGCTGAAACCTCGGGCTTCCGCTTCGAAATCGGTAACGTCAACACCGCCTTCGACTCGCTGGCCACCCTGTACAACGCGGAACTCGGCTTCATCTCGTCGACGACCGGTTCGTACTCGCTCTTCTCGTACGATTCGTACACCTCCAGCCCGTACGGACCGACCCAGATCGACCGCGTCGGCCTGTTCGCTTCGTACAGCACCGGCAACCTGGTCGCTCGCGTGTCGTACATCGACTACGATCAGACCGTGTCGACTGACAGCGAAGAAACCGGCATCTCGCTGGACTACACCGCTGGCGCCTACAAGATCGGCTTCGGCTACGTGACCGACGCCGGTGGCACCGCTGACTACGACGTCTGGGCGCTGCTCGGCGAATACGCCCTGAACGACATGACCAACGTCGGCCTGCAGTACATCGCCGAAGACGGCGCTGAGAACGACGCCACCCTGACCCTCTACGGCAACACCAAGCTGGCGAGCGGGATCGGCCTCGGCGCGTTCATCTCGGGCGTTGACTCGGACGTGGTCTACGCGAACGACTACGCGATCGGCCTCGGCGCCAACTACGACATCGGCGGCGCGACCATTGCCGGTACCATCCAGAAGGGCTTCGACGACCAGACCTACGCCGACCTCGGCATCAACTTCTCGTTCTGATCCACCCGGATCCGAACGGACGGAAAGAGCGGGCGAAAGCCCGCTCTTTTCTTTTTGCGCTCCGTCCGGCTAGGGTGCCGCGAAACGGGGGCAACCATGGCATTGCAGGATATTCTGGACCGTCTGCGCGCGGCAGAGCGAGTGGCGGGGCGGGCCGAAGGCTCGGTCCGGCTGATCGCCGTTTCCAAGGTCCAACCGCCGGAACGCGTTGTGGCTGTTCTCGAACAGGGCCACCGCATCTTCGGCGAAAACTATGTGCAGGAAGCCGCCGGGAAATGGCCCGTGTGGCGTGACCGCTTCGGCCCGGTGAACCTGCACATGATCGGCCCCCTTCAAACCAACAAGGCCAAGCTCGCGCTCGACCTCTTCGACGCGATCCACACGCTCGACCGCCCCTCGCTGGCGCAAAAGCTCGCCAGCCTCGGCCAGGCGCGGGGCGCGCTGCCACAGCTTTTTGTGCAGGTGAACACCGGTGAGGAGCCGCAAAAGGCCGGGGTCCTGCCCGCCGAGCTGACCGGGTTCCTGCGCGACTGCCGGGCGATGGACCTCTTGCCTTTCGGCCTGATGTGCATCCCGCCCGAGGATAAGGACCCCACCCCGCATTTCGCGCTCCTGGCCGGGATGGCCGCCGACCACGGGCTGTCCGGCCTCTCGATGGGCATGAGCAGCGACTTCGAGACCGCCGTCGCCCACGGCGCCACCCACATCCGCGTCGGCAGCGCCATCTTCGGCGCAAGGGCCTATCCCTGACCCTACGCACCCCGTAGGCCGGGCTTCAGCCCGGCACACCCCGCATCCCGAGGGGGCACCCCGCCGGACGGATTGACAAACCCTTACCGCCCAAGCGCAAGGGACCGGACGAGCGGGGCCTCACGTCACCCGTCGGTAAGGTTTCACCCACCACCCCTCCGGCAACCATCCACCCCGCCGCCCAAGGACATGCGCCTCCCCACCCCTCGTAGGGAGGGGGTGGGGCGGGGGGGCGCCTTCCCCTCAAACGTTAAGAAGCCCTGAACGTCCGCAAGCAAGCCATTGAAATCATTTCCTGCGAAAATCTGTCCACCGTGGACAGGCTCAGGTCAGCCAGACCCTTCCATAGGGCGGCAGCACGACCTGGCCCCCGTGGGTCTCCACCCGCGCCTCCGACAGCGCGTCCCGCAGCCCCGTCACCCCCAGCCCCCGCACCCAGGCCTCCCCCACCTCCTGCCACTGCTCGGTGAAGTTGAACAGCCCCAGCAAGACGCCGGTCGGCGCGATCCGCTGAAAGGCGAAGACCGCCTCATTCCCGGACGAAACCACCCGCACCGGCACCGCCCCGTGCAAGGCCGGAACCGCCGCCCGCCGCGCAAGGATCTCCCTCACCCCCCGGAACACCCGCGCCGAGGGCCTGTCCTCCGTCTGCCGCGCCTCGGCCAGGCCCCAGTCCATCCGCGGCCGATGCACCCAGCGGCTGTCATGGGCATGGTCGGGGTCGTTCAGGTAGCTCCAGTCGTTCGTCAGCGCCAGCTCGTCGCCCATATAGATCAGCGGTATCCCCCCGAACGCCGCGATCAGCGCATGCCCCAGCAGGATACGCTGCACCGCCATCTCGACTCCGCCCGCGTCGCCCTCCGCCTCGGCCCGCTCCAGCCCGGCCAGCGAGGCGAAGCTGCCGGAAATCCGCTTGTCCCCCGTCGCCTCGTTGACCTGGAACAGCGCCCCCTTGGCGAAGGTGCCGGGAAAGCTGCCCTCGTAGAAGTCGGACAGGAAGCCGCGATGCCCGTGCCCCGAAACCCCCACCGCCGCCGCATCCTGATCCGTCACCGCCCAGCCGATATCGTCGTGGCAACGGATATAGGTCGCATAGGTCGCGTTGGTCAGCCGGTCGGGGAAATGCGTCGCCAGCACATGCGTCATCAGCCGGGTGTTCCGGGTGGCAAGGGCCGACCAGAACTGCACCATCAGGCTGTTGTGATAGGCGAGGTTCCCCTCCTTCCCGTCATGCCGCCCCCGCCCGAGATAGGGCAGCATCTCCTCCGGAGCGACGATGGCCTCCTCCAGATGGATCACCGCCGCCGAGGCGATGCGCGAACACGCCCGCAGCGCCTGCAGGATCATGTGAACCTCCGGCTCGGACTGGCAGCGCGTCCCCATCCGCTTCCACATGAAGGCCACCGCGTCCAGCCGGAGGACATCCACGCCCTTGTTGGCGAGGAACAGCATCACCTCGACGATCTCCAGGAACACCGCCGGATTGGCCCAGTTCAGGTCCCACTGGTGTTCGTTGAACGTCGTCCAGACCCATTTGCCGATCTCGGGGTAGTGGGTGAAATTGCCGGGGGCGTTGTCCGGGAAAACCTCGACCAGCGTCCGTTCGTATTGGTTCGGCAGGTCCGGAGTGTCGAACATCAGGTAGTAGTCCTGGTACTTCGGATCGCCCTTCGCCGCCTTCTTCGCCCAGGCATGTTCTTTCGCGGTGTGGTTCAGCACCAGGTCGACACAGAGCGACATCCCCCGCGCCCGCAGCGCCGCACTGACCGCCTCGAACTCTGTCATCGTCCCGAAAACCGGGTTGACCTGCCGGTAGTCCATCACCGAATAGCCGCCGTCCGAATCTCCGGGCCGGGGCTTCAGGCAAGGCATCAGGTGGACATAGGTGATCCCGAGGTCAGCCAGATAGTCCAGCTTCTCGAGCACCCCCATCAGGCTGCCGTTGAAGCGGTCGATGTAGAAGACATAGCCCGCCATGCCGGGGCGCTGGAACCAGTCCGGCTCCAGGTCGCGGATCAGGTCCAGCCGCTTCAGGTCCTCGGGTCGCTCCACCCAGCCTTTGCGCAGCGCCTTGACCAATTTCTCGCGGAAGGCCGGAAAATCCGGACGCGCGCCATAGAGCGCCTCCAGCATCGGGAACAGGTCCGGGGCCGAACGGGCCAGCCGCAGGTCGAACAGCTCATCCTCGGCAGTCTGCGGTTTCGCCATGGCATCCTCCCCCGAATATCGGCAGATTATCCATTCCAAAGCGTTTTGGAAAGAGCCTTACCGCCCAATCAACATCCGCGTTCCGGGCCTGATACGGGCGGCGATCCAGTGCAGGTCGCGCCGTGCCAGCGCCACACAACCCGCTGTCGGCGCACCGGGCCTGCGCCATTGGTGGACAAAGATCGCCGACCCCCGGCCCGGTTCGGCATCGGGCCAGTTCCAGTCGGTGACCAGAATCAGATCATACATCGGATCGGCCCGCCGAAGGCGCTCGTGGCTGAACCCGTGCGGGGCGCGGACCAGGTCGTTGTAGTCCTCGTCGCGGGGATCGTCCGACCACAGGTCCGACGGCCCGATGGGCAGCGCCCAGTCCGCCGGGCGGGACAGACGGTCGGGGCGATAGAGCATCCCGACGATCCGGTGCTCGCCCGCAGGTGTCGCCCCATCGCCCTCGCGTTTCGCCTCCGGTCGAATGATCCCACCACGCCCCAATGAGCATGGAAACATTCGTCCCACGAACCGCAGCCCCATCGGCGTCACCACCAGATCGGCCGGTGTCACAACAGATGCCCCGACTTCGCCGCCTTGGTGGCGAGATAGGCCCGGTTCTCCGCCGTCTCTCCGACATGCAGCGGCACCCGTTCGGTCACATGCAGCCCGCAGCCTTCCATCATCGCCAGCTTCTTCGGGTTGTTGGTCAGCAAGCGGACGCTGGAAAACCCCATCTTCCGCAGGATTTCCGCCCCAATGCGGAAGTCGCGCTCGTCATCTTCGAAGCCCAGCCGGTGATTGGCTTCGACCGTGTCGAAGCCCTGATCCTGCAACGAATAGGCCCGCATCTTGTTGGCCAGCCCGATCCCCCGGCCTTCCTGATTGAGATAGAGGAGAACCCCCGCCCCCTCCTGCCCCATCTGCGCCAGCGCCGCGCGCAACTGCGGTCCGCAGTCGCATTTCAGCGACCCGAGCACGTCGCCGGTGAAACAGGCCGAATGCAGCCGGGCAAGCACGGGAAGCGATCGGTCCGGACGGCCGATTTCGATGGCATAGTGCTCCTCACCGCCGTCATCCGGGCGGAACACATGCACCCGCCCGGCGCTGGAGGCCACCAGCGGCACCCGGGCCGAGACCACCTCGTCCAGCGGCGGCAGGGCGGTCAGGGCGGGCGCGATCTCGGCCAGCGTCAGCAGCGTCAGCCCGTTTGCGCCCGCCAAGGCGAGCGCGTCCTGCACCGGCACCAGAAGCGCGGCAGGCAACAGATGCGCCGACTTCGCCAGCGCCAGCGCGGCGCGGGCCAGAGAGGCCGACCCCTCACGCGCCGATTGCAGCGGCCCCTTCATCGGGGTGCGCAGGTCATCCGCAGGATCCGCCACCGACCGCAGCCAGTCCAGCCCCGCATCCGCTGGCGGCACGATCCGCGCCAGATCGCCGTCATAGGCCCGCGCCTTCAGCGTCTCGGCCCGCCGTGCCGTGATCGCCAGAACCGGCATCCCGAACCCTCGCAGGTCCGCCAGCCTCGATGCGTCCAGCGTTTCCACCGCAGCCACCAACGCCGCACCTTCCGGCCCGCACATCACGACCGGCACCCCCATGCGCAGGTCGGCACGGGCGCGTGTCAGGCGTTCGGGGATGGAAAGCACCAGCACCATGCGCCCACACATAGCCTCCGCATGACGGAATTGAAACATTGCCCACGGAACCGACACGTCCGCGTGAGCATATCGTAGCAAATCTTGCGGCATCCGTGATCGCGGCGCATCTGATGCCGCATCAGAAAGGGAGGCACCCATGGCCGGACTGCGGAAAATCCTGCTCGTCGACGATGACGACGACCTGCGCGAGGCGCTGAGCGAGCAACTGGTGATGACCGAGGACTTCGACGTGTTCGAGGCCCGCAACGGCGCCGAGGGCATGGAGAAGGTGAAGGCCGGGCTTTACGACCTGGTGATCCTCGATGTCGGCCTGCCCGACACCGACGGGCGTGAGCTGTGCCGCCGGATGCGCAAGCAGGGCGTCAAATGCCCGATCCTGATGCTGACCGGCCATGACACCGACAGCGACACGATCCTGGGCCTCGACGCCGGGGCGAACGACTATGTGGCCAAGCCCTTCAAGTTCCCGGTCCTCCTGGCCCGCATCCGCGCCCAGCTTCGTACGCATGAACAGTCGGAAGACGCGGTGTTCCAGCTTGGCCCCTATACGTTCAAGCCCGCGCAGAAGATGCTGGTCGACGAGAAGGACAAGAAGATCCGCCTGACCGAAAAGGAAACCAACATCCTGAAATACCTCTACCGCTCGACCAGCGGAGTGGTCGCGCGGGATGTGCTTCTGCACGAGGTCTGGGGCTACAACGCAGGTGTGACGACGCACACGCTGGAAACCCACATCTACCGCTTGCGCCAGAAGATCGAGCCCGACCCCTCGAATGCGCGGCTTCTGGTGACGGAAAGCGGCGGCTACCGGCTGGTGGCCTAGGAACCTTTGGCGCCTTCTGGTGTTGCATTGCGGACGGTCGATTGCGTCCGCCATGCAACAACCACGAAATCTTGCGGCTTAGGGCTTATTGTTGCCGGATTCGCTTGCTACCTTTTACACATGCACGAGTTGTGCAGCAGGTTCCCCTCGTCGCGTCGGGGTTATGGCGCGGCATCCTCCCTGTTGGACCTGGCCGGGCTTCTTGCCCGGCCTTTTTTTGGCCTGCTTGTGGTCCCGCTGCCTTGCCCCTAGGGTCGGGGCGACAGGAGATCCAGCCCATGCCCTTCACACTTGCCACATGGAACATCAACTCGGTTCGCCTGCGCGAGGCGCTGGTCTCGCGGCTGATGACCGAGGAAGCGCCGGACATCCTTTGCCTGCAGGAATGCAAGTCCCCGGTCGAGCTGATCCCGCTGGAGGGTTTCCGCGCGCTTGGCTACAGCCATGTCGTCGCGCGGGGGCAAAAGGGCTATAATGGCGTCGCAATCCTGTCAAAGCTGCCGATTGAAGACGTCGGCGGGCACGACTTTGCGACGCTCGGCCATGCGCGGCATGTGGCTGCGAAGCTGGAAAACGGCGTCACCATCCACAACTTCTATGTCCCTGCCGGAGGCGACATCCCCGACCGCGCGCAGAACGTCAAGTTCGGCCAGAAGCTCGACTTCCTGACCCACATGCGCGACCACTTCCGCGCCGACCGCCCGCACAAGGCGATCCTGGTCGGCGACCTGAACATCGCCCCGCGCGAGGATGACGTCTGGGACCACAAGGCCCTGCTGAAGATCGTCAGCCACACACCCGTCGAGGTGCAGCACCTGGGCGAGACGATGGAATCGGGCCGCTGGCAGGACGTCACCCGGCAGGACATCCCGCAGGGCCGCCTCTACAGCTGGTGGAGCTACCGCAGCCCCGACTGGGACGCCGCCGACAAGGGCCGCAGGCTGGACCATGTCTGGGCCACCCCTGACATTTCGGGCGCCGCGTCAGGCAGCCGCATCCTGCGCCCGGTGCGGGGATGGGAGCAGCCCAGCGACCACGCCCCGGTTTTCGCGACATTCGATCTATAGGATGACTTCCGCCATTTGCCGTGGTATGCTTCGGCAAATGGCGGAGAATGTCATGGCCAACGCAATCAGAAAACTGACCGATCCGGTCCCCGGCTTCGCCGAGCAGGCCGCTGTTTTCACGTCCTTCCAGGCGCTGGAAAGGGGCATCCCCGCCGCCTGGGCCCGCTCCCTCGAATCCCACGGCCTGACCCGCGACGACATCCGCCGAATCATCCCCGACCGCACGCTCGACCGCCGCATTGCCGCCGGGGAGAACCTGAAGATCGAGGAAGCAGATGGCTTGGCGCGGCTGTTGCGCGTGGTGAAGGCCGCGCGTGATCTCTTCCAGAACGACGAGAATGCCGATGTGTTCCTGCGCAGCCCCAATCCGGCACTCGGCGAACGTATCCCGATCCACATGGCGCAGACCGACATCGGGGCGCGCGAGGTGGAGACGATCATCGGGCGTTTGGCCTACGGGGTCTATTCCTAGGTGCGAGTGTGGCGATTGGCGCAACCCCGCTTCGCGCCCGATATCGAAGGCGAAGGTGCAAGACTGTTCGGCGGGCGCTGGAACTCGGCAGGCGTTCCTTTGGTCTACACATCCGATTCGTTGGCGCTTGCTGCTTTGGAAGTTCTTGTTCACCTGCCAAGGATCGAACGGAGCAAGAAAGGAATTCCGCAATATGTAGCCATCGGTCTGGACGTTCCAGAAAGCCTTGTTGCAGATCCTGGCTTTGCGTCTGATGTTCCCTTGCACGAGAGCCAAACTTCGGGAGATGCCTGGCTCCGGTCTGCCACCAGCCTCGCCCTCCTCGTCCCCAGCCGCGTCATCCCGCTGGAGCGGAACGTCCTCCTGAACCCCCGCCACCCCGCGATGGCCGAGGTCACGGTTGCCGTATCCGAACCCTTCGTCTTCGACGACCGCCTGAGTTACTGACCGGCCACCAGCGCCCCCAGCACCGCCTTGGCGCTGTCGCTGTCCCAGTCCGCATCGCCGATCAGCCGGGCGACCTCTTGCCCCTCGGGGTTCAGGATTACCGTCACCGGCAGGCCCATCACGCCCATCGCATGTGCCAGTTTCGATTGCGGGTCGCGCAGGATCGGCAGCGCCTTCACGCCCGCCTCGTCGAAGAACCGCCGGATCCCCTCCACCGCGTTGCGCCCCGTCGCCACCGGCACTACCGCCAGTTCCGGCATCGCCGCCTGCAACCGCTCAAGCGACGGCATTTCGCGGCGGCAGGGGGCGCACCAGGTGGCCCAGAAGTTCAGCACCACCCATTTGCCCTTGTAGTCGGCCAGCGCATGTTCGCCGTCCTCGGCGTCCAGCAGCACCGCCTCCGGCACCGCGACCGGCTCGCCCAGCAGCATCAGCTTCTTCATGTCGCCCTCGCGCAGGGCCGACACATCCGCCGCCGCCGGATTTGCACCAAGCATCAAGGCCGTATAAAGGACGACCAGCAATTTCCGCACGTTTCCCACCCTCGAAAGCCCAATCCATGTCCAACGCCCGTGATCCCAAATCCGCCAACACGATGTGGGGCGGGCGCTTTGCCGAAGGCCCGAGCGCGATCATGACGGCGATCAACGCCTCGATCGGGTTCGACCAGCGGCTCTACGCCCAGGACATCGCGGGCAGCCGGGCCCATGCGGCGATGCTGGCCGCGCAAGGCATCATCACTGATACGGATGCAAAGGCGATAGGGGAAGGCCTGCTCGCGATCTTGTCAGAGATCGATGCCGGGACCTTCCCCTTCACCCCCGATCTGGAAGACATCCACCTGAACATCGAGGCCCGCCTGACCGACCGCATCGGCGAGGCAGGGAAGCGCCTGCACACCGGGCGGTCGCGGAATGACCAGGTGGCCGTCGACTTCCGACTCTGGGTCCGCGACCAGTGTGACCAGGCGATCCAGGGCCTGACCGGCCTGATGCAGGCCTTCCTCGCGCAGGCCGAGGCCGGGGCCGACTGGGTCATGCCCGGCTTCACCCACCTGCAAACCGCGCAGCCCGTGACCTGGGGTCATCACATGCTGGCCTATGTCGAGATGTTCGCCCGCGACCGCAGCCGGTTTCAGGACGCCCGCAAGCGGATGAACGAATGCCCGCTGGGCGCCGCCGCGCTGGCCGGGACCAGCTTTCCCCTCGACCGGCACATGACGGCCAAGGCGCTTGGCTTCGACCGGCCCACGGCCAATTCGCTGGATTCGGTGTCTGACCGCGACTTCGCGCTGGAGTTTCTGGCGGCAGCCTCGATCTGCGCCATGCACCTTTCCCGCTTTGCCGAAGAGCTGGTGATCTGGTCCAGCGCCCAGTTCCGCTTCGTCCGGCTGTCGGACCGCTGGACCACCGGCTCCTCGATCATGCCGCAGAAGAAGAACCCCGATGCCGCCGAGCTACTGCGCGCGAAACTTGGCCGCATCCTCGGGGCCACCGTGGCGCTTTTCACCATCATGAAGGGCCTCGCGCTGACCTATTCCAAGGACATGCAGGAGGACAAGGAGCAGGTCTTCGACGCGGCCGACAGCCTCATGCTGGGCCTCGCCGCGATGACCGGCATGGTCTCCGACATGACCGCCAACCGGGATACCCTGAAAGCCGCCGCCGCCAGCGGGTTCTCCACCGCGACCGATCTTGCCGACTGGCTGGTGAAGACCCTGAACCTGCCCTTCCGAGAGGCGCACCACGTCACCGGCGCGCTGGTGGCGATGGCCGAAGGCAAGGGCTGCGACCTGCCCGACCTGTCGATCGCCGAAATGACCTCTGTCCACCCCGGGATCACACAGGACGTCTATTCGGTCCTCGGCGTCGACAACTCCGTCCGCAGCCGCACCTCCTACGGTGGCACCGCCCCGGATCAGGTCTGCACCCAGATCGCCCGCTGGCAGGCAACGCTTGGCTGACCCGCCAAGGGGAAATCCTCACCTTGCCGAGCCGCCCTCGGGATGCGACCCTCGGACCGGACCCACAGCGACACGAGGCCCCATGCCCCGCCTTCTCCTCCTCGCCTGCCTGACCCTCGCCGCCTGCGGCGCCGACGGTGCCCCCGAACCGCCCGCGAAAACCGGCATCACCATCTCTGGCGACGCCCGGGTCGGGATCGTCGTGAAGTGACACCCATGCGGCTGACCTTCCTTGCGTTCGCCGCAGGGGGCGCAGCGCACCCTATGCTCTGGTTTTTCAGGCATATGCAGCAAACCGGCAGCGGCCTGTCCGGCGTGATCGAGGCCTGGTTCGTCAATGCCTCGACCACCGGCCTGACCTGGGATCTGATCATCTCGGCCGTCGCGCTGACCGTCTGGGTGCTGGTCGTGGCGATCTCCCGCCGCGCCTGGAGCCACCTGATCGCGATCCCAGGCACCTTCTGCATCGGCGTCAGCTGCGGGTTGCCGCTGTACCTGTTCCTGCGGTCGGGCCGCCCCGGCTGATGCTGACGCTCCGTCAGACCGTCCTGATCGTCGCCACCCTGAACCTTGGCTATTTCGGGATAGAGTTCATCGCAGCGCTGAAGGCCGGCTCCGTCTCCCTCCTCGCCGACAGCGCGGATTTCCTGGAAGACTCCGCAGTCAACATCCTGATCTTCTTCGCCCTGGCCTGGACCACGACCCGCCGCGCCAATGTCGGCAAGCTCCTCGCCGCGCTCCTGTTGATCCCGGCGCTGGCCTTCCTCTGGACCCTTGGCGCAAAGCTGATGCACCCCGCACCGCCCACCGCCGAGACGTTGACTCTCGTCGGTCTTGGTGCGCTGGCGGTGAACCTGACCGCCGCTCTCCTGCTAGCGCGCCATCGCAAGGCCGAAGGCTCGTTGACCCGTGCAGCGTTCCTCTCGGCCCGCAACGACGCGCTGGCAAATATCGGCATCATCGGCGCGGGCCTCGTCACTGCCCGCTTCCCCTCGATCTGGCCCGACATCCTGATCGGCCTCGTCATCGCCGCCATGAACCTCGACGCCGCGCACGAAGTCTGGGAAGCCGCCCATGACGAGGCGAAAGACGCCCAAGCCTAAGGGTTTGCAGCCGCCGGGCGGCCTGCTATGTCACGGCCAAACCCCGGGGGCGAAGATGGACCACTTCCTCTACAAGAATGGCACCCTTCATGCCGAAGAAGTAGCGATCCCTGAGATCGCTACCGCCGTCGGCACACCCTTCTATGTCTATTCCACCGCCACCCTGACCCGGCACTACCGCCTGTTCACCGAAGCCCTGACACCCCTCCCCCACCTGGTCTGCTTCGCAATCAAGTCGCTGTCGAATGTCGCAGTCCTCAAGACCCTCGGCAATCTCGGTGCCGGGATGGACGTGGTCTCGGGCGGCGAATACCTGCGCGCCAAGGCGGCGGGAGTCCCCGGCAGCCGCATCGTCTTCTCCGGCGTCGGCAAGACGCGCGAGGAGATGCGGATGGCCCTCACCGGCGGCATCCGGCAGTTCAATGTGGAAAGCGAACCCGAGATGCGGGCGCTGTCCGAGGTGGCCTCCAGCCTTGGCGTGAGCGCCCCCATCGCCGTGCGGGTGAACCCCGACGTGGATGCGAAGACCCACGAAAAGATCGCGACCGGGAAGAAGGAAAACAAGTTCGGCATCCCCATCGCCCGCGCCTCCGAGGTCTACGCGGAAGCCGCCCGCCTGCCCGGGCTGCAAGTCGTGGGGATCGACGTCCACATCGGCAGCCAGTTGACCGAGCTTGAACCCTTCGAACAGGCCTATCTCAAGGTCGCCGATCTCACCCACCGCCTGCGCTCCGAAGGCCACACGATCACCAGGCTCGACCTCGGCGGCGGCCTCGGCATCCCCTACCAGCGCTCGAACGACGCCCCGCCCCTGCCCACCGACTACGGCGCCCTGATCAAGCGCACCGTCGGCGACCTCGGCTGCGAGGTGGAAATCGAACCCGGCCGCCTGATCTCCGGCAACGCGGGCCTCCTGATCGCCGGCGTCATCTACGTCAAGAACGGCGAGGGGCGCGACTTCCTGATCCTTGACGCGGCGATGAACGACCTCGTCCGCCCCTCGATGTACGGCGCACATCACGACATCGTCCCCGTCGCCGAACCCCCTGTCGCCAGTCCCACGCAGGAATTCGACGTGGTCGGCCCGGTCTGCGAAACCGGCGACACCTTCGCCAAGGGCCGGGACCTGCCCCTGGTGGGCGAGGGCGATCTGGTCGCCTTCCGCAGCGCTGGCGCCTATGGCGCGGTCATGGCGTCGGAATACAATACTCGGCCCCTGATCCCCGAGGTGCTAGTCAACGGGGATCACTTCGCTGTCATCCGGGCGCGACCGAGCTTTGACGAAATCCTCAACCGCGATAGCATTCCCTCGTGGCTGTGACGTCAGGTCCGGTCACAGGCAGGTAAGATGACCGGACCCAAGACCCAACCGCCGCTCAAGTCGCTCGTCTGGCCCATGCGCCTGACGCTTGCGGGGTTGTGGGCGGAACGTCTGGCCCGCGCCTTCTGGCCCCTGTGGTCGCTGGCCCTCGTCACCCTTGCCGCCCTCGCCTTCGGGGTGCAGGACCTTGGTCCGCTGCGCTATGCCCAGATCGCCGGGGCTGTCGTCGCTCTCCTCGCCCTCGTCCTCCTCGCCCTCGGTGTAAGGCGCTTCCGCAAGCCCTCCGCGATGGACGCGCTCGACCGGATCGACGCCACCATGCCCGGCCGTCCCATCGCCGCGCTGACCGACACCCAGGCCATCGGCCGGAACGACCCCGCCTCGCTGGCCGTCTGGAACGCGCATCAGGACCGCATGGCCCAGCGCGCCGCCGGGGCTCGCCCCGTCCAGCCCGACCTGAAACTCTCCTCCCGCGACCGCTTCTCGCTGCGCTATGTCGCGCTGACCGCCTTCGTCATGGCTGCCCTTTTCGGTTCGTTCTGGAAGGCCGGAACCGTCACGGGCCTGACCCCCGGCGCCGCCGTCGCCATGCCCGGCGGCCCCAGCTGGGAAGCCTGGGCCCAACCCCCCGCCTATACCGGCAAGCCCTCGCTCTACCTCAACGACATCACCGATTCCGCGCTGGAACTTCCCACCGGCACCCGGTTGCAGATCCGCCTCTACGGGCCGGAAGGCGACCTGACCGTCGCGCAGACCATCGCCGACATCCCGCCCCCCGCGCCCGAGCCGACAACGGGACCGGAGGCGACACCCGCCGCCGCCGTCCCGAACGCGATGAAGGGCATCTACGACCTGACCGTCACCCGCTCCGGCAACCTGTCGATCGACGGCCCCGGCGGCCGCACATGGGCCATCACGGCAACTCCCGACGCCGCCCCCACGGTCGAGGTCTCGGGCAGCATGGTCCGCGAAGCCGACGGCCGCTTCAAGCAGGGCATCAAGGCGACCGATGACTACGGCGTCACCGCCGCCCGCGTCACCATCACCCTCGACCTCGCAGAGATCGACCGCCGCCATGGCCTCGCCGCCGATCCCGAGCCGGTGGAGCCCGTCGTCCTCGACGTGCCCCTGCCGCGCAAGGGCAAGCGCACCGAGCTGACGGCGACCCTTGTCGACGACCTGTCGAAGCACGTCTTCGCCAACCTGCCCGTGACCATGGTCTTTGCCGTGACCGACGCGGGTGGCAACGACGGCACCTCCGCCCCCTACGAAGTCACCCTTCACGGCAAGCGCTTCTTCGACCCCCTCGCCGCCGCCCTGATCGAGATGCGGCGTGACATCCTGTGGAACCGGATCAACGCCCCCCGCACGGTCCAGCTTCTGAAAGCCGTCACCAATCGCCCCGAAGGCTTCATCCGCCACGACCGCGCCTTCCTGCACCTGCGCGTCCTGATGCGCGGGCTTGAGGCGCAACAGGCCGCTCTGACCACCGAAGCCCGCGACAAGATGGCGGAGGAGTTGTGGAAGATCGCCCTCATGGTCGAAGAGGGCAACCTCCAGGACGCCTTCGAACGCCTGCAACGCGCGCAGGACCGGCTGGACGAGGCGATCAAGAACGGTGCCTCTCCGGAAGAAATCGACCAGCTGATGAAGGAAATGCAGCAGGCGCTGAACGACTACATGCGCGAACTGGCCGAGGAATCGCAGCGCAATCCGGACCAGCAGCAATCGCAGATGATGCAGGGCCAGATGATGTCGGGCGACCAGCTGCAAGAGATGCTCGACAAGCTCCAGCAGCTGATGGAGGAAGGCAAGACCGCCGAGGCCGCCGAGTTGATGGAACAGCTGCGCCAGCTGATGCAGAACATGCAGGTGGTCCAGGGCCAGCAGGGCCAGGGCCAGGGCAGCCCCGGCCAGAAGGGCATGCAGGGCCTGGGCGAAACGCTGCGCGACCAGCAGGACCTGTCGGACGATGCCTTCCGCGACCTGCAGGGCGTCCCGCGTCCGGGCGAGGAGCAGGGCGGCAACCAGCAAGGGGACGAGCAGGGCCAGGATGGCCAGCAGGGCGACCAGCTTGGCCAGAATGACGGACAGGACCAGCAGGGCGACGGACAGCGCGACGGGCAGGGCAGCGGCGACGAAGGCTCGCTCTCCGACCGCCAGCGCGCCCTGCGCGAACGGCTGAACCAGCTGCAGAACGGCGACCTGCCGGGCGACGGCACCGAACAGGGAGAGGCCGGCCGCCAGGACCTCGACCGCGCCGGTCGCGCCATGGAAGAGGCCGAGGATGCGCTGCGCGACGGCGATCTCGACGGCGCCCTAGACCGCCAGGCCGAGGCGATGGAGGCGCTGCGCGACGGGATGCAGAACCTTGGCGAGGCTCTGGCCGAGGAGCAGCGCCAGAACCGCGACGGGCAGGGCGGCGAGCGTGACTTCGGCTCCGCCGACCCGAACGGCACCGACCCCCTGGGCCGCCGCCCCGGCGAGACGGCGCGCATCGGCTCGGACGAGAACATGGTACAGAACGACCCGAACGAACGCGCGCAGGAACTCCTCGACGAAATCCGCCGCCGCTCGGGCGACCTGACCCGCCCGCTGGAGGAACTGGACTACCTCAAGCGCCTGTTGCAGATGTTCTAGGGCCGGTTCCGGTTGCGTCGGTGGGGTTGGACCCCCCCAAATTTGCGCGTCGGGGTGGGTGGGTGGCAACCCCCCCACCCCCCCCGCAAAACCGCTATAAATCGCAACAGCGCACAAACTCTGAGGGGCCAAAAAAACCCCCCCCCACACCG
>NZ_JAEULP010000035.1 GCF_016792905.1 Tabrizicola sp.
CTAGGCCGGCACCGCCTGCAACGTCCGCTCGCGGATCGGCAGGTGGACGATGGCCGAGAACGCGCCCACGCCGACGCCGATCCACCAGACGAGCGTGTAGTCGCCGTTCAGGTCATACATCCGCCCGCCCAGCCAGACGCCGAGGAACCCGCCGATCTGGTGGCTCAGGAACACCACGCCGTAAAGCGTGCCCATGTAGCGGATGCCGTAGATATGCGCGACCAATCCGCTGGTCAGCGGCACCGTCGCCAGCCACAGCGACCCCATGACCGCCGAGAACACCAGCACCGAGGTCGGCGTGATCGGCATCAGGATGAAGATCGCGGCGGCGAGGGTGCGGCCGACATAAATCCCGAACAGGAGGTATTTCTTGGTGTAGCGCTTGCCGAGCCAGCCCGCCGTCAGCGTGCCGACGATGTTGAACAGCCCGATCACCGCGATGGAGACCGCGCCGAGTGCCGAGGTCGTGGTGATGCCGAGGTCGGCAAGGATCCCGCCCGCATCTATCGGCGAGCACAGTTCGGTCACGAAGGCGGGGAAATGCGCGGTGATGAAGGCAAGCTGATAGCCGCAGGAAAAGAAGCCCAGGAAGATCAGCGTATAGGACGGGTCCCTGAAGGCGCGGACCAGCACGGTGCCAAGACTTTCCTCAAGCTCCTGCCGCGAGGCGAGTTGCGGGCTCCGCAGGAAGGGAAGTGCTGCGAGCGTCGCAAGAATCACGAAGGCGAAGATGACGAATACAGTCTGCCAGTGGTAGCTTTGCAGCAGCCACTCGGCGGTCGGCGCGCCGAAGACCTGACCGGCCGACCCGGCGGCGGTCGCGACGCCAAGCGCCATCGAGCGGTTTTCCGGGCTGGAGGCGCGCCCCACAATGGCCAGGATCACGCCGAATCCGGTGCCCGCGATGCCGAAGCCGATCAGGATCGCCAGCAGCTGGTGCTCGCCGGGCGTGACGGCATAGGCCGACAGCACCAGCCCCGCCGCATAGAGAAGCGCCCCGGCAATGATCGCCCTGCGGTCGCCGAAGCGCTCCGCCAGCGCGCCGAAAATCGGCTGCCCGATCCCCCAGGCCAGGTTCTGGATCGCGATGGCCAGCGAGAAATCCGACCGCAGCCAGCCGAACTCGGAGGCGATGGGGATCTGGAACACCCCGAAGCTGGCCCGCACCGCAAACGAGATCATCAGGATCACGCAGCCTGCGATCAGGACTGGGGTGATCAGCGGGGTCTTGGTCATGGCGGTCTCCGGAAGCTCGGGCGCGGAAGGTGCGCCGCCGGGAAACCAGCGTCAAATGGAGATTTGTGATGGGTACAGCAACGAATGCTGATTGCCCGGCCCGGCCCCTGATTTTCGTTGCGGATGTGCCGCAGATCGGTGGAGTATCGGCGGAAACCGCCCGGTGAAACCGCTTTGGGCTTTTGCCGATGGCGGGTGGCCGCTAAGGGCCGGAAGCGATTGTGCGGGAGGCTTGAATGACCGAATGGTGGCGTGGCGCAGTGGTCTATCAGGTCTATCCCCGGTCGTTCCAGGATTCGGACGGCGACGGGGTGGGCGACCTGCCCGGCATCACCCGACGCCTGCCCTATCTGGCCGCGCTGGGGGTCGACGCGGTCTGGCTTTCGCCCTTCTTCCGTAGCCCGATGAAGGACATGGGCTATGACGTCAGCGACTACTGCGACGTCGACCCGGTCTTCGGCACCCTCGCCGATTTCGACGCTCTGGTCGCGAAGGCCCATGAGCTGGGCCTGAAGGTCATCATCGACCAGGTCCTCAGCCACAGCTCGGACCAGCACCCCTATTTCGCCGAAAGCCGCAAGGACCGGGTGAACCCCAAGGCCGACTGGTATGTCTGGGCCGATCCGAAGCATGACGGCCTGCCCCCCTGCAACTGGCTCTCGGTCTTTGGCGGTCCTGCCTTCCAGTGGGACGCGCGGCGCAAGCAGTATTACCTGCACAACTTCCTGACCTCGCAGCCCGACCTGAACTACCACAACCCGGCGGTGCAGGACTGGGCGCTGGACAACATGCGTTTCTGGCTGGAACGCGGCGTCGACGGCTTCCGCTTCGATACGGTGAACTACTTCTTCCAGGACGCGCTGTTCCGCGACGACCCGGCGGATTACCGGGTGAAGGCGGAACCCGAGGGCAACCCCTACGGCATGCAGTACCACATCTTCTCGAAGAACCAGCCCGAGAACCTTCCGTGGATGGAGCGCATCCGCAAGCTTCTGGACGAATACGGCGCGGCAAGCGTGGGCGAGATGGGCGAGCAGCACCACGCGATCCGGATGATGGGCGAATACACCGCGCCGGGGCGGCTGCATCAGTGCTATTCGTTCGAGCTGATGGGCTATGACTTCGACGCCGCCTTCTTCCGCGACCGGGTGGAGGGCTTCTTCAAGGGCGCGCCCGACGGCTGGCCGATGTGGGCGTTTTCCAACCACGACGTCGTCCGCCACGTCACCCGCTGGGCCAAGCATGGCGAAAGCACCGATGCCGTGGCCAAGCAGGCTGGCTCGCTGCTCCTGTCCTTCGAAGGGTCGATCTGCCTCTGGGAGGGCGAGGAGCTGGGCCAGACCGACACGCCCCTCGACCTGGAGGAGCTGACCGACCCGCAGGGCATCAACTTCTGGCCGGAGCCCATCGGCCGCGACAACACCCGGACGCCGATGGTCTGGGACGGCTCGCCCAGTGCCGGGTTCACCACGGGCAAGCCCTGGCTGCCGGTGAAACCGGAACAGGCCGCCCGGAATGTTGCGGGGCAGGAGGGGGCACAGGGGTCGGTGCTGGAACACTACCGGGCGGCGATCGCGTTCCGGAAGGGGTCGGCGGCGCTCTGCGCGGGGAAGACGCGGTTCCTGGACCTGGCCGAGCCGGTGCTGGGCTTCGTCCGGGGCGAGGGGGAGGGGGCGCTCCTTTGCCTCTTCAACCTCTCGCCGGTCGCGGTTTCGGTCACGGTGGCCGGGGTCGGCGCGCCGGTCGGGCCGTCGCTGCATGCCGTGTCGGACGGGGATCGGCTGCGGCTTGGTCCGAACGCGGCGGCCTTCCTGCCGGTGACGGGGACAGTGGCCGTCAGCCTGTAACCTGTCCACGCAGGACAGGATTTTGAATGGCGTCAAATCAATGGTTTGCTCGTGGTCATTTACCAGGGGTCAACCACACTGGACCTGTGCCACCGTTGCCGACGCTTGCCTGGACCTATGGCTTCGGCCAATCTGGACCTGCGCCGCAGCCGTGCCAGGACATACGCCTGACCGGTAGCCTGGACCATGAGGACGCGAATGACCGAAGACCTGTCGCACTGGACCCCGCGCCCGCGCCCCGAGCGCACCGTGCAGGAGGGCCGCTTCGTGCGGATCGAGCCCTTGGACCCCGCCCGGCATCTGGAAGGCTTGTTCCAGGAAACCGCCATCGCCGATACCGAGGCCGACCGCCGCTTCACCTGGCTGTTCGAGACCCCGCCCGCCAGCCGCGACGTCCTGGGGCAGTGGATGGAAAAGGTCGCGGTCAGTCCCGACCCGCTGTTCTTCGCCCTGATCGACAAGGCCAGCGGGCGCGTCGCGGGACGGCAGTCGCTGATGAGGATCGACCCGAACTTCGGCGTGATCGAGATCGGCAACATCTACTGGGGACCGACCATCGCCCGCAAACCGGCGGCGACCGAGGCGCTGTATCTCGCGGCCCGGCATGTCTTCGACGACCTCGGCTACCGCCGTTTCGAATGGAAGTGCAACAACCTGAACGAGCCGTCGAAGAAAGCCGCGCTTCGGTTCGGCTTCCAGCACGAAGGCGTGTTCCGGCAGCATATGGTGGTCAAGGGCCTGAACCGCGATACCGCCTGGTTCGCGATGATCGACAAGGACTGGCCAGCACTCCGCGCAGGCTACGAGGCCTGGCTTGCACCGGAAAACTTCGATGCCAACGGGCAGCAGAAGCGGCGGCTTGAAGACTGCCGGTAGGGTGGGCATGCCTCGCACACGCGACGCAAGACGCCGGACGAAATGCCCGAACTGCACGCCCTCTGCCGTCGCACCACCCTGTCTCGGGCCAGCGGCCGGGGCCGGGCCTCAGGCAATGACCCGGGGCTCGGCAAGACCCCTGGCCACGCCGGGGAAGGCGAAGAGCTGGCCGGAGGCGGGATGCCGGGCGCGGGCCTCGGCGTCCATGTGCTCCAGCGCGGTGGTGACGAACAGGGTGGAGAGGTCGGCGCCCCCGAAAGCCGGGCACGAGGCATGTGGCGCGTCGGGGGTTTCCACGGCCTCCAGGAAGACGCCGTCAGGGCCATAGCAGGCGACGCGCCCCGCGCCCCATTGCGCGTTCCAGAACCGCCCCTCGGCGTCGATGACCGCCCCGTCGGGGTTCAATCCCGCCCGGTCGAGGTCAAGCCAGACATGCGGCTCGCCCCTGGGCCAGCCCTGTGCGTCAAGCGCGACCTTCATCACCTGCCCCGTGGCGGTGTCGGCGAAATGCGCGGCAGCACCGTCCTCGGTGAAGCAGATTGCGTTCGGGATGGTGATCCCGGGATACAGCTGGCGCAACTCGCCCCTGTACCAGCGCCAGATCGCGCCCACGCCCTTCTCGGTCTTCTTCCCCATCGTGCCGAACCAGAAGCCCCCCTGCCGGTCGGCCCGGCCATCGTTCGACCGCGTGACTGCGGTTCCGACGCTGGCAACCGGGCTGTGCGACCCGGTCGTCAAGTCAAAGCGGAGAAGCCCGGTTTCCGAAGCGATCAGCAACTCGTCACGGGCCATCCAGCCCGCGGCCGAGACATAGTGGGCGAAGGTCCAGGACTGCGCGGCAGAATGCAGGGTGCGGTTCAGGATGTCGAACCAGAACAGCTCCTCCCGCAGGGGGTGCCAGAGCGCGCCTTCGCCCAGTTCGCAGGGGCGGGTGTCGAAGATCATGGAAAGACCTCGTCATAAGCCGCGACAATGGCGGCGGCCTTGGTGGCAATCCCGGCAGTGGAGAGGCCGGGGGTGTAAAGCGCGGTGCCGATGCCGAAACCGTTCGCCCCGGCGCGGGCCCAATCGGCGAAGTTCGCCGGTCCTGCGCCGCCGACGGCATAGACCGGCAGGTCTTTCGGCAACACGGCGCGGATCGCCTTCAGGCCGTCGGGTCCAAGCAGGTTGCCCGGGAAAAGCTTCAGCCCGGTCGCGCCCGCCTTGATCGCGGCAAAGCATTCGGTGGGGGTCATCACCCCGGGCCAGGAGTCCATCCCGGCAGCGCGGGTGGCGGCGATGACCTCGGCGTCGGCATTGGGCGAGACGACAAGGCTGCCCCCCGCCGCCTTCACCTGCGCGACTTCCGAGACAGTCAGCACCGTTCCCGCGCCGATCTCGGCCCCGGGAACGGCAGCGACCATCGCGGTGATCGAGGCGAAAGGGTCGGGCGAGTTCAGCGGCACCTCGATCCTTGTGATCCCGGCGGCGACCAGCGCCCGGGCGGCGTCGGCGGCTTCGGCGGGCGTGATGCCGCGCAGGATGGCGATGATGTTGCGATGGGTCATCTGGCGGCCTCGCTTTCGGGCGCAAGCGCGGCAAGGCCCGCGAGCGTGCAGTCGGTGGCATTCATCCGCTCTGCCGCGATCCCTTGGGCGGCAAGGGCGCGGGCATAGGCCGCGGAAAGCTTCTCGGCGCCCACCAGCGTCACCCGCTGGCCAAGCCAGTAGGGTTTCGCCCCCGCCAACTCGGTCCCGATCAGAAGGCCGGACAGCCGGGCGCGGGCGGCATCGGGGGAAAGGCCCGCGATCAGCCCCTCGGCCCGCAGCGAAAAAAGCCGCGCGCCAAGGCGTTCGGGGCGGGACAGGGCATCCGACACGCCGGTGTCAAAGGCCGCATCGTCCCGGCCCGTCGCGCCCTGCATCCCGTGGCGCAGGACCGAGGCTTCGGAAAGAAGCGCGAACAGCTCGCCCGTCATGAAGGTCTGGAAGCTGACGACCTCGCCCGCGCTGACCTGCGCCCATTTCGAATGGGTGCCGGGCAGGCACAGGACGCCGTCGTAGCCGGGCAGCAGGCGCAGCACACCGGCGATCTGGGTTTCCTCGCCGCGCATGACGTCGGCGGGTCTGGCCTGCATCAGGCCGGGCGCGATGGAAACGGCAAGGCGCGGGTCGGTGGTGGGCGCGGCGATCAGGCCACCCCGGTCAAGCGGCGGACAGGGGACGCTGCGATAGGGTGCCTCGACCCAGCCCTGGCGGCTGCCGACCATGCCGCAGGCCACGACCGGGGGTTTGCGCTCCAGCCAAGGCCCGATCAGCCGCAGAAGCGCAGGCTCGAACCCGTCGCGGGCAAGCTTGCCCATACCTTCGGGAGAGTCCGCCTCGGCCAGCACGGTGCCATCCGCCGCCATGGCCCAGGCGCGCAGGTTCGAGGTGCCCCAGTCGACGGCGATCCAGGCGGGAGAAAGCTGGGTCATCCGGAAATGTACCCCCCGTCCAGCACCAGGGTTTGCGAGGTCATCATCCGGGATGCGTTGGAGGCAAGGAACAGCACGGTTCCGGCCACATCCCCGGGCTGGATCGGATCGGGCAGGCATTGCCGCGCCAGATGGTTCGCCAGCGCCTCGGGCGTGACCCACATCTCCTTCTGCCGCTCGGTCAGCACCCAGCCGGGGGCCACGGCATTCACCCGGATCCGGTCCGGCCCGAATTCGCGGGCCAGCGTCCGGGTCAGGCCGACGATGCCGGCATTGGCGGTGATGTAGGCGGCATAGCCGGTATCGGCCATCATGAAGCTGATCGAGGAGAAGTTGATGATCGAGCCCCCGCCCGCCGCCTGCATGCCGGGGATCACCGACTGGCAGGCGAAGAAATAGGACCGCAGGTTCACGTTGATCGACCAGTCCCAGAAGGTCTCGTCGGTCTTCAGCGTCTCGTGCCGCTGGTCGTTCGCCGCGTTGTTCACCAGAACGGTGATCGGACCATGCACCCGCGCGGCGGTCGACAGGGTCAGTTGCAGCTGGTCCGTCACCGAGATGTCGCAGGGCAGGAACAGCGGGCGGTTGCCGGTCGCCTGTTCCATGGCATCGCAGAAGGCCGTGGCGTCCGAGCGCTGGCAGAACGCGACCTTCGCGCCCTGGCGCAGGAAGGCCTCGGTCAGCGCAGCACCAATGCCCGATCCGCCGCCGGTGATGAAAACCGACTGGCCCTTGAGGTCCGGGAAGCTTGCCACACTGTCCATCTGCCCGCCGTCCTTCCTGTCGCCAGTACAATCCTAACGGGACCGACGGCCACTGGCCACGATTCCCGCAGGGCTCGCCGTCGTACCACGGTTTCATTATTTGAAACCAAGTCTTGAATAATGGAAACTATGTCGGCTATTCTTGACCCTGTCAACGACGGCATTGGCAAGGGGTGCGCGGGATGGTGGCAGGGGGACATGCGGATGGCACGGTCGGCAAGGCGCTTGAGGTGCTGGACCTGGTGGCAAGCCATGGCCGCCCGCTGCGCTTCTCCGATCTGCTGGTCCGGTCGGATTTCCCGAAGGCGACGCTTTACCGCCTGCTGCAAACCCTGACGCATCAGGGAATGCTGGACCATGATCCCGAAACCGGCAACTATGCTGCGGGGCTGCGGCTGGTCCGGCTGGCGCATGCGGCCTGGGCGCACTCCTCGCTGGCGCCGATCGCGCGACCCTTTCTGGATGATCTTGCGGCCCGGACGGGCGAGACGATCCATCTGGCGCAGCTGGATCAAGGGCAGGTCCTCTATGTCGACAAGCGCAATGCAGCGCAGCCGGTCGAGATGTTCGCCCAGGCCGGAAAGGTCGGCCCCGCCTACTGCACCGGGGTTGGCAAGGCGATGCTGGCCTGGCTTGCGCCCGAGGCGCTGGAAACCGCGCTGGCGCGGCAGTCGTTCCACCGCCACACCGCGCAGACCCTGGACAACCGCGAGACGCTTTTGGCCGAACTGGCGGCCATCCGGGCCCGTGGCCATGCCTGGGACCGCGAGGAGCACGAGCCGGGTATCATCTGCTGCGCCGTGCCGATTCTTTCGGGCTCCGGCCGGGTGCTGGGCGGGCTGTCGGTGACATCGACCACGACCCGCACGACGCTGGAGGCGCTGGGCGCCCTGACGCCGATGATCGGGGAAATCGCGGCGAAGATCGCGGCCGAGGCGGAAAGCTGGCGCTTTCCGGACGAGGCTGCGGTCAGGGACGGTGCGGGTCCGCGGTGAACGCTGGCTATCGACGTCATCGCTTGCTCCGCCACGATGAGAAGGCGAAGCCCCACGAGGAGCCATGTGTTAAGATTTCCTGAATGCCCGCGCCCAACCCATTGATTCCAAAGGGTCGGAAAATCTGTCCACCGTGGACAGGTCAGTGCCCGGCGAGGAACTTCTCGGCATCCAAGGCCGCCATGCAGCCCATCCCGGCGCTGGTCACGGCCTGCCGGTAGATGTGGTCGGTCAGGTCGCCCGCCGCAAAGACTCCGGGGATCGCCGTCCGGGTCGATCCGGGTTCGACGACGACATAACCGCCGGAATGCAGCGGAAGCTGGTCCTTGACCAGTTCCGACGCCGGGGCATGGCCGATCGCGACGAAGAACCCCGCGCAGGGCACATCGGTCTCGGCCCCGGTCTTCACGTTGCGGACCTTGACGGCAGTGACGCCCAACGGGGTTTCGGTGCCCAGAACCTCGGTCACTTCGCTGTCCCAGATCACGCTGATCTTCGGGTTCTTGAACAGGCGGTCCTGCATGATCTTTTCGGCCCGGAAGCTGTCGCGGCGGTGCACCACGGTGACTTTCGACGCGAAGTTGGTCAGGAACAGCGCTTCCTCGACGGCGGTATTCCCGCCCCCGATCACCACCACTTCCTTGCCCCGGTAGAAGAACCCGTCACAGGTCGCGCAGGCGGAAACCCCGAAGCCCTTGAACTTTTCTTCGCTGGGCAGCCCCAGCCATTTCGCCTGCGCCCCGGTCGCAAGGATCACGGCATCGGAAGTGTAGGTGGTGCCACTGTCGGCGGTCGCGGTGAAGGGGCGCTTCGACAGGTCGAGCGCGGTGATATAGTCCGAGATCACCTCGGCCCCCATCGCCTTGGCGTGTTCTTCCATCCGGACCATCAGGTCGGGGCCCTGCACGGTATGATCGCCGGGCCAGTTCTCGACATCGGTGGTGATGGTCAGCTGGCCGCCGGGTTGCAGGCCCTGGATCAGGATCGGCTCCAGCATGGCGCGGGCGGAATAGACGGCGGCGGTATAGCCCGCAGGGCCGGAACCGATGATCAGAACCTTGGTATGCCGCGTCTCGCCCATCATCGCCCCCCTGGATGCCGGACCCCGATATAGCCACCCGTGACGGGGGCGGAAAGCCCCTGCATGACGGGGTTGCACGGAACGCCGTGGATCGTTTTCTTGCGTGCTGTTGAAATATTATTGCGCAAGCGGGCCCCCGCGCGTAAGTAAGGCCCCAGAACGGAGGCACCATGGCCGCGCACAAGCTTGATCCCATCGACCGCCAGATTCTGGCCGAATTGCAGGCCGATGGTCGGATGACCAATGTCGAGCTGGCAAGCCGGGTCGGCATTTCGGCGCCGCCGTGCCTGCGCCGGGTCAGGGGGCTGGAGGAGCAGGGCTTCATCCGCGGCTATCACGCCGACATCAATGCGCGGGAACTGGGGTTCGAGGTTCAGGTCTTCGCGATGGTGCGGCTGAGTTCGCAGGCCGAGGCAGACCTTGCCGCTTTCGAGGCGCGTTGCCGGGCCTGGCCCCTGGTCCGCGAATGCCACATGCTGAACGGCGAGATCGACTTCATCCTGAAATGTGTCTCACCCGACCTGTCGACCTTCCAGAGCTTCCTGACCGAGGAACTCTTGAAGGCCGACCACGTTGCAAACGTCAAGACCAGCCTCGTCATCCGCTGTGCGAAGGACGAACCCGGCCTGCCGTTCGATATTCTGGAAGCGCGGCTGGCGAAGAACGCCTGATCCTCAGCGCGCGGCGTCGGAAACCTGGCGGGTTGCGGTCTTCAGGCGCATGGCAAACCCCTTCTGGCCGGCAACCATGGCGGTGCGGCCCGAGGTCTGGCGGGCCGAGGCGCGGGCAACGACGCGGGTATCTTCGCCATCGCCGACGGTTTCCAGGATGGAGAGGATCCAGCGGCGCTTGGTCTTCATCTGGATGATCATCGCTTTCCCCGTCGCAGCACAACCTGACAGGGAAATCCTTGACTGGCGATTGCGGCAGGGTTGGGGAAGAACCGTGCTGCAATCGGAGCATTTCATGCCACCTTTCGCCGCCTTATAGCCTTATTGTCGAGATGAGCCGCCCGTAGTCCGCCTCGCCCGCATGGGTGGTTCGGCGGAAGGAATAGAAGCGCGAGGGGTCGCGATAGGTGCAGTGGCCGGTCCATTCCGCCTGCCTCACCCCGGCCTCGCGCAGGCGATGCAGGCCATAGGAGGGCAGGTCGAAGAGCAGCCGGTCGCCCACGCCACTGGCGAAAAAGCGGGTGCTGGCCTCGTCCTCCGCCCGGAAGAGGTCGAAGAATTCGGGGCCGACCTCATAGGCGGCCTGGCTGATCGTCGGGCCGATGACGGCAACGATCCGCGACCGACGGGCGCCGAGCGATTCCATCGCCTCGATTGTGGCTTCCAGCACGCCATCGACCGCGCCACGCCAGCCGGCATGGGCGGCGCCGATCACCTCTGCGTCGGGGTCGGAGAACAGGACGGGCTGACAGTCGGCGGTCAGGACGGCAAGGAGGAGGCCGGGCGTCGCCGTCACCAGCGCATCGGCCTCGGGGCGGATCGACAGCGGGCCGGTGACGGGAAGGGCCTTGGATGAATGAACCTGATGCACTGTCACCAGCGCCTCGGGGCCGACACCCATCGCCTCGGCGACGCGGGCGCGGTTGATCGCGACGATCTCGGTCTGGTCGGTCGATCCGGTGCCGCAGTTCAGCCCGGCGAAGATGCCGGACGAGGCTCCGCCCTTGCGGGTGAAGAAGCCGTGGCGGGCCTCCAGAACGTCCGAGGTGATGATTTCCAGCGTGGAGGGCATCAGGCGAATCCGGGGGGCGGCGGGGCACCGGCCGAGGTGACGGCCAGCACTTTGAACAGCGAACCCATTTCCGACGGATCGGTCAAGCGCCGATGCGCGGCGCGGTGGCTTTCCAGCCGCTCGCCGGTCATGCTTTGGGCCAGCCGCTCGGCCCGGGCGTCGATGCCAAGGCGGGTGAGGAAGGTGCCTTGGGTTGTATAGAAATGGTGTTGGTTCTCAGCCAATGGCTCGAAGTCGACATGTGCGGTCAGGTCAGCCTCGCCGGGATGAGCGAGGGGGTCGTCGAAGGCATGCCGTCGCAGCGCCTGCAACGTGTCACCGCGCGAACGCCAGTCGCCGTAGTCGATGACAAGGGCAACGCCCCCATGGTGGTACAGCCGGTGATGCACCTGCCGCATCATGAAGCGACCAATCCGGTTCTCTTCGATGACCATGCCTTCCTCGCGCTGGTGCATGGCCATCGTTCCGGGAAGCGTCGGGCCCTCCGCCAACCCGAAGGCCAGCGCCCCATCCTGCAATCCGATCAGGCGTTCATGCCAGCCGCCTTTCACGTACTGGTACTGATGAATTGGCAGGGCATCGAAGAACTCGTTTGCAACCAGAAACAGCGGCTGCTCGGGCAGATCGCCCGCCGCTTCGATCCAGCGCAGGCCAAGGTCATCGCCTCGGCAGATCGTCTTCTGTTGCTTCTGGCGCAGGACGGGCGAGGCTTCGACCAGCACCACCTGCGCAGCCGCATGGAAGCCGGGGACGCCGCGCGTCGCGCGCAGGATGTCGGCCATCAGCGTGCCGCGACCGGGACCAAGCTCGGCCAGCGTGAAGGGGGTGGGGGAGCCGCGGTCGAGCCAGCTTTGCGCGAGGGCGAGGCCCAGAAGCTCGCCGAACATCTGGCTGATTTCCGGGGCGGTGGTGAAATCCCCTGCGGTCCCGAATGGGTCGCGCGTGGTGTAGTAGCCGTGGACCGGGTGCAGCAGGCATTCGGCCATGTAGTCAGCCACAGTGATCGGCCCGGTCTCGCGGATGCGTTCGGCCAGCAGGCGGGCGAGGGGGGTCATTGCGCGCGGGCGCGTAGGACGAACCACAGCCCGGCAGCGATCATCGGCAGCGACAGGAGCTGGCCCATGGTCAGGCCGTAGCTGCCGAACTGGACGGCCCAGCCGATCGGGTTGCCCTCACTCACGAACTGCGCGTCGGGCTGGCGGACGAATTCCACCAGGAAGCGGGCGATGCCGTAGCCCGCAAGGAAGACCCCCATCAGCGCGCCGGGGCGCTTGAACCAGCCCTTGCGGAAGGCGAGCCAGAAAAGGACCAGGGCGAGGAGCAGCCCCTCCAGCGCGGCCTGATACAGCTGGCTCGGGTGCCGGGCGCAGGCACCGGTCAACTGGGCGCAGGTCTGCGCGGCGGCGCCGGGGAAGATCACGCCCCAGGGCAGGTCGGTCGGCCGACCCCAAAGCTCGGCGTTGATGAAGTTGGCAAGGCGGCCAAGCATCAGGCCGACCGGGGTGGCCACGGCCAGCAGGTCGCCCATCGACAGCATCGCGATACGCTCGCGCCAGCAGAACCAGAGCGCGGCGATCACCACCCCGGCGAATCCGCCGTGGAAGGACATGCCGCCGTTCCAGACCTGGAAGACCTGCAGCGGATCGGCAAGGTAGGTCGGCAGGTCGTAGAACAGGACATAGCCCAGCCGCCCGCCAAGGATCACGCCCAGGATGATCCAGGTCAGCAGGCGTTCGACCTGTTCCGCCGTCAGGGGCGGATCGCCCGCCCAGAGCTGCGGCGTGCGGACCGCGCGCAGGACGATCCACCAGCCGAAGAGGAGTCCCGCGATATAGGCCAGCGCATACCAGCGCAGCGCGATCTCGTGGCCGAAAAGCGTGACCGAGAAGAGGTTGGGCGAGATGTCGGGGAAGGGGATCATGCGGGCCCTTTCAGCTTTGGGACCGCTTGTCGCGGGCAGGGCAGGGGATGTCAACCGCGGCTTGCCCTGTGCGCGGGCCGGGGCCATATAGGAACCAGCCGCTGAGGGAGACCGCCATGCAGACCCGCAACAAGTTCTTCGACGACATGAGCCAGCTCATGACCAATGCGATGGGCGTGGCCCAGGGCGCCAAGACCGAGGCCGAGACGGCGATGCGCAGCTTTGTCGACCGCTGGATGGCCGACCGCGATTTCGTCACGCGCGAGGAGTTCGACGCGGCCCGCGCCATGGCGCAGAAGGCGCGGGAAGAGAATGCCGCGCTGGAAGCCCGGATCGCCGCGCTGGAGGCGGCGCTGGCCAAGAAGAAGGGCTGACACCGGGCTTCCGGTAGCGGACAGGCGCGGGAATCCTCGTGCAAGGTCGGCGTGTGGTCGCATAGGGTGATTGCCGAACCCCTGTTCGAGGTGCCCCAGATGACCATCCATCCCGAAACCCGCGTGGGCCATGTCCATCTCAAGGTCGCGGACCTTGACCGGGCAATCGCCTTCTATTCCGGCATCCTTGGTTTTGACGTGACCCAGCGCTATGGCGCGCAGGCGGCCTTCCTGTCGGCGGGCGGGTATCACCACCATATCGGGCTGAACACCTGGGACAGCCTGGGGGGCTCGCCGCCGCCGCCCGGACATACCGGGCTTTACCATTCGGCCTTTCTCTTCCCGGACCGGAAATCGCTGGCCCAGGTGCTGAAACGACTGGTCGAGGCGGGCTACCCGCTGACCGGAGCCACGGATCACGGCGTGTCCGAGGCGCTGTATCTGGACGATCCGGACGGCAATGGCGTGGAACTTTACCGCGACCGGCCCGAGGCCGACTGGCCGCGCGACGCAGACGGTTCGCTGAAGATGATCACCAAGCGGCTGGATGTGCAGGCGCTCTTGGCCGAGGCGGACTGATCAGGTTCGGATCAGCCGGAAGGCGGCCGATGCGCCCCATCCTGCCACGGCGGCCAGCACCAGCGAGACGAGGCCGTATATCAGAGGCTGCTGTTGGGCGAGGTTGAAGATGAACCGCTCCAGCCCTTCCTTCCGCACCCCGATCACCCGTTCCTGGCTGGCCACGACGCGCTTGTCGCGCAGAAGGAACAGGCGGACCTTGTATTCGCCCTCGGTCAGGTTCGAGGGCAGCACGACGTCGGTGCGGAACAGCGTGTCCTCGGTCAGTTCGACCTTGCCTTCCAGGATGCGGTAGCGGCCTTCGTTGGTGCGCACGCGCAAGAGCGCCAGCACGAATTCCCCGGCCTTGTCGGCCTCGGCCGCGATGCCGATGGCGCGGATCACCCGCTCGATGGTGATGCCATAGCGCAGGTTGTCGATGTCCGACAGGATATGGTTCAGGGGACCTGTCGTGGCGACGGCATAGAAGCTCGGGGCGCTGTCGACATGGACCGAGGCGTTGTTGACCCAGATCCCCGCCACGCGGTCCTTGCGCCGCACGGCGACCGGGGTGGATGGCCCCTCGACGGTGACGATCACCTCCAGCGGGCCACCATCGGGCGGCGGGGCCTCGCGCTTGACGGCCCCGTAGATCAGGATTTCCGAGCCGTCGAAATCGGCGGTGATCGAGACGCGGTTCTGGCTCATGCCCGAGACGATCACCTCGTTCGCTGCGGCGGGCAGGGCCAGCGCGACGACAAGGGCGAGCGCGCGGATCATGGCAGGACCCCCGGCGCGACCGAATAAAGCTCGTCCGGGGTGACGAGGAGATCGGCCGCGATGCGGAGCGAGACGGTGAGGACGAGAAGCGACAAGAGGATGCGCAGCTGTTCCGCCTTCAGCCGGACGCCGACGCGGGTGCCGATCTGGGCGCCGATGACGCCGCCGAGGATGAGGAGGAGCGCCAGCATCATGTCGACCGTCTGGCTGGTGACGGCATGCATGATGGTGGTGAAGGCCGAGACGAAGATGATCTGGAACAGCGAGGTGCCGATCACCACCTTGGTCGGCATCCCCAGCAGATAGATCATCGCCGGCACCAGGATGAAGCCGCCGCCCACCCCCATGATCGCGGCCAGGAAGCCCACCGCTGCGCCGATCAGGGCGGGGGGAATCACGCTGATGTAAAGCCCGGAGGCGCGGAACTTCATCTTGAAGGGCAGCCCGTGCACCCAGGAATGCACATGCGCCCGGCGGATCGGGGCGCCGCCCGGCTTGCGCGAGCGCATCAGGCTGCGCAGGCTTTCCTGCAGCATCATCGCGCCGATCAGGCCCAGGAAGATGACGTAGGACAGCTGGACGAACAGGTCGACCTGGCCAAGCCGGGTCATGATGCTGAACACCCAGACCCCGATGGCCGACCCGGCGATCCCGGCGAACAGGAGCACCGTCCCCATCTGGAAATCGACGCCCTTGCGGCGCAGTTGGGCCAGCACACCGGACACCGACGAGGCAACGACCTGGTTCGCGCCGGTGGCCACGGCGACGGCGGGGGGCACGCCGATGAAGAACAGAAGCGGCGTGATCAGGAAGCCGCCACCGACCCCGAACATGCCCGAGAGAAACCCGACGATGCCCCCCAGCCCGAGGATGAGGAAGGCATTGACCGAGACCTCGGCGATGGGGAGGTAAAGCTGCATCGAGGCGGCAATCGGTCAGAAGGTGGGGCGGAGGCGAAAGCGGTGGAGTGTTCAAAGGGTTGCGCGCCTTTCCCGGCGAAGTCAAACCCCGATTCGTCTCACTTTCGCGAGCGCAGGAATTCCCGCAGAATCCGTTCCAGTTTTGCCGCACCCAGGGGGGCCATGGCCTTGGTATGTTCGTGGCTGATCTTCTCGTCCGACATGCCTGCCGCCATGTTGGTGATGGTGGAAATCGCCGCGACCTTCAGGCCCAGGAAGCGGGCGAGGATCACCTCGGGCACCGTCGACATGCCGACCGCATCGCCGCCCATCAGCTTCAGCATGCGGATTTCGGCCGGGGTTTCGAACGAGGGGCCGGAATACCAGCAGTAGACGCCTTCCGGCAGGTCGATGCCCAGCCGCACGGCGGCGGCTTCCAGTTGCAGGCGCATGTCGGGGTCATGCGCATCGGTCATCGGCACGAAGCGGGCGTCGGTCTTCTCGCCGATCAGCGGGTTCAGGCCGGAATAGTTGATGTGATCCGAGAGGAGCATCACGCTCCCCGGCGGCACGTCTTCGCGCATGGAACCGGCGGCATTGGTCAGGATCAGCTGGCTGGCCCCAAGAGCCTTCAAGACCTGCAAGGGCAGCAGCATCGCCCGGGGATTGCCGCTTTCGTAATAATGCTCCCGCGCCCCGAAAGCCGCGACCCGGACTCCCTCCAGCGTTCCGATGTGCAGGTGCGGGTTGTGCCCCGAGACGCCGACATGCGGAAAGCCGGGCAGGTCGGCATAGGGGATCGCGACGCCGTCAACCGCATGGGCGAGATGCCCAAGGCCCGAACCGAGGATCAGCCCCAGTTCGACCGGCGCATCCCCGGCGCGGTTGCGGATCAGGTCGGCCAGTGCGGCAGCGTCTGCCATGACCTAGCGTTCCTTCACATAGGGCTCGCCCCCCGCGCGGGGCGGGATCGCCTTGCCGACGAAGCCTGCAAGAACCAGGACGGTCAGGATATAGGGCAGCGCGTCGAGGAAGGGGACGGGAACCTTCATGTGCACCACCCGCTCCACCACGTCGGGCCGCAGCGCAAGCGCCTGGAAGAAGCCGAACAGCAGGCAGGCCCCCATCGCCTGCACCGGGCGCCACTTGGCGAAGATCAGCGCGGCCAGCGCGATATATCCGCGCCCTGCCGTCATCTCTTTCCCGAACCCCGCTTGCAGGGCGGTTGCCATGTAGGCGCCCGCAAGGCCGCAGAGGACGCCGGTGATCATCACGGCAGAAAACCGAAGGCGATTCACGCTGACCCCGGCGGTATCGACGGCGGCGGGGTTCTCGCCCACGGCGCGCAGGCGCAGGCCATAGCGGGTGCGGTACAGGACCCACCACGTCAGCGCGACGATGACGAAGGCGGCGTAGACGAGGATCGAATGGCCGGAGATCACGTCGGCATAAAGCGGACCGATCACGGGCACCGGGCGCAGCGCCTCGGCGAAGGGGAGAGTCAGTTCGCCGAAACGGGCGGCGCCGGTCAGCGGCGGGGTGCGGCCGCCCTGGCCAAACAGGCTTTGCGCCGTCAGCACGGTGATGCCCGAGGCGAGGAAGTTCAGCGCCACCCCGGCGATCAGCTGGTTGCCGCGGAAGGTGATCGAGGTCACGCCATGGATCAGCGCAAAGACCAACGACCCGCCGATCCCCGCCAGTGCCCCCGCCCAGGCCGATCCGGTGTAATAGGCAACCGCCCCCGCGCACATGGCGGCGGTCAGCATCTTGCCCTCAAGCCCGATGTCGAAAACGCCGGAGCGTTCCGAGTAAAGCCCGGCGAGGCAGGCGAGGAGGAGGGGCGTGGCCAGCCGCAGGGTGGAATCGAGGATTTGCAGAAGGGTGCCGTAATCCATCATGCGGCCTCCAGCTTGGGCTGCCGGAAGAGGGCGAAAATGCGGGTCAGAAGCATCCGCACCATCACGTCCAGGGCGCCGGTGAAAAGGATGACGAGGCCCTGCACGACGGTCCGCAGTTCAATCGGGATCTTGGTCCAGAGGCCCAGTTCGGCCCCGCCCTGGAACAGGAAGCCGAACAGAAGTGCGGCCAGCACCACGCCGACCGGATGGTTCCGGCCCATCAGTGCCACCGCGATGCCGATGAACCCGGCACCCGAGGCCGAGTTGCCCAGAAGCCGCTCCGCCTCGCCCATCACGTTGTTGATCGCCATCAGCCCGGCAAGGCCGCCGGAGATCAGCATGGCGATCATGATGATCCGGGTCGGGTTGATCCCGGCATAGCGGGCGGCGGATTCCGATTTGCCGAAAGCGCGGATCTGGTAGCCGAGCCGGGTGCGCCAGAGGAGGAGCCAGACCACCACCGCCATCGCCAGCGCGATGAAGAAGGTGACGTTGGCCGGGACCTTGGTTTCGAAGATCAGGTTGACGCCCGGAATCTCGTTGAACCTCGGCAGGTGCGCTTGCGGAGGGAAGTTCGCCGTGGCCGGGTCCATCTTGCCCGGCGGGCGCAGCACGTCGACCAGCATGTAGATCATCAGGCTGGCGGCGATGTAGTTGAACATGATCGTGGTGATCACGATATGGCTGCCGCGCTTGGCCTGCAGATAGGCCGGGATCGCCGCCCAGGCCGCCCCGAAGAGGGCCGCGCCGACCGACGCGCCGAGGAGCGCCAACGTCCAGTGCGGCCAGGGGATGAAGAGGACCGCGAGCGCCACGCCAAGCCCGCCCAACTGCGCCTGCCCCTCGCCGCCGATGTTGAAGAGGCCGGCATGGAAGGCGACCGTCACGGCCAGCCCGGTGAAGATGAAGCTGGTGGCGTAGTAGAGCGTATAGCCCCAGCCGTAGGCGTTCATCACCGAGCCTTCGACCATCACCGTGATCGCCTCCCACGGGTCCTGGCCGATGGCGATGATGACAAGGGCGCTGATGATCGCGGCCAGCGTGAGCGAGACGAGGGGCACAAGGGCGACATCGGCCCAGCGGGGGAGACGGTCCATCAGGCGGCCCTCCGGTCGATCTTGATGCTGGGCGTGACCCCCCCACCCCGGCCCTCCCCCGCGGAGGGGGGAGGGAGGCACCGGGTCGCGCCCTCAGTCGTATGAACGCCGACAGCGCAGGACAAAAAGCGCGCCGCGTGACGTCCCGCGCTTCCCCTCCGCCTCTGTGGGGAGGGGAGGGGGGTGGGGGGCTGCCGCAAGTCAACCAACATCACGCCGCCTCCCCCTTGCCAGTCACGCCCGCCATCAACAGGCCCAGCTCGCGTTCATCCGTCGTTTCCGGGTCACGGAAGCCCATGATGCGGCCGTCGAACATCACTGCGATGCGGTCCGAAAGGCTCATGATCTCGTCCAGTTCGACGCTGACCAGCAGGATCGCCGCACCGGCATCCCGCAGGGCGATGATCTGCTTGTGGATGAACTCGATGGCGCCGATGTCGACGCCCCGGGTCGGCTGGCCGATCAGGAGAAGCGCCGGGCTCTGTTCTATCTCGCGCGCGACGACGATCTTCTGCTGGTTCCCGCCCGAGAAGGACTTGGCCGGAAGCCAGCAGTCCGGCGGGCGGACGTCGAACTTCTCCATCTTCTTCCGGGTGTCGTCGCGGAGCGCGTCGTTGTCCATAAGAAGCGCGTTCTTCTGGTAGTCCGGGTCGTTGAAATAGCCGAAGGCCATGTTCTCCCAGGCGGTGAAATCCAGGATCAGGCCGTGGTGATGCCGGTCCTCGGGCACATGGGCGATGCCCGCCGCGCGGCGGCTTTGGCCGTCGGCGCCAGGACCCGACAAGGGCAGGTCGGCGCCCTTCAGGCTCGCCCTGCCCGTGGCGCGGATCATCCCGCCCAGGGCCTCCATCAGCTCGGTCTGGCCGTTCCCGGCAACGCCGGCGATGCCGAGAATCTCGCCCGCCCGGATCTCGAAGCTGACGCCCTTCAGCCGTTCGACCTTGTGCTCGTCGCGGACACGCAGGTCCTCGACCTTCAGCACCACCTCGCCGGGCTTTGCGACACCCTTCTCGACCTCCAGCAGCACCTTGCGGCCGACCATCAGCTCGGCCAGCTGTTCCGGGCTGGTCTCGGCGGTCTTCACCGTCGCTACCATCGTCCCCCGCCGCATGACAGAGACGTTGTCGGTCGCCTCCATGATCTCGCGCAGCTTGTGGGTGATCAGGATCACCGTCTTGCCCTGGTCCTTCAGCCCTTTCAGGATGCGGAACAGGTGGTCGGCCTCGTCCGGGGTCAGCACCCCGGTGGGCTCGTCCAGGATCAGGATGTCGGCCTGACGGTAGAGCGCCTTGAGGATTTCCACCCGCTGCTGGTGGCCGACCGAAAGGTCCTCGATCAGGGCGTCCGGGTCGACGTCGAGGTCATAGTCGCGGGCCAGCCGGTCCAGCTCCTTGCGCGCCTTGGCGAGCGAGCTGTTCAGCATCTGGCCCTCTTCGGCCCCGAGGATGATGTTCTCCAGCACGCTGAAGTTCTGCACCAGCTTGAAATGCTGGAAGACCATGCCGATTCCGGCGCGGATCGCGCTCTGGCTGTCGGGGATGGGCGTGAGCGCGCCGTTGACGAAGATCTGGCCGCTATCGGCCTTGTAGAAGCCGTAGAGGATCGACATCAGCGTCGATTTCCCCGCGCCGTTCTCGCCGATGATGCCGTGGATCGTGCCCTTCGGCACCGCGATGTTGATGTCCTTGTTCGCCTGCACCGGACCGAAGGCCTTGGAGATGCCCTTCAACTCGATGGCAAAAGCAGCGTCGGCCCCATTCGTCGCGACCATATCTTCCCCCGTGTTGCCCGGCCCCTCTCGCTTCACCTGCGACTTCTCTGGGGTGCCGGTTGCAAAATGCCGCGCCAGGTGTCTGGCGCGGCACCTATCCCTTCACACTGTCAGCCGATCAGAACGTGGCGGCCGGGCAGGTGTTGTCCGACATGTAGTCGTGCACCACGATCTCGCCCGACTTGATCTTCTCGGCCGCCGCATCGACCGCCGCCTGCATTTCCGGGGTCACCAGCGCCTTGTTGTTGTCGTCCATCGCATAGCCGACGCCATCGTTCGCCAGACCCATGACATTGATGCCGGGGGTGAGGTTCTCGCCTTCCTTGAAGGCTTCGTAGACGGCGTTGTCGACGCGCTTCAGCATCGAGGTCAGGACCTGGCCGGGGTGCAGGTAGTTCTGGTTCGAGTCGACGCCGATGGACAGGATCCCCTCGTCCGCCGCCGCCTGCAACACGCCGACGCCAGTGCCGCCCGCCGCCGCGTAGATCACGTCCGCGCCTTGCGCCTTCTGGCCCTTGGCAAGCTCGGCACCCTTCACCGGGTCGTTCCAGGCCGCCGGGGTGGTGCCGGTCATGTTCAGCACGATCTTGGCGTCGGGCTTGGCCGCCAGCACGCCCTGGGCATAGCCGCAGCCGAACTTGCGGATCAGCGGGATGTCCATGCCGCCGATGAAGCCGACGGTGCCGGTCTTGGTGGCCAGACCCGCCATCATGCCGACGAGGTAGGAGCCTTCATGCTCGTTGAACACGACCGACTTCACGTTCGGCTGGTCCACGACCATGTCGACAATGGCAAACTTGGTGTTCGGGAAGTCCGGGGCGACCTTGTTCAGCACGTCGCCGAAGGCGAAGCCAGTCATCACGACGGGGTTGGCGCCCGCTTCGGCCAGGCGGCGCAGCGCCTGTTCGCGCTGGGCTTCGTCCTGCATTTCCAGTTCCTTGAACGTGCCGCCGGTTTCGGTCGCCCAGCGGGTCGCGCCGTTGAAGGCCGCTTCGTTGAACGACTTGTCGAATTTGCCGCCAAGGTCGAAGATGATCGCCGGTTCGGCGGCAACGGCACCCGCGAGGAGTGCGAATGCCGAAGCGGCCCCGGCAAGGGATTTCATCAGGCTCATGGGTATTCTCCCGGTTGATAAACACTGTGCCGCCCAGTCCGCCGGTTTCGTCCGGTCGCGGGCGGTTCCTGACCTGATTAGCGACAAAGCCCGGCAAGGGGTCAAGCCGGATTCGCGCGGGCGGCCGGGAAAGTTGACCCGATGGTCAGGAAAGATCACGAACCCGGCATTGCAGCCAGCGCGCGAGCCATGACCACCGCGTCGATCCGGTCGCCCTCCGGAGTCCGGTAATAGCCCCGCCGCAGGCCCGAACGAGTGAAGCCCAGCGATTCGTAAAGCGCGATGGCTGCGGCATTTTCCACTGACACTTCCAGGAAGGCGGCGTCCGCCCCCCGCAGCCGGGCCTGGTAGAGGAAGCGCATGACAAGCTGGCGCGCAAGGCCCCGGCGGCGGGACTCCGGCGCGACGGCAAGGGTCAGAAGCTCGGCCTCTCCGGCAACGGCGCGGCCCAGCAGGAACCCGGCGTCGCCCTCGACCAGCAGGAAGGCGAGCGGGTCGGCGAGGAAGCCTGCGAAGTCGGCGGCGCTCCACGGCGGAGGGCTGCGGAAGCAGCGGGCGTGGAGGGCAGCAAGGGCGTCGGGGGTCACGGCAGGATCACCGGGGGCGGGTCCGAGGGCGGGTCGGCGTCGGCGCCGCGCAGGTAGAAGGGGGCGGGGCGCGGTTGGGGCGTCCCGGTTCGGGTGGCGGCGATCCGGGCGATGGCTTCGGGCAGCGGCAAGGCGGGGGGCAGGGCCATGGGGCCGGCGGCGCTGCCGGTCGCGTTGGGCAGCGGGGTGACGCTGTCGGCGGGGGCCAGCCGGGCGGGGCCGGGGCCGGTGTCGGTGAAGTCCTGAACATAGACTTCGCCGCGCCGGGCGTCTTCGATCACGGTCAGAGGGCGCGGCAGGCCATGGGCCAGCGCCTCCAGCCGGGTCACGCCGACTGCCGGGATACCCAGTCCCAGAGCCAGCCCGCGCGCGGCGGCGACAGCAATGCGGACGCCGGTGAAATTGCCCGGCCCGGTGCCGACGGCGACTGCCTTGAGGTCGCGCCAGCCGATCCCGCCCTCGGCCAGCAGCTCCTCCAGCAGCGGGATCAGCCGTTCGGCCTGACCCTTCTCCATCGGCTCGATACGCTGGATCGCCCTGTCGGGCAGAAGCAAAGCGGCCGCGCAATGCGCGGCCGAAGTGTCGAAGGCCAGAAGCGGCAACAAGGATCAGGCAGCCACTGGCCGCACTTCCAGCACTTCCGGGATGTAATGCCGCAGAAGGTTCTCGATTCCCATCTTCAGCGTCAGGGTCGAGGACGGGCAGCCCGCGCAGGCGCCCTGCATGTGCAGGTAGACCACGCCCCGGTCAAAGCCGTGGAAGGTGATGTCGCCGCCGTCCTGCGCCACCGCCGGGCGGACGCGGGTATCCAGCAGCTCCTTGATCTGCTTGACGATGTCGCCATCCTCGCCGGTATGCTCGGCATGGCCGCCGCCGTTGGTGCCCTCGCCTTCGATCACCGGCTGGCCGGACTGGTAATGCTCCATGATCGCGCCCAGGATCTGCGGCTTGATATGGGGCCAGTCGACGTCATCGGCCTTGGTCACGGTGACGAAATCGTTGCCGAAGAACACCCCGGTCACGCCGCCCGCCGCGAAGATGCGCTTGGCCAGCGGCGATTTCCCCGCCGCCTCGGCGCTTGGGAAATCGGCGGTGCCAAGCTCCAGCACGGTCTGCCCGGGCAGGAATTTCAGCGTCGCGGGGTTCGGCGTGGATTCGGTCTGGATGAACATGCTTCCGGTCTCCGACTGTTCCTGTCGGATATGCGCCTTGCACCCCGCAGTGTCAAGTTTGGAACCGTTCTAAAGTTCAGGCGCGATCCGAGCCCCAGTAGGCATACATCTGCTCCAGTGCGCTCAGCGGGCGCAGGCGGACTGGCGTTTCAACCGGGCGCTCGGCCTGGAAATAGGGCTCCACCGGCTGCGCGGCGACCGGGCGGCGGGGGAATGGATGGATCGACATGGTATGCACCTTTCACTCAAGGCTCCTCCCGAGGCCGAATCTAGGCCGATCCCGGGGCGACCCCAAGGCAATTCGCTGCATGGCAGCAATGCGGGTGCAGCATGGCGCGTGACCGCCTACCAGATGAGCGCGACGCCCGAATATAGCGCAATTGCCCCGATGGTGCAGGCCACGGCCAGCGAGCCCAGGTCCTTGGCATCCTTGGCAAATTGCGACCAGTCGGGGGACAGGTGGTCAACCAGCACCTCAAGCGCGGTGTTCAGCGCCTCGACCGCGATCAGGACAAGGCCGATGGCCAGCAGCCCCAGAATCTCTGGCAGAGAAGCTCCGCAGATCAGGAACAGCACCAGAAGCCCCGCGATCAGCGCGACCTCCTGCCGGAAGGCGCTTTCCCGGGCCAGCCGCTTCAGCCCGCCCAGCGAATAGCCCGCCGCGGCGAAGAAATGCGCGATCCCGGATTTGCGCGGCGGCTTTTCCTGGACGCTCATGCCTCAGCCCGCCGCGGCGCGACAAGGTGCCGCAAGATCAAGCGTGGCATCCCGGGCCGTCGTCGTCACATCCAGCATTCCAAGCACCGTCGAGAACATGTTGTCGTGGCTGACCGGGTCCGCCGCACCCTTCGCCAGGCAGGCGGCGTCCAGCGCCAGACTGTCACGGAAGCGCTGCGACATCCAGAGCACCATGGGAACCCGGGTCTGATATTCCGGCGCCATGAAATAGGGCGTGCCATGCAGGTAGAGCCCGCCTTCGCCCAGGGACTCGCCATGGTCCGAGACGTAGTACATCGCCGGGATCACCCGGCCGGAGGCATCGAGAAGGTCAATCACCTGCGACAGGAAGTAGTCCGTGTAGGCGATGGTGTTGTCATAGGCGTTGACGATCTCCTCGGTGGAGCATGAGGTCAGTTCCGGCGTGTGGCAGGCGGGCTTGAACAGTTCGCGCTCGGGCGGATAGCGCAGCCAGTAGCTGGGGCCATGGCTGCCGATCTGGTGCATGACGATGACCGTGTTCTGGGTAATCGTATCGGCCTTGTCCTGCAGTCCTTTCAGGAAGACACCGTCGATGCATTCGGGGAAGCAGAATTCCGGCCCGTCCTCGGGCTTCATCTTGCGCGAGGGGATGCGGTCGGCAATGTCCTTGTCGCCCGTATTGTTGTCCCACCATTCAACCTTGAAGCCGGCATGGGTCAGCACGTCGACCAGGTTCTCGTGGCCAAGGCCTCCCTCATAGGAATACTCGGACCGGGTCAGGGGCGAGAACATGCAGGGCAGCGAGGTCGCGGTGGCGGTGCCGCAGCTGGTGGCGTTCGGGTAATAGACGATGTCGCGTTTCGCGAGGTCCGGGTTGGTGTCGCGCCCGTAGCCGCCCAGCGACCAGTTCTGCGCCCGGCTCGTCTCGCCCGCGACGACGACCATCAGGATCGGCTTGTCCGCCTTGGCCAGGAACGGGCCGGGCTTCGCGTCGCGCCCGGTCGGCTGCAGGGTGATCTGGGTCGACTTGAACATCATCTTGGCATAGCGCAGCGCCCCGCTCATCGGGGCAAGCGGCTGGACCGAGCCCATCAGTTCCTTGTTGCCGCGCAGAACCGTCGAATAGGCCTTCAGGTTGGTGAACAGGAGCCCGACCAGCAGCGCTGCCGAAAGCACCGTGACCAGCCCGGTGCCGATCAGCCCGCGCAGGACCGTCGCGCGCCGGATGCGCACCCAGAGCACCAGTGCCGACGGGAGGACGCCATAGAGGAAGACATGGCTCAGGAAGTTGAGCGTGATGAGATGCTTCGATTCGGCGAAGGTTGTCGTCACCGCGTTCTGGATCATGTCGCGGTCGACCACGACGCCCAGCACGTCGACATAATAGGATGTCACCGCGGCGGTCAGAAGCAGGGCTACCAGGACCGGCTTCTGCGCCCGCCGCACCGCCAGGATCGACACGACCAGCAGCATCAGCGCCCAGACCGCCCCGGCGAAGACCAGCGCTGTCAGCGTCCGGCTCTCGAAGATGCGGAACAGATGGCCCCAGAACGTCGTGTTGCACAGCGCCAGCAGATAGGTGGTGACGAGCACGTTCAGCAGGAAGGGCGATAGGGTGGGACGGCGGCCCGCGCTGGCAGGCTGGTTTGGCGGAGTCATGCAGAGGTCCTGGAGATACGGGCCTTGCGTAGCCCGTCGCTAATCTAGGGCGGTGTGATCGAAGCTGCAGTAAGCGGGCGCTTAAACCGGGCTATCCAGCCCTTGCGCTTGCGCCACAGGAAGCGATTCCTGTCGCCCCGGATCAGGTGATGCTCTCCAGCCGCTCCTTGGACAGGTCGCCCGGGACGATGGTGATCGGGATCGGCAGGCTGCCGGAGTTGCGGCTCATCGCGGTGACAAGCGGGCCGGGCCCGTTCTTGTCGGTGCCCGCGCCAAGGACGAGCACCGCGATTTCGGCATCGTCCCGCACCTGGCTGAGGATCTCGTTCACCGGATCGCCCTCGCGGATCACCAGTTCGGGGTTGACCCCCTGCTTGTCGCGCATCCACTTGGCGAAGACCTCGAAATGGGCCTCGATCCGTTCGCGTGCCTCGGCGCGCATCAGGTCCGCGACCCCCATCCAGGTCTGGAATTCTTCCGGCGGGACGATGGACAGGATCGTCACCCCGCCGCCGGTATGGGCCGCGCGCAGGGCGGCAAAGCGCATGGCATTCAGGCATTCGCGGCTGTCGTCCAGCACGACCAGGAATTTCCGCATGTTTCTCCCCTTTGGCGGCGGATCATGGCCCGGAGCACGGGGGGAAGGCAAGCCTAGGCTTGGCCCGCCCGCGCGGCGACCTTGGGATAGCGGCGCCAGAGCGTTACGGTGCGGCTCGCGTTCAGCACCATGAGCGCGGCCCAGAGACCATGGTTTCCGGTGACGGGAACCAGAACGGCCAGCGCCACGGCATAGATCGCGACCGAGACAAGCATGGTCCGCACCATGTCGCCGGTCAGCAGCGCGCCGATGAAGATGCCGTCGAAGACCCAGGCCGCAACCCCGATCAGGGGCGCGGCGACCAGCCAGGGCAGGTAGGCCCGCGCCGCCTCGCGCACCTCGGGGGCGGTGGTCATCAGGTCGATGATCGGCGGGCCGGCCAGGGCGAACAGCAGCGCGAGCCCGATGCCGCCGCCAAAGCCCCATTGCAGGCAGATCCGCCCGGCGGCCTGCACCTGCCGCACCGACCGCGCACCGATGGCCTGGCCGACCAGCGTCTCGGCCGCGATGGCGAAGCCGTCCAGCGCATAGGCGGTGATTTCCAGGAACTGCATCAGGACCTGGTTCGCCGCCAGCGTCACGTCGCCGAACCGGGCGCCGAGAAAGACAAAGGTGGTGAAGGAGAGTTGCAACAGCACGGTCCGCACCATGATGTCGCGGCTGGCCGAGAACATGCGGCGGATCGACAGCCGGTCGCCCAGCCGGGCAGCGGCGTCGCGGAAGGCAGGCCCGAAGGCATCGCGCGCCAGCCACAGCGCCAGGGCAAGCCCGGTCCATTCCGCGATCAGCGTCGCCACCGCGACTCCCGGCACGCCCCAGCCAAGGCCGAGGACGAACCAGAGGTCCAGCAGGATGTTCAAACCGTTCTGCCAGAGCTGCAGGATCAGGACGCCCCGCGTCCGCTCCAGCCCCACCAGCCAGCCGGTCAGCGCGTAAAGCGCGATGGTCGCGGGTGCGCCCCAGATGCGGATCGACAGGTAGTCATGCGCCAGGGCCTCGACCTTCGGCGTGGCGGGGGCGACCCAGAAGGCCGCCGCGAAAAGGACGACCTGCGCCAGCACCAGGGTCAGCCCGGCCGCAGTGCCGACGATCAGGGCACGGACCAGCACGGCCGTCCGCTCGCCCATGTCGCCCGCCCCCTGCGCCTGCGCGGCAAGGCCCGAGGTCGACATGCGCAGGAAGCCGAAGGCCCAGTATAGCGTCGCCAGGATCACTGCCCCGATGCCCACCGCGCCCAGGCTTGCCGCATCGCCAAGCTGTCCGATCACAGCGGTATCGACCGCGCCCAGAAGCGGCACCGTGGCATTCGACAGGACGATCGGCCCCGCGATGCGCAGGACGCGGCCGTGGGTAATCCCTGTCATTTCGGCTCGGCAGGGGGCATCAGGAAATGTCCCGTCGCCTGCGCGAAAAGGCGGCTGCGGTTGTCCTGCCAGGCCTCGACATGCACGGACGCATAGCGCCGACCCGACCGGTTGACCCGCGCCCGGGCATAGGCGTCGCGCGGCAGGCCCGCGCGCAGGTAGTCGATGGTGAAGTCGATGGTCTTCGGCAGCCGCAGCGGGCCTTCGGGCAGCGCGCCGTCGGCCTCCATCCCTTCCCAGAGCGTGCTCCAGGCAAGCTCGATCATCGCGGCGATCTCCAGGAAGGCCGCCGTCGCCCCGCCATGCAGGGCGGGAAGGCGCGGGTTGCCGATCAGGCCGTCCCGGAAGGGCAGGACGGCAGTCAATTCGTCGCCGCGCCGGTCGAACTCCACCCCGAGGAAGCGGATGTAGGGTACGCCGTTGACCAGTGTCCTGAGCAGCCCTTCGCGGCGCTGCTTCACGACATGAACCGGCTCCGGTGCCTTCATTCCTTGCGCTCCACGGTAAAGGCGCCGGTCGCCATCGCCACCGGGCGGGCTTCGTCGTCATCCGTGGCCACTGCCCGGACGAAGGCCACGCTGCGGGTGACATGATGGCATTCCGCGCGGGTGCGGATGGTCTGGCCCGGCGTGGCGGGGCGCATGTAGTCGATCCGCAAATCCAGCGTCGCGGTCGAGAACCCGGCCTGCGGATGGCTCATCACCGATGTGCCGCAGGCGGTGTCCATCAGCGCGGAAACGGCGCCGCCGTGGATCACCCCGGTTGCCGGGTCGCCGACAAGCCGGGCGTCGTAGGGCATTGATATGGTGGCGTTGCCTTCGCCGATGGTTTCAAGCCGCATCCCCAGCTCTCGGCTGTGCGGCAGGGCTTCGATGAACTGGCGGGCGATGGTCTCGATGTCGGGCATGGGGCCTCCGGGCCGACGCATCAAACCGCTGCGTCAGGGGGAAGGCAACCCCCGACACGGTTGCACCAGCGAAGGTGTCCCCCTAGGCTGACCGGTGGAGGACCGCGCATGACCGAGACCCGCCTGACCTTCAAGGAGATGTGTGCCAGGTTCGACGTGACCCCGCGCACGCTGCGCTACTACGAATACATCGAGCTTCTTGCCCCGGAAAAGGAAGGCCGCGCCCGCTTCTACGCCTCGCGCGAGGTGGCGCGGATGAAGCTGATCCTGCGCGGCCGCCGCTTCGGCTTCTCGCTGGAGGAGATCCGCCAGTGGCTCCTGATCTACGGCAAGAAGGGCGAACGTCCGCAGCTTGAGGCCTGGCTGCAACTCGCCGACCGGCAGCTGGTCGAGCTGGAGAAGCAGAAGGCCGAACTCGAAGGCTCGATTGCCGACCTGCGCGCCCTGCGCGAGACGGCGGTGCAGGAAATGGGCAGACTGGTCGAATGATGACGTCGGGTCATCCAGGTGCGGGGTTCGCCGACGGCGAATTGCCATGCTTTTTCCATAGATTCGCCGAACGATGGCAATCGTTCTGCCCTATCGCCTTGCAGGCGGGTGGATCGGGGTTGATTCAATGCGATTGAAGCGCCACCGTGGGTTTGCGGGTCTATCGGTTTTGGGGGTGATGGTGGTGTCTGCAACGGGTGTTCTGGCCGACCAGCCTTCCGGCCTGTCCTTTGCCTGCACCGGCGGCACCCAGACCGATCCCGCCCGCGTTGCCGAGATTTGCGCCGACTTCCTGAAGGCGGTGCGCAACCAGCCCGATCTTTCCGGCGCCGATCTGCAGGACGCGCCCCTGTCCGGCGGCCCGGGGCTCGAGATCGAGATCACCGAGGCCACCGCCACGAAGATCGAGGTCATTCCGACCTGGATCGACGCTTCCGGCCAGCGGGCTGTCCGGCCCTCGGTCGGAATGCTGACGATGGATACCACCGTGACCAGGTCCAGACGCCTGGCATTCTTCCAGAGGCTGATCGCCGACCTTCCTCGCTAACCTTTCTTGCCAAGGACTCATTTCATGCCCGACGTTCAAGCCGCCCGCGACCCCTCCACCCCGAATGCCGCGCCAAATCCCGGCGATCCGTCTGCAGCCCCGATCTTCACCTGGGACCAGATCGCCACCCAGCTGACCAGTGGCTATTGGGGGGGCGTGCAGTACAAGTTCGCGCTGACGGCCACCAGAACGCTGACCTACAACGTTTCGGGCCTGTCGACGGCGGAACGCGCGATTGCAGTGGCCGCCCTTGAAGCCTGGACCGAGGTGACGGGTATCAGGTTCGTCGCATCAACCGCGTCCAACGCGAAGCTCATGTTCGACAACAACGATCCCGACGGCGCCTATGCCTATTCGGATTTCACGGGAACCACGCTCACCCAGTCGTTCATCAACATACCGCGCGACTGGGCTCCGCTCGATCTGAACAGCTACATGCTTCAAACCTACATGCACGAGATCGGCCATGCGCTGGGCCTGGGGCATGCCGGAAACTACAATGGAGACGCGACCTACGGCGTCGATAATCTCTATGACAACGACAGCTGGCTGGCGACGGTCATGTCGTACTTCAGCCAGGACGACAACACGCTATCCGCGACCGACAGTTTCGCCTTCACGGCCACGCTCATGCCGGCCGACATCATCGCCATCCAGAACCTCTACGGGTTTTCGGGTGTCACCAACGGCGGAAACTCGGTCTACGGCTACGGTTCGAACATCGGCGGCTATCTGCAGAGCTTGCTGAACCAGTGGACGGGCTACAGCCCCCGCACTGCGGCTGTCTACTGGGGCGATCCGATCGCCTTCACGATCTACGACACCAACGGCATCGACACGATCAACTTCTCGAATTTCAGCGCCAACCAGGAAATTTCGCTTTTCGAGCTGACCTATTCCGACATCGGCGGTCTGGTCGACAACGTGACCATTGCCCGCGGCACGGTGATCGAGAATGCCACGTCGGGCGCGGGCAACGACACGTTGACCGGCAACAACGTCAACAACGTGCTCCGCGCCAATGCCGGGAACGACATCCTGACCGGCAACCTGGGCAACGACACGCTCTATGGCGGGCTTGGCGACGACACCCTGTCGGGCGGCGGCGGCAATGACGTCCTTTATGGCGAAGGCGGATCCAACGTCCTCGACGGGGGCGCGGGCAATGACACCTATTATCTGACCGGCGTGACCAACGTGGTGCTGGAGGAGGCGGATGGCGGCATCGACACGATCCGCACCACGCAGACCAGCATCTTCCTGGCCGACCAGGTGGAGAACCTGGTGCTGACCTCGACGCTGGGCGTCTATGCGATGGGCAACGTGCAGGGCAACTCGATCACTGGCGGCACCGGCGGCGACACGCTGTTCGGGGCCGACGGGTTCGATTTCCTCTACGGCGGCGCGGGCAACGACAGCCTCGATGGTGGCACCGGGAATGACGTGATCTACGCAGGCACGGGCAATGACAATGCCTTGGGCGGCGACGGGGCGGACACGCTTTTCGGCAGCACCGGCAACGACACGCTGGCGGGGGGCGCCGAAGCTGACCGCCTTCTGGGCGAGGATGGCAATGACCGGCTGTTCGGCGATGCAGGTGGCGACTCGATCTATGGCGGCAACGGCAACGATTCGCTCTACGGCGGCGAGGGCGGCGATTTTCTGGACGGGGGCGTCGGCAACGACAGCATGGACGGCGGTGCGGGTGACGACACCTATGTCGTGAACGCTGCCGGCGACCGGGTGGTCGAAGGCCTGGACGGCGGCATCGACACGGTCCGCACCGCGCTGACGAATTTCACTCTGGGCGAGAACGTGGAAAACCTGGTGCTGACCTCGACCAGTGCCTCGACCGGCACCGGCAACGGGCTGGACAACACGATCACCGGCGGTGTCGGGTCGGACAGGCTGTTCGGGATGGACGGTTTCGATTTCCTGTTCGGCGGCGGGGGCAGCGACACCCTGTCCGGCGGCAACGGCAGCGACTGGATCGATGGCGGCATCGGCAACGATTCGGTGCTGGGCGGGGCGGATTTCGACACGATCATTGGCGGCGTCGGCAACGACAGGCTGTTCGGCGGCACCGAGGGGGACATGCTTTACGGCGATGCCGGCAACGACCAGCTGGACGGCGAGGACGGCGAAGACAGGCTGTTCGGCGGAATCGGCAATGACGTGCTTCTGGGCCGGGCGAATGACGACTGGCTGGACGGGGGTGATGGTGCCGACACGCTGAACGGCGGCCTGGGCTATGACGTCTACGTTGGCGGGGCAGGTGCTGACCGCTTCGTCATCAGCACGGCGGACATGGCCGACGAGTTTCTTGATTTCACCAGCGGTCTGGACAGGGTGGGCCTGTCGCGGGCGGGGCTTGGCATTGCCACCACGGCGACGATTGCCGCGATGTGGCAAACCGGCACGGCACTTCCCGAGACCTTCGGGGGCACCCAGCCTGTGCTGTTCTACGACGCCTCGACGCGCACGCTGTATCTGGACCTCGACGGAGGGGAGAGCGGAAATGCCTCCGCGCTCTTCACCGTTCAGGAAGGCGGCACCCTGACGCAGACCGACTTCCTGTTCGTCTGAACCGGCTGAGCCTTTTCGGGGGCCGGGCGAGGCATCTGCCATCGCCCGGCCCCCGATCCGTCAATGGGCCAGGAAGACCGGAACTTCTGCGTTTTCCAGCATGTCGCGGGTCGTGCCGCCCAGGATCGCCTCGCGGAACCGCGAATGGCCATAGGCGCCCATCACCAGAAGATCGGCATCGAGGTCGCGCACCTGGCGGGCCAGAACGTCGGACACATGCGGCAGGGTGCGTGCCAGGACCGAAACCTCGGCCTTGACGCCGTGCCTGACCAGCAGCTGGCACAGGTGCCCCCCGGGATCAGACCGCTCCGGCCCGTGGGTCGGCGGATCGACCACGACGATCTGGACCATGTCGGCGCGCTTGAGGAAGGGCAGGGCCCGGCGCGCGGCAACCAGCGCCTCGCGGCTCTGGTTCCAGCCGACGACAATGCGCTTCGGCTGGGCCGTCTTCATGCCCGAGGGTGGAACGATCAGGACCGGCGCCATGCCTTCGAAGAGCGCGGCCTCCGTCACCGCCTCGTCGGCGACGCTGCGGGTCTTGCCATAGGGCAGCGGCAGCACGGTGAGGTCGCTGTAACGCGCGCGGGCCGCGACGACATCTGTCAGTGCCCCAAGCTGGGTCACGACCGATTCGACGGATGACCGCAGCGAGGGGGACTGTGCCCCGATCGCCGCATTCAGCGCCGCCTCGGCTTCGCGCGCCTCGCCTTCGGCCCGGTCCATCGCGGCGGCGATTACCACCGCGCCCGACCCGACATAGGAATACCCGACCTGAGTGCGGTCGACACCCAGGGCAAGCCCGTCCAGATGCGCATCCGTCGCCGTGGCGATCTGACCGGCGGCTGTCACAGTTGCAAGTACGCCCTCGGGCGCGACCGCCACGGTGAGGAGGGATTTGTAGGCCATGGTCATCTCCCTTGATAATCTTCAAGCTAGCATGAGCGTTGCAGAATTGCGCGCCTTGACCGAGGTCAATTCCACTTTGGATTCCGGTTGACCCAGATCAAGGCGGATATCTCTGCTGCACCGCAGAAGTCAGAATGCCGAAGAGTGCGGCTGCCGGTTCCGAATCAAGATCCGGTGCGGCGGACCGCATGAGACAGGACGAAGGGACGCTACCATGTGGGATTACCTAAAACTTGCCGGGCTTGGCCTTGTCGCGGTCCTGGCCGCGATCGCGGCCAACTACGCGCATGACCTGGCCTATCAGGTCAACGCGATCACCGTGATGCTTGCTGCTGGCATCGCCTTTCTGTGGGTGGTCCGCTCGGCGGGCGACCCGAAACCCAATGTGCAGCACGAATATTTCGACAGCGTGATCCGCGCCGGCGCGATCGCCACCGCCTTCTGGGGCGTCGTCGGCTTTCTTGTCGGCGTGGTCATCGCCACCCAGCTGGCCTTCCCGCAGCTGAACTTCGAGTTCCTGCAGGGCTATGGCAACTTCGGCCGCCTGCGCCCGCTGCACACCAGCGCGGTGATCTTCGCCTTTGGCGGCAACGCGCTCATCATGTCGTCCTTCTACATCGTCCAGCGCACCAGCGCCGCGCGCCTGTTCGGCGGCTCGCTCGGCTGGTTCGTGTTCTGGGGCTGGCAGCTGGTCATCGTGCTGGCTGCCACGGGCTATGTCCTCGGCGCGACGCAGGGCAAGGAATATGCCGAACCCGTCTGGTACGTCGACATCCTGATCACCGTGGTCTGGGTCGCCTTCCTGATCGCCTTCATGGGCACGCTCTTCAAACGCAAGGAGCCCCATATCTACGTCGCGAACTGGTTCCTCCTGTCGATGATCCTGACTGTCGCGATGTTGCACCTCGTCAACAACGCGGCGATCCCGGTCTCGATCTTCGGCTCGGCCCAGGTCCAGCTCTACTCCGGCGTGCAGGATGCGATGGTGCAATGGTGGTACGGCCACAACGCCGTGGGCTTCTTCCTGACCGCGGGCTTCCTCGGGATGATGTACTACTTCGTCCCGAAGCAGGCCGAACGCCCGGTCTACAGCTACAAGCTGTCGATCATCCACTTCTGGGCGCTGATCTTCCTTTACATCTGGGCGGGTCCCCACCACCTGCACTACACCGCGCTGCCTGACTGGGCGTCGACCCTTGGCATGGTGTTCTCGGTGATCCTGTGGATGCCTTCCTGGGGCGGCATGATCAACGGCCTGATGACGCTGTCGGGTGCCTGGGACAAGCTGCGCACCGACCCGATCATCCGCATGATGGTGGTTTCCATCGGCTTCTACGGGATGTCCACCTTCGAAGGCCCGATGATGTCGATCAAGGCGGTGAACTCGCTGTCGCACTACACCGACTGGACCATCGGCCACGTCCATTCCGGCGCCCTCGGCTGGAACGGGATGATCACCTTCGGCGTCCTCTACTACCTGGTGCCGCGGCTCTGGAACCGTGAAGGCCTCTACTCGCTGAAACTCGTCAGCTGGCACTTCTGGCTCGCCACCATCGGCATCGTGCTCTACGCCTCGTCGATGTGGGTCACGGGCATCATGGAAGGCCTGATGTGGCGCGAAGTCGATGCGAACGGCTTTCTCGTGAACGCCTTCGCCGACACCGTGGCCGCGAAGTTCCCGATGTATGTGGTGCGGGCGCTGGGTGGTCTGCTGTTCCTGACCGGGGCGGTGATCATGTGCTGGAACCTCTGGATGACCGTGCGCGCGCAGCCTGTGAAGGCCTCGCAGCACGCGGCTGTTCCGGCAGAATAAGGAAACGGGACAATGGCTTTTCTTGACAAACACAAGGCAATCGAAACGCACGCCACGCTTCTGATGGTGCTCAGCCTTCTGGTCGTGACCATCGGGGGGATCGTGCAGATCGTGCCGCTCTTCTACCTGGAAAACACCATCGAGAAGGTGGAGGGGGTGCGTCCCTACACCCCGCTCGAACTGGCCGGACGGTCGATCTACATCCGCGAGGGCTGCTACAACTGCCACAGCCAGATGATCCGCCCGATGCGCGACGAGGTCGAACGCTATGGCCACTACTCGCTGGCAGCGGAATCGATGTATGACCGCCCGTTCCAGTGGGGGTCGAAGCGCACCGGGCCCGACCTGGCGCGCGTCGGCGGCCGCTACTCCGACGAATGGCATCAGGACCACTTCACCAATGCCAAGTCGGTCGTGCCGGAATCGGTGATGCCGCCCTACGGCTTCCTCGCGAACAACGTGATCGACGGGAAATACATCCAGGACGTGCTGATCACGAACCGGCTGACCGGCGTGCCCTACACCGACGCGATGGTGGAAAACGCGCTGGCCGACTTCACCGCCCAGGCTGATCCGAACGCCGACGGCGCGGGGCTGACCGACCGCTACACCTGGAAGGAAGAGAACGGCGTGGTCACACAGGCCTTCCCGAAGACGATCAACATCCGCAACTTCGACGGCCAGCCCGAGCTGACCGAGATGGACGCGCTGATCGCCTATATCCAGGTGCTGGGCACGATGGTCGACTTCTCGACCTTCACGCCCGTGGCGAACCGGTAAGGGGGCAGCGATGGAAACCTATTCCTTCCTGCGCCACCTGGCCGACAGCTGGTTCCTGCTGGCGATGACGCTGGGGTTCCTGGGGCTTTGCGTCTGGGCCTTCCGGCCCGGATCGCGCGCCGCGCACCAGGAGGTCGCCACCTCGATCTTCCGCAACGATGACCATCCTGCGGACGATCACCCTGCCCAAACCGTTAAGGAGGCGTAAGGCCATGTGTGCCAAGCCAATCAAGAAAGAGCCTCGGCAGGTGGAAACGACCGGCCACAGCTGGGACGGCATCGAGGAATACAACAACCCGCTGCCGCGCTGGTGGGTCTGGGTGTTCTACGCCACGATCATCTGGGGCATCGGCTACACCGTGGCCTATCCGGCCTGGCCGCTGATCACGGGGGCGACCCCAGGGCTGCTCGGGGCCTCGACCCGCGCCGATGTCGAGGTCGAGATTGCCGCCGTCGACAAGGCCAACGCGGCGATCAAGGACAAGCTGGTTGCCGCCGACCTGAACGCCATCGGCGCTGACCCGGAACTTGCGGGCTATGCCGAACGGGCGGGCGCCGCGGTCTTCCGCACCAACTGCGCCCAGTGCCACGGCTCGGGCGCGGCCGGGGTGGTCGGCAAGGGCTATCCGAACCTTCTGGACGACGACTGGCTCTGGGGCGGCACGATGGACGACATCCACACGACCGTCCTCCACGGCATCCGCAACACGACCGACGCCGACGCCCGCTATTCGGAAATGCCGAAGTTCGGCACGGACGGCATCCTGGACGAAACCCAGATTGCCCAGGTTGCGGAACATGTGCTGGCCCTTTCGGGGCAGGACCATGACGCGACGCTGGACGCCGCCGGCGCCACCGTCTTCGCCGACTACTGCGCCGCCTGCCATATGGAAGACGGCAAGGGCGACCGGGCGCAGGGCGCTCCGAACCTGACCGATGCGATCTGGCTGTATGGCGGGTCGCGCGAAAAGATCATCGAGACAGTCACCAAGGCCCGTTTCGGCGTGATGCCCAACTGGAACCAGCGGCTGAGCGAAGATGAGATTCGCGCCGTGGCCTATTATGTCCACAGCCGTGGCGGTGGTGAGTGAGTGACCTACGGTAACGAGTGAAGGAAGGGGGTCTTCCGGCCCCCTTTCTTTTTTGCCTTTCTTGCCGCCGAGCTTCAGCCCATCGCGCTGCCACGCACGGCCCGGTCCTTGGCCCGTTTCCTGTCGACCCGGTTGATCCAGAACACCAGCCCGACGCCGGTGGCGATATAGACCGCCCCGCCCAACAGTACGATCTCGCCGGGAATCGGGCCGATGTCCGCCCGGTTCAGGAAACCGGGCCAGGACGTTGCCGGAAAGGGATGGACGATCAGCTTGCCGATATAGGCGACCGCCTGGATCAAGAGGATCCACAGGTAGTTCGACCGAACCCGGCGCGCGACCGCCACCATGTAGCTGACGTGGTACTGCGGGTTCCGGTAGTCGTTGGCCAGAACGGTTTGCCAGTCCTGTTCGGTGTGCAGGTCGCCGTCCACCAGCATCGGCACATAGAAATGCCGCTCGATCCAGCGGGCGCGGGCGCGCCAGACGTTGAAGAACCTGTAGCGGCGCGCCTCCAGCGACAGGAAGAACAGGACCAGAACGCCCACCAGCACCAGCGGCAGCGGCGAAGCACCCGGCGAGGAATAGGTGATCGACAGCGCCACGCCCAGCGTCACCACCGACCAGTTGGTCGTGGTGTCCAGCCGGGTGCGCCAGACCGTGCTGCGGTAGACCTCGCCCCGGTACAGATGCGCCAGCGCGCCGATTTCGGCGGCCGAGAACTCCTCGGTCGCAACTGCCTTGCGCTTTTCCACCATGATGCCCCCCGATCCGCCCGGATCTCAGCATGGCAGGGCCGCCGCCTTCGGTCAAAGCCGACGGCAGGGCCGCCGATCACGCCGATTTGCGCCGCATTGCCGCATTCCCCTCGCCGGACCTTCTCCCTAGTTGATGCAGGTCAATGTCCGCCTTCCCGGAATGACCGATTGCAAGCAGGATGATAGACTGGCCCCGGCCAGTGTCCGCATCAATGAAAGAGCGCCCCTTGTCCACGCCCGAAACCGAACCCAGCCTCTACGCCGCGCGCGAGCCGGTTTTTCCACGCCGGGTAAAGGGCACCTTCCGCACGCTGAAGTGGTGGATCATGGGCATCACGCTCGGCATCTACTACATCACCCCCTGGCTGCGCTGGGACCGGGGGCCGTCCTTGCCCGACCAGGCGGTCCTCGTCGATCTCGCGAACCGCCGCTTCTTCTTCTTCATGATCGAGATCTGGCCGCATGAATTCTACTTCGTCGCGGGCCTTCTGATCATGGCCGGCCTCGGCCTCTTCCTCTTCACCTCTGCTGCCGGCCGGGTCTGGTGCGGCTATGCCTGCCCGCAGACCGTCTGGACCGATCTCTTCATCCTGGTCGAACGCTGGATCGAGGGCGACAGGAACGCCCGCGTTCGGCTCTACAAGCAGAAATGGGACGCCGAGAAGATCCGCAAGCGCGCGATCAAATGGACCGTCTGGTTCCTGATCGGGCTGGCCACCGGCGGCGCCTGGATCTTCTACTTCACCGACGCACCAACGCTCCTGAAGGACCTCGTCACCGGCCAGGCCCACCCGATCGCCTACATCACCATGCTGATCCTGACCTTCACCACCTTCTTCTTCGGTGGCTTCGCTCGGGAACAGATCTGCATCTACGCCTGCCCCTGGCCCCGCATCCAGGCCGCGATGGTCGACGAGGACACGCTGACCATCGCCTACCGCGACTGGCGGGGCGAGCCGCGCGGCAAGCTCGGCACCACCACCGGCGACTGCATCGACTGCATGGCCTGCGTCAACGTCTGCCCGATGGGGATCGACATCAGGAACGGCCAGCAGATGGCCTGCATCACCTGCGGCCTCTGCATCGACGCCTGCAACGACGTGATGGACCGGATCGGCAAGCCGCGCGACCTGATCGGCTACCTCGCCCTCACCGACGAGACCCGCGAACGCGCCGGCGAGCCCGCGAAAAGCGTGTGGAGCCACGTCTTCCGCCCGCGCACCGTGCTTTACACCGTGCTCTGGGCCGGGATCGGCATCGGGCTCATCGTCGCCCTGTTCATGCGCTCGCCCATCGACCTGAACGTGACCCCGGTCAGGAACCCGACCTTCGTCACCCTCTCCGACGGCTCGATCCGCAACGCCTATGACATCCGCCTGCGCAACATGCACGGCACCGATGCGCAGTTCACCATCGCCGCAACCTCCGACGCCTTCGTCACCCTTGCGCTCGAAGGGCAGGACGGCCTCACCGTGACGGTGCCCGCGAACGAAACCATGTCGCAGCGCATCTACCTGACGGCGGCCCCCGGCACCCGGGCGGCGGTCGAGGATCGGTCGGACGTGCGGATCTGGGTCGAGGAGCTTGGCACCACGAACCGCGTGCACCATGATACGATCTTCAACGGGAAGGAAGAATGATGGCCGAACTTACGGGCAGGCATGTCCTTGCGATCACCGTCAGCGCCTTCGCGGTGATCATCGGGGTGAACGTCCTTCTCGCCGTCAAGGCAGTCAGCACCTTCCCGGGGCTCGAGGTCGAGAACTCCTATGTCGCGGGCCAGGATTTCAACGAACGCAAGGCCGCGCAGGAAGCGCTCGGCTGGGTCATGACGCCCGCCTATGACCGGGGGCGGATGACCTTGGCCTTCACCGGGCCCGACGGGCTGCCGGTGACGGTCAGCGACCTGCAGGTGCTGGTCGGCCGCACGACAGAGGCGAAGGATGACGTGAACCCGGTCTTCGCCGCAGAGGGCGACCTTTACGCCGCCGATGTCGCCCTTGGCAAAGGCAAGTGGATGCTCAAGGTGACAGCCAGCTCCGCCGACGGGACGCTCTTCGAACAGCGCTCCGAGCTTTATGTGAAGGGCTGACCATGGCTCTGGCCGAAGACTTCGCCAGCACCGGGCCCGCCCCGGTTTCGGCCTGCCCGGCCTGCGTGGTCGTCCCCGCCGCCGAACGCATCGCCGCGCTCAGGGCCGCGCGTGCGGGGCGGATCGTCCTGTCGCTGCCGAACGCCGGTGGCGCGCAGTCGATCTCCACCGTCGAGGCCGCCATGCAAGCCGTCCCCGGCGTGATCTCGGCCCGCGTCAACCTCACCCTCAAGCGGGTCAGCGTCGAGGCCGAACCGACCGTCACCGCCGCCCAGCTGATCGAAGTCCTCGAAGCCCAGGGCCAGGAAGCCCACGAGCTAGACCCCGGCCTCCTCTCCGTCACCGAGACCGACCGTCAGGGCCGCGAGCTTCTGATGCGCCTCGGCGTCGCCTTCTTCTCGATGATGAACGTGATGCTCCTCTCCGTCGCCGTCTGGTCGGGGGCGGAAGACGCGACGCGCGACCTCTTCCACTGGATTTCCGGCGCCATCGCGCTGCCGACGGTGATCTTCGCGGGCCAGCCCTTCTTCAAATCCGCATGGGGCTCACTCCGGCAATGTCGCCTTGGCATGGACGTACCGATTAGCCTCGCCCTGATCCTCGCCTCGTCGATTTCGGTCTACGAGACCGCGATGTCCGGCCATCACGCCTATTTCGACGCCGCCGTGATGCTGGCCTTCTTCCTGCTTCTGGGCCGCTACCTCGACCACCGCACCCGCGCCGTCGCCCGCTCTGCCGCCGAGGAACTGGCCGCGCTGGAAGTGCCCCGTGCGATCCTGCTGGTCGACGGGTCAGAAGTCGAAATGCCCATCGCCGAGATCCAGCCCGGCGACATGGTCCTCGTCCGACCCGGCGCACGGATGCCCGTAGACGGCGTGGTGATCCACGGCGCCTCGGAACTGGACCGCAGCCTCCTTACCGGCGAAAGCCTGCCCGTTCCGGCGGGCGAGGGGACCGTGGTCAGCGCGGGCGAGGTCAACCTGACCGGCCCGCTGACGGTTCAAGTGACAGCAGCGGGGAAGGAGTCCAGCCTGCACCGGATGGCCGACCTCGTGGCTGTGGCCGAGGGCGCGAAGACCCGCTATACCAGCCTTGCCGACCGCGCCTCGCGGCTCTACTCGCCGCTGGTGCATATCCTGTCGTTCTCGGCCTTCGGCTACTGGATGTGGGCCACCGGCGGCGACGTGCGCTATGCGATCAACATCTCCGCCGCCGTCCTGATCATCACCTGCCCCTGCGCCCTTGGCCTTGCGGTTCCAGCGGTGATCACCTCGGCCTCCGGACGGCTGTTCCGCAAGGGGCTTCTGATCAAGCACGGCACCGCGCTGGAGCGTCTGGCCGAGGTCGATACCGTCGTCTTCGACAAGACCGGCACCCTGACCCTCGGCGCGCCCGAACCCGTGGCGCTGGCCGACCAGCCCCGCCAAGCGGTCGCGGTCGCCGCGGCCCTCGCCGCAGGCTCCTCGCACCCGCTCGCCCGCGCCCTGGCCGAGGGCGCGCGCAGCTTGGGCATCGCACCCGCCGACGTGACCGACATCCGCGAAGTCCCCGGCCAGGGGATCGAGGGCCGGTATCAGGACGCCCGCGTCCGCCTTGGCCGCGCCGACTGGTGCGGGGCCACGCCGGTGGCCGCGACCGCGACCTATCTCACCCTTGCGGGCGAAACCCATGCCTTCCCCTTCACCGACCGCCTCCGCCCCGGCGCGGAAGCCGCCGTCAAGACGCTGAAAGCCGCCGGAATGCAGGTCGAACTCCTCTCCGGCGATGCCGAAGCCCCGGTCCGCGATCTTGCCGACCGTCTGGGCATCGCCAACTGGAAGTCCGGCGTCCTCCCCGCCGAGAAAGCCGCCCGCGTCGCGGCGCTCTCTGCCGAGGGCCGCAAGGTGCTGATGGTCGGCGACGGGCTGAACGACACCGCCGCCCTTGCCGCCGCCCATGTCTCGATCTCCCCCGCCTCGGCGCTGGACGCCGCGCGGGTCGCTTCCGACATCGTGCTCCTCGGCCAGGACATCGCCCCCATCGCCGACGCGGTGCGGATCGGCCGCCAGTCCGCCCGGCGGATGGTGGAGAACTTCCTGATCTCCGGCGGCTACAACGTGGTGGCCGTGCCGCTGGCCCTGATCGGCCACGCCACGCCGCTGGCGGCAGCTCTGGCCATGTCGCTGTCCTCGATCACGGTCTCTCTTAACGCGATGCGGCTGAAGTAATGGAGATCCTGGCGATCCTCATTCCCGTCTCGCTGCTCCTCGGCGGCATCGGCCTCGCCGCCTTCTTCTGGGCGATGCGGACGAAACAGTTCGACGACCCCGAGGGCGATGCGAACCGCATCCTGACCAAGGATTGGGACGACAAGCCGAAGCCCTGAGCCAGAGGCAGGGTGCGTGATTTCACGCACCGTCCCGCCTCAACCCAAAGGTTAAGTCCGCGTAAATGCGCGAGACCAACCCATTGATTCCATTGCGTCCGATTTTCTGTCCACCGTGGACAGATCAGGCGATGGTCACGCTCGCCGACTGCAACCCCTCGATTTCCACCTTGCAGGTGTCGCCCCGATTCAAGGGGCCCACCCCCGCCGGGGTACCGGTGAAGATCAGGTCCCCCGGCGACAGGCTGACCATCTGCGACAGCGCCGCAATGATCGAGGCCGGGGTCCAGATCATCTCTTTCGTCGAGGCTTCCTGCCGCACCGCCCCGTTCACCGAACAGCGCAGCCGCGCCTCCGGCAGCGGTCCCTGCCGGATCGCCCCCACCACCGCCGACTTGTCGAACCCCTTCGCCATGTCCCAGGGCCGCCGCCGTTCCTTCGCCTCGGCCTGCAGGTCGCGCCGGGTCAGGTCATTGCCCGCCGCGTGCCCCCAGATCATCGCCTCGGCCCGCTCCTCGGATACCATCGCGCCGCCCTTGCCGATGGCCACCACCAGCTCCCCCTCGTGGTGCAGGTTCTGGGTCGCAGGCGGGTAGGGGATGCGCGAACCGGATTCGACCACCGCATCGGCGGGCTTCGTGAAGAAGAACGGCGCCTCCTTCTCGGGGTCGCCCCCCATCTCCTTGGTATGCTCGGCATAGTTCCGGCCCACGCAGAAGATGCGGCGGACCGGGAAGCGTTCAGCGCGGCCGGTGACGGGAAGGGTCACGGTCGGCAGGGCAGGGAAGACCAGAGCGACCATCGTCTCAACCTCCCACGGTTTCACAAGGCACGGCACGGGCCGTCAGACGGCGGCAGGCAAGTTCGGCCTGCTCCTCGGTCAGACCCATGAAGCTCGCCCGCCAGGCCCCGCCCGACTGGGTCGTCTTCCGCAGCCCGTCGTTCAGCGTGGCGCTTTCGGCCAAGGCGGTTTTCAGGAGCGCCTTTTCGGCATCGTAGCGCGACGGGTATTCGCCGACGTTCACGCCAAAATGGCGCCCGCCCGAGGTCGACAGCACGACGACGACTTCCTCGTCCTCCTCGACGGCGGGCTCGGTGGTTTCGACCGCATCGAAGATCGGAGCGCTGCGTCTGGTGGCCGGAACCACCGCAGCCAGGTCCACCGGCGCAGGCGCGACGGTTGCCGGTGCGGCAACGGTTTCGACTTCGGTCACGTCGGCGAGAAGGGTCTCGGGCTCGACCGCCGCGACTTCGGTGCCGGGGTCGGTGACGACAAGCTCCGGTTCGGGCGCGGCTTCGGCGACGACAACTTCCTCCACCGCAGGGGCCTCGGGCTCGAGCACCGGCTCGATGGTCGCGAGCTGGACCGTCATCCCCGCGGGCCGCGCCTTCGGCTTCATGCCGGCCAGGGCCGGATCGGGCTCGGCCACCGGGGCGCCTTCTTCAGCGGGTGTCAGGGCCGCCACCTGCGTCTCGGCGGGCGCGGCGCCAGTGGCGAGCGCAGCGGCCTGGGACTCGAAGCTGCCTTGCGCCGACGGATCGACCGCAGGTTCGGTAGCGGCGACCAGCACTTCGGCATCGGCAAGGGGCACGGCTTCTTCAGATGCGGCCTTAGGCACGTCGGCTGCGGCGACGGCAATCTCCGGTGCAGCCTGCTCAACTTCGGCAACTGCGGTTCCTGGGTCGGCCATTGCCTCGGCCTGGAATTCCAGCGTGCCCTCCGGGGCGGGTTCGGCAGTCGCCTCGGCCAGCGCGCCGTCGATCCCCTCGGCCATGGCAATCGCGACCTCGTCGGTGACGGTCGGCATCGCCGGGCGCGCTTTCGGGCGGGGCGAGGTCTTCACCTCTCCCGACACCCGGACGATCTTGCCAGCGCCGCCCTCGGCATCGATCTCGTCGATCCCGGTCTCGACGGAAGCGATCAACGCGTCGTCCAGCGGCGCAGCCTGCGGCGGCTGTTCGGCCACGTTGTTCTTGGCCTTGCCGAAGCCGAGGTCCATCAACTCGGCCATCTTCGCATTGCGGTTCGCGCTGGAGGTGCCGCCGAATACCGTCGCAATGATGTGCTTGTTGCCGCGGTGCGCCGAAGCGGTGAGGTTAAACCCGGCAGGCGCGGTGTAGCCGGTCTTGATCCCGTCCGCGCCGTCATAGGCGTCCAGGAAGCGCGAGTTCGTGTTCGTCACGGTCGCGATTCCCGCATCCGCCGTGCGGCGCGAGAAGATGTGGTAGTACTGCGGGAAATCGTAGAACAGATGGCGGCCCAGCGTGTTCATGTCGCGGGCGGTCGACAGATGGCCGTCAGCGGTCAGGCCGTTGGCGTTCTTGAAGGTGGTGTTGTCCATCCCCAACTGCCGCGCCGTGCGGGTCATCCGCTTGGCGAAGGTCACATGGTCGCCGCCGATGTGGTCGCCAAGGGCGGCGGCGGCGTCGTTGGCCGACTTGATCGCCGCGGCGCGGATCAGGTAGCGCACCGCGATCTTCTGGCCCGGCTTGAGGCCAAGGCGCGAGGGCGGTTGCGAGGCGGCGTATTTCGTTACCGTGACCTTGGTGTCGAGCGAGAGCCGCCCGGCCTCGATCTCCTGGAAGACGATGTAGAGCGTCATCATCTTGGTGAGCGACGCCGGATGCAGCCGCGCGTCGGCGTTCTTTTCGTAGAGCACCTCGCCCGTGCGCCCGTCCATCACGATGGCCGCGAAGGGCGCGGCCTGAAGGGGCGACGTCACCACGATGGTGCTGACGACAAATGCCAGAAAAATAGCGTTGAAAATCCGCCCGAGAAGCGATGCCACGTCGCCCACCCTTTGCCTGCTGGCCCGGATTTTCCGGTGCCTTATTCTGCCTCGACGGGAAGGCTAACACAGGCGATCACATCCGAAAACCCAAAAAATCCAAAGGGTTTCAAGGCGCAGTTGATGTAGTTGCGCGGAAGCAGCACAAATCCGCCGATGTGCCAACATCTTGGGTCGGCACGGGGATGTCGAGCTAGCTGTGGGGTGCGCGTTGCACCATTTCGACAATGTCCGGCAGGTCGCCCAGGTCAGCGATCATGTGGAACCGGCGATGCTCGGTGGGGGCCAGCGCCGCCTCGTAGGACCATTCGTGTTCGTGCGGAACATGCACGCCCCATGACCCGGCGGCAAGCGCCGGGATCACGTCGGACTTCAGGGAATTGCCGACCATCATCGCCTGGTCCGCCCCGGTGCCATGGCGGGCGAAGGCTTGGCGATAGGTCGCCTCGGTCTTGTCCGACACGATTTCCACCCCGTCGAAGAGATCGCCCAGACCGGACTGCGCCAGCTTCTTCTCCTGGTGCAGCAGGTCGCCCTTTGTGATCAGGACCAGCCGGTAGTCTGCCGCCAGCGCCATTACAGTCGTCCTTACATGCGGCAGCAGTTCCATCGGATGTTCCAGAAGCTCGCGTCCCAGCGCTACCAGATCGGTAATCACGGCGCCGGGCACCCGACCTTCGGTTACTTCCACCGCGGTTTCGATCATCGACAGCGTGAACCCCTTCACCCCGAAGCCGTAGTAGGCCAGGTTCCGCCGCTCGGCCGCCTCCAGCCGCTCGGCCAGGCGGTCCGGGGCGGCATGGTCGGCCAGGGCCTGCAGGAAGCGGCCCTGGGTCAGGCGGAAGTAGGTCTCGTTCTGCCAGAGCGTGTCGTCCGCATCGAAGCCGATCGTGGTCAGCATGGCCGCCCTCTTTTCGTTCCGGCAAAAGAGGCTATATTTCAGGGGTCAGTTGCAACCCCGAATCCCGCAGCCCCGGAGCATCCATCCCTTGTCGATCCGCCCAATGACCATGTCTGACAAGACGGATGGGCCGGGGAATGACACCTCGATCCTGACCAAGACGAAGACCAAGACCCAGCGCCCACCGCTGTACAAGGTGCTGCTCCTGAACGACGACTACACGCCGATGGAATTCGTGGTGCATGTGCTGGAACGGTTCTTCGGCCTGAACCACGCCCAGGCGTTCGAGATCATGCTGACGGTGCACAAGAAGGGGCTGGCCGTCGTCGGCGTGTTCAGCTTCGAGGTCGCGGAAACCAAGGTGGCGCAGGTGATGGATTTCTCGCGCCGCCACCAGCACCCGCTGCAATGCACGATGGAAAAGGAATGACTCCGCTTCCTGCCAAAGGGGGGCCGGGGGCCTGAGGCCCCGCCCATGCGATCCGCCCGATTGTCCCTGGCGCTAGAAACCGGCGCGCTGGAGCTTCCCGCAAGGGGAAGCATTGCGGTCTATCGGCCGCGTGTAGGCGATGACCTGTCGGCCCTGCCGCGCGACCGTGTGGTGGTGCTGACCGGCTTCAAGCCCGATCATGACCATTTCGCCGCCAGCCACTCCGTGACTCCCTCGGCGCCCTATGCCGCCGCCATCGTCTGCCTGCCCCGTTCGCGCGAGGCGGCGCGGGCGCTGATCGCGCAGGCGGCGGCAGAGGTCGCACCGGGCGGCTGGATCGCGGTGGACGGCCAGAAGACCGACGGGATCGACACCGCGCTGAAGGACCTGCGCGGACGGGTGGACCTATCGGAGAGCCTGTCGAAGGCGCATGGCAAGCTGGCCTCGTTCCAGGCGGGGGCGGACCTGTCGGACTGGCGGGCGACACCGCATCAGGTTGAAGGGTTCCAGACCCTGCCGGGGATCTTCTCGGCCGACGGGCCGGACCCCGGCTCGATCCTCCTGGCCGCGACATTGCCTGCCAAGCTGGGCGGCAAGATCGCCGACCTGGGGGCGGGCTGGGGCTTCCTTGCGGCGGAAATCCTGAAGCGGCCGGGGGTGAAGAAACTGGACCTCGTGGAGGCCGAGGCCGATGCGCTGGACTGCGCGCGGGTGAACGTCGCCGATCCCCGCGCCCGGTTCCATTGGGCAGATGCCACGAGCTGGCGGCCCGAGACGCTGCTTGACGCCGTGGTGATGAACCCGCCCTTCCACACCGGGCGCGCCGCCGACCCCGCGCTCGGGGCCGCCTTCATCCGCGCGGCGCGGCGGATGCTGGCCCCGGACGGGAGCCTCTGGCTGGTTGCCAACCGGCATCTGCCCTATGATGCCGTGCTGTCGGACTGCTTCCTTGAGGTCAGGGATGTGGCCGGCGGCAGTGGCTTTCGCGTGATCCAAGCCATCAAGCCCCGACGCGATGCGCTTCGGGCCAAATCCTAGAGGCCGTCCATGTCCTTTTCCATTTCCGGCAAGACTGCCATCGTGACCGGCTCTGCCTCGGGCATCGGGCTCGCCATTGCCCGGCATCTGGTGGACAAGGGCGCGAACGTGATGTTCGCCGACGTGGATGAGGACCGGTTGGAGGCCGAGATCGGTGAAGAGGCGCGGGCAGAGGGGCCGGTGCGGATGTTCGCGGGCGACCTGACCGAGAAGCTGACCATCGCCAACCTCCTGTCGGCCACGATCGACGCCTTCGACCGCGTCGATATCCTGGTGAATGCAAGCCGCCGGACAGCCGTATCAGAAATCCTGAACCCCGAGGCGGATGCGGTTGAGGAGTTGTGGCGGCACAACGTCCTGTCGGCGTTGCGTATGTCCCAGATGACCGCAAAGCGGATGATCCAGCACGCCCAGCGGGCCGAGGTGGAGGAGGGGACAATGCTCGGCTCGATCATCAACCTGTCCTCGATCGCCGCGAAAGGCACGCGGCCGGACTTGCTGGGCTATTCGATGGCGGCAGCGGCCATGGACCAGATGACGCGGTCGCTGGCGGTGGCACTGGCGCCGAAGGGCATCCGGGTGAACGCGGTGGCCTTCGGTTCGGTGATGAGCGCGAGCCTGCAGGCAGCGCTGAAGGACAACCCCGGCTATCGCGACGAAATTACCGGGGCCACTCCCCTGGGTCGTATCGCCGCCCCGGCAGAACTGGCCGAGGCGGTGCAATTCCTCGCCTCGGATGCTGCCGGGTTTGTCACCGGCCAGGTGCTGGCGGTGGACGGCGGGCGCAGTCTTCTGGACGCGGTCAGCGCCCCGGCCCATTGATCTGCCGGGCCGGGCCTATTCGGGATACTGGGCCTTGCACTGGGCAATGACGGCCTCGGCCTGCCGCACCAGCGACTTCCGCTTCTCCTTCAGGCTGGCCAGCTTGCGCGCCTCTTCGTTCAGATCGATGGCCTTTGGCCGCTGCTCTGTAACCGGGCGTTCGTCGAGACACATGCGCGGCTTCGGCGGCGGCTCGCCTGCGGGCGGGCGCGGCATCGGGCAGTGGGTCCAGTAGTCCTCGTAGACGGTAACGCTTTCATAGGCGTAGCCGCGCTGCAGGTTGCCTTCGCTTTCGGCGATCAGCCGGTCAACCGTCCGCAAGTCGCGGGTGTTGCGGCTGATGCATTGTTCCTGCGGCGTACCACAGGCCGCAAGAGCGGCAAGTGTCAGAAAAGTCAGGCGTTTCATCGGGGCCCTCCTCAATCGGTGGAAAGCGGCGCGCCGGGATGCTAGGCAGGCGATGTCGATACCCGGAGGCTTGACCATGACCGATCCCGTTGACCGCCGCAAGTCAGAGGCCGCCATCTGGTTCCGGACCCTGCGCGACCGGATCGTTGCCGCTTTCGAAGGCCTGGAGGACCGTTTTTCCAAGGGCCAGCCCGGACGGTTCGAGGTTTCGCCGACGACACGCGCCGATGGCGGGGGCGGTATCATGAGCGTGATGCGCGGCGGCGGGGTGTTCGAGAAGGTCGGGGTCAACTGGTCGGAAGTGCATGGGGTTCTTGGCGAAAAGGCGCAGACGGCCATGGCGGCGCGGGGCGTACCGGGGATGGACAAGGACCCCCGGTTCTGGGCCTCGGGCATCAGCCTGGTCGCGCATATGGTCAACCCGCATACCCCGGCCGTCCACATGAACACACGCATGTTCTGGACCCCCGGTGCCTGGTGGTTCGGGGGAGGGGCGGACCTGAACCCCTGCATCGAATATGCCGAGGACACAGCGCATTTCCATGCCGAGCTGCGCAAGGCCTGCGATGCGCATTCCCCCGACTACTATGCGAAGTTCAAGACCTGGGCAGACGAGTATTTCTTCGTGCCGCATCGTGGACGGGCGCGCGGGGTGGGGGGCATCTTCTTCGACGACCTGAATACGGGGGATTGGCATCGCGACTTCGCCTTCACCCGCTCGGTCGGCGAGGCTTTCCTTCCAGCGTTCGTGCCGGTGACGGAACGGCGGGCGGCGACGGCCTGGTCGGAAGCCGACCGCGAGGTGCAACTGCTGCACCGGGGGCTCTATGCCGAATACAACCTGGTCTATGACCGGGGCACGAAGTTCGGGCTTGAAACCGGACATGACGCGAACGCGGTGCTGATGAGCCTGCCGCCCGTCGCGAAGTGGTATTGAGGGGCGGAGCATGGCGGACATCAGCATAACGGCGGCCTATGGTTCGGTCGTCGAGGACGAGGGGCAGCTTTTCGTGGGCTTCGCCGAGGGCGAAGATGAAGAGGAAGGCTATGTGCTGTTCCGCCAGCCAGTCGGCGGCGGGCCGGTCTGGTTCGAGGCGTCGGACGAGACCTTTGGGGCGGAGGATGCCATTGAAAGCGTTGTCGTCGGACCGAAGGGGTTCGAGGTGACGATCCGGCCGGTAAAGCGTTCGGCCTTTGGTTTCGCGGCGACAGTTGCGGTCAGGATCGGGCCGGGTTGCGAGGACAGGGCCGAAGCGCTTGCGGCGCTGAAGGGGATGCTTGGGGGGCTTTGGCGGGAGTAAGGGGCCAAAAGTCTTTGAACACTTTTGCAAATTCCTTCAAAGGAATTTGGGCTCTCTCAGGTCTGGCGTTGCGCGTGGCTCCACACCGCTTGGCGAACACGGGCGACCTTGTAGGCGTCGAATACCGCCATTGCCCAGACGAAGAGCGCACCCGCCATCTTGCCGACGAAGGACACCTCCGGCGCGGCGGTCTTCAGGGTGAAGGCGCCGAGAAGTATCGCGAAGCAGACGAAGATCAGCCCGCGCACCGGCTGGCGGTTCAGCACCTGGCCCATGCCGGGCAGGATCAGCGCCACGGCCAGCACGATGTAAGGGTTCAGGGGCGGTTTCATGCGGGGTCCTTTGCAAGTGCCAGCACATCCTTGCGGATTGCGGCGAGCCTGTCGAGCAGCGGCTCCAGCCGGGCCGGAGTCAGGGGCGTGCGGCCCATCTCGGCCTCGCGGAAGATCAGATAGCGGCTTCGGTCAGCCTCTTCGGCGAGGATGACGATACGCAGGCCCTTGGGCGACAGGACCAGCTCCTTCACCCGCGGGTCGGCGAACAGCTCGGCATGGCGGTCGATCAGCTCGGACGGGGGCGCGCGGCTGGCATCGTCGGTGCGGATGGCGATGTCCTTCGGCAGGTGGGTCGGCGTGTGCAGCGACTGCGGCAGGGTATTGAAGCGGGTGAAGGGTTCGTTGCCCGAAGGTCGCGCCATCAGGTCAAGCGTGGCGGCAAGTGGCAAGGCTTCCGGAAGGGTGACGAGGAGCCAGAGCGCGGGCAGCTTGCGGAAGGTCAGCGTGTCGGGGACGGCCTGCAGGTCGAAGGCGAGGCCCGCCCGGCGTCCGGCCATGCGGGGAAAGCCGGTGGGCTCGGTCCGGGTCTCGCCCCCGTCGAACAGGGGTTTCACCGCGTCGAAATAGGCGGCGCGGGTGGCAGTCCGGGTGCGGCTTTCGCGGAGGAGGCTGAGGGCGAGCCAGAGGCCGAGGGCGGCGAAGGCAAGGCCAAGGGGAATGAGGGGAGACATGGGAAAAGGCCCGCCCCTGTGCAGGGCGGGCCGCTTGCCTTAGTAGCCCTGCGGCTTCGGCCAGGGCATGGTGAACTGCGTTCCCCGGTTCACGAAGCGATAGCGCCAGAAGTGGAACCAGAGCGACACCACGATGTAGAAGCCGATCATCGCGACAAGCTGGGTGCCATAGCCCAGGAACACCGCGAAGAAGGTGATGCCGCATAGCGCCAGCAACGTCAGCGCGGGCAGCGGGTGGAACGGGTGTTCATAGCCGCGCTTGATCGAGTTCAGCGGCCATTTCTTGCGGAACATGATGATGTTCAGCGGCATGAACGTGTATTCCAAGAGGCCCGAGAGGATCGAGAAGGTGATCACCTGGTCGAGCGGCGCGCCAAGGGCGAAGATCAGGGCGATCGGGACCAGGAAGACGATGGACCGGTAGGGGGTGCGGTACTTTGGATGGACCGCCCCGAACCAGCCTGGCAGGTACTTGTCGCGGCCCATGGCGAACCAGGCCCGCGAGGCGTCGTTGATGCAGCCGTTGGCGCTGGCAAGCGTGGCGAAGAGGGTGCCGAAGCCCAGGAGCCAGACAAGGCCGGTCGACCCGGCCAGTTGCGCGGTCGAGAACAGGGGTGCCACCGCGCCATTGACGCCGTCGCCCAGGAACTCCCACGGCAGCACGCCCGAGCAGATGTACCAGGTCAGCGTCGCGGCGATGAGGAGGGTCATGATCCCGGCCAGCGTGCCGAACGGCAGCGCGCGGGCGGGGGAGCGGACTTCCTCGGCCGCCTGGGTCGTGCCCTCGATGCCAAGGTAGTACCAGAGCCCGAAGTGCATCGCGGCGAGAACGCCGATCCAGCCGTAGGGCAATTCGTGGCCCTCGAAGAGCGCCGCGTGCTGCATGATTCCGCCGCCGAGGATACCCGAGGTGGACACGAACAGCACCAGGATCGCGACGAAGGCGATGGCGGTGATGACCAGGTTGAAGGTCAATGTCGCCAGCACGCCCCGGTAGTTCAGCCAGGCCAGGAACATGATGACCAGGATGATGAAGGGTCGCTGGTCCAGATCTCCGGCATGCCCGGACATCTGTGCCACGACAAAGAAGAGATAGCCCGCCGTGATCGCGTTCGCCGCCTCCAGCATGGTGTAGGCGAAGACGAGGTAGAGGCCGACGTTGAAGGCCATCAGCGGGCCGACGATATGCTTGGCCTGCGTGTACTGCCCGCCCGCGGCGGCGACGGTCGAGGTGACCTCGGAGTCGATCATCGCGACGCAGGTGTACAGGATACCCGCGAACCAGCAGGCGATCAGTGCGGCATAGGCGCCGCCCTTGCCGACGGCGAAGTTCCAGCCCATGTATTCGCCGACCAGAACGATGCCGACGCCAAGCGCCCAGACGTGAGCGGGGCCAAGCACGCGCAGGAGGCCGACCTTGGTGCCGTGTGGCCCCATGCCGTCCATGACGGGCGAGGTGATATCGGTGTCTGTCATCATCTCATCCCCTGTGTTCTTCTTCGGTCATGGCCTCAAGCTCGCCTTCGCGCGAGGAGGTCAGGACGTCTTCGGAATAGCTGGAGTCGGTCTTCAGCCAGTCCACGACCATGTAAAGCCCGAACAGCGCCGACAGCGCCCAGGCCGCGTATTCAAGCCAGTTCCACAGATCCATCGCGGCCCCCTATTTCTGTCCGAATTTTTCGGAAATGACCTCGCGGTACTCGATGTCCGAGAACCGCAGGATCAGGAAGTAATACAGCAGGATGACCACGACCATCGCGACAAGGGCGCCGACCGAGAAGCTGTAGTCGAACCGGGCGAGGATCAGGTCATGCGCGCTTTCCGGCGTGTAGCCGAGCGCTTCGTACTGCGCGGCCTGCGCCGGGGTCTGGCCAAGCGCTTCCCAGGTGGCGTTTTCAATGGGCGCGGCGACGGTCTTGGCCGCACCGGCCATGCCCATCCAGAGCGGCACGAAGAGCGCTCCGACCGTAAGGATCACCAGCACGATCACGTCGATCAGCTGGCTGGCCTTGCCCTGCTTCGGGGGTTCATAATGGGCCATCGTCAGTCCCTCCTGCCTTTGGATTCGTCGAGGAACTTGATGTCGAGGCCGTACATGAAGTCGCGGTCCTCGCGGTAGTGGCGCAGCATCGCCAGGATCGCGGCGGTGTTGAACACAAGCACGATGGCCCCCGCGATGAGCAGCAGCGTTCGCGCCCCGCCGGTCGGCGCCAGGTTCCAGGTCGCGATGGCGACGAAGATGATGGCGAACCAGAGGCCAATGACAAACGCCCATGCCACCATGACATCGCGCCTGTGCATCGCCTCAATCCGCTGATTGAGATCTCCCACAGTTCCCTCCCTTGGGCGCTTGGTTTTACCCGCGTGACGTGGCCCCGACGTCTTTCCCCACGCGGAAAAAGTTTTTCCGAAGGGAAAGCTACCTGCGACAGTCTGTCAAGGAAAACCGCCATCCCGGAGCAGAATTTCCCGACAGGTGAAAAATGTTTCTTACCAGTTGATAGGCGGAAAGGACGGTGCTAGCGTCAACCGAACGACACGAAGGAGGCGAATCCATGTGCGGAATCGTAGGGCTGTTCCTGAAGGACCCGAAGCTGGAGCCGAAGCTTGGCGCCATGCTGACGGACATGCTGATCACCATGACCGACCGCGGCCCCGACAGCGCGGGCATCGCGATCTACGGCGGGGCGAAGGATGGGTTGGGCAAGATCACCATCCAGTCGGCCAATCCCGACAAGGATTTCAAGAACCTGGACGGCGACCTGCATGACGCCATCGGCCAGCCGGTCACGATCCTGGTGAAGTCGACCCATGCGGTGCTGGAAGTTCCGCTTGACCAGATGGCGGCCGCACGATCTGCGCTGGCGCATCTGCGCCCGACCGTGAAGGTCATGAGCGTCGGCGACGCCATCGAGATCTTCAAGGAAGTCGGCCTGCCCAAGGATGTGGCCTCGCGCTTCGACGTGTCGAAGATGAAGGGCACCCACGGCATCGGCCACACCCGGATGGCCACCGAATCCGCCGTCACCACGATGGGCGCGCACCCGTTCTCGACCGGATCGGACCAGTGCCTGGTCCACAACGGCTCGCTGTCGAACCATAACGGCCTGCGGCGCGAGCTGATCCGCCTGGGCAAGACCTTCGAGACGCAGAACGACACCGAGGTTGCCGCCGCCTATGTCAGCCGGAAGCTGGAAGAGGGGCAAAGCCTGGGTCAGGCGCTGGAATCCGGCCTCGATGACCTTGACGGCTTCTACACCTTTGTCGTCGGCACCAAGAACGGCTTCGGCGTCGTCCGCGACCCGATCGCCTGCAAGCCCGCCGTGATGGCCGAGACCGACCAGTATGTTGCCTTCGGGTCGGAATACCGGGCGCTGGTAAACCTGCCGGGGATCGAGGATGCCCGCGTCTGGGAACCGGAACCCGCCACCGTCTACTTCTGGGAGCGTTGAGAGAATGCAGAGCTTCGATCTGGGCAAAGAGGGCCTGCGCGCCTTGAACAGCGCGCTGCATGGCCTGAAAGGCCAGACCAACATGACCGACTGGGAGGTCGTCAACCCCAAGGGCGCCCACGCCATCGCCGCCGGGGTCGACGCCCCGGTGGACATCACCGTGCGCGGCTCGACCGGATACTACTGCGCGGGCATGAACAAGCAGGCGACGATCCGCATCAAGGGTTCGGCGGGTCCGGGCGTGGCCGAAAACATGATGAGCGGCACCGTCATCATCGACGGCAACGCCAGCCAATATGCCGGGGCGACCGGGCGCGGCGGGCTTCTGGTCATCAAGGGCAATGCCTCCAGCCGCTGCGGCGTGTCGATGAAGGGCATCGACATCGTGGTGCATGGCAACATCGGCCATATGTCGGCCTTCATGGCGCAGTCGGGCAACCTGGTGGTGCTGGGCGACGCGGGCGACGCGCTGGGCGACTCGCTCTATGAGGCGCGGCTTTTCGTGCGCGGCTCTGTGAAGTCACTGGGCGCGGATTGCATCGAGAAGGAGATGCGGCCCGAGCATTATGCGCTTCTGGAAGATCTGCTGAAGCGGGGCGAGGCGGACGGCAAGGCCAAGCCGGAAGAGTTCAAGCGCTACGGCTCTGCCCGGAAGCTTTACAACTTCAACATCGACAACGCAGCGGCATACTGAGGCAAAGATGAGCGATTTTCCCCATACCCCGCCGCGCTATTCGGCCACCTTCACCCCGGCGGTGAACGCCGAGATCCGCCGCGCTGCCGCCTCCGGCATCTACGACATCCGTGGCGGCGGCACCAAGCGCCACCTGCCGCATTTCGACGATCTCCTGTTCCTTGGCGCCTCGATCAGCCGCTACCCGCTGGAAGGCTACCGCGAGAAATGCGCGACCGATGTCTGGCTGGGCACCCGCTTCGCCAAGAAGCCGATCCATCTGGACATTCCGGTGACGATCGCCGGGATGTCGTTCGGCGCGCTCTCCGGCCCGGCGAAGGAAGCCCTGGGCCGTGGCGCCAGCGCGGCGGGCACCTCGACCACCACCGGCGACGGCGGCATGACCGAGGAGGAGCGTGGGCATTCCAAGACGCTGGTCTATCAATACCTGCCCAGCCGCTATGGCATGAACCCCGACGACCTGCGGCGCTGCGATGCGATCGAGGTCGTGGTCGGCCAGGGCGCGAAGCCGGGCGGCGGCGGGATGCTACTGGGGCAGAAGATTTCCGACCGTGTCGCGATGATGCGGAACCTGCCCAAGGGGATCGACCAGCGCTCGGCCTGCCGTCACCCGGACTGGACCGGGCCGGACGATCTTGAGATCAAGATCCACGAGCTGCGCGAGATCACCGATTGGGAAAAGCCGATCTACGTCAAGGTCGGCGGCGCACGGCCCTACTATGACACCGCACTTGCAGTGAAGGCCGGGGCGGACGTGGTCGTGCTGGACGGCATGCAGGGCGGCACGGCGGCGACGCAGGACGTGTTCATCGAACATGTCGGCATGCCGATCCTGGCCTGCATTCCGCAAGCCGTGAAGGCGCTGCAGGACCTTGGGATGCATCGCAAGGTGCAGCTGATTGTCTCGGGCGGCATCCGGTCGGGTGCGGACGTGGCCAAGGCGATGGCGCTGGGGGCAGATGCGGTTGCCATCGGCACCGCTGCGCTGATCGCGCTGGGCGACAACGATCCGAAGCTGGAAGCCGAATACCAGAAGCTGCAGACCACGGCGGATGCCTATGACGACTGGCATGAGGGCAAAGACCCGGCGGGGATCACCACCCAGGATCCGGAACTGTTCAAGCGCTTCGACCCGGTGCTGGGCGGTCGTCGCCTGAAGAATTACCTCAAGGTGATGACGCTGGAGGCGCAGACCATCGCGCGGGCCTGCGGCAAGAACCACCTGCACAACCTGGAACCCGAGGACCTGTGCTCGCTGACCATCGAGGCGGCGGCTATGGCGGGGGTTCCTCTGGCGGGGACCAGCTGGATACCGGGACGGAACGGCGGCTTCTAGGCCGCCGTTTCCCGATCATCAATCAAGAAAAGACCAAGGGAGTTACAGCAATGGCGAAGGACCTTGCCAAATGGGCCAAGGATAAGGGCGTCAAGTATTTCATGATTTCCTACACCGACCTGTTCGGGTCGCAGCGGGCCAAGCTGGTGCCGACGCAGGCGATCAACGACATGGCGGTGGATGGCGCCGGGTTCGCCGGGTTCGCGACCTGGCTGGACCTGACGCCTGCGCACCCCGACCTGATGGCGGTGCCGGACCCGGACAGTGTGATCCAGCTGCCCTGGAAGAAGGACGTGGCCTGGGTCGCGGCGCGGGCGACGATGGAGGAAAAGCTCGTCGACCAGGCCCCCCGCAACGTGCTGGAGCGGCTGGTGGGCGAGGCGGCGAAGGAAGGCCTGCGGGTGAAGACCGGGGTCGAGCCCGAATTCTTCATCCTGAACGCCGATGGGTCGGGCGTCTCGGACGCCTACGACACCGCCGAGAAGCCCTGCTACGACCAGCAGGCGGTGATGCGGCGCTATGACGTGATCAGCGAGATCTGCGACTACATGCTGGAGCTGGGCTGGGAGGCCTACCAGAACGACCACGAGGACGCGATCGGCCAGTTCGAGATGAACTGGAAATACGACGATGTCCTGCAAACCGCAGACAAGCATTCGTTCTTCAAGTTCATGACCAAGTCGATCGCCGAGAAGCACGGCTTCCGCGCGACCTTCATGCCGAAGCCGTTCAAGGGGCTGACGGGGTCGGGCTGCCACGCCCATATCTCGGTCTGGACGCTGGACGGCAAGACCAACGCCTTCGCCGACAAGTCGAAGGAGCTGGGGCTGTCGGACCAGGGGCGGCACTTCCTGGGCGGGATCATGAAGCATGCCAGCGCGCTGGCGGCGATCTGCAACCCGACGGTGAACAGCTACAAGCGGATCAACGCGCCGCGGACGTCCTCGGGGGCGACCTGGGCGCCGAACACCGTGACCTGGACCGGCAACAACCGGACCCATATGGTCCGCGTGCCGGGCCCGGGACGGTTCGAGCTGCGGTTGCCCGATGGCGCGGCGAACCCCTACCTGATGCAGGCGGTGATCCTGGCGGCGGGGCTGGACGGGGTGCGGACCAAGGCGGACCCGGGGCGGCGCTACGATATCGACATGTATCAGGACGGCCACAAGGTGAAGGGGGCGCCGAAGCTGCCCTTGAACCTGCTCGACGCACTGCGGGAGTATGACAAGGACAAGACCCTGAAGTCGATGATGGGGGACGAGTTCTCGGCCGCCTTCCTGAAGCTGAAGCACAAGGAATGGAACGACTATTGCAGCCATTTCTCGGCCTGGGAGACGCAGACGACGCTGGACATCTGATTTCTGTCCACGGTGGACAGAATCTTGGAGGCAGCAAAATCAATAACTTGCTCGCGGACATTCATCACTTCTTAACACCTTGCGAAGGGCCCCCAGGCCCGTTGCCTGCGCGTCTTACCAGACCTGAACCCCCAACTGGCCCCGGAGCGATCCGGGGTTTTTCTCGTCACTCCGCCGCGCAATTTACCTTGGGGTAAACTTTCTTGACGCAAGTCAAAGCCAGCAAGGGCAGTTCGTGGTTAGGTGCATTCAATGCAAATCAGACCAAGGATGGATGTGATGACCAGCAAGATTCTCTGCCCGACCGACGGGTCCGACCACGCGACGATTGGTGTCATTCTTTCGGCTGAAGTGGCCAAGGCGACCGGCGGCCACCTGACGATCTGCGTGGTGAACATCGCGCATGGCGGCGTGCGCGGCCCGACCATCAGCCACTGGAAGTCGGAAGAGGTGGCGAGACTTCTGGCCGACGCCGAGGCGCTGGCGAAGAAGGAAGGCGCAAAGGATGTCGGGACCGTCGAAGTGGTGGCCCGAGAGGCAGCTCCGGCGATCATCGCCTATGCCGAGCAGAACGGATATACCCATATCGTCATGGGAACCGGCGACAAGCGGGGCTTGCAGCGCCTTGTCCTGGGCTCGGTCGCGAGCGAGGTGGCCACCCGCGCCCATTGCACCGTGACCATTGCCCGCTGACTGCGCTTGCGGCTAGGCTTCTCGCAAAGGTTGTGACCCCGGACCCCGGAGCTTGCCGCTTCCGGGGTTCATCATGTTTACCATCAGGAAGAAGATTTGACACAGGCGCAACTTTGTCTCTAGGCTGGACCGCATAAATCAGAGCGCCCGCGCGGCACCAATACCCAACACTGGAGGTCACCATGAAGAAAAGAGTTGCCGTCATCGGAGCGGGGCCCTCGGGCCTTGCGCAGTTGCGCGCGTTCCAGTCGGCCAAGGCGAAGGGCGAGGATATCCCGGAAGTCGTCTGCTTCGAGAAGCAATCGGACTGGGGCGGGCTGTGGAACTATACCTGGCGCACGGGCCTCGATGAATTCGGCGAGCCGGTGCATTGCAGCATGTACCGCTACCTCTGGACCAACGGGCCGAAAGAGGGCCTGGAATTCGCCGACTATTCCTTCGAGGAGCATTTCGGCAAGCAGATCGCCAGCTACCCGCCGCGCGCGGTGATGGTCGACTATATCGAGGGCCGCGTGAAGAAGGCCGGCGTGCGTGACTGGATCCGCTTCGCGACCACGGTGCGGATGGTGAAATACAACGAAGCCAAGGGCAATTTCACCGTCACGGCACATGATCTGAAGAACGACCGGATGTACGACGAGGAGTTCGACAACGTCATCGTCGCCTCTGGCCATTTCTCGGTGCCGAACGTGCCCGAGTATCCCGGATTCGACAAGTTCAACGGCCGCGTCCTGCACGCGCATGACTTCCGCGATGCGCGCGAGTTCGCAGGCAAGGACCTGCTGCTCCTGGGGTCGTCCTATTCGGCCGAGGACATCGGGTCGCAGTGCTGGAAATACGGCGCGAAATCGATCACGGTCGCCTATCGCAACGCGCCGATGGGCTTCAAATGGCCGTCGAACTGGAAGGAAGTGCCGAAGCTGGAACGGGTGGACGAAGACACCGCCTATTTCTCGGATGGCACGTCAAAGAAGGTGGACGCGATCATCCTGTGCACCGGCTACAAGCACCACTTCCCGTTCCTGCCTGATGATCTGCGGCTGAAGACGGCGAACCGGCTGGCGACCAACGATCTCTACAAGGGCGTGGTCTACGTCCACAATCCGAAGCTGTTCTATCTGGGCATGCAGGACCAGTGGTTCACCTTCAATATGTTCGATGCGCAAGCCTGGTGGGTGCGGGACGCGATCATGGGCAAGATCAAGATTCCGACCGACAAGAAGGTGCTGCTGAAGGACGTCGTGGACCGGGTGGCGCACGAAGACGCCGGCCAGGACGCCCACGACGCCATCCACTATCAGGGCGACTATGTGAAGGAGCTGATCGCCGAGACGGACTATCCGTCCTTCGACGTCGACGGCGCCTGCGAGGCCTTCTTCGAGTGGAAGGAGCACAAGAAGCAGGACATCATGGCCTTCCGCAACCATGCCTACAAATCGGTCATCACCGGGACGATGGCGCCGGTCCACCACACGCCCTGGAAGGACGCGCTGGAGGATTCGATGGAAAGCTATCTGAAGAACTGATCAGGTCTTCAGCGACAGAAAGCGGCGCCGGAAATGGCGCCGTTTGCATTTTTGGGCAGATTGGGACCGGCAACAGTGATCACCGGGAAACTTTCTTTCGCAGGGATCAATTTTTTCTCGCCATGACCCGAAGCCCGTGCTTTCCTGCGCGGCATCAGGTCGCAGGCAAAGCCGAGCCCTGAGACGATTCTGCGCCGGACGAAGGAGTGGCTGGGGAACAGGACTGAACGACCGACGTCCGCAAAGACTTGATTCATGACCGCATATCGGAGGGAAGGGCAGGCAGGAAGAAATGCCCAAGAGCCGCGTATGTCGCCCAACAGGAGAGAGGGAATGACGACTGAAACTGGATCGGGCCAGATGGTCCGGGCGCTGACCTGGAAGGGCGCCTTCTGGGTTGCGGCAGGGGTGCCGCCCCTGGTGCTGTTCTCGATCGGCGGGATTGCCGGGACGACGGGGAAACTGGCCTTTCTGGTCTGGATCATTTCGATGATCATGGGGTTCCTGCAAAGCTTCACCTATGCCGAAATGGCGGGAATGTTCGGCAACAAGTCGGGCGGAACCTCGGTCTATGGCGCTACTGCCTGGCTGCGCTATGGCAAGCTGATCGCGCCGCTGTCGGTCTGGTGCAACTGGTTCGCCTGGTCGCCGGTGCTGTCGCTCGGCTGCGCCATCGCGGCGGGCTATATCCTGAACGCCCTGTTCCCGATTCCCTTGGCGGAAAGTCAGGCGGTGGTCGACTGGGTGACGGCGCATCTGGCGGACTACACCGCCACGACGCAGTCGGTCGTGGACTACATGGCCGCGAATGCGGGCGTGACGGCCGAGGATGCGATCAAGGCGGTGGCGGCCTCGGATGGCGTGGCGGCGCTGACGCCCGCGTTCCGCACCTGGGAAGCCTTCCAGATCGCCATCCCCGGCCTTGGCAACCTGCACTTCAACTCGACCTTCATCATCGGCGTGATCCTGATGCTGATCATCCTGATGATCCAGGAGAAGGGCATCGCCTCGACGGCCTCGGCGCAGAAATGGCTGGCGATCATCGTGCTGGTGCCGCTGCTGCTGGTCGGCCTGGTGCCGCTGGTCAACGGGTCGATCAACTGGATGAACGTGACCAACCTGGTGCCACCGACCGCGGCCTATTCCGGCGTCGACGGCGACTGGTCGATCGGCGGCTGGACGCTGTTCCTGGGCGGCATGTACATTGCGGCCTGGTCGACCTACGGCTTTGAAACCGCGGTCTGCTATACCCGCGAGTTGAAGGACCCGAAGACCGACACGTTCCGGGCGATCTTCTATTCCGGCCTCTTGTGCTGCGTGTTCTTCTTCCTGATCCCGTTCTCGTTCCAGGGGGTCTACGGGGTGGAAGGCATGCTCGCGACCGGCATCGTCGACGGCACGGGCGTCGGCGAGGCGATGGGCAACATGATCGGCGGCGGGCCGGTGATCACCCAGATCTTCGTGATCCTGATGATCATGGCGCTGTTTCTGGCGATCATGACGGCAATGGCGGGTTCGTCGCGCACGCTCTATCAGGGCTCGCGCGATGGCTGGCTGCCCAAATATCTGGGCGAAGTGAACAGCCACGGCGCCCCGCACAAGGCGATGTGGACGGATGTTGCCTTCAACGTCATCCTGCTGGCGCTGGCCTCGGATGTAGCGGGCTACTTCTATGTGCTGGCGATCTCGAACGTCGGCTACATCATGTTCAACTTCCTGAACCTGAATGCCGGCTGGATTCACCGCATCGATTCGGCCCATATGGAACGCCCGTGGAAAGCGCCGACATGGCTGATCGGCATCAACACCGTGCTGGCCTTCGTGAACGCGCTGTTCCTTGGCGCCGGGGCCAAGGTCTGGGGCTATGAGAATGCGCTGTGGTCGGGGCTGGTCTTTGCCGCCTTCATCTTCCCGGTGTTCTGGTATCGCCATTACATCGTCGATGGCGGCAAGTTCCCGAAAGAAGCCTATGACGATCTGGGCCTGAAAGAAGGCGATCTGGGCGAACGCAAGGCCGGGATGCTGCCCTATCTGGCGCTGGTCGCCGGGGCGGCGGTGGTGCTTTGGGCCAACTGGTTCTTCGTGCTGCCGGCCTGAGTGCCTGTTTTCTGACGCTTACGGAAAGGGGGCCGCGCAAGCGGCCCTTTTTTCATGCAATGTTTTCTGCGAAGAAAAATACTTGCATTTCATTATTGATTTTCGTCGCAGACCCTAACAGACTTGGCGAAAATCAGACCAATTCAGGGAGACCGCAGATGACCAATTCCTGGCGTTTTTCGACGCTGATCGACCGCCACCGCGCGCTTGGCTCGAATCTGGAAGACTGGAGCGGGATGGGCACCGCCTGGTCCTATTCCAAGGGCGACCCGGATGCCGAATACATGGCAATCCGCACCAAGGCCGGGCTGATGGATGTCTCGGGTCTGAAGAAGGTCCATATCACCGGCCATGCCGCCAGCCATGTGATCGAGCGGGCAACCACCCGCAACGTGGAAAAGCTGATGCCGGGCCGCGCGGTTTACGCCTGTATGCTGAACGACGCGGGCAAGTTCGTGGATGACTGCGTGATCTACCGCATGGGGCCGAACAGCTTCATGGTGGTGCATGGCTCGGGTGCCGGGCATGAACAACTGACCATGGCGGCGACCGGCCGCGATGTGTCGATCCGCTTTGACGACAACCTGCATGATCTGTCGCTGCAAGGGCCGCTGGCGGTGGATTATCTGGAAAAGCACATTCCGGGCGTCCGCCAGCTTGGCTATTTCAGCCATATGCCGACCAGCCTCTTCGGCAAGCCGATCACCCTGTCGCGCACCGGCTACACCGGCGAGCGCGGCTATGAGATTTTCTGCCGCGGGCAGGATGCGGTGATGATCTGGGACCGGATTCTGGAGGAAGGCGCTTCCATGGGGATCATCCCCTGCCGGTTCACCACGCTGGATATGCTGCGCACCGAAAGCTACCTGCTGTTCTTCCCCTTCGACAATTCGGAAATGTATCCGTTTGAAAACGAAGGCCCCGGCGATACGTTGTGGGAGCTTGGGCTCGACTTCACCGTGTCGCCCGGCAAGGTGGGTTTCCGTGGCGCGGAAGAGCATTACCGGCTGAAGGGCAAGGAACGCTTCAAGATCTGGGGGCTGAAGCTGGAAGGCAAGAATGTGCCCGGCAACGGTGCGCCGGTGTTCCGGGGCGATACGCAGGTCGGCGTGGTGACGCAGGCGATGTATTCGCCGCTGAACGACTGGACCGTGGCCATCGCCCGCCTGCCGGTCGATTGCGCCAATGAGGGCACCGATCTGGTGGTGAAATGCGGCACCCATGGCCCGATCAAGGCCAAGACCCATTCGCTGCCCTTCTATGACATCGAGAAGAAGCGCCGCACGGCCAAGGACTGATCCTGCCTGAACCCGGTCGGGGGCCTGTCGGCGCGGACAGGGGCCCCCGGCCGGGTGCAAATCCACAAACGGACGGCCACAAACGGACGGCCACAAACGGACGGAATGCATGACACAGACCCCCCTTTCCACAACAATCAAAAGTCGCCCGGTCTATGCGACGCTCGCGCCGCGCCCGGGCCGTCTGCATCTGATCGTGGCCGATGGCGAAGGCGCCGAAGCCGTGGTTGACCTGATTGCCCGCGCGCCCGACCGCGCCGCGATGCTGGCTGCGGCGCATATCCTTTACACACCCGGCCCCAATGGCACCGACCAATGGGACAGCCTGCAAGCCTTGGGGGCCGCGCAGGTGTTCCGCGCGCCGACCATCCCCACGCTGTTGCCGCGTCTGGCCAAGGTTCTGGCTGATGCCCATATGGGCACCCAGTTCTATCTTGCCGGCACCGAAGGGTTGATCGGGCAGGCCGAGCGCGACATCATGGCGACCGGCGTGCCCTTCGTGGCAATCCAGAAGGAACATCGCGGCTCGACCGTGCGGCGCGTGCAATGCGTGCATTGCAAGGGCATCACCGAAAACGTCGCCACCGATCCGTTCCGGTGCAGCCATTGCGGCCTGAACCTGTTCGTGCGCGACCATTACTCGCGCCGTCTGGCGGCGTTTCAGGGGGTGAATATTGATGCGGAAGACCCGGGTCAGGTGCCCGAAGCGGTGGTGAGGTTCCAATGAGCGGCGGCGCAAAACTCCACGTCCGCGTGGCCGAGGTGGTGCAGGTCAATGACCTGATCAAACGTTTCCGCTTTGTGGCGCGTGATGGCGGTGCGCTTCCCGCCTTTTCCGGCGGCGCCCATACCGTGGTGGAAATGGACGACCACGGCACAAGGCGGCTGAACCCCTATTCGCTGATGTCCGACCCCGAGGATGGCTCGGGCTATGAAATCTCGGTGCGGCGGGACGATGCCGGGCGGGGTGGTTCGCTGTTCATGCACAGTCACGTCGTGCCGGGG
>NZ_JAEULP010000055.1 GCF_016792905.1 Tabrizicola sp.
CGTCCTCGTCACCTTCACCGCTGCCGACATTCCCGCTCCCCACTGCCGCCACCGCAGTGAGTCAGAATGCTGCCGTTTTGGGAATCCCTCGTGAGTCACCAAGGACGGCCGCTGGTATTATCCGCTTGTGCGCACGCGCACATCGCGAGGTGGATAAGGGTGGAAAGTTTGCGGAGGATCATTGGCCGCCGGCCCGGGAGATGTCCGATCCCTGCCTCCACCCAGGGACTGAATAGAACTCGGCTCCGCCGGCTCATCCGCCAGGGTCGGCCGTGCCGGTGGCAACTGATAGACAACGGAGCCAGCACCAAAATCGCCTTGTTCGCACGCCGGCCGGCCCCTATACGGGTCGGCGGAGAGGTGGCCGAGTGGTCGAAGGCACACCCCTGCTAAGGGTGCAGGCGGGGAACCGTCTCGAGGGTTCGAATCCCTTCCTCTCCGCCACTTGCCCTTGCGAAAGCGTTCTCCCGATCCGGCTGCGGCCGGAATTTCTCGTTGTTTTCGAAGGTTATGCGGATGGGGCTGAGCACTGACGCCCTCGCCACAGCAGCCGGACACGTTCTCTTGAGCCCGATATTCTCCGGACCTCTCGACTGCGCGATTTCGGTGTAGAGCCCGTAACCAGTTGAAAATATGGGGACAGTTCCTCGCAGAACCTGAGCACTTCGACGCCAGTGGCGTTCGTGGAATGGAACAGAAATCGAACTTTCAGACGGAGCTTCCATCCGACAGGGGCAGCGCGTTGAGGTCAGATCGGATTTGCCGCCATCCCGGCATGTTACGATCGAGGGTGTTCAGGAAGAGTTCGTCGTGTCGCGGTGAAACGAAATGGGCCATTTCATGCAGGATGACGTAGTCGATGGCGGCCTGAGGCTTCTTTGCTAGGTCGAGGTTCAACCACACCAGCCCCTTTTCGGGATTGCAGCTGCCCCACTTCGTCTTCATCAACCTGATGCCCCACCGCGGTACCGGTACGCCCAGCCGATCCGACCACTTGACGATACGGGGAGCGGCCTTTTCCCGCAGCTGCGATCGGTACCACGTCGCCATCCTGCGTGCATTCTGATCGGACGTTGAGCCTGCTGGCACCAACATCGTCAGGCGATCCGAAGCGTCTGGACGGATTGCGCAGCGGTTCTTGTCGTTCGGCTGGACCATAAGCCGAAGCGGTTTTCCGAAGACAAAATGGGTTTCGCCGGAGACATACCGGCGTTCGGATTGTCGCGCCTGACCCTCGAACTCGCGCTGCTTCTTCTTGATCCAGCCGAGCCGGGTCACAACCGCGACCCGGACGGCGTCTTCGCTGATGGCAGGAGGGGCAGCGACCCGCACGCGACCAGCCGGAGGATAGACCCCGATATGCAGGTTCTTGATCGGCTTGCGGACCAGTTCCACCGACAGCCCGGCGATCTCGATCAGTTCAGTATTCATCATGCGACCGGATGATCTCGATGATGCTGTCCACGGCGTCCTCTGTTTCGAGGATCTCCAGCAGCTTTCGCCGCAGCATTCGCTCCTTCATCTTGTTGCCGCGCCATCCCGTCTGCGCTGTGCTCCGGATCGCCTCATCGACCGCCAAGGTCATGGCTTCATCCTGACCGAGATTGTCGAAGAGCGCCTTGCGCCCCGGCGTGGTCATGGACTGCGGGTATTCGCTGCCGTGCCCCGCCTTTACCGCCCTGACCAGTTCCGCGATCTTTTCCAGGTATTCCGCGTAGGCGATTGCGTCGTCCTTCCGCTTCTTGACGAGGTCGGTTAGCAGTTCTGACATTCGCTCGTAGAACTTCGGGTTCACCGGCGTTTCGTCGATGATCAGCCTGCGCACGTTGTTCTCGATGGCTTCGGCCACGTTCTCGCGCTTCTTCTTCAGGGAACTCGGCAACTCCCCCTCGACTGCCGCCCCCTTGCTCGCCACCAGATCGATCAGGCTGATGTCGTCCAGGTGCGAGATCACCTCGGACTCGTCCGCCTTGATGTAGGTGTCGATCAGGTGCCGCATCGCGGGCTCGAACTGCTTCATGTCCAAAGCATCGCCGCTGTGCAGGCGCACCGCATCGCGCAGCGAAATCGCCCGTTCCACCTCGTTGCGGTACTGACCCAGCTGCAAGTCGTTCACGCCCGAGGCTGCAGGATCATCCGCCACCGATGCGAAGGCGCGGGCATAGGCACCCGCCAGCTTGTAGAGAGCCTGACGCCGCCGCGCCTTTTCATCGGCCTGCGGATCGGTCTCCCACCCTCCGGGACTCGAGAAATAGGCCAGCACCTGGTCGTCGCCCTTGGGCTGTTCCACAGGGTCCAGCAGCCCGAACCACGCATCGCGCGCGGTCATCAGGTCCTCGCCCGCCTTTTCGGCCCGCGAGGAAATCAGCCCCTCGACATCGGCAGCATCGAAGGCGTCGAAGGCGCCCGAAGTGTAGTCTTCGACGGCCGTCTCGATGTTCTTGAACAGATCCTTGTAGTCGACGACATAGCCGTAATCCTTGTCGTCCCCGTCCAGGCGGTTCACCCGGCAGATTGCCTGGAACAGCCCGTGATCGCGCATCTGCTTGTCGATGTAGATGTAGGTCGCTGTCGGTGCATCGAACCCAGTCAGCAGGCGGCTGACGACGATCAGGAGCTTCATCTGTGCCGGTTCCTTGCGGAATTTCCGCAGGGCCTCGGCCTCGTAGGCCTCTTCATCCGTGCCCAGATCGGTCATCAGCCGGTCATAGACGCGATAAACGTACTGCTTTTCCGTCTCGCCCATCCCGGCCTCTTCGCCGGTCAGTTCCGAGGCGTTGCGCGTGTAGGACGTGACGATGGCGCATTTCCCGGCGAGGTCCGAGCCGGAATTGCGGAAGATCTCGAACAGCCTGCACGCCTCGGGGATCGAGCCCGCGACCAGCATGGCGTTGCCGCGGCCAGCCTTCAGGCGCGGCTTGAGCTCCATGTCCATGATGATGTCGTTGGCGATCTGCTCCAGCCGGTCCTTCGAGGACAGCACGCGCTGCAACGTGCCCCAGCGCTGTTTCAGGGTCGCCTTGGCCACCGGGGTCAGACCCTTGGTCTTGGCCTCGAACCATTCGTCGATCTTTGTGGGCGAGGCGATACGCTGGTCGATGTCACGCGCCTCGTATCGCAGGTCCAGCACGACGCCATCCTCGACCGCCTCGTTGAAGCGGTAGGGCGTGCCGATATAGGGGCCGAACACCTCGAGCGAGGTCTGCTTGTCCGACCGCAGAAGCGGCGTCCCGGTGAAGCCGAAGAACACCGCACCCGGCAGGATCGTCCGCATGGCGCCGGCCAGCTTGCCCGATTGCGTCCGGTGCGCCTCGTCGATGAAGACGAAGAACTCGCCCACCGGCGCGCCGATCTGGCCGCGCTGGATGTCGGCGATCATCGCGCCCAGTTCGTCCTCTTCCCGCCGCCCGAACTTGTGAACGAGCGAGGACACCACCCGATCCTTGGGGTCGGCCAGTGCCGCCAGCAGGTCGGCGCCGGATTTCGCGCGGCGCACCTTGTCGCCGGTGTTGCCGAACACCGCCTCGATCTGGTCGTCCAGTTCCTTGCGGTCTGTCACCACAAGGATGCGCGCATCGGGGCGGGCCTCGCGGATCCAGCGGGCCAGCATAACCATGATCAGGCTTTTCCCCGAGCCTTGGGTCTGCCAGATGATCCCACCTTTTTTCGCCGCCACCGCCTCTTGCGCGGCCTTCACGGCGAAATACTGGTTGGGGCGGGTGACCTTCTTGATCCCGGCATCGAACAGGATGAAATCGTTGATCAGTTCCAGAAACCGCGCGGGCGCCAGCATCTGCGCCACATCGCGGTCGAGCGGATTGACGATCTTGCTCTCTTCCTTCCACGCCAGCCAATAGGGCTGCGGGGTCTGGATCGCGGCATAGCGCAGGCCCTGCATGTCGTTGCCCGCGAAGGTGATCTGCACCGTGGTGAAGAAGTGGCGGATGAATTCGGGGCGCTGGTTGTCCAGCGTCTGGCGGATGCCCGCGCCCAGATCGACGGTGGATTTCTTCAGCTCCACCACGCCCAGCGCGATGCCGTTCACATAGATCACCAGATCGGGGCGCTTGTTATAGGCCTTGGGGTTCTTTGCCGTGACGGCCACCTCTTCGGCGACGCCCAGATCATTGGCGGCGGGGGTGTCCCAATCGACAAAGCGCACGGTGACCGGGGCCTCCCCGGGGCCGGGGGTGACCTGCACGCCATAGCGCAGCATGTCATAGGTGGCGCGGTTCGATTCATACAGCTTCAGCCCGTCCATCCGGGCGGCGCGTTGCAACTCGGCGATGGCCTTGGTCGCCACCTCGGGGTCATGGCCACGGGCGAGCAGCCAGGGGCGCAGCAGCGAGGGCTCGATGTTGGCGTTACCCTCGCGCTTCTGCCAGTCGCCAAGGTAACGCCAGCCGAGGCCGCCGACCTTGCCAGAGGTATCGCCGCACATCTGTGCGATCATGCGGTTCTGCGTGGCGCGTTCCGGATCGCCGATGGCCATGGAAATACCCCCTTGGAAATTGTCACCCAGTCAGACCAGCCTGACCCGCCCTGTCAAAAGATTTTGCATCATCCCCTCCTTCACCGCCCGCGCCTTGGCGAGGCGGGACTCGAGGGTCTGGATTTCGGAGTCCATGTCGGAGAGGACGGCGGCGATAGCTTGCTGTTCGTCAGGTCGCGGCAGCGGGATTTCTGCGCTTGCGATATGGCTCCGGTTAGTTGCCAGAACTTTTGTTCCCGCGGCCAACTGGCAAAGGTGACTTCGAAACGCTGGCATAAACTGAAGGAAAGCCTTGAACCCATCGACCAAGACCGATTTATCAAAGCGCGCGGCAATGGTGTGAAGCCCCGAGACGACTTCTGTCGAACCCAAATCGGTAATTTCCACCGATGTGCCAACACCAGCAAGATCCTCTGATGCGTCAACGAATACGAGGTCGCCAGCAGCCAGCCTGTCCAGTCGCCCGGCGGATACAGAGTCCAGCGTCGGCATCGGCTTGGTCGCGGGCGAGAGAAAGATCGACAATGCGCCATGGATGTCGCCGTAATGCAAATTCTTGACGGGGCCATGCTCGGAGAGTTGAGCGCGGGAATGTGTGCCGTTCTTCAAGAAACGCACATGATCACCCAGCCGCTTCACCTCCCACACCCCCGAGAACCCCGGGAGGCGGCGGCGGGCGGTGAGGAGGTCTTGCATCGCGCCCTGCTTGATCAGGCGCTTCTTGGCGATCACCCGCTCCAACCCCGCCACCACCCCATCCGCATCCGACAACGCGGCGGCGATGGCATGTTGTTCGTGGGGAGAAGATGGCATCGGGAACGAAATACTATTCAGCTCCCCACTGCCGATAGCAGGAAGTGCTGTTGACGCCACGAGGCTGCCAAGTGAAAACTGTTGAACGTTGGCGAGAACGAGGTCACGCGAAACCTGACCGTCCTGCAGAATGTAGCCCGCCATGTTATTGTCGAGGCAGCTTTCTTGATCGACTAGACGCTTTCGCTCCAAGAAGATAGCCGCGCCGATCTTCGCAAAAGCTATGGTCCCGGCGGGAAACACACGCGCGCCGATGCGCCGCCTGTCGTCTTCGTCAATATAGTGGTTTGCCCTGTTCAAAGACCGTTCATTTCCGTCGTTGCTAAAATCGGACACCTTAAAGAACGGGTAGCGCCCGGAAGTCTTGCCTTGGGCGTTCAGTGGGAAGCCGGAACCACTCTTGAACGTGCCGACATCAGAGAGCTTTACCACTTCCCAACCGTTGGGGAGTGCTTGGGCTTCACTCATCCCGCCACCCCCATCGCCACCAGATGCCCGGCCACCCTGGCCTCCAGCCCGGCCAGATCGTCCATGATCTGCGGCAGGGTCTGGCCATAGCGTTCGGTCAGCACCCGCACGCGGGCGGTCAGGGTTTCCGTCCGCGCCTCGACCTCGGCCCCGATGGCGGTGGTGATGTCGGCCAGCCACTTGTCCTGCACCACAAGGGTCTGGATCTCGCCCATCGTCAGGGCGGGGTATTTCTTCAGCACGGCCTCGGTCAGCCGCGCCTCCGCCTCTTTCGCCGCGCGTTTCGCCTCAGCCTCCGCTTCAAACAGCGCCGCCGCTTGTTTCAGCAGGGCCTTCTCATCCGGCTCCAGGCCCCTGTCCTTCAGCCGCGCCTTCACGCCGCCCGCCGTCAGCTTGGCCCCGTCGGCCATCAGCTCCTCGAACAGCCCGCCCTCGGCCCCGTGTTCCTCGGCCAGCTCCTCGATCTCGCGCCCCAGTTCCTCGGCCCTTGCGGTGGCCTGATCCAGCGCCGCCTTGAGGTCGGCGAAGAAGCGTGCAGTGATCAGGGAGGGCGGGATCACGTCGGCCACAAGGCGGACCTTGTTCACCGTCAGGTCGCCCTCTTCCAGCCATTTCACCTTGCCGTCGTCGCTGGTTTCCTTTCGTGCCTCGCGCAGATCGCGCGCCGCCACCCAGCCGCCGCCCGCGATGATGAACACGTCGTCCTGCATGGTGGCAGCCCAATAGGCCATCAGGCGCTGATAGGCCTCATACTTGTCGACCAGGGGGGCGGCGTCGAAGCGCGCCAGCATGTCCTCGGCCAGGCGCAAGATCAGGTCGCGCGGGTGGTCGCCCTGCTTGATGCCCATCAGGAGGGGGGTGTTGGCGGTGATCCAGCCGTCCAGGATGGCGGTGACCTGCGCGCGGAAGGCGGCGAAATCCGGGTGGTTGCGGATGGTCGCGCGGACCTGATCGGGTGCAACCAGCGGATCGGCATAGCCCGGCCGCGGGTTCGGCCCGAACAGCGTGGCGCGCAGCGTGGGCATGACGGCCCAGAATTCGCCCAGCGCGTCGATGTCCCGCTCCGGCACGCCGCCGTGCAGGTGGGCGGTGATGTCCTGCAGATCCTCGGGGTCGGAGCCGTCGATGTAGCGGGGGATGTTCAGGTTGAAGTCGTTGCGGGCGATCTCGTCGAAGGGGACGAGGCGGGAATAGCCGGGGATGGTCTGGGCGCGCGTGAAAGCGTCTATGATCTTGTGGATGTCGCGCTCGCGCAGGCGGTTCTTGGGGCCGTCCTTGATGAACTCCCTGGAGGCGTCGATCATGAAGACCGGGCGGTTGGCGATAGCCTCGGACTTGTCGAGCACGATGATCGAGGCAGGGATGCCGGTGCCGTAGAACAGGTTGGCGGGCAGGCCGATGACGCCCTTGATGTAGCCGCGTTTCAGGATCTTCTCGCGCAGCTTCGCCTCGGCATTGCCGCGGAACAGGACGCCATGCGGCAGGATGACCGCGCCCGAGCCGGTGGCCTTCATCGAGGCGAGGATGTGCAGCAGGAACGCAAAATCGCCGTTCTTGGCGGGCGGTTCGCCATCGTCGAAGCGGCCATACTTGGTTTCGCTGGTCAGCCCCGCCGCCCAGGCCTTGGCCGAGAAGGGCGGATTGGCGACGACGAAATCGAAGTTCTGGAGGGTGTGGGCGTCGGCCAGGAAGTGCGGTTCGGCGATCACGTCGCCCTGCGCGATTTCGGCCGTGGCGCGGTTGTGCATGATCATGTTCATGCGCGCGAGGCCGCGGGTGGCGATGTCCATCTCTTGCCCGAATATGGTGATCGGCACACGGGCGGTCTCAGCGGCTTTCAGCAGCAGCGAGCCCGAGCCGCAGGTCGGGTCATAGACCGTCTGCTTCGGGCTGGTCGCGCGGCTGACGCCCGCCACGGCGGCGACGACGCGCGAGACCTCGGCCGGGGTATAGAACTGCCCCTTGGACTTGCCCGCCTCGGTCGCGAAGTTGCGCATCAGGTATTCGTAGGCGTCGCCGAGGATGTCGTCGCCGTCGGCCCGGTTCTTCGAGAAGTTCAACTCTTCCCTGCTGAAGATGTTGATCAGCGCGGTGAGCGTGTTGATCATCTTCTGGCCGCGCCCGAACTTTTCGGGGTCGTTGAAGAAGGCCCGATCAATCACGCCGCTGAGGTCGTTCTCTTCGGCGATGCGGGCGATGATCGTGTCCATCCCCTCGCCGATGTTCTTCGATCCGCGCAGGGCCTTCATGTCTTTGAAGGAGGCCCCGGGCGGCACCTCGATCAGCGCGTCAGGCTGGCCAGCGCGGTCGGAGACATATTTCACGAAGAGGAGCGTGAGGATGTAATCCTTGTAGAGCGACGCATCCATGCCACCACGGAGCTGGTCGCAGCTTTCCCAAAGGGATCGGTAGATGTCGCTCTTCTTGATGGCCATATTGCCCCTGCCAATCTCTTGCACTACCCCCTCTTGGCGGCACGGCTTGCAAAAGGTGCTCAGGGGATTGTGCTATCTATCTGATGTCTGCCTTGACCATTCAACCGGAAACGGCTCCAGAGCCCGCGCCAGCGTGATCTCCGGCCCTTGCTTCCCGTCCAGAATCGTCTCCACGATATCGGGCGAGAGCAGTGTCAGGCGCAGGATCCGGGCAATGTAGGTGAAGGCGATGCCTTCCCTCGCGGCCAGTTCGGAGATCGACGCGAACTCGCCCGACTCCAGCATGCGCTTCCAGCGGAAGGCGCGTGCCAGCGCCTTGACGAGGGCATCGTCGGGGCGGCGCTGGGTCGGGACGTCTGCAGGCAGTACCATCTCCTTCCGCCCACCGCGCCTCACGATGCGGAAAGGGACGTGGATGGTGACGGTGTCGGGAATCGGCGTGTCGCGGATCATGCTGCTGCTCTAAGGTCGGTGGTGATTTCGCGCGCCAGCCCGGCCAGTCCGTCCATACGCAGCCGGACGTTCAGCCCTTCGGTGCGGATCTCGACCCGCTCGACCAACAGCGCCACGATGCGCGCCTGCTCGGCGGGGAAGAGTTCGTCCCACAATGGATCGAGCTTCTGGAGGGCTGCGCGAGCGTCAACCTCAGTGATTCCGTCGTCCTGCGTCCGCGCCGACTTCCATGTCCCAGCCACGATCTCGGGCTGGCGGAACACGGCGCGAAGCTGGTCGATGACGGCGGCCTCAATCTCCCCCGCAGGCACCCGGCCGATGGGACACGCCCCCGCGCCGTGCTTCAGCACCGTCTGGCTGACATAGTAGCGGTAGAGCCTGCCGCCCTTGCGGGTGTGGGTCGGCGAGAACGCGGCGCCATCGGGACCGAAGAGTAGTCCCTTCAGCAGCGCGGGCGTGTCGGCGCGAGTCCGGGCGGCACGTTTTCGCGGACTCTCCTGCAGGATGGCGTGGACGCGGTCCCACGTCTCGCGGTCAATGATCGCGTCATGCTCGCCGGGGTAGCTGTCCACCTTGTGGACGGCCTCTCCGATGTAGGCGCGGTTCGACAGCATCCGGTAGAGGTACTTCTTGTCGATCCGGTTGCCGCGGGAGGTGCGCAGACCCTTGGCCTCAACCTCTTGCGCCAGGATCGTGCAGGAGCCGATCTCGATGAAGCGCGCGAAGATCCAGCGCACATGCTCGGCTGCGCCGTCATCGACCACTAGCTTTCGGTTCTCTACGCGGTAGCCGTAAGGCGGCACCCCGCCCATCCACATCCCCTTGCGCCGAGAGGCAGCAACCTTGTCGCGGATGCGCTCGGCTGTGACCTCGCGCTCGAACTGGGCGAAGGACAAGAGGATGTTCAGCGTCAGCCTTCCCATGGACGTGGTCGTATTGAACGACTGCGTCACCGAGACGAAGGTCACTCCATTCCGGTCGAACACCTCGACGAGCTTAGCGAAGTCCGCCAGCGAGCGGCTGAGGCGATCGATCTTGTAACAGACGATTATGTCGATCAGCCCGTCGTCGATGTCGGCCATCAGGCGCTTCAGGCCGGGACGTTCCAGCGTGCCGCCAGAGACGCCGCCATCGTCGTATTGATCCCGCACGAGCACCCAGCCCTCGGAGCGCTGGCTGGCGATGTAGGCCTCGCAGGCCTCCCGCTGGGCATGGAGACTGTTGAACTCCTGCTCCAACCCTTCCTCGGAGGACTTCCGCGTATAGACGGCGCAGCGGAGCTTGCGGACGAGGGGTTTGGTCAGCGCGTTCATGACCGCCCCCGATGGTTCTTCAGTCCGAAGAAGGTCCAGCCGTTCCAGCGCGTGCCGGTTATGGCGCGGGCGATGGCGGAGAGCGACTTGTAAGGCCTGCCCTGCCATTCGAAGCCGTCCTTCGTCACCGTGACCACCTGCTCGACGCCCTGCCATTCGCGCAGGAGCCGCGTGCCGGTGATCGGGCGATCGCGATCGAGCCGCATGCTGCGCTTTTTCTTGTCGCCGCCGTCGAGTTCCTCACCCAGCTGCTCCAGCCGCCGGATGGTCTCGGGCTTCAATCCGCCGTAGGTCAGTTCCTGAATGCGGTAGGCTAGCCGGGATTCCAGGTATCGCCTGTTGAAGGGCGGCGGCTCGCTGTCAAAGAGGTCGCGCCACTGCTTTTTCAGGTCAGGCGTCGTGGCGGTCTTCAGCGCGGCTAGGCGCGCGGGAATAGGGTCATGTGTGGTCATGCGGGTCTCCGTTCATCACGGGTTGCATGACCGCTCTGGTCGGGCGGGAAGTGTAGCGAACTTTCTCCGGTGCGGTCGGATAGTTCGCTTGACTGCCGCTGGATGAGGCGAACCAGGCCCAGGGCGAGAATGCGGCAGAGTTCGGCACGGCGCTCGGCGGGAGACATGTGGAAGGGCGAGAGCGGGTTCATCCGTCCACTCCCTCTGGGCGCGGCGAGCGAAGACCGATGCCGTGCCATCCCCGGTCGCGGCCCACCTTTCCGTCGCTGAATCCGCGAGACCTGAGTTGCTCCCCGAGATAGCGATTGGACTTCGGGTCAAGCCCGGCCTCCTTAGCCCAGCTAGACCAGGATGCGAACAGGGCCTTCGACGTCGCCCTGCAGGCCACTCCGACGGCGCAGCACTCTTCGATCCACTGTCCGAAGCGATCTTCCGTGGAGAAGTACTCCTCCACCGCCGAGCTGACGCAAGGCGGAGGCCGCAACCCGCCGAGCCGCTGCAGATCGTGGCAGCCCGCGAGCATCCACCCGAGGATGCCGTTGGCTTCCAGCTTGAGCTTCTCGGCCAGGTTCGCGTCGCGCTGATCTTCCGGAATGGTCACATTGAAAGGGATGAGGTGAAGACGCCGCCGCATCGCCACCCCGACTTCGCCGAGAGCCGGACGGTGGTTAGTTCCAACCAAGAGCTTGAACTGCGGAGTGAACTCAAAGAGGTCCTTGTACATGAAGTTTGCGCGCAACTTTTCGCCGCCGGTCACCATCTTGATCCGCGCTTCCGCCCATTGCGCGTCAGCCTCGGTTTCGGACATCAGCACCATGCGGGCGCCACGCAACCCAGCAATCTCCGACAGATGACGGGTTCCGCCGCGGCTGATGAAGGTGTCGCTGGCGGCGGTGGCTGCATAGTCACCGAGGACATGCGCAAGGGTCTGCAGGAAGACCGACTTGCCGTTCGCTCCCAGCCCGTGAAGCAGGAAGAAGGCCTGCTCGTTCGTCTGGCCTGTCAGACAGTATCCTGCGACCCGCGCGAGGTACGCTATCAACTCCTGATCGCCCCCCGTGATGGTCTCAAGAAAGCTCATCCAGATGGGGCATCCGACGCCCGGACTGGCACACGTGATCTGCGTCAAGAGCAAACGGCGTTCGTGCGGTCCAACCACGCCAGTGTCGAGATCGACAACACCCTCGGGGGTGTTCAACAGCATTACGTGCTGATCCAGTCGGTCGACTTCAGTCGCGATGGAAGGGTCAGCACCAGCAAGCTTTGCGACCGCCAAGATTGTCTTTGTACTGGCAAGGCGGCGCTGGTCTGCAGGCTTGTTGTTCTTGTTTGCGGCGGTCCGACAAACAAGCCGAACGGCGTGGACAACGGCGCTGACCGTATCGCGCTTCCACACGTTCCCCGTCCACCGAAACCATTGGCCCCAGACTGCAACGTAGATCCAGTCCCGGCCACACTCGTGCACGAACAACTGAACCAGCGCGTCGTCACTGAACTCCGGTGCCGCATCTTCCTCTTCCTCGGCCTTCTGACCAGGCATCGGGCCGTGGTTTTCGCAGTCGAGGCGCAAGAGTGCCTTGAACTCCCGCAGCAAGCGTTCCTCGGGCCATGGGGGCTGGATCGTTGCGGCGTTCTGCTGCTGAACGGCGATCCAGGCTTCTTCGAGCGTTGCGCGACCCCTCCTGACCATCCGGAGCCAGTGGCCGATGATCTTGGACAAGGTCAAATAGCGGGTCTCGCCGTCCTTCCCATCCTCACGGATAAAGGAGGTCATCAGTTCCTCTGCTGACCGGCTCTGCCGCTTCGCGTTGTTGTAG
>NZ_JAEULP010000043.1 GCF_016792905.1 Tabrizicola sp.
TCTCCGCCCAGCGGCAGAGACGGCGCTGGAGCGTGACGAGGGCGGCATTGGCGGTCAGGCCAAGCGCGGCGAGGAGGAAGATCGCCGCGAACATCTGCGGGATCTGGAAGTTGTACTGGGCGTTCATCACCTGGAACCCCAACCCCTTGTTCGCCCCGATCATCTCGGCCGCGATGAGGAGAAGGAGCGCTGTGGTGGCCGACAGGCGCAGGCCGACGAAGATCGACGGAACGCTGGCGGGCAGGATGACGCGGGCAAAGATCGTCGCGCGCGAGGCGCCGAAGGTGGCGGCCATCTCGACCAGCTTGCGATCGACCTCCTTGACCCCGCCGATGGTGGCCAGAAGGATCGGGAACAGCGTCGCCCAGAAGATGACGAAGACCTTCGATGCCTCGCCAAGACCCAGCAGGAGGATGAAGACCGGGTAGAGAGCCAGGGCCGAGGTCTGCCGGAAGAATTGCAGGATCGGATCCAGTGCCTGTTCCACCGCCCTGATCTGCCCCATGAAGAGGCCAACCGGGATGCCCAGGCCCACGGCGGCGGCAAAGGCGATGCCCGAGCGTTGCAAGCTGATCGCGATGTCGTCGAGAAGCGCGCCTCCGGCCAGCCCGTCCCAGGTCGCGGCAAGGATCCTGTCCAGGGGCGGAAAGACGGTCGGGTTGATCCAGCCCAGCGTCGCGCCGACCTGCCACAGGGCCAGGAACCCCGAAAGAAGCCCATAGCGGCGCAGCGCGTTTCCTGCCGCCACCGCCCCCCGGCGCAGGATCGCCGCGCCGGGGGGGACTTCGACAGAGACGACAGGGGAGCTGTCGAGGCTCTGGAAGGTCATGGGATCACTCCGCCGCGTGGGCCGGGCGACGCGCAGCTGCCCAGCGGGTTTCAGGGAACGGCAGGCCGAGGTTCTCGCGCAGGGTCCGGCCTTCATAGGCGGTGCGGAACAGGCCCCGGCGTTGCAGTTCGGGGATCACGAGATCGACGAAATCGGTCAGGCCGGTCGGCAGCCAGGGCGGCAGGATGTTGAACCCGTCGGCGCCTTCGTTTGTGAACCACTCTTCCAGCGTGTCGGCGATCTGGACGGGCGTGCCGACCACGGTGAAGTGGCCGCGCGCCGAGGCGACATGCTGGTAAAGCTGGCGGATGGTAAAGCCGTTCTCGTCCGCGATCTGGCGGATCAGCGCCTGCCGCGACTTCATGCCCTCGGTCGGGCCGACCGGAGGCAAGGGCCCATCAAGGTCCACGCCGGTCAGGTCCAGCGTGCCGCCGGTCAGGCCCTTGATCAGCGCAATGCCGTCCTCCTCCACGATCAGGCTCGTCAGGCGGTCATACTTCTCGCGCGCTTCGCCTTCGGTCCGGCCCACGAAGGGCGAAACCCCGGGCATGATCAGGATGTGGTCCGGGTTGCGGCCAAGACCTCGCGCGCGGGCCTTGATGTCGCGGTAGAATTCCTGCGCCGTGTCCAGCTTCTGGTGGGCGGTGAAGATCACCTCGGCTGTCGCGGCGGCGAGGCCCCGACCATCATCCGACTGCCCGGCCTGCACGATGACCGGATGGCCCTGTGCGCTGCGACTGACGTTCAGCGGGCCCTTGACCTTGAAATGCTCGCCCCTGTGGTTGGTGTAATGCACCTTTGCAGGGTCGAAGAATTGGCCCGACTGCTTGTCACGCAGGAAGGCGTCGTCCTCGAAACTGTCCCACAGCTGCTTGACCACATCGACATGCTCCGCCGCGCGCCGATAGCGGAAGGCATGCGGATGCTGCTGGTCGAGGTTGAAGTTGTGCGCGGCAGACTCAGTAGCGGTGGTCACCACGTTCCAGCCCGCCCGCCCGTCGCTGATCAGATCCAGCGAGGCGAACTTGCGGGCGGTGTTGTAGGGTTCCTCATAGGTGGTCGAGGCGGTGGCGATGAAGCCGAGGTTCCTGGTCAAGGGTGCGAGGGCCGAGAACAGCGTGACCGGCTCGAACCCCGCGACCTTGGCATTGCCGCCCTCGATTCCGCCGCCGAAGGCTATGGCCAGGCCATCGGCCAGGAAATAGGCGTCGAAAAGGCCGCGCTCTGCCTCCTGCGCGAGCTTGACGTGAAAGTCGAAACTCGTCGCACCATCCGCCGGACTGTCGGGGTGGCGCCAGGCGGCGATGTGCTGGCCACCGCCGGGAAGGAAGGCGCCAAGGCGAATTCTGCGGGTCATGGGATGTCCTTTCATCAGGCAAGGGGGCGCCGGTCGCTGACCAATGGGGCAGCGTCGGGGCGAAGGGGTGTGAGAGGGGGTCAGGCGCCCAGCAGGAAGACGTCCGGCAGGGAGCGGCGCGAGAAGAACGGGGCAAGCTGACCCACGGCCCGGCTCATCCTGTCCATCAGCGCGGGGGAGGATGGCTGGCCGTCGGTGAAATCCCGGTCGGCAGCGTAAAGACCCGTGGGTAATGTCTGCGCCTCGAAGAAGCCGAAGAGCGGGCGCAACTGGTGCTCGATCACCAGGGCATGCCGGTCGCCCCCGCCCGTCGCGGTCAGAAGGACCGGCTTGCCCGAAAGCGCCAGCGGATCGACCAGGTCGATCAGGTGCTTGAAGAGCCCGGTATAGCTGCCCTTGTAGACCGGGCTGCCCACCACCAGGGCATCGGCAGTCAGGATCGCCTCAAGCGCCACCCGGGCCGAGACGTCCAGGTCCCCCGCCCTCCGCGCCGAGCCAAGCGAGCGACCGAAGTCGGCCAGGTCATAGATCTCGCCCGTCGCCTCGAACTGGCTCGCCGCCGTGGCCACGACAGTCCTGATCAGCGCCCTTGTCTTCGATGGCCGGTCCAGGTTTCCGGACAGTCCGATGATGGTACGGGTCATGGCAGAAACCTCATCTCGATTCGTTTAATCGTGATTTAGCTTGCGGCGGATTCGGCTTGCTGGCCATTCCATTGAGAGCGGCGGAAACGGAAGAATCCTATGCGTCCGCAGAGGTCTGGAGAGGATGTTTTCCCCCGCGACATGCGGTCATCTGCGGGCGCACCGCCGCAGGGCACAAGGATCAGCGGCCCAAATGCGTCCGGGCAGACCATACATTTCGCTGTCATGAGCCTGCGTTCCGCGCGGGCCGCCTGCTCCGCGTTCCTGATGATCCTGGCCGATCCGGCCGCGCCCACGCCCGCGGGGCATCGGTGGGGAAATCGATAGGCCAGGCAAATCTTCTCAACAGAATCAGATGGTCGTGGCGGAAGCGGTGGCCGCCATATCCGCGTCAAATCCCGTTGCGCCCCGTAACGGTGGACCCGCAGAATATTCAGTAATCTATGGGATTTGGCGACAGTGACTGTTTTATCCCGGCGCAAGGCGTGGTATCGTGTTGCATCATCTTTGATGGGTAGCTTTGGGGGAAACCCACGATGCCGAAGGTCGCCGCCGAACTTGGCCCGCTGGATGTTAAGCGCCTCGCCCATCCCGGCGAAAAAAGCAACGTCATGGTGCCGGTTGGGGGCGTGGCCGGTCTTTACCTGCAACTCACCCCTAAAGGGGGCAGGACCTGGATTCTGCGCATGCAGGTTGGTGGCCGCCGCCGCGACATTGGCTTGGGCGGTTATCCTTCTGTCACGCTGGCGCAAGCCCGTGAAAAGGCAAGGGAAGCTCGCGACAAGGTAGAGCGGGGCGTTGATCCGGTCGAGGAACGGAAGGCAGCCAAGGCCCGCCTAATCATGGCCCGTCGCAAGGGAATGCTCTTTAGCGATGCGGTGGACAAGGCGCTTGCGGCCAAGCTGGACGCCTTCCGAAATGAGAAGCACCGCGCTCAGTGGCGCAGCACCTTGGACCGCTACGCAATGCCGGAGCTTGGCGCGCTACCTGTCGGAGAGATTGATACCGCCGCCGTTCTGCGTTGCCTTCAACCTATCTGGGCGACCAAGACGGAAACCGCCGTGCGGCTTCGCGGGCGAATCGAGGCGGTTCTAAGCTGGGCCACGGTTGCAGGGCATAGGGCAGGGGACAACCCGGCGCGCTGGGCCGGTAACTTAAAGGAACTGCTCCCCGCCGCAAGCAAGGTGGCGAAAGAGGGCAACCACCCCGCCTTGCAAATGGACGATGCCCCCGCCTGGATTGCCGATCTGCGGAAGCGTGAAGGTTTCCCGGCGAGGGCTTTGGAGTTTCTGACCCTGACTGCCGCCCGATCAGGCGAGGTGCGAGGCGCGACATGGGACGAAATCGACCTGGCAAAGGCTCTATGGATTGTTCCGGCCAGCCGCATGAAAATGCAGCGTGAGCATCGCGTGCCGCTGACTGTGGAAGCGGTGGACCTGTTGAAGGCCCTTCCCCGGCTGGACGGCACATCGCTCGTGTTCCCCGGCGTCAAGGGCGGGCCGCTTTCCGACATGACCCTTTCCATGCTTATGCGGCGGCTTCACACGGCGGCGGTCGAAAGGGGCGGGACGGGCTATTTGGACCGCGTAAGCAAGCGCCCAGCCGTCCCCCATGGGCTGCGCAGCACCTTCCGCGACTGGGCGGCAGAGCGGACGCAATACCCCGGCGATATGGCAGAGGTAGCCTTGGCCCACCGGATCAACAATGTGGTGGAAGCGGCATATCGGCGCGGCGACATGATCGAGAAACGGCGGCGGATGATGGCCGATTGGGCCGACTTCATGTCTGGCCGGGCGCTGGGCGGCAACGTGGTGAGGCTAGGCTGATGTGGTGCCCTGAGGGCTATGTTACGCTTGAGCAGGTGCGAACAAGCGCACTGATGATCTGTAGAGACCTAATCCGTGTTCAATATCTAGATGAGGAAGAAATCGATGATGCCGCGCCATCTCTCCTTCCAAACGGCGCTTTGGATATGGTGCGAGCAACAGCTATTTGGCTCCTAGAGGAATGGCTGACGCGCGACGGATGGGCAGTAAGCACGCCCGACGGAAGTCTTGTGCAAGTTAGGCTGCGCCCGCTACTTGAAGTCAAAGATTGGTCGAGTGACCATGATGGATACTATAATCCAATCACGACGATTGGACCACCGCCACCGAAGTGGCTTTCGCTTCGCGACCATGGCTATTTCGACCAGTTCTTGCTGCTGGACTTTGACAGCGGACTGATACGCCCGGTCGCCTTCCCATGGAGATATTGGCAGAGCCTCATTCTGTCCAAGCTATTTTGGAATTTCGGTTTTACTAAAGTGCCTAATCACTACCTAATGCGTTATTTTATCTGGAAAAACTCCTTCAGACTTGCCCGAAAACTCAGTGGCCGCGCGGTCTGTCTAAAGGCGTCCACTCTGGACAGTTGGGCGACAGAGACCGTTGATTACTTGAACGCCTTCCTAGGGAACTCCGGTAAACAATCTTTGCAAGACGCCACGGTTTCCGGCTCGGCAGACCGAGGTGAAGGGGAGCAGCCATTCAGGGGCGCTCTGGGAAGAAAGCCCAAGGAACGGGAGGAAATCGCTGCAGCGATACTGGAACTGTATGGACCAATCCGAGAGCCGATAGTCAGTTACAAAGAAACTGCGAGAGAAATCTCGAAGCACATTGGAAAGACTGTGCATTTGTCGACTTTGCGCAGGGCTTTTGATGCGCTCCGTGAGGATTAAAGAGTGTCCAGAAATCCAGAATGCTCAGATTGGTTTCTGGTAGTTCTGGTTACTTTCGCTCCAACCAACTAGTCGGCAAGTTGCTTCTCGTGGAAACCCCCATGAGGACGCAAATCCATGCCGAAGCACATTGATTCCGCAACTGACAACCGCCCGGCCTATGCCAGCGACACCGCACTTGCCGCCCATTTTGGGGTGAATCGTGCCACGATCTGGGGATGGGTCACCCGCAATGGCTTTCCCGCCCCCGTGAAGCTTTCCCCCCAAATGACGCGCTGGCGCTGGACAGACGTTCAAGCCTGGGAAGCCGCCCAGATGCAAGCCGCCTAAACGAAACCGCCACCCGGGGCAGGGGCGGCGGCTCTATTCGTTTACGGCAATCAGGATGCCCAGAATATAGCCCCATACCGCCCTGCCCGCAATGAGGCAGAGAGCATGACCCAAGAGAAACAGAAGCGCTGGGGCCGAGCGGTCTACACGGTCCAAGACTCCGAAAAAGAAACGCGGGAAATCGTATTGATGGGCCGCGACCGCTGGGCGCTAGAAATGCTCATGCTGGCAGGCCCGCGCGGGATTACCGCAATCGAAATGAATGGGCCGAGGCTACATGCCTACATCTTCGATCTGCGCCACGAACACGGCTTGAACATTGTCCGCGAGGATGAGCCCCACGGCGGCGACTTTCCGGGACACCACGGGCGCTATTTCCTTAAGTCGATTATTGAGCGCAAGGTCGCCCAGGCGGTGGCGGCATGAGCGAAGCCCGCGACCTGACCTATTCCCTTTCCGGCGAGTGGCGGGGCAATCACGGCAACGCCCCTTGCCCGGTTTGCCAAATCGAAAGGCGGCGCGACCAGAGGGCGCTTTCGATCCGAGAGGAAGGGGGTCGACTTCTCACGTTCTGCCATAAGTCGGGGTGCGACTTCCGGGCCGTCACCGAAGCGGCTGGCCTGCCCGCTGCGACGGGGGCAATCGATTTTCAGGCCGCAAGGGAAGCCGACGCCCGGCGTTTAGCTTACGAAGCAGAGCAACGCGCACGCGCCGCGAAGCTCTGGGAGGCAGGAAAGCCTATCGAGGGGACGAAGGGCGAGGCCTATCTGAGAGGCAGGGGCATTGCATGTCAGTTGCCCCAGTCCCTGCGATGGGTTGCTGACGCCTACCACGGGCCAAGCGCCCGATGGCATTCCGCGATGGTCGCCCAAGTCTCGACGGGCGGGGTCCACCGGACATTCTTTGACAAGTCGGGTGTGCGGCTGATCAGCAATGCGAAGATGATGCAGGGACCTTGCTCAGGCGGCGCGGTAGCCCTCTCAGAGGCCGAAGGGCCACTTGTGGTGTGCGAGGGCATAGAGACCGGCCTAAGCCTTCTCAGCGGCCTTCTGAGCGAGCCTGCGGAGGTCTGGGCAGCGCTCTCCACCTCCGGAATCCGCGCCCTTGCGCTTCCGCCGACTCCGAGACGGCTGATTGTGGCCGCTGATGGAGACGGACCGGGATTGGAGGCGGCGAAGGCGTTGGGCGACCGTGCCTATTGCCTTGGCTGGGACGTGTTCCTTTGGCCCGCCCCCGATGGCCTTGACTGGAATGACATCGTGCAAGGCAAGGGGGCGGCATGAACCCGTCTGGCCAGTTCAAATACAAGCCGGAGAGTGCCCCGGATGCATTCCCCGGATGGCAGGTCCTCGACCCGGCGAGCATTCCGCGCATTCGGTTTGTCTATGGCGGGATCTATGCAGCAGGATACCTTACTGTCACTTTTGCCGCCCCAAAGACGGGCAAGAGCCTACTCGGTATGGCTGAAGGTATCGACGCGGCAACCGGCAGAGGGTTTCTCACCGGGCGCGAGACCGAACCCCAAAGGGTCCTCTACTACAACGCAGAAGACGACCAAGCAGTGATGAACGCCCGAACGATGGCAGTCCTGCAAGAGCATGGCATTCCTCAATCCGAAATCGTCGGTCGCTTCTTTCCAGTGTCCGGAGTGTCCGACGACCGAAGCCTTGTCCTGATCAAGGGCGAGAAGAACGAAATTCAGGAACCGGCATTTGCCTTCCTCGCGGACTTTTTCCGGACAGAGGGCATTACCTTGGCCGTCTTCGACCCGTTGCAAGACCTCTCGCAAAGCCCGGAAACGAACGAGGCCTTCCGGGCGCTGGGCGCTCGCATTCGACGCCTCGCCAATGAGACCGGGGTTGCTATCGGGATGGTGCACCATACTCGGAAGCCAAGTGCAGGAGTGCAAATCAGCCTCGACGATGGGCGTGGCGGTTCGGCCCTTCGCGGGGTTGCGCGGTTCAACCGACTCTTGGCACCGATGACCGAAGCCGAAGGCGCGCAGGCCGGGGTAGACGACTTCCGCCACTACTTTCGCATTGCCGAGGCAGAAAGCAACCTTGCCCCGCCGTCATCGGACCGAAACCAGTGGTTTGAGAAAACCGGGGTCGAGATTGGCAATGGCGCGGCATACCCCACCATCCGCAAATGGACCTGGCCGGAGGCATTTACCGGGGTCACGGTAAACGATGCCTGTCGCGTCCGCGCGCTTATTTCAGAGCGCGCTGAGCGGGACGAACCAACCCGAGAGAACGTCCAAGCAAAAGATTGGGCTGGGCACATCGTTGCCGAGGTTCTGAGCCTTGATCTGAACAAGAGGGCAGACAAGGCGCGCGTGGTCGCGATGCTTCGGAAATGGATCGAAACGGGCGTGCTTCGGGTCGAACGATTGGCCCACGGACCCAAGAGGAAAGAGGCGGATTTCATCTTTCCGGGGTCAAACAATCCTGCGGAGGAAGCCCAATGAGTTTTCCCACCTTCCCCCACCTTCCCCAACCTTACCCCCACCTGAGCATATCCCCTGAAAACCTCCCCCACCCCCACCTTCTTTTGGGGTGTGGGGGGGTGGGGGGGAGAGAGGGTAATGTTCCCACCTTCCCCCACTTGGACAGATTTGGCTGTCTGCGGAAGGGCGGTGTTTCTTGCATCTGACCCGTGCCCAGCGTCGCGCCCTGAAAAGCAAAGCCCATGCCAATGCTGCACTCATGGCTGCCTGTTGCTTCGATTTCCTCAAGGACGGGATCAAGCCAATAACCCACCCGCAAGCGGTGGCAGCCCTGACCCGTGCTTTTCGTCGGATGATCGAGGCCGGGGGCAAGCCCGTTGCAATCCCGGTGTCGGAAGGCGAGGCGCTGGGCTTCCCCGAGCGCAAGGCCGATCATTTGCCCGGCGGAGTCACTTGGCTTGCAGTCGGGTTGGACGTGCAAGGGCGCGGGAGCTACGCGCTACACACCGCCCAGTCGGATGACCGCCCAGTGGCGCATGAGGTCGCCCGTAGCTTGGCCCTGGCCCGGTTGGCAGAGGTTTGCGCCTCGCCCGGCTTTCCTTCGCCCTTCGTGGCGAAAGGTGGTGTTGCATGATGCTGACAACCATCCGCCCCGGCCCGGTTCTGCATGTTTGGCTTGACGGAAAGGAAATTGCGGCCTGTCAGCTTTCGCCTTCCGCCGCTCTGACCCTCGCCCGCGCCCTGTTGGCCGCGCTTCCCCCCTTAGATTACAAAAGGTAACCGACCATGGCTGACCCAATTGAAACTCAGAAAGCCCGCCGCCGGTCTCATTCCCGATGCATTGGGGGCCTTCTTCCTGGCCCGTGACCAGAGACTAGGCAGCTTCAGGCGGGGACGGCCAATCATTCGGCTAACCCGTCTGTGGCCTCTAAAATAGGCTCATTTAGAGGATAGGCGCACCGATGCCCGCACCAGACCCAAGGGGAATTTCCGAAGGCCCGGACTGGCCCAGAAGCGTCATCGTTGAACGCTGGGCGCTGGGTAATCCTGCGCATAGGAACGCGCGCGCCCGCCGCATTTTACACAATGCCCGGTTTGGGGAATGGACGTGCCGGGAATGCGGGGAGCGTGTCCCTTTCAGCCGAAGGGCGGATGCCGTCTTTTGCCGGGAAAGCTGTCGGAAGAAGGCCCAGCGCAGACGACGGAAGGCTAAGGGATGAAACGCTATCGCCGCAGACCCGGCCCGACCGGGGCAGAGCTTGCAGCCGTCCGCAAGGCCGCAGGTCTGTCGCAAACGCGACTGGCCCAGAAAGCCCAGATCGGGCGCGATGCAGTCAGCTATTGGGAATGCAAGCCGACCATCGACCCGAGGGGCTGGGCGGTTCGGAAGATGGCAGAGGCCGAACCGGCGATTGCCGCCCTCCTGAGGGACTGGGCAACCAATACGCGCGCACGCGAGATGGGTTCAACTGTCGGAGCCGACTTGCGGGGAAGTGCAGCAATACGCACGCGCGCGGGGATGGGTCTTAGCCCGCTTTCCTCCATGCAGGAAAGGCCGGGGCTGTTTCAGGCGGCGGGCTTGTCGGATTATTTCGGGTCAAACGCGCGCGCGCGGGATGGGTTTAATCCGTCACCCCTGGAGAGGGAGTTTCAGGCCATTCTGGCTCGCGAGCTTATCCGGTTGCAGGAAAGGGAAGCGGAGCGCGCGGCACGGCGGCGAGTGCGCTGCGATGCCAAGACAACCCGGAAAGGAACGCCCTGCCGCAATATGAGTGAGCCGGGCAGAAGGCGCTGCAAGCACCATGGTGGCAGATCGACCGGCCCCAGGACACTTGAGGGGAAGGCCCGCATTGCCGAGGCTCAGAAGGCGCGCTGGGCGCGGTGGCGGTCGGATAAAGTAGAGGCCGAAAATACGGTCGGTATCGGTGAGGCGGTTACCTGACGGGGGATAACGGTCCGACTTTTACCGGGGGATACCAGGCGCGAGACTGATAACAGATCAGGATCAGAGATCAGCCCGACCACCCTAATATTACCCCAAGGTCGGTCCGCCCCTCTTGGGTCTTAGGCCGAGAAGGTTTTGTGGGGGTCGGCTGGACGCCCCTTCAAGAACGCCGCACGAACCACCGGAAATGTGCCCAGCGCTGCGCTGAAAACAGGGCCCGAACAGTGGACGCGGGCCGCTTGTTATGCCCTGCTAACAGGGACCCGCAAAGCCTGAGAACAGCGGCGGATCAGAGCCGATCTGCGCCTGATGTTACAGGCGGAAACAGGACAGGGTAAAAGCGAGGTTCTTGGCTACGCCCCGCCGGGAGTTTCGGACCGAAAGCCCCTTAGAACCCATGCGACGCCCAGTCCAATCAGCAACAGGACAAAGGGGGGGAGGGCCGAAACTTGAATCCAGTTCTTAAGTGAGCGGCTCCTTGCGGCCTCTAGGTCTGTCCGCTTTCCGTCCCCAATCAAGCGAAGCTTGTCTGCCGATCCCGTGTCCCCCGCTTCGACCCATTGCTCTGCTTTGGCGTAGACCTCGCTGATGGTGAACCATTGGGTTTCGCCTTGGACCATGAACCTCGATTGCTTCTCGTTGGGGAAATCCGCCCAGACGAAGGCAGTTATCAGGGCTGCCCAAGCTGACGAAAGGACGATCCACGCCCGAAAGAAGCCCCGTGCCCAGCGCGTTTTCTTCCTCTGAAGTTCCACGTCCTTTCCCCTACCTATCCACGAGAATAATCACCAACATCAGAACGGCAAACGGGAGCAGCCCGGATGCCCAGCCGCCCGTGTGGAGCGGATCAAGCTCAAAGAACTTGTTCACCTCGGGCAACCTCAAAAACCAGTCCCCCGGCAGCGTCCAAATCCACGCAACCGCGCCTCCAAGGTCTGAAATCGTGGTCCCCGGTTCGCAGTTGAAGCCGCTTAGACCTTCGGCGGGCCAGTCAAAGCGACCCTTGATGCCGGTCCATTCCTGATGGTGAGAACACTCAGCCCAATTCATGCCACACGCCCCCGCATGGCGACACCTGGCCCCGCTGCGACCTCGCCGCTTTCGAGAAACTGGATTCCACGCGCCTCTAGGGTTAGCCGCACAAGCTGCACGGTAGACGCTTTCCCCTCGCCCTTGTCGAGTTTGTTGAGGGTATTCCGGTGCAAGCCGGTGGCTTCCGCAAGGTCTGGATTGGCTATGCCCAGCGCCGCTTTCGCCATTCTGAACTGATCTGCAGTCATGCGATGCCTCAATTATTGTGCTGCTAGCATATAAAATGGGTTGACAGCATATGCTGATGGCCCTAAATATATGCTATCAGCACAACGGAGCAACCGCAATGACCTTTGACCGCGCCCAGATCATGCAAGCCGCCTGGACCATCGCCCGCCGCTTCGCTGGCAATCGTGAGACCTGGGGCCAGCGCCTGTCGCGCGCTCTCAAGTCGGTCTGGTGGGACGTGAAGGACGCCGCCCGCTCTGCCGCCCGTCTCGCCGCCGCTGTTGCTGAGCGCGCTGCCCACTTCGCAGGCCGCTCTGCCGCAAGCATCCGGGCCGAAGTCGAGAACATGGAAAACACCGATCGGTTGGGCTTCGATGGCATCCAGCGCCTTTCGGATGCCCGCCGCGCGTTGGCAGAGGCAGAGGCCCGAGAGGCCGACGCCGCCGCAGAGGACTTCGCCGCCAAGCGCGCGCTGATTGCCGCCGCTCAGGGCCGTTTCTATGTGGTCAGTTTCATAAGGGCCGATGGCACCCGCCGCGTGATGCGGGTTCAACCCGCCGCCCTGAAATTCCACGTCAAGGGCGAGGCCGCCAGCGAGGCGAGCCGGAAGGCTGCAGAAACTCGCGCCCAGCGCCACTCGCACTTGCAGCCTGTCTGGGATGCCGACGCCAAGGCCCCCCGCTCTGTGAACCTCGCCACCATCCTTTCGATCAAGGTGGACGGTGCAACGCATACCTTCAACGCGGCGAGCTGATCGGCCCGCCAGTATCTCTGAAAGCAGCGAAAGGAACTGACACCATGATTGACCGTATTGCAGCCGCTCTGTCCCGCCGCAACCTTCTGATCGGGCTGGCCGCAAGCGCTACGGCGGCTACCATTGCCGAAGCGGCAGCCGCCCCGCAGGAAAGCCCGGAGTTGCTTGCGATGGCCGACGCGCTGCCCGCCGTGCTGGCCGAGTATGTTGCCGCCCGCGACAACGTGCGGGCAATCGTGGCTGAATGGTCGCCGCAGTGGCCGGTGCCGGGTGAGCAAATCATCCGCTATGGCGCTGGCTGCAAAGACCATCGGACGCTGGACGGTTGGGGGATTGAACTTCCGTGGGGCAACAGAGGCGTCAAGAGGATGCCACAGATCGGGACACCGGATTACTTCGACGCGGCTGCAAAGCGGCATGAGGAAGCGGTTGCGCGGATCGAGGCCAAGGGGGGACGGCGGGACCTTCACTTCCATCGGAAATGGGCCGAAAGTGAACGCGCGGCTATCGAACCTGCCCGCGCATTCTGGGCAGAGGTGGACCGGATCACGGCGGCATCTGGCATCGAGGCGGCGAAAGCCAGACTTGCGAGGGCAGAGGCCGCACTCAAGTCAGCAGTCGATCAGATCATGCTGGCGGCCGACAAGACCATCACGGGAACCGTCATCAAGGCCCAAGCCATGACCGCATGGGCGGAAGTGGATGGGCTGTCGCGGGTGTTCAACGACAGGGGCACCGCATGGGCCGATTTGCTGGCTGCCTCCATCGTGAAGCAAGCGGCGTAGATGGTCGCCATGAACACCAGAAAGCCGCCGTCCAGCGCCAAAGTTCGGATCGTTCCGGTGTCCGAGCCTCCTCAAGGCGTTTCCATCCGCTTCCTTGGCTACGCCAACCACGCGACGTGGGAGGAACATATGGAATGGGCCACGCGGGGGCTGCCCGAAACGGAGAAGGCGGCGATGTATGAGTCGTATGGAGCTATGCGGGCAGAGGCAAATGCGCGCGACGTGACGCCGGGTCAAAGTTAGACCCATAGCCCTTTCCGTATGATGGAAACCCCCGCCCCTCAGGCGGGGCTTTCTACTTGGGCCTCACTCCGAGCTATCGCCGCCCGCCAGTCTGCTTCCGCGGTGGCGCTGAACTCACCGCCGATATGTCGAGATCAACACCATCGGGGATAAGCCAATGGACATTCTTTCTTACCCTAAAGCGTCGCACTCTGTGCCCACCAGCAAAGCTATAGTTTTCATCCCTTTGGCAGACTTCGGCCACGAAAACATGAGCAAGAGCAAGGGCGTCCAGATAGCCCCACTTCACCCCGTCAACCAGTCTCACAGGAACCTTTGCAAACTCAGCCAAGGCGGCGCACACCCCGCGACGACATGCCGCGAACGGCTTTCTCCACGGCCCGATGCGGAATATCCAACGCATCGGCAATCGTTGCCGTGTTAATGCGCGTCTGTCCAAGGATTCGCTTTGCGCGAATGAACTGATAGACGGCATCCTCAACTTTCTTCTCGCCGCTTCCCCTCGCCATGGCTTTGGGAACCGTCACCGTGACCGATGAGGGGGCTGGAATCAGGATGGAAACGGCTCCCGAGCCTTTCACGTCACTCCCGGTCATTTGGGCACCTCCATAGTTGCGGCCAACTGCAGTAAAATGGCGTCAGAAAGACCCTTTGCAACTGCAAGGGGAAGAATGACCTTGCACAAGGGGTAGACGGGCACCGGCTCTCCGGCTCGAGCAATCTCTAGCTGGTCCGATGACAGTTTCGATGGAACGCGCGTGAATCTGATCTCAAGGTCGTGCTGAGAACGGACAATTTCGGCGTAGTTTGCGTAAACCGGCTCGCTTCCGTTGTCGTCGTCCACAGTGACCTGCACCACCAGTGATGTTGGCAGATCGGTTGGCCCAGGCTGCCTCTTTTCCTTTCGACTCGTTTTCATCAGGCCCCCGCTCGAATCCATACCTTGCCCGTAGGCTCTCTACTTCCAGCACACATACATTAAGCGGGCGTTTCTTTCGAGTTCTTAGTGTCCTCAGTGCTTAGGTTCGTTATTGCGCGGCTCTACCCCTTCCGCTTCCAACCATTCTAGCACCGCGCCCCACACGTCCTGAGGCGCTGGGCGGTTCCTATAGCCAAGCACCGCGTCAAGCTTGCGGCGCAGATCGTCGGGGACGGTTTTCGGCCAAGGCATACGGGGGAACGTAGCGGGAACAGAAGCCCAGCGAAAGCGGCTAGGTATCGTAGGCCCGGCGGTGTTGACGGATGACTTTGGCCTTCGCATTGTCTGACAGTGCGCAGCTTTTTTCCACACGGCGATTCCTTCGGTGGACCCACATGAGATTGGTTGTCCTGGCTCTGCTCATCCTTCCGGTGCAGACAAATGCGCTCACGGTCCAAGAGCTTCTCTCTGCGTGTAAGCCCGAAATGAAGGGTAGCTCAGATTTCGGCGTCTGTGTCGGCGTGGCGGCTGGTGTTTCGCAGGTTATGGCATTCAATTGTGAGTTTCAGAGGGGCGGAACTCCCTTGGCTCCTGGGCTAACCGCTACACTCCCACCGTCCCACGGTGCTGCCGTCCAAGCCTACATAAACTGGGCGGAAAAGAATCCTCAGGTTTGGGGCTTCGAGGGCACCGTTGGGATGATGGCAGCGCTTACTGAGACTTTCCCTTGCGAGTGACCCAAGCGTTTTTGAGATAATGGGCGCTTTGATGGGTATGGCTACCACATCAACCAAATAATCAATGATTTCAACGGATATTGGCGGAAGCGGTGGGATTCGAACCCACGGTGGGGTCTCCCCCACGCTGGTTTTCAAGACCAGAGCCTTAAACCACTCGGCCACACTTCCGGGACGCGCTTCGGCTCTTGCCGATGGCGACGACGACCGCATACCTGCCGCCACCCGATTCTGAAAGGCCGTCCGCCAGCGCAACGCGGGCGATTTCCGCTGATCGTGAGGGGCCGTCATCGCCTGTGCCCTTCCCACCGCTTGCGCAAGGGCGTATGCTCACACACAAGCAGGCGTTCCCGGTGGGGGAAACGGGCGGAGTCCGCCCGGGGCGAAGAGGCCCGAACCACGGGCAAGATCATTTTTAAAGCGCGGCACTTCAGACCGCGCGGTTCTGAGGGCGGAAGATGGCAAGAGCGGGACTCCGGGCAATCGTTTTCGGCATGGCGACGACGGGCCTTCTGATGGGCTGCGTCGAGAGCGGCGGCAAGGGAAGCACGGGTGACAGTGCGGGCCTCGCTGCGGCCCCGGCGAAGAAGAAATCCGGCGCACAGGATGTCGAGGCGCCCGAGGTCTTCCAGGCGAACGACAGCGCGCTCTGGGACGGACGCCCGTCGCTGGGCGGCATCTGGGTCGCCTCGCCCGATGTTACAAACCCCGAACGGGTGGTGATGTTCAATCCGGCCACCGGGAAATCCGTGACGGGCGCACTCTTCAAGCGGGAACGTGACAATCCCGGTCCGAAGTTGCAGCTTTCCTCGGACGCCGCCGAGGCGCTTGGCATCCTGGCGGGCCAGCCGACCGAGATCAAGGTCACGGCGCTGCGCAAGGTCGAGGAGACGGCCCCCGTCGCGACGGCAGCCGCCACGGCACCGGCCGATCCCGCCGCCGCGCCGGCAAAGGACGGCGACGCCGCCGCGGTCGCTGCGGCGGCCCTGGCGGCAGTCGATGCCGACAAGACCAAGACCGATCCGAAGACCAAGGACTCCGATCCCGCCGCCGCGACCACGGCCGGAACCGCAGCCGTTGCCGCGACGGCCGTCGAGGGCGGTGCCGCCGTCGTCGACGGAGCGCCGAAGAAAAAGACCTGGAAGGAACGCCGGGCCGAAGCGAAGGCCGCGCGCGAAGCGAAGAAGAAGGCCGCTGCCGAGGCCAAGGCCGCTGCAGCAGCGGCCGCAGCCGGAACCGCCGTCGCGGCCGAAGGCGAAGCGCCGACGACAACGCCTGACGCGGCGGCGGCAGCTGTCGCCCCGATCGAATCCGCACCGCTCGACGCCCGTAACCCCGACGTGGCGAAGGCTGCGGACAAGGCCTCGAAGAAAGCGTCGAAATCGAAGGCCACTCCCGCGGTCGAAGCGCCTGCCGCTGCCGCTGCCGTCCCTGCCGATCCTGCCGCCCCCGTCGTTGCCGGCGGCCCCAGCCGCCCGATTCAGGTTGCCTCGTTCTCGAAGGAAGACAACGCCAAGCGCGCGGCCGAAGCCCTGGCCAAGATCGGCGTGACCGCCACGCCGCAGAAGTCGGAAAAGGCCGGCAAGGCGGTCTGGGGCGTGGTCGTGACCGGCGATGATGCCATGCTGCAGAAGATCAAGGACGCCGGGTTCGCCGACGCCTACTTCCTGAAATAACCCCGCAAAGGCCCTTCATGTCCAACCGTCTCCGTCTGGTCCTGACCCTCCTCGCCTTCGTGCTGGCGGCCCTGCCCGCCCGCGCCTTCGAGACGGCCGCCACCGCCGCCTGGGTCTACGACATGACGACCGGCACCGTCCTGATGGACAAGAATGCGGACCAGCCGGTTCCCCCGGCCTCGATGTCCAAGCTCATGACCATCAACATGCTGTTCGAGGCGCTGAAGGATGGTCGCGTCACCATGGACACGACCTTTGCCGTCTCGGACAGGGCCGTGCAGATGACCCGCGACGGCGGTTCGACCATGATGCTGCAGCACGACGACCGCCCCACGGTGGAAGAGCTGATCCATGGCATGATCATCAACTCGGGGAACGACGCCTGCGTGGTGGTGGCAGAAGGGCTGGCGGGCACCGAAGAGGCCTTTGCCCAGCAGATGACCCAGCGCGGGCCCGCCATCGGGCTGACGAACTCCACCTTCGTCAACGCCTCGGGCTGGCCCGCCGAAGGCCACCGGATGTCGATGCGCGACCTTGGCATCCTCGGCAAGCGCCTGATCGAGGAATTCCCGGAATACTACCCGATCTTCGGGATGACCGAGTACAGCTACAAGGACCGCTCGCCCGACAACCGCTTCAACCGCAACCCGCTGCTGGATCTTGGCATCGGCGCCGATGGCCTGAAGACCGGCCACACGTCCGAGGCGGGCTACGGCCTTGTCGGCTCGGCCAAGCAGGGCGACCGCCGGATCATCTTCGCCATCACCGGCCTGCCCTCGGACAAGGCCCGCGCCGAAGAGGCCGAGCGCATCGTCGGCTGGGCCTTCCGGCAGTTCTCGGAAAAGACCGTCGCGAAAAGCGGCATCCGCGTTGCCGAAGCAGAGGTGCATCTCGGCGACGCCGATACCGTCGGCCTCGTCCCGGCCGAGGATGTGAAGCTTCTGGTCCCGGCCCTCGTGCAGGACAACCTGACCGCCGAGGTGGTCTACAACGGCCCGCTGATCGCCCCGGTCATCAAGGGCAGCGCCGTGGCCGAACTGATCGTCCACGCCCCCGACCTTCCCGACCGTCGCGTGCCGCTGGTGGCCGAGGCCGATGTCGGCAAGGCGGGATTTCTCAAAAGGGTGACGACGGCAGGCAAGGTGCTCTACGACCAGTATCTCGGGGCCCCGGCCAGCTGAATGCCCGGCCTTTTCATCAGCCTTGAGGGCATCGACGGGTCGGGCAAATCCACGCAAGGGAAGCGCCTGGCTGAAAGCCTGCGGGCACTGGGCCAAACCGTCACCCTGACCCGCGAGCCCGGCGGCAGTCCCGGCGCCGAGGAAATCCGCCGTCTCGTCCTGGAAGGCGCCACCGACCGCTGGTCGGCGGAGACCGAGATCCTGCTCTTCACCGCCGCCCGCCGCGACCACCTGGAAAAGACCATCCGTCCGGCGCTGGCCCGGGGCGAGGTCGTCATCTCCGACCGCTTCGCCGATTCCACCCGCATCTTCCAGGGCATCACCCGCGGCGATCTGAGCCAGATCGTCGACCGGCTGCATGAGCTGATGATCGGGGTGGAGCCCGACCTGACCCTTCTCTTCGACCTCGACCCGGCCACCGGCCTGTCCCGTGCCACCGCCCGCGCGGGCAAGGAATTGCGGTTCGAGGACATGGGCCTCGCGTTCCAGCAGAAGGCCCGCGCCGGGTTTCTGGCTTTGGCCGCGCAGCATCCCCGCTTCCGCGTGGTGGATGCGGATGGCGACCCCGACACTGTGGCCGCGCGGGTGTGGCAGGTCGTTTCGGCCGCCCTCGGTCAAGGGAGGGCCTGATCTCCGCTCGCGGCCGTCACGCGCTCGATCAGGCCGCGCAGCCAGCGGAGCGCCGCCGAGGCATCGCTGCGGGGGTGCCAGATCATCCCGTAGGCGAAATCCGGCACGGAAACGGGCAGCGGCAGCGCGACGAGGCCTGCGGGTAGCCTGCGCACCAGCCGTGCGGGGATGGTCGCTACCAGATCACTGCCGGCCACCGCCGCAAGGTTCGCAGCAAAGCTGGGCGACGACAGCACGACCTTCCGGCTCATCCCCGCGCGGGCAAGCGCCTGATCCACCGGGCTTTGCCCGGGATCGCCCAGCGAAACGACCGCGTGCGACAGGCCAGGGAAGACGTCCGGCGGCGGGGGCTTTTCATCAGGACCGATCGCCGGATGGCCGCGCCGGAGGACCAGCACGAAGCTTTCGTCGAATAGCCGCCGATAGAGATACGGCGCTGGCGGCGGCGCGGTGCCCCAGAAGGACAGGTCCAGCACCCCCTCCTCCAACTGGCGCAGGACGCCGGGGCCAACCGGCAGCGCCTCGACCACGGCCAGCGGCGCCTCAGCCGCCACCGCCGCCACGATGCCCGGCAGCAGGGTAAGCCCCGCATAGTCGCTGATCCCCAGCCGGAACCGTGGCGCGTCGCGCGCCGGATCGAAGGTTTCCGGGCGCAGGCACGCCTGTCCTGCAGCCACGATCGCGGCCACCTCCCTTGCCAGCGCCAGCGCGCGGGGCGTCGGCACCAGGCCACGCCCGGCACGGGTAAACAGCGGGTCGCCCGTCGCCGCGCGCAGCCGGTTCAGCGCATGGCTGATCGCGGGCTGGCTAAGCGACACTGCCTCTGCCGCCTGCGACACCGAGCCCAGGCGGCAAAGCGCATCGAGGATCACCAGCAGATTGAGGTCAGGTCGCATTCATCTGGCGCATATATTCACCAAAATTATTTCATTTGTTGCATTTGACTGCAAGTGGCACCCCGGCGGAACGACCGCGCCCCATTCAAGGATAGACCGATGCCCAGCCCGCTCCCTCCCGGTTTTTCGGCCCCGATCCCGACCCGTTCGAAACTCTTCGGCTGGCTCCTGGTCCTCGCCGGCTGCTTCTTCGCCTATGTCTACATGGCAACGCCCGGCGCCTTCTTTCCCGGCGTGACAGTCGAAACCTTCGCCGAGAAGTTCGGCCTCTGGTCCACCGGCGTCCGCATCCTGGGCTCGGTTCTCGGCATCCTGGTCGCGCTCCTCCTCGACAGCGCGGCCCTCTTGGCGTTGATGCTCCTGACCCGCATCTTCATCGAGCTGGGCGATGTCGTCGTCGGTCTGGTCCTGAACAGCGGGCCGGATACGAACACCTTCACCCTCACCGCCCTCGCCGCGGTCGAGTTTTACATGTGCCTGTTCCTCATCGCGCGCATCCGCAACGGCTGATCCCGTCTTCCAGCGAGACGAAAGCCGTCACTCCTCGGGCAGCATCGCCGGATTCCAGGCCACTTCCCACAGATGCCCGTCCGGATCGCGGAAGTACCCGGCATATCCGCCATAGAACGTGTCCTGCGGCCGCTTGACGATTCCGGCCCCGGCCGTTTCCGCCGCCGCCATCACCGCATCCACCTCCTCGCGCCGCAAGACATTGTGCGCCAGGATAAAGCCCGTGGAACTGACCGGCGCCTTGGCAAGCCCGGTGTCGAAGGCAATGTCCTCCTGCGCCCAAAGCGCCAGCATCAGCCCTCCGGCCAGCCGGAAGAACACCACCGCGCCATGCTCGTATTCCTGCCCGATGATCCCCTCGGTCGGCAGGCCCAGCCCGTCGCGATAGAAGGCCAGCGAGCGTTGAAGATCGGCAACGCCCAGCGTGATCAGCGACACCCTCGGTTTCATGCCTCCCCCTTTCCCAGTGCTGCGGACCATCATACCCCCGCCTGGCCCCGCGATCCACCCGCTGGCCATTGTCCGCACCCCCTTCCCCCCGCCCCCTTCGCCGTGCAATCTCGCGCCCATGGCCGCGACCGATCCCCTGCCCGAGCCCGACCGCCTGGAAGGCGCCCCCCACCCGCGCGAGACGCCGGTCCTGTTCGGTCATGCCGAAGCCCAGGCCGAGTTCCTGGCCACCTTCAATTCGGGCCGTCTGCACCACGCCTGGATGCTGACCGGCCCGAAGGGCGTCGGCAAGGCGACCCTCGCCTGGCGTCTCGCCCGCTTCCTCCTCGCCACGCCCGAAGATGACGGCGGCATGTTCGCCGCCCCGCCGCCTTCGACGCTCGACATCGACCCGGCAACCCCCGTCGCCCGCCGCCTTCTTCAACTGGCCGAGCCGCGCCACTTCCTCCTCCGCCGTGGGCCGAAGGACAAGGAAACCGCCCTGTCGCAGGTGATCTCGGTCGACGAGGTGCGAAAGATGAAAAGCTTTTTCGCGCTCTCCGCCGCCGACGGCGGACGCCGCACCGCGATCATCGACGCGGTCGACGAAATGAACCCCGCCGCCGCCAACGCGCTTCTGAAGCTTCTCGAAGAACCTCCTGCAAACGTTACACTTTTCCTGATCGCCCACCAGCCCGCACGGCTTTTGCCCACCATCCGCTCCCGCTGCCGCGAGCTGCGCCTCACCCCGCTCGCCCCGCAGGAGCTTGCCGACGCCCTCACGCAAGCCGGAGGCGACATCGCCCCCGAAGACCGCACCGCGCTGGCCGAACTGTCCGGCGGCTCGGTGGGCGAGGCTTTTCGGCTCACCAACCTCGACGGGCTGAAACTCTACGGTGCCCTGACCCGCCTCTTCGCCACCCTGCCCCGGCTTGACCGCCCCCAGGCCCTGGGGCTTGCCGACCTCGCCGGGGCGCGCGGCGCCGCCGAGACCTTCGACCTCCTCGTCACGCTGATCGACCTCATCCTCGCCCGCCTCGCACGGCTGGGCGCGACCGGTGCGATGCCGCCGGAGGCCGCTCCCAACGAAGCCCAACTCCTCCACCGCCTCGCCCCGCACCCGCAGGCCGCCCGCGCCTGGGCCGACCTCGCGCAGACCCTCTCCGCCCGCGCCCGGCGCGGCAAGGCGGTCAACCTTGACCCGGCAGCGCTTCTGATGGATATGCTCCTGAAGGTCGACGAGACGGCGGGGAGCCTCGCCCTGAGGTAGCCCGCATGACATCCCCCACGCTTCCCGATCTGCCCCGCCTTCCCGATCTCGTGGATAGCCACTGTCACCTCGACTTCCCTGATCTTGTTGAAGAGACTGCGGAAATCATCACTCGCGCCAGGGCTGCCGGGGTGAACCGGATGGTCACGATCTGCACACGGCTGAAGAATGAGCCGAAGGTCCGCGCCATGGCCGAGGCCCATCCGGAAGTCTTCTACGCCGCCGGGATCCACCCGATGAGCGCCCACGAGGAACCCCCGGTGACGGTCGATCAGCTCGTCGCCTTCGCCCGCCACCCCCGCTTCGTCGGCATCGGCGAGACCGGGCTCGACTACCACTACACGGCGGAGACGAAGGCGATCCAGCAGACCAGCCTCCGCCTCCATATCGTGGCCGCGCAGGAAACCGGCCTGCCGCTGATCATCCACACCCGCGACGCGGACGAGGACATGGAGGCGATCCTCTCGGAAGGCATGAAGCAGAAGCCCTACACCTGCGTCATGCACTGCTTCTCTTCCGGTCCCCGCCTGGCCGAGGCCGCGCTGGAGATGGGCTTCACCCTCTCGATTTCCGGCATCGCCGCCTTCCCGAAAAGCCAGGCCCTGCGCGACATCTTCGCGAAGGCCCCGCTTGATCGGCTGATTCTGGAAACCGACAGCCCCTACCTCGCGCCGCCCCCCTTCCGTGGCAAGCGCAACGAACCTTCCTATGTCGCCCACACCGCCCGCGCTCTGGCGCCCCTGTTCGGCCTCAGCCTGGAAGATTTCGCCGCCCGGACCACCGCGAACTTTGACCGCGTCTTCCCTCGCGCTACCCAACCGGCAAAGGCCGCCTGATGGCGAAACTGACCTTCACCGTGCTCGGCTGCGGCTCCTCGGGCGGCGTCCCGCGCCTCGGCGGCGTCTGGGGCGATTGCGACCCGACGAACCCGAAGAACCGCCGCCGCCGCTGCTCGCTTCTCGTCACCCGGGAAACCGCCGAAGGCGTTACGCGCGTCCTGATCGACACCTCGCCCGACATGCGCGACCAGCTTCTGGACGCAGGCGTCGGCGCACTGGATGGGGTGATCTACACCCACAGCCACGCCGACCACATGCACGGCATCGACGACCTGCGGCAGGTGGTCTTCGCGCAGCGCCAGCGCCTGCCGGTCTGGGCCGACGGTCCCACGCAAGAGGCGCTCCTCTCGCGGTTCGGCTATGCCTTCGTCCAGCCCGAAGGCTCGCCCTATCCGCCGATCCTCGACCTGCACACGATCGACGGCCCGGTCACCGTCAACGGAGCGGGCGGCCCCGTCACCCTGACCCCCTTCCGCGCCGACCATGGCAGCATGGATGCGCTCGGCTTCCGCGTCGGCCCCCTCGCCTACCTGCCCGATGCGGTGGACATCCCGGCCGAAAGCTGGCCAGTGCTCGCGGGCCTCGACTGCTGGATCGTCGACGCGCTGCGGAGGAAGCCCCATCCGACCCATGCGCATCTCGACATGACCCTCGGCTGGATCGCCCGCGCGAAACCGGCCCGCGCCGTGATCACCAACATGCATGTCGACCTCGACTACGCAACGCTCAGGGCTGAACTGCCCGGCCACATCACCCCCGCTTTCGACGGCATGACGATCACCTATGACAACCAGCCCTGACCCGGTGCTTCATACTGGCGAAAATATCCTGGGGGGTCTGGCTGTGAAGCCCCCGGTCGGACGCCGACCATGAGCGCGCTTCTCGACGTCATCCTCCCGGTCTTTCTGGTGATCGGCTTCGGCTATGCCGTCGTCCGCGCAAACCTCCTCTCCGAACCCGCCGTCGACGGCCTGATGCGGTTCGCCCAGAACTTCGCCGTCCCCTGCCTCCTCTTCCGCTCCATCGCCCATCTCGACCTCTCCGCCGCCTATGACCCCGGCCTGATGACCAGCTTCTACACCGGGGCCTTCGCGGGCTTCTTCGCCTGCTTCTTCGGGGCGATGCTGGTCTTCCGCCGCGCCATGCCCGACGCGGTCAGCATCGGCTTCGCCGGGCTCTTTTCGAACTCGCTCCTCCTCGGCCTCGCCATCACCGAGCGCGCCTACGGGACCGCGGCCTTGCAGGGCAACTACGCGATCATCTCGCTGCACGCCCCCATGCTCTACGGGTTCGGCATTGCCTTGATGGAATGGGCGCGGACGCGTGGGCATGGGTTGTCCGGCCCCGCTCTCCTGCGGCAGATCGCGCGGGCGATCCTCTCGCAATCGCTGGTGATCGGGATCCTACTTGGTTTCGCGGTCAACCTGGCGGGCAACCCGCTGCCCGGCTTTTTCTGGTCGGGCATCGACATGCTGGCAGGCGCGGCGATCCCCGTCGCGCTCTTCGGCCTTGGCGGGACGCTGGTCCGCTACCGGATCGAGGGCGACATCGGCCCTGTACTGTTGGTGACATTCGCCTCGCTGATCCTGCATCCGGCCGTGACATGGGCGCTGGCGACGCAGGTCTTCCATCTCGACACCCCGGCCCTGCGGTCGGCGGTGGTCACGGCGGCGATGGCGCCGGGGGTGAATGCCTACATGTTCGCCCACATGTACGGGGTCGGGAAACGGGTGAATGCCTCCAGCGTCCTTGTCGCGACCGCCGCCTCGATCCTGACTGCCTGGGGCTGGCTGCACCTGCTGCCTTGACCCTGTCCACGGTGGACAGAAAATCGGACCCTTTGGAATCAACCACTTGATCGCGGACATTAGGCGTTTCTTAACACCTGTCCGCGCCGCTCCTCGATGACTTCGTCACTCGTCGCAGGCTAACCGCGACGAGAAGCCGAAGGCGAACGAGGAGCCGCCGGTCAGCGCCCCGTCACGCCCCGCAGCCGGTCCGACCGGCGCCGCAGCAACTCCACGCTGGTCAGAAGCAGGACCGAGATCACGACCAGGATCGTCGCCACCGCCAGGATTGCGGGAGAAATCGCCTCGCGGATGCCGTTGAACATCTGCCGCGGGATGGTCTGCTGGTCGGGACCGGCGATGAAAAGGACCGCCACCACCTCGTCGAAGGACGTGACAAAGGCGAATAGCGCGCCCGAGATGATGCCGGGCAGGATCAAGGGCATGATCACCTTGAAGAAGGTGGTGCGCGGGTTCGCCCCGAGCGAATGCGCCGCCCGGATCAGCGACTGGTCGAAGCCGGTCAGCGTCGCCGTCACGGTGATGATCACGAAGGGAATCCCCAGAACCGCGTGGGCCACGATCACGCCAAGGTGCGAGTTCGCAAGGCAGCCCTTCTCGGACAGGAAGACGCCGAAGATCGCCCCCATCGCGCTGTCAGGGGCCACGCAGGCCTTGGCGAAGAAAAAGCTCATTCCGACCGCGATGATGATGATCGGCACGATCATTGGAGAAATCAGAAGCGCCATGATCACCCGGCGATAGGGCATCTCGGGCCGTGACAGGCCAAGCGCCGCGATGGTACCGAGCGTCGTCGCCAGGATGGTGGCCCAAAGCCCGATCCAGAACGAGTTCTTCGCCGCCTGCACCCAGGTCGCCCGCTCCCAGACCGCCGCCCACCAGGTGCCGTCGCGCGGCGTCTCGGGTGCGGGATGGCCCAGGGTCAACAGCGTGTCATACCAGCGCATCGACCAGCCCGCCGGATCGAAGGCGAGCATCTTCGGAGTGAAGGTGAAATAGGGCTCGGCGTTGAACGACAGCGGGATCACGATCAGGATCGGCGCGATCAGGAACAGGAACACCAGGCAGCAGATCACCAGGTAGGTGTAGTGCCAGATGCGCTCCAGAGGGTCGGCATAGGTGGGAAGGGCCATGATGTTCTCCTTAACCCAGCTTCAGCCGGTCGATGCCGATCAGACGGTCGTAGAGCCAGTACAGAAGCAGGATCGACACCAGGAGCATCCCGGCAATGGCAGCGGCCAGCGACCAGTTCGACTTCGACATGTGGAAGCTGATCAGGTTGGAAATCAGCTGCCCGTCCGCGCCGCCAACGAGTGCGGGGGTGATGTAGTAGCCCACGGCCAGGATGAAGACGAGGAGCGATCCGGCGGCGATTCCCGGCAGGGTCTGCGGCAGGTAGACCCGGCGGAAGGTGGTCCAGCTGGTCGCGCCGAGGGATCGCGCCGCACGGGCATAGCTGGGCGGGATGACCTTCATCACCGAGTAGAGCGGCAGGATCATGAACGGCAGGAGCACATGCGTCATCGCGACGATCGTGCCGGTCATGTTGTACATCATCGTCAGGCGCCCGTCGTCACTGACCAGGCCAAGCCCGACCAGCATGTCGTTGACGATCCCCTGTTCCTGCAACAGCGCGATCCAGGCCGTCGTCCTGACCAGAAGCGAGGTCCAGAACGGCAAGAGCACCAGGATCATCAAGAGTGACGCCCGCGCCAGCGGCAGCGTGGCCAGCAGATGCGAGATCGGGAAGGCCAGCAGCAGGCAGATCACCGTGATCAGGCCGGAAATCAGGAAGGTCTTGAAGAACAGGTACAGGTAGATCCGGTCCTTGTCGCCCCCGCGCGCCCAGCCGTCGTCGGTCAGCTTCCGGTCCGCGGCAACCTTGTAGAATTCCATGGTATAGGCGCTTGAGGCAGCGCTCATCCCCCGCCACAGCGCGGGCTTGCCCCATTCGGGGTCGAGCGCCAGCAACGAGTCCTTGAACGGGGCAACCAGCGTCTTGGCTTCGCGCGCGCCCTTCTTGAACAGGGAGATCGTGCCGGGCACCGTGTAGTTGATCCGCGTCCCGGCGATCCCGGTGGTCTTTTCGACCTGCATCCG
>NZ_JAEULP010000045.1 GCF_016792905.1 Tabrizicola sp.
GACTACGAATCTGAGGGTCGGGCGTTCGAATCGCTCCGGGTCCGCCATTTATCCCTACAAGTTGGCTACTTGACAGGATACCCGGCGTCAGCGCCGGTCAGCTCGATAGCCGACAGGGCGACATGCTGGCAGCGCGATCAAGACCTGCTGGAATCATTGAGCAGATGTCACGCGACGAAGCTGTCGGTCATGAAGCTACGCCCGGATTCTGGCAGTAGAAGGACACTCTGCTCGCACTTCGATGATAGCAAGCAGATGCATCTGTTGGAGCTTGCAGAACACTCGCTGCTCCAAGGAATGCTTGCCGAGCGGCCTGGAGGACAAGCTCGACTCCACGAGGGCAGCCCGACTACCGAACTCGACCGAACCAGGCTGCGAACAGATGCCTGATCCGACCTCGGACGAAACGATTCCACAATGCGATTTCCGTTTCCGCGAAACGCTCTCGCCATCAATCCGGGAAAGCAAAAAACGGGCACAGAAGCTGTTCGGAAACTGCGATAATCCGCAGCCTCCGGTGGCTGGCGCAGCCCCGGCAATGGCCGTAAGCTGCACGCGACGAAAACACTCAGGTTTCACATGCCCCGCCGCAACGACGCTGCCCTTGCCTTCCTGTCCCACCGCCACTCCCGGCCCGCCAAGCTTTTCTCCCTCCCGGTCCCGACGCGCGAGCAATTGACCGAGATCCTGACCGCCGCCACCCGCGTTCCCGACCACGGCAAGCTTGAACCTTGGCGGCTGGTCGTCGTGCAGGGCGCTGCGTTCAAGCGGCTGGCCGATCTGGCCGAGGCGCGGGCGCGCGAGCTTGGTGGCGACGACGAGAAGGTCGCCAAGGGGCGCGGCCAGTATGACCTGGGCAAACTGGCCGTGGTGGTGGTCGCCTCGCCAAGGCCCTCACCCAAGATCCCGCCGGTCGAACAGCTGATGTCCGCCGCCGCCCTGTGCTTCAGCATTGTCACCGCGGCGGAAGCAGCGGGCTGGGGCGCAAACTGGCTGACCGGCTGGCCCGCGCATGACCCCGTCTTCGCCGCCCGCGCCTTCGGCTGCACCGAGGGCGAGACGGTGGCAGGCATCGTCCACATCGGCACCCCGCCCGAGGATTTCCCGGACCGTCCGCGCCCCGATCTTGCCCGCATCGTCACCTGGGCCGAGGCGTGATCTTCTCCGCCTTCTTCCGGGCGCTCGGCCAGCTCGGCGACCGCCGGTTCCGGCGCGTGGTCTTCCTTGGCATCCTTCTCGCACTCGCGCTTCTGTTCGGGGTCTACGTCCTGTTTCTGCAAGTCATCTGGTGGCTCTCGCCGGATACCATCGACCTGCCCGTGATCGGCCCTATCACCGGACTGCACACGATTCTCGGCTGGACCTCGGTCTTCTTCATGCTCGGGCTTTCGGTCTTCCTGATGGTTCCGGTCGCCTCGGCCTTCACCGGGTTCTTCCTGGAAGACGTCGCCGACGCGGTCGAGGACCGACACTATCCCGGCCTGCCGCCCGCGATGCCGGTGACCCTTGCCGAAGGACTGCGCCAGTCGGTCAATTTCCTGGGTCTGGTGATTGCAGTGAACGTGGGCGCGCTGTTCCTCTACCCCCTCGTCGGCCCCGGCATCCCGGTACTGTTCTGGGCGGTGAACGGATACCTTCTGGGCCGCGAGTATTTCAGTCTCGTCGCCCTCCGCCGCCTTCCGGCCAACGAAGTGAAGGCCATGCGCCGCCGCAACCGCTGGACGCTCTGGGCCGCCGGAACCCTGATGGCAGCGCCCCTGTCGGTGCCGATCCTGAACCTGGCCATCCCGGTGCTGGGCGTGGCGACCTTCACCCATCTCTACCACCAGCTTGCCGACGCGGGACGATAGTCCGGAACGGCCGTCAGTGGCGGATGCGCTCGAACCAGTCCAGGTCCTCGATCGTGATCCAGCCCGACATGATGACCGCGACAATCACCGCCCAGATCGGCGTCGCAATCAGCGTGGTGATCCAGGCCTTGCGTTTCATCACCTCGCCTGCAGGCGCACCCGGCGGCGTGCCCGGCACGATGTCCTTCGCCTCGTCCTGCGAAACGGTGCGGATCGGCAGAACGCAGAACAGCGTCATGAACCAGGTGGTCGCGTAAAGGACGATGGCGCCCGTGATGCTCATTTGATGCTCATGCCTGTTCCAGTTCCACCAGGCAACCGTTGAAATCCTTCGGGTGCAGGAACAGCACCGGCTTGCCATGCGCCCCGATCTTCGGCTCGCCCGACCCCAGCACCCGCGCCCCTTGCGCCTTCAGGTGGTCACGCGCGGCAAGGATATCATCGACCTCGTAGCAGATATGATGGATGCCGCCCGAAGGGTTCTTCTCCAGGAAACCGAGGATCGGCGACGCCTCGCCCAGCGGATGCAACAACTCGATCTTGGTGTTCGGCAATTCGATGAAGACCACCGTCACCCCATGATCCGGCTCGGCCTGAGGTGCGCCAACCCTTGCCCCCAGCGTGTTGCGATACTGCGCTGCCGCCGCCTCCAGGTCGGGCACGGCGATGGCAACATGGTTCAGGCGTCCGATCATGGGGTCCTCGCAAGCTCTCGGTCCCGCTTATGCGATCCGGGCGGGCCGCGTGCAAGCGGCCTTGGGGTCGCAATCGCGTTAACCGGGGCTTTACGGGGGTCGTGGACACTCCGGCGCAGACAGACGAGGTTCGCCATGCCCTTCCCGCCCGATCCGCAGCTGCCGCAAGACCCGCCGCAAGGCCAGGGCAGCCTGCCCTTGCGGGGGCTGTCCCTGCTTGTCGTCGATGACAGCCGCTTCACCTGCGACGCCCTGCGGCTGATCCTGCACCGGGCCGGGGCGCGCCTGCGTCGGGCGGAAAGCCTGGAAATCGCCCGCCTGCACCTGGCCTTCCATCGTCCCGACCTTGCCATCGTCGATCTTGGCCTGCCCGACGGAAGGGGTGAGGATCTGATCGCCGAACTATCCGCCGAAGGCTTCCCGGTGCTTGGCATCTCCGGCGATCCCGACAACCGGGACGTGGCGCTGGATGCAGGCGCCGCAGGCTTCATCGAAAAGCCCATCGGTTCGGCCGCCGGTCTGGTCCGGCTGATTCGCCAGCTCGCCACCGGCGCCGGACCGCTCGACCGGGCGGAAGATCAGCCGGTCCCCTCCGGCGATCTGATGGCGCTGCGCGACGATCTGGTCCGCGCCGCAGCGCTGATCGCAGCGCCGGGGGACGCGGGTTATGCCCTGGCCTTCCTGCGCAGCCTGGCGCGTGCCTCCGGCGATACCGCGCTTGAAACCGCCGCTCAGGACATCCGCAGCGGGTTCGACCGGGCAAAACTGGCCCGGATGATCGAGGAGCGGGTGGCCACGCTCGGGACGATGGCTTGAAACGCTTGCACCGTTGCAGCGGTCAGAACCGGAAATCCGCCGGATAGGAATGAAACCCGTCGAAATCGGCCTTGCCAAGCGGCACGCCCGCCGCGCGCAGCGCTGCATAGCCCATGGTCAGGTGAAAGAAGAAATTCGGCATCCCGTAAAGGTGCAGGAACTCCTCGCCGCTCTGCTCCAGCACCGCGAAGCCCGCCTGGTGACGGATCACCCGCCTCTCCGCGCCCTCGAACTCGGCCGGGGTCATCGCCCCCAGCATCGCGCGGGCCACCGCCAGCCGCGGCCCCAGCGCCTGCGGTAGGTCCGGCACCTCGCGCCCGGCCAACGGACAGGCCACCCGCAAGGCAAAGCCTGCCGCAGTCTCGAACTGCTGGCGGGCTGCAAAAGCATCGGCGATCCGGGCATCCAGTGCGTCTGGCCCTGCGACCGCCACAATGTCGCTGATGCGCGACAGGTAGTGGCGGAAGACGGGGACCGAGGCCTGGTACATCAGCTGTCCTTCGGAACCACGCGCAGGTTCAACTCCCGCAACTGCTGCAAGGTTGGGTCAGAAGGTGCGTTCATCAAGAGGTCCTCCGCGCGCTGGTTCATCGGGAACATGATGACCTCGCGGATATTCTGGGTGTCGGCCAAGAGCATCACCAGCCGGTCGATCCCCGCAGCACAACCGCCGTGAGGCGGGGCGCCGTACTTGAACGCCTTGACCATGCCGCCGAAGCGCTTGTCGACCTCGCTGTTCGGGTAGCCTGCCAGTTCAAACGCCTTGTACATGATCTCCGGCTTGTGGTTGCGGATGCCGCCCGAGATCACCTCATAGCCGTTGCAGGCAAGGTCGTACTGGTACGCATAGACCTGCAACGGATCGCCCGACAGCGCCTCAAGGCCCCCCTGCGGCATCGAGAACGGGTTGTGCGAGAAGTCGATCTTGCCCTCGTCGGTCTTCTCGTACATCGGGAAATCGACGATCCAGGCAAAGCGGAAGCTGTCGCTGTCGGTCAGCCCCAGCTCGCGCCCGATCTCGTTGCGCGCCTTGCCGGCCACGCCCTCGAACGCCTCGGCCTTGCCGCCCAGGAAGAATACCGCGTCGCCCTCGGCGAGGCCCAGTTCCAGCCGGATCGCCTCGGTCCGGTCATGCCCGATCGCCTTGGCGATGGGACCGGCCGCTTCGGTCGAGCCATCCTCGGCCTTGCGCCAGAAGATGTAGCCCATGCCCGGCAGGCCCTCTTTCTGGGCGAAGGCGTTCATCCGGTCGGCAAACTTGCGGCTGCCCCCGGTCGGGGCGGGAATGGCACGGACTTCGTTGCCGTCCTGTTCCAGGAGCTTGGCAAAGATCGCGAAGCCCGAGCCGCGGAAATGCTCGCTCACATCCTGCATCCTGATCGGGTTGCGCAGGTCGGGCTTGTCCGAGCCGTACCACTTCAGGCTGTCCCGGTAGGCAATCAGCGGCCAGTCGGCATGCACCTTGCGGCCCTTGCCGAAGGCCTCGAACAGCCCCTGCAGCACCGGCTGCACGGCGGCAAAGACGTCAGCCTGAGTCACGAAGGACATCTCGATGTCCAGCTGGTAGAAGTCGGTCGGCGAACGATCCGCCCGCGGGTCCTCATCGCGGAAGCAGGGCGCGATCTGGAAATAACGGTCGAAGCCCGCCACCTGGATCAGCTGCTTGAACTGCTGCGGCGCCTGCGGCAGCGCGTAGAACTTGCCCGGATGCAGTCGCGACGGAACCAGGAAGTCGCGCGCGCCTTCCGGCGAGGAAGCCGTGATGATCGGCGTCTGGAACTCGGTGAACCCCTGATCCCACATCGCGTTGCGCAGCCAGCGCACCACGTTCGACCGCAGCATCATGTTCTGGTGCATCGTATCGCGGCGGAGATCAAGGAAGCGGTAGGTCAGCCGGGTCTCCTCGGGATATTCGGTGTCGCCGAAGACCGGCAGCGGCAGCTCCTCGGACGCGCCAAGCACCTCGACCTCGGTCACATAGACCTCGATCTCGCCGGTCGGGATCTTCGCATTCACCAGAGACGCGTCCCGCGCCTTCACCCGTCCGTCGACCCGGATCACCCATTCGGCACGCACCTTTTCCAGCGCGGCAAAGGCCGGAGAATCCCCGTCGCACAAAAGCTGGGTGATGCCGTAATGGTCGCGCAGGTCGATGAACAGCACCCCGCCATGGTCGCGCACCCGATGGATCCAGCCCGACAGGCGGACGGTTTCGCCCACGTTGGACTTGTTCAGCGCGGCACAGGTATGGCTGCGGTAGGCGTGCATCATCGTTCCCCTTTCCAGGGCCTCAAGGTCATCCGGGCCGATACACCTTGCCCAAGGGGCCAAGTCAAGCCCGCCCCCTTTCATACTGGACTAAATATCCCCGCCGGAGGCACGCGACACCAACCGCAGGAGCCTCCGGCGGGGATATTTAGTCCAGTATGAAAACCGCCGGGATCAGGCCACGCAGGGCGTTGCCGACCCAAAGCCGAACCCCGGGCAGGTCCTCGGCCCGCAGAACCTCTTCCGCGCAGCCAAGCTCCGCCCTGAGTACCCCGGGCAGCAAGCCGCTGGACAAGGGCGGCGTCCGCATCCCCTGCCCCCGGTCGAAGAAGACGGATGTGATCGAGCCGTCACAGACCTCGCCCCGTTCGTTCAGGAACAGGACCTCGTCCAAGCCTTCGGGCAGCGCTGCCCGCGCACGGTCGTAAGCCTCGCGCCGGGTGGATTTCACCCGTAGCCAGGGATCGTCAGATCGCAGCCTTTCCTGCGCCAGCCCAACCCGCCATTCCGCCTTGGCCGGAGGCAGCGCAGCATCGGTCCATTCCACCCGGCCCTCCCGGTCCATCGTCAACCGCAGCCGCGCCGGATGGCCGGGGCCCGAGGGCATCACGTCAGGACAGGACCACCCCAGCATCCTCGCCGACCGTCGCAGCCGCGCGAGATGCAGCGCCCAGCGCGGAGCCTTCGCCCCGTCCCAGAGCACCGTCTCGATCAGCCTCAGCCCCGGCTCACCGCCGCGTTCACGAAGCGCGCTTTCCACAGCGCCTCCTCCCATTCGCCCGCCGTGGTCGAGCCATGCGTCACCCCCCCGCCCACGTTCATCACGATATCCAGCCCGCTCACCGACAGGGTGCGGATCGCCACGCTGAAATCCGCATCCCCGTCCGGAGACATCCAGCCCACCGCCCCGCAATAGACCCCGCGCGGATGGCGCTCCACCTCGCGGATGATCTCCATTGCCCGGATCTTCGGCGCCCCCGTCACCGAGCCGCAGGGGAACAGCGCCGCCATCAGCCCCGGCAGCGTTGCGGGCGCTGCAAGCTCCCCCGTTACCGTCGAGGTCATCTGGTGCACCGTCGAATAGCTTTCCACCGCGAAGAGCGTCGGGACCTTCACGCTGCCCACCCGCGACAGCCGCGAGATGTCGTTGCGCAAGAGATCGACGATCATCAGGTTCTCGGCCCGGTCCTTCTCGGACCCGAGGAGTTCGGCGACGATCGCCACATCTTCAGCCGCATCGCGCCCGCGCGGCCTTGTGCCCTTCATCGGGCGGGTCACGATCCGCCCTCCCGTGACCTGAAAGAACAGTTCGGGCGAGCGCGACACCACCACCGGCCCCACGCCCAGATCGACAAAGGCACCATGCCCGACCGCCCCGGTGCGCCGGAACGCGCCGAAAAGCCCAAGCGCCGTGCCTTGCGCCAGCCTGGCATGCATCGGAAAGGTCAGGTTCACCTGGTAGCAGTCGCCCGCCGCGATGTAGTCGAACACTTTCCGCGCCGCATGGCCATAGGCCCGGCGGCCCACCATCGGCTCGGGTGCGGTCATCCGGGTCGACCGGCCCTCCGCCGCCGCGCGTTCCAGCGCCGATCCGGCCGCGAGCGGGCCATCGAACACCCCCAGCGCCAGCAATGGCCCGCTCCGTCGGCGCGGCGTCAGCGGGCGCAGCTTCGCCTCCAGCGCATAGCCCGCCTCGTAAGCGACATAGCCCGCCACCCAGGCCCCCGCTGCCCGCGCCGCCTCGGCCCGGGCCAGCGCGCGTGACACATCGGCGGGCCGCCCGGCGAGGATCACCTCGCGCGGGTGCTGGAACAGCGCGGGATCGCCCCCCGGTCCATGTTCGATGAGGATCACCCGTCGGCCCCCGCTCCGCCTTCCGCGCCCTGAGATAGGCCGATCCCGCCCCTGCCGCCAGACGAATCCGCGCCGCCCATGTCACGCAAAACGACACGGGACCGCAAATTTTCTGATCAAAAGATCAAGGAACGCATTCAAAGCTTGCCTGATGATCAAAATCGCGCTTCCCTGTCGCCACTACCGGCCACCACATGATGTGGCCTGGCCGTAACGAATAACAAAAAAGCGTCCAACACCGGTACGAAGGGAACATTCCATGTCTTCCGACGACTACAATGACAGTGCCAAGCACGAGGACCTGAAGGTCCTGCATGGCATGGGTTACGCGCAGGAGCTTTCACGCTCCATGTCGAAATTCTCGAACTTCGCGATCTCGTTTTCCATCATCTGCATCCTCTCGGGCGGCATCAACTCCTTTGCCCAGGCCGTCTCCTCGGTAGGCGGCGCGGGCGGCGGCATCGGCTGGATCGTCGGCGCTGCCCTGTCGGGCATGTTCGCCCTCTCGATGGCGCAGATCGCCTCGGCCTTCCCGACGGCGGGCGGGCTTTACCACTGGGGTTCGATCCTCGGGAACCGCTTCTGGGGCTGGCTGACCGCCTGGCTCAACCTTCTTGGCCTTATCACCGTGCTCGGCGCCATCAACATCGGCACCGCCTACTTCTTTACCGGCACCTTCGGGCCAATGGTCGGTTTTGGCGGCACCGACTGGGAGATCGTCGGCTTTGTCGCCGTGATCACCGTGATCCAGGCGATCTTCAACCACATCGGGATCAAGGCCACCACCTTCCTGACCGACATCTCGGGCTACATCATCTTTGCCACCACCGCCGTTCTGGTCCTCGCCTGCCTCTACTACGCGCCGGCGATCGACATTTCGCGGCTCTGGACCTTCAAGAACTACTCCGGTGCGGCAGGCGGCGAGGTCTTCCCGCAGTCCGACAGCATCGGCTACCTCTTCCTGCTCTGCCTTCTCCTGCCGGTCTACACCATCACCGGCTACGACGCCTCGGCCCATACCTCCGAAGAGACCAAGAACGCCGCGCATTCGGTGCCGCGCGGCATCGTCTCATCCGTGTTCTGGTCTGCCATCGTCGGCTGGATCATGATCTGCGCGATCATACTGGCGATCCCCGACATGGACGCCGCCGCCGCCCAGGGCTGGGGTGTGTTCTTCGGCACGATGGACGCGATCCTGCCCAGCGGGCTGAAGCTGGCGCTCTACTTCTTCATCCTGATCACGCAACTGCTCTGCGGCCTTGCCACGGTGACCTCGGCCAGCCGGATGCTCTTCGCCTTCTCGCGCGATGACGGGGTTCCCGGCTTCTCGAAGCCGCTGGCCACCGTTTCGCCGAAGTATCGCACCCCGGTCAACGCGATCTGGACGGCGACCGTGCTTTGCATCCTCTACGTGGTGCTGGCGCTGTCGATCAAGGTCGGCGAGACCTCGATCTACGTGATCGTGGTGAACTCGACGCTTGTCTTCCTGTTCCTGTCCTTCACCATCCCGCTGATCGCAGGCATGTTCGCTTACGGCGGGCCGAAATGGCCGACCCCCGGTCCCTGGGCCATGTCAACCGGGCTCTACAAGCTGGTGACGGTGCTGTCGGTCGTCGGCATGGCCGTTATCCTGTTCATCGCGGTCGCGCCGCCGAATGAACGGGTCCTCTATGTCGTCCTCGGCTTCATCGCGATTGCCCTTGTCGTCTGGGTGCTGGTCGAGAATCGCCGCTTCGAAGGCCCGCCGACCGGCGACCGCATCGCCGCCCGCAAGGCCGTTATCGCGGCCGCCGAGGCTGCGGTGGGCGAGAAGGGCTGAGGCCTTCTCGCGCCTGAAAACCTTAGAGGCCGGGGGTCCGCCCCCGGCCTTTTCCTTTGCCCGACGGTCCGCCGTTTGCCCCTTGCGCCGCCCCGCCTTCTCTCTATAACCCGCACAATTTTGCGCAGTAGATGGGGGCTGACATGCCGAAGCGGACCGATATCAAGTCGATCATGATCATCGGCGCGGGTCCCATCGTCATCGGCCAGGCCTGCGAATTCGACTACTCCGGCGCCCAGGCCTGCAAGGCCCTGCGGGAAGAGGGCTACCGGGTGATCCTGGTGAATTCGAACCCTGCGACGATCATGACCGACCCAGGGTTGGCCGACGCCACCTACATCGAGCCGATCACCCCCGAAGTCGTCGCCAAGATCATCGAAAAGGAACGCCCCGACGCGCTTCTCCCTACCATGGGCGGACAGACCGGGTTGAACACCGCGCTGGCGCTGGCCGACATGGGCGTGTTGGATAAGTACAAGGTCGAGCTGATCGGCGCCAAGCGTCACGCCATTGAAATGGCAGAAGATCGCAAGTTGTTCCGCGAGGCGATGGATCGGATCGGGCTGGAAAACCCCAAGGCGACCATCGTCGCGGCCCCGAAACTCGCCACCGGCAAGTATGACATCGCGGCGGGCGTGAAACAGGCGATGGATGCGCTGGAATACGTCGGCCTCCCCGCCATCATCCGCCCCGCCTTCACCCTTGGCGGCACCGGTGGCGGCGTGGCCTACAACCGTGACGATTATGAGGCGATCATCAAGTCGGGCCTCGAGGCCTCTCCGGTCGCGCAGGTCCTGGTCGACGAATCCCTCCTCGGCTGGAAGGAATACGAAATGGAGGTGGTGCGCGACCGCGCCGACAACGCCATCATCGTCTGCTCCATCGAAAACGTCGATCCGATGGGCGTTCACACTGGCGATTCCATCACCGTCGCCCCCGCCCTGACCCTGACCGACAAGGAATACCAGATCATGCGCAACGGCAGCATTGCCGTCCTGCGCGAGATCGGCGTCGAAACCGGCGGCTCCAACGTGCAATGGGCGATCAACCCCGCCGACGGCCGCATGGTGGTGATCGAGATGAACCCCCGCGTCTCCCGCTCCTCGGCGCTGGCGTCAAAAGCCACCGGCTTCCCCATCGCCAAGATCGCCGCGAAACTCGCCATCGGCTACACGCTGGACGAACTGGACAACGACATCACCAAGGTCACGCCCGCCAGTTTCGAGCCGTCGATCGACTACGTCGTCACCAAGATCCCCCGCTTCGCCTTCGAGAAATTCCCCGGCTCCGAACCGAACCTCACCACCGCGATGAAATCGGTCGGCGAGGCGATGGCCATCGGCCGCACCATCCATGAATCGCTGCAAAAGGCGCTGGCCTCGCTGGAAACCGGCCTCACCGGCTTTGACGAAATCGCCATCCCCGGCGCGCCCGACCGCGCCGCCGTGTCGAAGAAGCTGTCCGAAGTCACCCCCGACCGCCTGCGCGTCATCGCCCAGGCCATGCGCGAAGGCTTCACGAACGACGACATCCAGGCGATCACCGCCTTCGACCCCTGGTTCCTCGCCCGCATCCGCGAGATCGTCGACACCGAGGCCCGCATCCGCAAGGACGGCCTGCCCACCAACCCCGAGGCCCTGCGCGCCCTGAAGATGATGGGCTTCACCGATGCCCGCCTCGCCAAACTCACCGGTCGCGACGAGGCCCAGGTCCGCCGCGCCCGCCAGCGCCTCGGCGTCACCGCCGTCTTCAAGCGCATCGACACCTGCGCAGCGGAGTTCGAGGCGCAGACCCCCTACATGTATTCCACCTATGAAGCCCCCGCGATGGGCGATGTGGAATGCGAATCCCGCCCCACCGCCGCGAAGAAGGTCGTCATCCTCGGCGGCGGCCCGAACCGCATCGGCCAGGGCATCGAGTTCGACTATTGCTGCGTCCACGCCTGCTATGCCCTGACCGACGCGGGCTACGAGACCATCATGGTGAACTGCAACCCCGAGACCGTCTCCACCGACTACGACACCTCAGACCGGCTCTACTTCGAACCCCTCACCCTGGAACATGTCCTCGAAATCCTGCGGGTCGAGCAGGAGAACGGCACCCTCCACGGCGTCATCGTCCAGTTCGGCGGCCAGACGCCCCTGAAACTGGCGAATGCGCTGCACGAGGAAGGCATCCCGATCCTCGGCACCACGCCCGATGCCATCGACCTTGCCGAAGACCGCGAACGTTTCCAGCGCCTGTTGCAAGACCTCGGCCTCAAGCAGCCGCACAACGGCACCGCGCGCAGCCGCGACGAGGCCTTCACTGTGGCCAAGGATGTCGGCTACCCGCTCGTCATCCGCCCCTCCTTCGTCCTTGGCGGTCGCGCAATGGAAATCGTCCGCTCCGACGACCAGCTCGACCGCTACATTTCCACCGCCGTCCAGGTGTCCGGCGACTCGCCCGTCCTTCTCGACTCCTATCTCTCCGGTGCCGTCGAGGTTGACGTCGATGCGTTAAGCGACGGTAAATCCGTGCATGTCGCTGGAATCATGGAACATATCGAGGAAGCCGGCGTCCATTCTGGCGATAGCGCCTGCTGCCTGCCGCCGCACCAGCTGTCGCCTGAAACCGTCGAGGAACTGAAACGCCAGACCGTCATCATGGCCAAGGCGCTGAACGTCGTCGGCCTGATGAACGTGCAATTCGCGATCAAGGACGGCGTGATCTACGTCCTCGAAGTCAACCCCCGCGCCAGCCGCACCGTGCCCTTCGTCGCCAAGGCCACCGACAGCGCCATCGCCAGCATCGCCGCCCGCCTGATGGCCGGCGAGCCGCTCTCCACCTTCCCGATGCGCGCCCCCTACCCCGAGGGCGTCGGCCCCGACAGCCCGCTCCCCCTCGCCGACCCCCTCACCCTCGCCGACCCGAATACCCCCTGGTTCTCGGTCAAAGAGGCCGTCCTCCCCTTCGCCCGCTTCCCCGGCGTCGACCCGATGCTCGGCCCCGAGATGCGCTCGACGGGTGAGGTGATGGGCTGGGACCGCACCTTCGCGCTCGCCTTTCTCAAGGCCCAGATGGGCGCAGGCACCATCCTGCCGACCGAAGGCCGCGTCTTCCTCTCGATCAAGGACATGGACAAGACCGAGACCCTCGCCGCCGCCGCCCGTGATCTCGTGGCGATGGGCTTCCAGATCGTCGCCACCAAGGGCACCGCGCACTGGCTTGCCGCGAACGGCGTGCAGGCCGAACCCGTGGCCAAGGTCTATGAAGGCCGCCCGAACATCGTCGACCGCCTCAAGAATAACGACATCGCCATCGTCATGAACACGACCGAGGGCACGCAGGCAGTCAGCGACAGCCGCGACATCCGCCGCGTCGCGCTGATGGACAAGATCCCGTATTTCACCACGGCTGCTGCCAGCGTCGCGGCAGTGGCCGCAATGAAGGCGCGGGGCGAAGGCTACGGGGTGCGCACCCTGCAGGGCTGACCCCAGCCCTGCCCCGCCTTTCGCGGCCCTGCGCCCTTGCAGCCCGCACTTAGTCCGCTATCCTCAGCCCCGGAAGGCGTTGAACGGGCGGAGTATGTTAATGGCGGGCGATCCCTATGCCGCGCTCGGGGTGAAGAAGACGGCCACCGAGGCCGAGTTGAAGGCCGCTTATCGCAAGATCGCCAAGGTCGATCACCCCGACCTGAACCCTGATCCCGCAGCGGCTGAACGGTTCAAGGCCGCCGCTGCCGCCTATGACCTTCTGAAAGACCCCGAACAGCGCCGCCGCTTCGACGCGGGCGAGATCGACGAACAGGGCCAGGAACGCCCGCAGCGCCGCTACTATCGCGACCATGCCGAGGCCGCCGACAATCCCTATGCCCGCAGCTACGGTTTCGAGAATGACGCCGACATGGGCGATGTCTTCTCCGACCTCTTCGGCCGCCGTGGTGCGGGCGGACGGGCCGGTACGGGCGGCGGCGGCTTCGAAGGCTTTGAGGGCTTCGGCCAGGGCGGCCAGCAACGCGACTTCCACATGCGCGGGCAGGACCACCGCTTTACCCTGGAGGTGGATTTCCTGACCGCCGTCCGCGGCGGCAAGACCCGGATCACCCTGCCCGACGGCAGTGACCTGGAAGTGACGATCCCCAAGGGCGCGCAAGACGGCCAGACCATCCGGCTGAAGGAAAAGGGCGGGGCAGGCCTTGGCAAGGGCGGTTCGGGGGACGCCTATCTGACCCTGACCGTCGCGCCGGACCCCCTGTTCCGCCGCGAGGGCGACGACATTTTCCTGACCCTGCCGATCACCCTGGCCGAGGCGGTTCTGGGCGGCAAGGTCGCCACCCCCACCATCGACGGCCCGGTCAACCTGACCATCCCGAAAGGTGCGACCACCGGCCAGAAGCTGCGCCTGCGCGGGCGCGGCATCAAGGGCGGCGACCAGCAGGTCGAGCTGAAGATCGTGATGCCGCCGAAGGTGGACCCCGAGCTTGAGACCTTCATGGAAAGCTGGCGCAAGTCGCATGACTACGACCCGCGCGTCGGCATGAACTCCGGGAGCAGATCATGACCCGCTATTACAGCTCGACCGAAGTCGTGGCGCTGATCGACGACCTGACCGAACCCCGCCTGACCGCCTACCTGCGGGCCAGCATCGTTCAGCCGGTGGCAACCCCCGACGGCCCCGGCTTCCGCGAAACCGACGTCGCGCGCCTGCAACTCCTCTGCGATCTGGATGAGAACTACGCGCTCCCGGAAGAGTCGCTGAAAATGGTGATGGGCTTGATCGACCAGCTGAACGCCATGCGCGGCGACATGCGCGCCCTGCTGCGCGCCGTCGCCTCGGAACCCGACGAGGTCCGCTGCCGCATCCACAGCAGCATCCGGGTGCTGCGGGGATGAGGAAAGTCGGGCGAGGGTAGAGAGGGGCGGTCTGGCATTGGCGTCGCTCGGGCATTGTCTTTCACCCTGTGAGCCACAATATCATCATCCCCTTGAACACGACCAAAGGCATACAGATTTTCGGCGCCGACAAAGAATTGCGCCGCATGGTGGGAACGGAACAGGCCCGCTATTGCATCGGGCTGCGGCGAGCTTGGCGGTTCTGGTGGCAGGGAACTCAGGGGCAATGGGTATGGACACTCTGGGGTCAGGATCAATGTGTCGCACCTATACTCTTGATCGGTGAACCACTTGAATAACACCCCGCTGCCTAAGTTTCGTCTTGGTTGAATTCAACATGGGCATGTTCAAATTGATCAAGATGAGGAACGAATGAAACTGCGTATTTTTCTTATCCCTCTGATGCTTGCGGGATGTGTGACGACCCCAATCGTATCGGACTTTAACGGCTCAAGCGTCAAAATCGTCGAGAGTTTCGGCGGTGCGAAGCCGTCCGAAGCGACAATTGCTGAAGCCAAGCGCATCTGTGCGAAAGTCGGCAAGACCGCAGAGGGCGCCTCCGCTCGTTCGCTGCCCAATTACGACACCGAGTATCTGTTCCTCTGCCTCTGAAAAAATGCAAAGCTGTGGTGCGCAACTCGGGCACCACAGCACTCCGGCCGACTCACCGGAAATCCAATCGCCCAATCCACAGCGCCGTTCTTGCCGCGTTCGGAAAAGAACTCGGTCGCGCCACGCGCACCAATCCTGTCGGCCAAGGCAAGGCCAGTGTATTGATTGAACGATACACTTTCCGTCGTGGCGAAGTCCTCTACGTCCCTCTTAAGCGATTTGGGCAAGCTGACGATCATCCGCGTTTCTTGGCTCAGGCCATGATACTACTTCGGCAGAAGCTCTCTTCACACGGTCTATTGCAAACCTTAACCCCACCCTAACGCCCGCGACCAACCCATTGATTCCAAACGCCCCGATTTTCTGTCCACCGTGGACACTGCCTCCCCCAAAGTCGCTTTCCGCCCCCAACCCGTCCCCCCGGCTTGGAAACCCCGCCCCGCCCCGCTACTCTCCCACCCCAAAGGAGACCCCATGCCCCGCGCCGAGACCCTCGCCCTGATCCGCCGCTATTACGACGCCTTCAATGCGGGCGACCCCGAGGGCATGCTCGCCTGCCTGACCGAGGATATCGAGCACCGGGTGAATGAGGGCGGCCACCGGCTCGGCAAGGCCAGGTTCCGCGAGTTCTGTGGCCACATGGGGGTCAGCTACCGCGAGCAGCTGAAGGACCTGACGATCTTCGCGACCGACGACGGCACCCGCGGGGCCGCCGAATTCGTCGTCCACGGCGCGTACCTGAAGACCGACCCCGGCCTGCCCGAAGCGAGGGGCCAGACCTACATCCTCCCCGCCGGGGGGTTCTTCGAGACCCGCGACGGTCTCATTTCCCGCATCACCACCTTCTACAACCTGAACGACTGGATCGCGCAGGTCCAGGCATGAACATCGACGACATCGACGTCCGCGCCCTGAAAGGCCCCGATCTGGAAGCGGCGCTTGACGGCGTCGCCCAGCTTCGCATCACCGTGTTCCGCGACTGGCCCTACCTCTACGACGGCTCACCGGAATATGAGCGAGAGTATCTCGCCACCTACCGCGACAACCCCGGCGCGCTTCTGGTGGGGGCGTTCCACGACGGCCAGCTGATCGGTGCCTCGACCTCCACCCCGATGGAGGACCACGCCCGTGAATTCGCCGCGCCCTTCCGCGACCTCGGCATTCCGCCAGAGAAGATCCTCTACGGGGCCGAGTCCGTCCTCCTCCGCCCCTACCGCGGCATCGGCCTCGGCCACCGCTTCATCGACCTGCGCGAAGCCCATGCCCGGGCCTTGGGCCGCACTCATGTCGCCTTCTGCTCGGTCATCCGGCCAAGCGACCACCCGGCCCGGCCCGCCGTCTATCGGTCCAACGACTCCTTCTGGCGCGGCCGGGGCTACCGGACCCTGCCGGGTGTCGTGGCACGGTTCAGTTGGAAGGACCTTGGCGACACGGTGGAAACCGAGAAGCCGCTCCAGTTCTGGATGCGCGAGCTGTGAATGAAGAGGCCGACCCGGGCGACCCGGACCGGCCTTTGACTTCGATTTGACCCGGATCAGTCCAGGTTCATCCCCATCTTCGCAAAGCGCGCCGGGTCCGAGGACTTCAGCCGCTGGGCCAGCAGGAAACCGACAACGCCGCCCGCCGGGATCAACGCGGGCAGGAGCCAGCTGAGCGAGCCGCCCGTCGTCCCGGTGAGATCGCCGTAGTTGATGAAGATGTAGACGAAAAGCGCCGCCATGATCAGCCCGGCGATGGCCGGAAGGATCCTGGTCGACAGGGGCGAACCCCCGCCCTGTTTCGAGAAGAAGGCAATCACCGACAGCGAGGTGATGGCCATCATCCCGATCACGCCCAGGGTGCCGATCTGGCTGATCCAGGTGAACATGTTCAGGATCGGGTCGAGGCCCAGGCCTGCGAAAATCGCGAGGACGATCACCGCAAGCACCGTCTGCACGACCGAGCCGATATGCGGGCTTTGATGCGCATCATGGGTGCGGCCGAAAGCTTCCGGCAACAGTCCGTCACGGCCCGCGACATAGGAATAGCGGGCGATGTAGTTGTGGAAGGCCGACAGCGCGGCGAAGAGACTGGAGACCAGCAGAAGCCCCGCGATCATCGAGATGGTCGGATTGGTGTAGGTCTCGGCCAGGATGAAGAAATGCGCGGTCGGGTCGGGCAGGCCGCCGATGGTTTCCAGAAGCTTGTCGGCCCCGGTTCCCGCGATCATCAGCCAGGTGGTGAAGACGAAGAAGATGCCGATCATCAGGATCGACAGGTAGGTCGCGCGCGGGATGGTCTTCGCCGGGTCCTTGGCCTCTTCGCCATAGATCGTGGTCGCCTCGATCCCGATGAAGGAGCCCAGGCAGAACAGGATCGCAGCGGTCAGCGAACCGGACGTCAGCGCCGAGAAGTCGAAGATGTTGACCGCAAGGCCCTTGCCCTCGGCCCCGCCCGCGCCAAGGATGGCGAAGTCGACGATGAAAACGATCAGGTATTCCAGGCCGACCAGCACCACCATGACCTTGGCCGACAGGTCCACCTGCCGGTAGCCTAGGATGCCGACCAGCGCGATGGCGATCAGGCTGTAGACCCACCAGGGCATGGTGATGCCGAAGCCGCCGAACACCCCCGCAGCGACGCCGCCCAGAAGCCCGATCAGGCCGAACTGCATGGTGTTGTAGGCGACCAGCGCCATGATCGAAACCGCGCCGCCCCAACTGCCGCCAAGCCCCCGTGCGGCATAGGCGTAGAAGGCGCCGGCGTTGATGACATGGCGGCTCATCGCGACATAGCCGGCGGCGAAGGCCAGCATGACCAGCGTGAGCAGGATGAAGGTCAGCGGGATGCCGGTGCCGTTCCCCAGAAGGAACGCGAGCGGCATGGCCCCGGCCACCCCGGTCAGGGGTGCGGCGGCCGAGATCACCATGAAGGTGACGGCGACCAGCCCCAGCGAATTGCGTCGCAGCCGGTTCGGCCCGATTTCGGTGAATTCAGACATGTTCCCTCCGTGTTGAGCGCGCCCGGTCTTGTTGCCGGGCCCTTTTCCTGCGGTCGTTGACTCGCCGCAAATTACTTAACAGTTTAACTATCTCCGGTGAGATGTATAGCCCTTCTGTAGGCCCGCTGCCCGTATAGCAGCGCCGACGGGTTGTCGGAGAGCCGCACCGAGGCCACGCGACCGACGAGGATGTGATGGGTTTCCCACAGAAGCGCGGTGGCGAGACGGCATTCAAAGACGGCCGTCGCGCCGGACAGGACGGGCTGGCCGATGTCGCCCTTTTCCCAGGCCACGCGATCAAAGCGTTCGGCGCGGTCCGAAGCGCTGCGCCCGGCAAAGAGGTTGGAAACCTCCTGCTGGTGCTCGGCCAGAAGATTGGCGCAGAAGGCACGGTTCTTCAGGATCGCGGCGGCGGCGGGCGACTGGTGGTGGATGCACAGCAGCAGCGAGGGTTGCTCGCCATCCGCCGAGACCGAAGTCAGCGAGGAGACCGTGACCCCCGCGCGCCCGCCCTCGCCATCGGTGGTGGCGACGGCGACGAAGGTGGCCGCGCGGCTCATCCCTTCCATGAAGGCGGTGCGAAGATCGGCGGCGGTCATCATGTCACCCAAGATCAAAAAAGCGTTGCAATTCGACGTCCGGCACCTTGCGGCGGAATTCGTCGTGCTGAGAGTCGCGCGTCGCCGTGAAACCGTCAACAAAGCGCGTGCCCAGCCAGTCGCGCGCAAAGTCCGACCCGCGCAGGCGGCTGATCGCCTCGGGCATGGAGCGGGCGAAGTCGCGGGCGGGTTCCTGGGAATAGCCCGACCCGACGACTTCCGGCTCCGGCTCGATCTTGTTAAGGATCCCCGCGATCCCTGCGGCGAGGGTGGCAGCGGTGGTCAGGTAGGGGTTTGTATCGGCCCCCGGCAGCCGGTTTTCCACCCGCAAGGACCCCGCATCATGGCCCACCAGCCGGAAGCAGGTGGTGCGGTTCTCGTAGCCCCAGGTCAGGCCGGGGGGCGCGAAGGTGCCCGGCGCAAAGCGGCGATAGCTGTTCACCGTCGGCTGGAAGATCAGGGTCATGTCGCCGATATACGCCTGCAACCCGCCGAGAAAATGGCGGAAGGTCTGGCTGACGCCGTTCTTCTGTGCCTCGTCCCAGAACAGCGGCTTGCCCGCCTTGTCCTTCAGGCTGATGTGCAGGTGGATCGACTGGCTGTCGGCCTGTTCGTTCCAGCGGGGCATGAAGGTGACGGACCTGCCCTGCCGCAGGGCAAGGGCGCGCAGGAAATTCTTCAAGAGCACCAGCTGGTCGGCGGGCTCAAGTCCCCCACCAGCGGCGATGCAGCATTCCATGAAGCCGCCGCCGATCTCTTCATGCATCTTGGCCAGATCGATCCGCAGCGGCTCGCAGATGGCGGAAAGCGCCTCGTACCATTCCGTCTGCAGGGCCTGGTAGATGATCAGGTCATGGCTGGCATGCGGTGTCGCGGTCTGGAGATTACGATACCCCTTGGCCCGAGCGCTTTCCGGGGTTTCGTCGAAAAGGGTGTACTCCAGCTCCATCCCGTATTTCGGAAAGAAGCCCGCCTCGGCGGCGCGGGCCAGGACACGGGTCAGGATCGAGCGCGGGCAAAGCTCGGCAGAGGCGCCGGTGAAGTTCGACAGGACCAAGAGGTCATGGCCGGGCTTCGACCAGGGCAGGCGCCGGGCGCTGGTAGGATCAATGCGCAGGGGATCGTCGTGGAAATCGCCCGCGTCGTCGTTCACGCCGGGCAGGTTCAGGTGGACATCGGTCGGGTCAAGCGCCAGTTGCGCCGGGGCCATGCCCATGCCGTTTTTCGCAATCCCTTTCAGGGACGCGGCCGAGACCATCTGCCCGCGCAAAAGGCCGTTGGTATCGGCCATCGCCACCGTGGCGAAACGGCTGGCGGGATCGGCGAGGAAGTCGTCAATCATGGTCATCTGTCACCTGTTGGGAGGGTCAATAGCGCGGCCAGTTGCTCCAGGTCCTGCGCGGGGGTGGTTGAATAGGCCTTGAGGAACACCTTGAGGCCGTTGGCGATGTAGCGGGTCAGCGTCTCGCGGTCGGGCACCGCGTCGGGCATGTACAGCGCCTGCGTCCGGGGGGCGGAGAGGATCAGGCCCCAGAGATCCTGCGCGGCAAGCTCGGCCTCGTCGAAGGCCAGCCGCCCCGCGTCGCGCTGGGTTTCCAGGTAGCGCATGATCCCGCGCAAGAGGTGGTCGGGTCCGCTGGCCTGGTAGGCCCGGCCGATCTCGGGGAAGCGGCCGACCTCGCCGATGATCAGGCGGGCGAGCGATAGCAGATCCGGACGCATGACGGTGTCGGCATAGGCCCAGGCGAAGGTCAGAAGATCGGCGACCATCCCCGACGCCGAGGGATGCTCGAAGACATCGAGCATCAGGTCGCGTTTGCCAAGCATCATCGCCTGGAAGAGCGATTCCTTCGACGGGAAGTAGGAATAGAGCGTGGGCTTCGTCACCCCGGCCTCGGCGGCGACGGCGTCCATCGACGCGCCGGAATAGCCGGATGCCGCAAAGACCGTCAGCGCCGCGTCGAGGATCTGGCGCTCGCGGTTCAGCCGGTTCTGCTGGCGGCGGGGAAGGTCGTTCACGGCAGCCTGCGCAGGAAGCTGAGAAGGTGGCGGTTGTAGGCCTCTGGCTTCTCGACGTTGCAGACATGACCCGCGCCGGGGATGACCTCGAAGCGGACGTCGGGTCGGGGGGCGGCGTCCCAGATACGGCCCGCGACGGCGCGGATCTCGGCGGGGGGCGCGAGGCGGTCATGTTCGCCGGTCATCATCAGGACGGGCATGGTGAGCTTGGCGAAGTCGAAGCGTTCCAGCGGGTTGGTGAAACAGCTCAGGGCGTCGCGGTAGGTGGCGGCGGGGATCGCGGCCATGCTGTCGAAGAGCTGTTGCCGGGTTTCGTGCGAGGCATCCGGCCCGGCCAGGACCTTGACCACCGCAGGCGCAAAGTCGGCAGGAACCTGGCCTGCGTCCATCGGCACTTCACGGCTGACGCGGAAGGCCTCCCGTTCGTCGGGGCCCGCTTCGGACATGCCGGTGCAACCGCCGGAGAGGACGAGGCCCGCCAGCATCTCGGGGTGGCGCATGGCGAAGGAGGTGGCGATCCAAGACCCGTAGGAGAGGCCGACCAGTACCAGCCGTTTCGCCCCGAGCCTTTCGGCGACGCGCAGGATATCGGCGCAATAGTCATCGACCGTGGATTGCCGGGGCCCGAGCGTGCTGTCGCCATAGCCTCGCAGGTCAAGAGCGGCGGCCTGCATGGTTGAACCTGCGGCTTGCAGCTGCGGCAGCCAATTGGAGCGCCCGCCGCCGATACCGTGCAGGAAGAGGCAGAGGGTGCCAGGGGATTGGGGTTGGCGGCCTTCGGTGACGGTCAAGGCAAGCCGGGGCAAGTCGTCGAAGATCAGCGTCTCGACCGGCGCGGGAGTAGTCTTTTCCGCAGGCTGCACGTTCCTCGCGGTCGCTGACGCCAAAGCCGCGATCCCGGCCTCGAACACGGCCTTCGTCCCGTCGCAAATCCCGGTCAGCCGCGTGGCAGGGGCGCGAACGGTTGCGGTCCAGTTGACCACCGACCCGCCCACCTCGGCCGACGACACGGTGATGCGGGCATCATAGGCCTCGCAATCGCGGATGCCCTCAAGATGCGTGTAGCCAAGCACCCGGTCGCTGTCCGAGAGATAGGTCTGCTGTTCGCGGTAGACGGTATCCTCGCCCGCGACGGTGAAGGTCCGGATGCGGGCACCTTGCGGCCCCCGCTCCTCGGTCATCGTCGCGATCCACGGATGCCAGGCGCCGCAGAAGTCGCGGACGACTGACCACACCACCTCGGGTGCAAGCGGCACAAGGCCCCGGACCTGCACCACCTCACGCCCCATCAGCGCAGCATCCGCAGGGCGCCCGAGTCCCCGCGCCAGAGCGAGTTCCTCGCCCCGCCCTCGTCGCCGGGGGCATGGTCCAGCTCGTTCATCTCGTAAAGCGCGAGGACGCCGATATAGTCCTCCATGATCTCGGAGGTATAGGGCAGCATCAGCGCCCCGCAGCGACTGTCGCGGTACATGCGTTCCAGCGGCAGCGACTTCAGCATCGACTGCCCGCCGCAGGTGCGGATCGCCAAGGCGGTGATCTCCTGCACGCCTTCCATCACGTTGTATTGCGCGGCATACATCCGCATCACCTCGCCCTTCGACGGCATCCCTTTGGCCTCGGAAAACGCCTGCCACCAGAGCGCCCGCATGTTCGCCAGCCGGGCATACATCTTCGACACTGCCACCCGCTTGGTCGCATACATCCGCCGGTCGATCGGCGGCTGGCCCGGGACCCGTCCCTGCAAATAGGCCAGCGTAAAGTCATAGGCCCCCTGCGCCACGCCCATGTAGGTGGGGCTGAGAGTGGCCATCATATGCGGCCAGTTCGGCAGCGTCTTGCCGAAGATGCCCTTCGGCATCAGCAGGTCCTCCTCGGTGACGAAAACGTCTTTCAGGATCAGGTCGCGGCTGTTCGTGCCCCGCATTCCCAGCGGGTCCCAGTCGCCCTTCACCGTCAGGCCCGGTGCATCCTTGTGGACGACGAACAGCATCGTGTCCTCGTGCCGGGGTTCCTGGCCCTCGAATACCTCGGTGCAGACGATGGTGTAATAGTCGCAGTATCCCGCCAGCGAGGCGAATTTCTTGAAGCCGGTGATCTTCCAGCCGCCCTCCACCGGGCGGGCCTGGGTCTGGTTCGGCTTCGAGGTCCAGTTCTGCCCTCCCTCCGAGATCGGCTGTGAATAGATAGCGCGTTCGGTCATCGCCCGGGTGAACTGCTTGGCCCGCAAGGGGGCAAAGGCCGCCTTTTCCTCGGCCGACAGGTTCGGCATGTCATACATGAACCGCGACCAGGCCATCGAGGAGTTGTGCATATTGAACGTGAGCGCCGTCGCCCCGCAATACTTGGCGATCTCGGCGCCCACCATGGCGTATTCGCCCATGGAGAAGCCCCAGCCGCCGAATTCCTGCGGGATCGACAGACCCAGAAAGCCGTTGTCGGCGAGGTCCTTGTAATTCTCAACCGGGAACGAGGCATCGTCGTCCACCCCCTTGGCGCGGGCGGCAAAGACCGGGCCAAGCTCGTTGATCTTCGCCATGGCGGCGGCGACCTCGGGGCGGACGCCGCTCATGTCATAGTAATCCGCAGGCGCGCTCATCGGCAGGACGGCGGGGATCGGGGACTGGTCGGTCATCAGGCAAGCTCTCCTTGCAGAACGCCGTCCTTGACGACGACGCGCCCGTCGAGGGCGATGGTGCAGTTGCGCATCGGAAGGTCGAAATGGCCGAGCGTGTAGCGCCCGGCATACTGGTTGGCCCCGGTGGACCACAGGAAGCTCCCGGCAATGGCCCGGAACTCCACCGCCTGCATGTCGCGCTTGTCGTACATGGCGGCGGAAACCCATTTCGCGCCGTGGTTCATGCCCCAGCCGACATGGCTGAGCCCATAGGCGTTGCGGTCGTTCCAGGCTTCCATGTATTCGCGCAGGTGCAGCGCGTCGATGCCGTCGCCTTTGATCGCGGTGACGAAGTCGTTCTCAATGGTAAAGTCGATGCGGCTGGTCAGGAAGGTCTTGAACGTCAGGTTCATGTCGCCCACGTCCATCACCACGCGGCCGTTCACCGCGTCCTTGCCGGGGAAGGCCAGGCACAGCCCGGCCGGCCAGTGCGCCACCGCGCCCGGCTTGGTACCGAAACCCGCCGTGCCGCCGCAGGGCGCGCCGCGCAGGTCAACCGTCAGGTCGGTGCCGATGGCCGATGTCACCCGCATCTCCGCCGCCTCGCGCAGCATCTGGATGCCGATCTGCAACTTCACGTCGTCCTCGGCCTTCGGCTCGGTCCGCTCAAGGATTTCCGGGTGTTCGTTGGTGATGACTAGCAGGCGGGTGCGCCCGGCATCCTCGATCTCGGGCCATTCGGGGGCATGGATCAGCCCCTCGACCGTGCAGTCCACGATCACCTCGACCAGCTTCAGCGCCTCGACCACCGCGCGGTTTCCGGCGATGGCCCAGCTGGTGCCGGTGGACTTCACCGGGACCGGGGCCGACTGCGCGGGCGTCGGCATCTGGATGTGGAAGCTTTCCGCCCCGAGGTCATACCCCGCGAGCTCGCACAGATGCACCAGAACGGGCCGCGACTGGGTTTCGCTGATGATCGCGATCTTCGTGCCCTTGCCGATCCCGTTCAGCGCCAAGACCCGGCGGAAGGCGGCAAGCCATTTCCCCTCGATCCGTTCCTGCAACATCAACCCCCTCCTGACCCCAGTGCATTGCCGGTGCGACGATTCGCCCCATCGGCAAATTGCTTTACTGATCAGTATAGTTTTTCGGAGTGAGGCCGTCTGTCAACGATTTTCCGTTGGCAGTCAGTTTTTCGTTGTGCTGCAATGATTTGCCGCAACCCTTCCCCCAAGATCGTCGAGAATCGGGCAGTCCGGACGGGCGTCTCCGGCGCAGGCATGGACCAGATGCTCCAGCGCCGCCTTCATCTCCATCATCTCGCGGATGCGGGTTTCCAGCGCTTCGATCTGCCCTTCGGCAAGCCGTTTCACGTCGGCACTCGCCCGCTCCCGGTCGCGCCACAGCGCCAAGAGGTCGCCGACCTTTTCCATCGGAAAGCCGAGGTCGCGGGCCCGGCGGACGAAGCGCAGGACCTGCACTTCCTTCGGCCCATAGGTGCGGTAGCCCGACCCCGTGCGCCCGGCGGGCGGGATCAGTCCGGTCTCCTCGTAGTAGCGGATCATCTTCGCCGACACACCCGAGGCACGGGCGGCTTCGCCGATGTTCATCATGCGCGGGCTCCATAGCGTTTCAGCCGCAGGGCGTTGGTGAGGACGAAGACCGAGGACATCGCCATCGCGCCCGCCGCCAGCACCGGGGACAGCAGGATGCCGAAGGCCGGATACAGCACACCAGCGGCGACCGGGATCAAGGCGGCGTTGTAGGCGAAGGCCCAGAACAGGTTCTGCCGGATGTTCCGCATCGTCGCGCGGGACAGGCCGATGGCGTCGGCCAGTGCGGGCAGGCGGCCCGAGACCAGCACCACATCCGCCGCCTCGATGGCGATATCGGTGCCGGTGCCCATGGCGATGCCGACATCCGCCTCGGCCAGAGCGGGCGCGTCGTTGATCCCGTCGCCCGCGAAGGCCAGCGCGCCTTGCGCCTTCAGCTTGTGCAGCGCCTCGACCTTGCCCTCGGGCGTGACCTCGGCCACCACCTCGTCGATGCCAAGGTCGCGCGCGATGGCCCGCGCCGTGCGGGCATTGTCGCCCGAGATCATGGCTAGCCTCAGCCCCAGCGCCTTCAGCGCCGCAATCGCTTGCGGCGTGGTCGGTTTCACCGTATCCGCCACCGCCAGCAGCGCCACTGCCATGCCGTCCCGCGCGGCATAGATCGGGCTTTCGCCCCGGTCAGCCAGCCGCTCGGCCTCGGCAATGAAGGCCACGATGTCCACGCCCCGCTTGCCCATCTCGTGCGCGGACCCCAGCGCGATTTCCGACCCGCCGACCCGCGCCGAGACGCCGTGACCCGGCTTGGCAAGGAACCCCTCGACGGCAGGCAAGGCCATCCCCTCCGCCGCTGCAACGATGGCCCGCGCCACGGGATGCTCCGACTGCGCCTCGACCGCAGCGAGGACCGGCAGCAGCGCATCCTTCGTCTCCCCCCTTGCGGGCTGGAAAGTGGTCAGCACCGGCTTGCCCTCAGTCAGCGTCCCGGTCTTGTCGAAGGCCACGACCTGCACGCCTTGCAGCGCCTGCAACGCCTCGCCCTTGCGGAACAGGACGCCCAGTTCTGCCCCCCTCCCCGTGCCCACAAGGATCGAAACCGGCGTCGCTAGCCCCATTGCGCAGGGGCAGGCGATGATCAGGACGGCCACCCCGTTGACCAGCGCCATCGGCAGCGCCGGTGCAGACCCAAAGACCAGCCAGGCCAGGAAGGTCAGCGCCGCGACAGCCATCACCGCCGGGACGAACCACAGCGTCACCTTGTCAACCAGCGCCTGGATCGGCAGCTTGCCGCCCTGCGCAGCCTCGACCATGCGGATGATCCGCGACAGCATCGTGTCGGCGCCGACCGCCACCGCCTCCATCACCAGCGCCCCGGTCTGGTTCACCGTGCCGCCGATCACCCGGTCGTCCGCATGCTTTTCCACCGGCAGAGGTTCACCTGTCACCATCGACTCATCGATCCAGCTCGTTCCTTCCGCCACCCGCCCATCCACCGGCACCCGTTCCCCCGGCCGCAACTCCAGAAGATCGCCGGGGCGCAGCTCGGCCACCGACACATCCCGCACCTGCCCCTCGCGCCGCAGATGCGCCAGGGCCGGTTGCAGCCCCACCAGCCGCTCGATGGCGCGCGAGGACCGACCCTTTGCCCGCGCCTCCAAGAGCCGCCCGAGCAGGATCAGCGTCACGATCATCGCCGCCGCCTCAAAATAGACCGCGACAGAACCGGGAGGCAGCAGCCCGGGCAGGAAGGTCGCCAGCGTCGAATAGACCCAGGCTGCGCCAGAACCGACGGCCACCAGCGACGACATGTCCGGCGCACCCTTCACCAGCGCCGGGATGCCCTTGACGAAGAACCGGCGCCCCGGCCCCGCCAGCACCAGCGTCGTCAGAGCGAACTGGATCAGCCAGCTCGTCCCCTGCCCGATGGTCATCATCACCCAGTGGTGGAAAGACGGGCTCATGTGGCCACCCATCTCCAGCACGAAGACCGGCAGGGTCAACAGAGCCGCCAGGACCAGATCGCGTGTCAGCCCTTCGGCCTCGCGTTCGCGGCGATGGGCGGGTGTTTCGGCATCCCTCTCCGCAACCCGCGCGTCATACCCCGCGCCCTTGATCGCAGCGACGAGGGCAGAGGCATCGACCATCCCTTCGACGCGCGCGCTTTCGGTTGCGAGGTTCACATGGGCGACGGAAACTCCCGGCACCGCCTTCAGGGCGCGTTCCACCCGGGCCACGCAGGAGGCACAGGTCATACCGTCGATGGACAATTCCTGCGTGCGCAACGGGACTGCGTAGCCCGCTGCAGCGACCGCGCGGATCAGTGCGTCAGCGGGTGCGATACCTTTGATTTCAGCACTTTCCGTGGCCAGATTGACGGCAGCGGATGAAACCCCGGGAACGGCTTTCAAGGCCCGTTCGACACGACCCGTGCAGGACGCGCAGGTCATCCCCTCGATAGGTAACGAAAGTGTGGTTTCCGTTGGAGATAAGGTCATGGTCCAGTCTTCCTTGGCCGGGGACCATCTGCATATGGGGGTTCCCATGATGGGAAGGTCAAGGGCTCCGGTAAAGATTTTCTGGGGTCAAAAGAGTGGACCATATTAAAAGGTGCAGGCGCAGCCTGACTGGACAGGATGCCACTTCCAGACAAGACCGCTTTCGCGACAAAATTTCGTCACCAAACCAAGTTAGACGCCCAGAGCAAGTACTTCATGCGGAAAAGACATTGCAGGCCCAGTGATGAATACTGAAAAGATTCAGTCGACTGCGGTTGTCCGCAGAAACTCCATCACCTTCGTCGAACAAGTCTTCGCCCTTTATGCCGCGCGTCGGCCACTGGTGCTGGTGTCCAGTGCTGCGCAGGTGGACCACTTGCCGGGTCTCGCCATCGACCGCTGCATCGACCCGGGCGAGAAATCGGGCTGGTTCACGGCGCATCACCCGGTAGTCCTGGATGATTTGCCGGCTCAGGTCAGTTACACCTCGGGCACCGAGGGCCTGCCCAAGGGTATCCTTCTGAGCTATCGCAACCTCGGCTACACCACCGAGCGGATCATCGAACAGATGCAGCTGACCGCCGAGGTCCGCGAATATGTCGGCGTCCCGGCAACCTTCAGCTTCGGAATGGCGCGGTATCGCGCAGTCAGTGCGGTGGGTGGCAAGGCCTATCTGCCGCCACGCGGCTTTGATCCCTTGGAACTTGCCCGCATGCTGACGGCGGGAGAGGTCAACGCCCTGTCCGCGGTGCCCACCCTGTTGCGCATTCTTCTCGCGGATCCGGCAATCATCGGTCCGGCGGGCAAGAAGCTCCGCTGGATGGAAATCGGCTCGCAGCACATGACGGCAGACGAGAAGCGCCGCATCCGCGAGATTTTTCCGAATGCGCTGATCGTTCAGCACTATGGGCTGACCGAAGCCTCGCGCAGCACCTTTCTGCAGATCTCCGACGCCCCCGACGCGGTGCTGGAATCAGTCGGTCGACCGGTCGGCGATGGAGAAATCCAGCTGGCGCCGGATGGACGTATCCGCATTCGCGGCCCGCAGGTGGCGAAATTCCGCGTGGATGGAGAGGGACTGCACGATCTGACCGATGCCGATGGCTGGTTGCAGACGAACGATCTTGGTCGTCTGCAGGACGGCTTCCTGTTCTTCGATGGCCGCGCCGACGACCTGATCAATTGCGGCGGCCAGAAGGTTGTGCCGGACCAGCTGGAGGAACGCATCCGGTCGCGCGTCCGATCGGGAATGCAGATTGCGGTTGCCAAGGTCCCGGACGCCCAGCGCGGTGACGGGGTGCTGGTCGCACTGGTCGGCGAGGCCGATGCGGTCGCGCAGGTGAAGGCCGCCGCGACCGAAGCGCTGCAGGAGATGGGCATTTCGGCTGGCAGCTCGCTGCATGTACTCGCGCTAGACAGCCTTCCGGTAACAGGTACCGGAAAGGTCCAGCGCCGGGTGCTGGCCGAGCAGTTCGCACTGCGGAAAGTCACTGACCCGCAGCCGCCACCCCGGAGCGAGGACGAGATCGAGGACGTGAAGTCGCTGTTCCAGTTCGAATTTCCGGGCCAGGACGTTGGCGACCACGATACGTTCGAAACACTGGGCGGCGACTCACTGCACTACATCCAGTTCTCGCTGGCTTTCGAAAGCCACTTCGGCCAGTTGCCTGACCAGTGGGAAAAACTGACGGTCGCGGAGCTTCAGCAGCAGGTCCAGGTCACGGACAAGTCAACCTGGCGCCGGCTGGAGTCGGTCACGCTGACGCGGGCGTTCTTCATGATCTGCATCATCGCCCTGCATACGAATGCCTTTGTCTATAGCGCCAACTGGTGTGCAGCCTATTTCCTGATGATGCTGGCGGGCTATTCCGTCGCCCGCTTCCAGCTGCCCGAGATCATCCGCTCGGGAAGTGTCCGGACGTTGTGGGGCACAATCCGCTTCGTGGCTGTCCCGACGATCCTCATGGATGCCTTGCTGGAGATGGTGACCCGGAACTTCGAGTTGCCTTCGCTGCTTCTGGTGTCCAACTACCAGGATCCCAGCGCCATCCGTGGCTACACATTCTACTTCGTCGAGTTCTACCTGCAGTTGCTTGTGCTTTCGGCCATTCTGTTCTCCTTTGAACGAGTGCGAGAGGCCTTCCGGCAGCGTCCGATACTGAGTGCCGTCGTCCTCTTCCTGGTCGTCGTCGCAATCGACCGGACCGTGGAATCGATTTGGAACGGCGATTACAACTATCATCGGACGCCGTGGCATTACGGCTGGTGCTTCGCGCTCGGCATAATCATGGCTTCGGCCAAGGACCTGAAGACCCGTTTGTTCGCCTTTGCGCTTGCGATCGTCTGCTCGCTGCTGGTCTGGCAACTCACCTCGGCGGCCTTCTATGTGATCGGCGGATCCGCCATCGTGCTTTTCGTGCGCTCGATCGTCGTACCCGCGCCGGCAAAGGTGGTTATTGCCGAGATCGCGGGCGCTTCGATGTTCGTATATCTCAGCCACTTCCAGATCATTTCATTGGTGGAGAAATCGTTCGGCAAGCCGCACCCGTGGCTGGAACTGACCTTGTCGATCTTCGTGGGCATCGGCGTTGCGCGCTTCTACATCGGGCTGGAACGGAAGATCCTGCGGCTTGGCAATCCGCGGAGAATGCCTGAGAGCCTGGGGCCTCAGACGCTGATGAATTCCCGGACGAATTGAGACGCCGGCTTTGCACGGATATCTTGCGGCTTGCCGATCTGTTCGATCCGTCCCATTGACATAACGACCACCAGATCTGCCAGTTCCATCGCTTCGTCCTGATCATGGGTCACGAAGACCGTTGTAAGCCCGGTCTCGTCATGAATGTCGCGCAAGCCCTGGCGAAGCTCCTTGCGGACCTTGGCGTCAAGGGCTCCGAAGGGTTCGTCAAGCAGCAGCATCCGGGGTTCGATGGCAAGTGCACGCGCGAGGGCGACGCGCTGGCGCTGACCGCCGGAGAGCTGGCTTGGATAGCGGGAGCCAATGTCTGGCAACTGGATCAGGTCGAGCAGTTTGGTCACGCGGCGCGAAATCTCCGCGCGTGGCGGACGTGAGGCGCGGGGTCGGGCGTCCAGGCCGTAGGCGATGTTCTCGAAGACCGTCATGTGGCGAAAAAGCGCGTAAGACTGAAAGACAAACCCGGCGCGGCGATCCTGCACGGAAAGGCCGGTGGCATCCTGCCCATCGAAGAGAACACGGCCAGATGTCGGGTATTCAAGGCCCCCGAGAATGCGCAGAAGCGTGGTCTTGCCCGAGCCGGACGGACCGAGGAGGGCCACGAGCGCGCCGGAGGGGATTGCGAGGGAGACGGGGTGCAGGGCGGCGGTGATGCCAAACTGCTTGGAGATTTCGTCGATTTCGATGTGCATGGCAGGTCCCCCTAGTGGCGGCGGGTGGCGGCAAGCGCGTCGGCGTGCCGGATTTCGAGAAAGGTTTTCAGGCCCAAAGTAAGGAACCCGAGGAAGGCCAGGACGGCGGCGAGGGTGAAGGCCGCAACGGAAAGGTACTCGTTGTAGAGCATCTCTATGGTGATCGGCATGGTCGCAGTCTGGCCGCGGATCTTGCCCGAGACGACAGCGACGGCACCGAATTCCCCCATCGCGCGGGCGTTGCAAAGAAGTATGCCGTAGAGCAGCGCCCAGCGGATGTTCGGCAGCGTCACCGTGAAGAACGTGCGCCAGCCACTGGCTCCGAGTGTCAGGGCCGCCTCTTCCTCGGCCCGGCCCTGTTCGATCATGACCGGGATCAGCTCGCGCGCGACGAAGGGGAAGGTCACGATCATCGATGCGAGGACGATACCTGGAAGGGCGAAGACGATCGGGTAGCCCGCGTCGACCATCATCCCGCCGATCCAGCTGTTCGCCCCGAAGGTCAGGACGACGCAGAGGCCGACGACCACGGGGGAGACGGAGAAGGGCAGGTCGATAAGGGTGAGGAGCAGGGCTTTCCCACGGAAATCGTACTTGGTGATGAACCAGGCGGCGGCGACGCCGAAGATCGCGTTCAAGGGCACGGCGATGGCGGCGACCGTCAGGGTCAGGCGGATGGCCGAGATGCCCTCGGGGTCGGCCAGCGAGGAGGCGGCCTTCCACCACCCCTCGCGCAGGGCCTCGTAGAAGACGGTGACGAGGGGCGCGAAGAGGAGCAGCGCCAACACGACGAGGACGCCGCCGATCAGCAGGCGGCGGACGACTGGCGTTTCCTCGGTTGCGGGGCGCCAGGTGGCGGGGGCGTCAGACATAACCAATTCTCCGGCGGCTCCAGACCTGGATCGCGTTGATGAGAAGGAGAAGCGCGAAGGAGATGACCAGCATGGCGATGCCGATGGCGGTCGCTCCTTCGTAGTTGAACTCTTCCAGCTTGATGACGATCAGGAGGGGGGCGATTTCCGTCTTCATCGGCAGGTTGCCTGCGATGAAGATGACGCTGCCGTACTCACCCACGGCGCGCGCGAGCGACAGCGCGAAACCCGTCAGCGCTGCGGGCGAAAGCATCGGCAGGATCACCCGGCGGATCGTGTGCACACGGGAGGCGCCGAGGGTGGCTGAGGCTTCCTCGACCTCGCGCTCGATCTCGTCGATCACCGGCTGGACGGTGCGGACGACGAAGGGAAGGCCCACGAAGACCAAGGCGATGAAGATGCCAGAGGGGGTATAGGCGATCTTGAAACCGAGGTCCTTTGCCAGCGCGCCGAAGGCGCCGTTCGGGGCGTAGAGAGCAGTCAGCGCGATACCGGCAACGGCGGTGGGCAGGGCGAAGGGCAGGTCGACGGCGGCGTCGATCAGGCGGCGGCCCGGGAAGCGATAGCGGGCCAGCACCCAGGCAAGTGCCACGCCGAAGACGAGGTTGAATAGCGCGGCAAGGAACGACAGCCGGAACGAAAGCCAGAGCGAGGCCCAGATGCGGGGGGTGTTCACCTCGATCCACAGCCGTTCCGGGCCGGCAAAGGCACCCTTCATAAGAAGGGCGCCGATGGGCAGGAGGACCACCAGAGAGAGGAGGGTGATCGTGATCCCGGCACTGATCCCGAGACCGGGGATCGGAGATCGGTGGATGAGGGGTCTGCCCATTGGTTTTCCCATGCAAGGCGGGCCGGCACCGGGATGCCGACCCGTTGGGTCAGGAGGAACGGTTACTGCCCGACGTAGATCTGGTCGAAGACGCCGCCGTCGGCGAAGTGCTTGGCCTGCACGTCCTTCCAGCCACCGAACGAGGCGATGTCGCGCAGTTCCAGCTGCGGGAAGCGGGCGACGTCTTCAGGCGCGGCTTTCGAGGTATCCCAGCCGCGGTAGTAGTCCTTGAAGATGATCGCCTGGGCTTCCGGGGTATAGAGGAAGTTCAGGTAGGCCTCGGCCAGCTTGCGCTGATCGTCGGTCTTGATGTTGGCCTCGACCAGCGCCACGGGCGGTTCGGCCAGGACCGAAACCGAGGGCACGACGATGTCGAACTGGTCGTCGCCAAGCTCGTTCAGGGCCAGATAGGCTTCGTTCTCCCAAGCCAGAAGCACATCACCGATGCCACGCTGGGCGAAGGTGGTCGTGCTGTCGCGCGCCCCTTTGTCCAGAACCGGGACATGCTCGAACAGCGACTTGACGAAGGCCTGCGGGTCCTGGCCGTTCTTTTCGGCCCAGGCCCAGGCGGCAAGGTAGTTCCAGCGCGCGCCTCCGCTCGTCTTCGGGTTCGGCGTGATCACTTCCACTCCTTCCTTGGTCAGGTCGCCCCAGTCCTTGATGCCCTTGGGGTTGCCCTCACGAACGAGGAAGACGATGGTCGAGGTGTAGGGCGAGGAGTTGTGCGGCAGCTTCGACTGCCAGTCTTCCGGCAGCTTGCCCTCCTTGGCGATCTTGTCGATGTCGGCGGCAAGAGCAAGGGTCACGACCTGGGCGTCGAGCCCTTCGATCACCGCGCGGGCCTGGCTACCCGAGCCGCCATGCGACTGCTCGATGGTCGGCGCCTCGTTGCCCTGGGCAGTCCACCAGGCAATGAAAGCCTCGTTCAGGTCGCGATACAGCTCGCGGGTCGGGTCGTAGCTGACGTTGAGGAGGCTTTCGGCAGCAACCGGCGCCGGGGCCGCACCAAGGCCCAGCGTGGCGATGGCGGCGGCGGCGACTAGGCCCTTGAGGCGGCCGATGGGCCAGCCGGTCAGGCGACGCAATCCGTCGGCAATGGTGACGCGGCCGTCGTCATGGCGTTCGGCAACGGGGCCTTGCGCACTCACGGTGCCGGCGAGGGTGATGGTGGCGAGCATGGTCTTCTCCTTGGTCGGAAAGGGGCGGTAGGGCATCAGGCCCAGAACGGTCTGCGGCAGGTGAAACTGGGTCACGACGGCTCTCCGATCGGTTCGACGCGGGCTTCCCAGACCGAGGCGTCGCGGCCTTCAAGGAGGTCCGCGACGGCTTCGGCGGGATTGCGGGTGAAGATCACCAGCGGGCTGCCATTGACCCGGTGGGTCAGGCCGGTACGGCGGTCGATCAGCCGGACGGCACAGGTGGCGCGAGGGGTCCGGGGCATGGCGGTCAGCGCCAGCCCGGCCTGTCCGTAGACAGTGCGGGGGGATACGGCTGCAGTCATCATCCTTGTCCTTCGCTATGGGTGGGCATCTGCCCGGTGCCATTAATAACGACAGGAGTAGTCGAGTATTGCAAAGGAAAATACTCGCTGAATTTTGTCGTGATTAGAGAATGGAATTCTACGCCAGCGCTCCGGCGACTCAGCCGTGAGTTGAGCGGGAGTCGGGGGAATTCAGTGAGTTGCGACTACTCGGCCGCGCCAAGAACCTGATCGGCGACCGCGCCAGACCGCAGCATGTCTTCCAGCGTCAGCGAGTCGATGATCAGGAGGTAGGACCAGAACACCTCGGCAAAGACCTTCCGGATGCGGCAGGTCGCTTCGTCGGTGCAATCCTCGCAGCGCTGGTAGGCCCGACGCGACAGGCAGGGCAACGGTGCGATTGGCCCGTCGATCGTCCGCAGAAGTTCCGAGATCGAGATGTCGGACGGTCGCTTGATCAGGCTGTAGCCCCCCGACCGCCCGCGGATCGAGGCGATCACTCCGGCGTTGCGCACCTCGAGCAGGATATGTTCCAGGAACCGCTTCGGGGTGCCGGAGCGCTTGGCGATCTGTTCGATCGTCAGCGCCTGCGGGTCGGGCCTCGCCGCCTCGTCCGCCAGGGCCAGAAGCGCCTTGAGGGCATATTTCATCTTCTGCGTGATCATGGTGCGACGCTACGCCCGGCAATGTCGAGAATCAACGTCGCGATTGGCGATTCTGGCGCGCTTCTCTGCTTCTGTGTCGGAAAAACACCGAGGAAAGGCCAAGAAAACAAGGTGAAAGCATATACACGATCAAACCTATAGACTTTTACTTCTTTTACGCCATGCTTGCGTAAAGACCCTGCGAAAGGCCGACGACATGACCGAGCTGGACCTGATCGACCGCAAGATCGTCGCCGAATTGATGCGCGATGCGACCATGCCCATCGCCCAGATCGCCGACAAGGCGGGCCTTTCGCAGACCCCGTGCTGGAAACGCATCCAGAAGCTGGAGGCGACCGGAGTCCTTGCCGGCCGGGTGGCTCTGGCTGACCCGGAAAAGCTTGGCTTCGGGCTTACCGTCTTCGTCGGGATCGAGGCCCCGGACCATTCTTCCGACTGGCGCGGATCCTTCGCGAAAGCGGTCGAAACCATCCCCGAGATCATGGAAGTGTACCGGATGGCAGGCGAACTGGACTATCTTCTCCGCGTCGCGGTGTCCGACATGTCGGCCTACGATACGCTCTACAAGCGCCTGACGGATGCGGTGCCGATCAAGAACGTGACCTCGCACTTCGCGATGGAGCGGATGAAGTACACCACCGCCTACCCGGTCGACACCCGCAATCGCTGACCCTGCAAGGCGCGACATGCAGCCCTGTTCCTCTCTGGGCGGCTGAAGCGGTCCTGTGCAATAGCCGGGCCGCCTGCTGCCTGCCGGTCAGCCGTGGGCTACGGTCGGGAGCCGGTATCGCTGTTCGCGGCGTTCCATTGATCCGCGCGAATGATTGCGTCCGGCCCCGGCTTCAGGCCGAGCCAACCGGCAAGAATGGCAGCGACCAGGATAATCGACACTGCAAGCACGCGCGAAACATGGGCGTCGTCGGCCCGCCGGGCGGGCGATTGGGCAAAGATCTCCAGGAAATGCTGGTCGAACCGTCCGTCGATCATTTTCACCCTCCGATCCGGGGAGCAGTCCCCGTCATGGTGCCAAAGTCGCGCGCGCAGCGTCGACAAGCTGGTCGCCGGATCGCAGGCCCGGAGCAAGGACCAAGGCCATCGCTGCAAGGTAGATCGCCGCGAAGAGTGCCAGGGAGGCATAGCCGGTTCGGCCTGCGCCAGGATTGCGGAACAGGCGGCTCATGCCGGAATCCTCGCCGTGCTGATCTTGGCGCCATGTCGCGGTGCGCTTCTGCACAAAAGTTCGTCCCGGTACCGTTTGCCATCCTCCCAGGGACCGAAACCCGATGCAACGTTGATGTGTCCGGCAAAGCCCATGTCCACCAGGCTGGCATTCCAGGATCGCGCCAGGCTGGCCGCGCGCTGAGCCCGCATCCAGGGATCGTTGCGGCTGGCAATGACGGTGGCTGGAACTCCGAGAGGGCCTTCCGGTATCGGCCCGAAATGGCCGATCCTGTCGCTGCCCGAGGTTTCTGCCGGTGCGACAAGCAGCGCGGCGCGCACCTTCAGTTGCGGCCACTTTTTCAACAGGCGGGCAATCAGAACGGAACCCAGGGAATGGCCCACGAGAATCGAATCCGGATGATGCAGGACCATCGAGGCAAGCTCGGTTTCCCAGACTGCGGGAACAGGGCGCGAAAGGTCGGACAGATCGACCATCAGGGCACGCGGGTCGGTCGCCGCCCACCAGTGCTGCCAGTGCGGCGCCGGAGAGCCATCGAGCCCGGGGACAATCAGTGTCTTGGTCATCACATGTCCTTCCGGAATGGCGAATCTGCGATGATTAATATCTATCAGGTCAGTCGTGTTTGAATGTTCCAAAGGCTGGGCCAGAAAGAGAAACGCGTTCTCTGTCGTCCCGCACCACACTGCGAACAGGTTGCGGCCCAAGGGCCCCGAATCGTTGATCTAGTAGAGGCCCAGTCCCCGCATGATTGGCGGCCAATCCTTGATCCGCTTTCTCGCCTTTTCCGGCGCACGACCGGCGACCTCGTGGATAATCACGTTCATCAGCGTGGTCATCGGCCCTGTGCTTTCCAGAAAGGCATCGACCTTGGTGGCCACGTGGAAGACCATCGGCGTTTCCGATCCGGCCCAGGTGTTCAGTTCATCCGTCACCACCACGACCTGCAAGCCAAGTCTGCGCGCGGTTTGGACGATGGGCAGGGCTTCGTGGGCATAGGGGGCCATGTCGATCATGACCAGGCACCGCTTTTCGTCGGCCCGGCGGAACGAGGGGATCCACTCCACCAGCCCACTGTCATGTGGGGACAGGAAGCGGACCGATCCCCGCACGATGGATAGTCGCCGGGCGAAATCCTCGGCGATGCCGCGAATGGTCTGGAAGCCGGTGACGAAAACCTCGTCCGCTGCCGCTATGGCGTCGATGGCCTGCGACCATGCAGGCTTCTCCACCTCATGCGCCAGCGCCAGTACGGCATCGGCATCACGCTTCAGAATCGCACCGATCTCGCCATCAAGCAGGCGGAAATAGCGGTCGGAGGGTGAGACATGCGCATGCACCAGCGCCGCCTGCAGGTCTTCCTTCAGCCCTTGCAACCCCTTGTAGCCAGCGCGTTTCAGGAACCGGCTGACGGTGATCTCGCTAACCCCGGTTCTCGCCGCGATCGAGGCCCCTGTCTCAAGCCCAAGCGTCGACTCATTCAGGATCAGCCACTGGGCGATGATCGCCTCGGATTTGGTCAGGCCACCGGCAACGCTGCGCAACCTTGCAGCAAGCGGCGATTCTTCAGCAGAGGGCAGGATCTCATTCATGGCAGTATTTACAACAAAAGTTACGAATGGTAGCGTTCTGTCATAAACATAACATGCCCGAGTCGGCTCCGCCAAGTCTTTTGACCACCGGCAAACGATCTTGGGGCACCAACCGGGAGAAGATCATGAAGACACTTGCATTGGCCTCCGCGCTCGCCCTGTCGGCCGGTCTGGCACAGGCCGAAGGCACGCTTTCGCTGTACAACTGGGGCGACTACATCAACCCCGAGGTGCTGACTAAGTTCACCGAGGAAACCGGCATCACGGTGACGCTGGACACCTATTCCTCGAACGAGGAGATGCTGGCGAAGATCCAGGCCGGGGCGACCGGATACGACATCGTCTTCCCCTCGGTCCACATGAACGACATCATGATCAAGCTGGGCCTGCTCGAAAAGACCGGCATCAACACGGCTCCCGATTTCAAGAACATCGACCCGGCCTTCTTCCGGGCCAAGGAAGACCCGAACAGCGAATACTGCCTGCCCTACGCCTGGGGCACCGTCGGCATCTTCTACAACGAGGACATCACCGGCCCGATCACCGGCTGGGCGGATTTCTTCGCGATCCCGGAAAAGACCGGGGCGAAGATCACGCTTCTGGACGACATGCGCGAGGTGCTGGCCATCGGTCACATCATGAATGGTACCTCGGTCAACAGCACCGATCCGGCGGAAGTGCAGGCGGCGGCCGATTATGTGCTGGCCCACAAGGCGGCGGTCAACGCCTTCACCTACGAAGTGCCGCCGATGCTGACCTCCGGCGACATCGCGGCCGGGCATTTCTTCGTCGGTGGCAACGTCTTCTTCACCGAAATGCCGAACATCAAGTACATCATCCCGGCCGAGGGCGGCACGATGTATCAGGAAAACATCTGCGTGCTGGCCAGCGCGCCAAACAAGGAAAACGCGAAGAAGTTCCTGGAGTTCTACCTGAAGCCGGAAATCGCCGCGCTGAACGTCGCGCAACAGTTCAACGGGACCCCGAACATTCCTGCCAATGAACTGACGCCCGATATCATCAAGTCGAACGCCAATATCAACGTGGGCGCCGACACGATGACCCGGTTGCAGATCTTCGAGGACATCGGGGCCGCGCTCAAGTTGTACGACCGCGCCTGGAACACGATCCGCACGGCACAATAAATGGCAGCCCTTCTGGAAATCAGCGCGGCGCGACGGGAATTCGTCACCCCCGAGGGGGGCCGTCTGGCCGCCCTCGACGGGGTCGACCTGACGGTCGGCGCGAACGAATTCGTCACGCTCCTTGGCCCCTCGGGCTGCGGCAAGACCACGCTTCTGCGGGCGATCTCGGGATTCGAGGTGCTGGACAACGGCACGATGCGACTGGACGGGATGGACCTGACCGCCCTGCCGCCCTTCCGCCGCCCGGTGAACACGGTGTTCCAGAGCTATGCCTTGTTCGGCCACATGACCGTCGCACGGAACGTGGGCTACGCATTGGAAGTGGCGGGGGTCGGGAAGGCATCCCGTGACGCACAGGTCGCGGAAGCACTGGAAAAGGTCGGCCTCGCGGGCATGGGCGGGCGGCGGCCCGGCCAGCTGTCGGGTGGGCAACGGCAACGGGTGGCGCTGGCCCGCGCGATCATCGCCAAACCCCGGCTTCTGCTGCTGGACGAACCGCTCTCCGCGCTCGACCGCAACCTGCGCCAGCAGATGCAGCTGGAGTTGAAGACGCTGCAACATTCGCTTGGCATCGCCTTCATCTTCGTGACGCACGATCAGGAGGAAGCGCTGACCATGTCCGACCGGATCGTGGTGATGCGCGCCGGAAGAATCGAGCAGATCGGCTCGCCCCGCGACATCTACCGGCATCCGAAGAACCGCTTCGTCGCGGAGTTCATCGGCGAAACCAACCTGTTCCCGGTCACGGTGGACCATGTTGCGGGCAACATTGCCCTGGGGCGCACCGCGGACGGTGTGGAACTCCAGCTCCCGGCCACGGGACGATCGGTCGGCGAGCAGGTCACCGCGATCCTGCGTCCGGCGGACTTCACGCTTGGCACTGCGGGGATTCCCGGACAGGTCACACGGGAGGTCTATCTCGGCTCTGACCTCTACATCTTCGTCCAGCCAAAGGCGGGCGGACCGGAAATCCGCGTGATCGCCCGGGACGGTGCGGGTGCCGCCGAAGGTGCAGCGGTGCATCTGGCCCATGACCCGACCAGCGTGCATGTGCTGGAGGCCGCGTGATGGCGATCAGGCGGCAATCCGTCGTCCTGGGCGTGCTCCTGGCCCCGGTCACGCTCTTCCTCGGCTTCTTCTTCCTGCTTCCGCTTCTCATCATCGCGCTCTACTCGTTCCTCTCCCCCGGGCTCTACGGCGGGGTCGAGTGGACCTTCTACCACTGGAACTACGGTCGCATCTTCGGCTGGGCGGACGGTATCAACGAGATCTTCGAGCCGATCTACCTGCAAATCCTCTGGCGCTCGCTGTCCTTTGCCGCGCTGACGGTCGTGCTGACGCTGATCCTGTGCTACCCGGTCGCCTTCTGGGTCAGCCGCCTGTCGGAGCGCTGGCGGCTGGTGTTCATGTTCCTGATCACCCTGCCCTTCTTCTCCAGTCTGATCGTGCGGCTATACGCCTGGCTTCTGATCCTGAAACCCACCGGGCTCTTCAACACCGCGCTTCTGTCGCTTGGCGTGATCTCGGAGCCGCTGGAAATCCTCTACACCCCCACGGCGGTGGTACTGGGCATGGTCTATGTCATGGTGCCCTTCATGTTCCTGCCGCTCTACTCGGCGGTTGACAATCTTGACCGCGCGCAGGTCGAGGCCTCGCTCGACCTCGGCGCGAACCGCGTTCAGACCTTCCTGAAGGTCATCCTGCCCCAGACTCTGCCGGGCATCATGGGGGGCGCGGTCATCGTCTTCATCCCCTCGGTCGGCAACTTCGTCGTGCCCGATGTCCTGGGCGGCGCGAAGGGGCTGATGATCGGCAACCTGGTCGAACAGCAATTCCTCTCGGCCCGCAACTGGCCCTTCGGCTCGGCCCTGTCGATGATCATCATGGCCGTCGTCCTGACCGTACTCCTGATCTCGGTCACGCGGGCCAGAAAGGCGGGCGGCCATGCGTAACCCGGTTGGATGGGCCGCACTGACGGCGTTCTCGCTGGCGTTCTTCGCCTTTATCTACGCACCCCTCTTCGTGATCATCGGCTATTCGTTCAACTCGAACCCGGTCAACATGATGATCTGGGAGCATTTCACCTTCGACTGGTATGCCGGGCTTCTGGGCCTGGCGGACCGGACGACCGACGTGTCGAACCGCGCGGCCTATGTCGAAAGCACGGGCCAGATGCTGGCCGCGCTGCGCACCTCGCTGACGGTTGCGGTAATCACGACCACAATCTCCACCGTGCTGGGCACGGCCACGGCCATCGCGCTGGCCCGCTACCGGTTCCGGCTGCGCGGGGTCTACAATGGCTTCCTGATGCTGCCGATGATGATGCCCGACATCGTGCTGGGGATCGGGCTTCTGATCTTCTTCGTCACCATAGGCATGAACCTCTCGATGCTGACCATCATCATCGGGCACTGCACCTTCCTCGCCTCCTACGTCTTCATCATCGTCCAGGCCCGCATCGCCGGCATCGACCCGGCGCTCGAGGAAGCCTCGGCCGATCTCGGCGCCTCGGAATGGGTGACGTTGCGCAAAGTGCTTCTGCCGCAGCTGGCCCCCGGCATCCTCGGCGGGGCGCTTCTGGCCTTCGTCATCTCGATGGACGACCTCGTGATCACCTATTTCGTCTCGGGTACCGGGGACACCACGCTTCCGGTCTTCATCTTCGGCATGATTCGCCGCGGGGTGAAGCCCGAGATCAACGCCATCGCCACGCTGATTATCCTCGCCTCGGTGGTGATCGCGGCCCTTGGCCTGTGGCTTCGCAGCAGAAAGACCGACTGACATGACAAGTAATCCCATCCGGCCCCGGGCTCGTGATCTGGGCCTGCCGTTCCTTGGCGCGCCTGGGCCTCTGAACGCGATCACCGACGTGGCTGGCGTGGCGGTCGGATTCTGCACGCTGACCGATCCCTCGCGCAAGATGCGCACCGGGGTCACGGCCATCCTGCCGCGCCCGGGAACCGATCCGCAGCCTGTCTGGGCAGGTCAATACGCCCTGAACGGCAATGGCGAGATGACCGGCACGCACTGGATCAACGATGCAGGGTATTTCCTGGGGCCGATCCTAATTACCAATACGCATGGCGTGGGTGCCGCGCACACCGGGGCGACGCGCTGGATGATCGGGCATTATGCCGACTATTTCCGGGAGCACCACGCCTGGGCGATGCCCGTAGTGGCCGAAACCTATGACGGTGTGCTGAACGACATCAATGCGCTACATGTCCAGCCCGACCACGCTATTGCCGCACTTCAGGCCCGAAGCACCGGCCCGGTCGCCGAGGGCTCGACCGGGGGTGGAAACGGCATGATCGCCTACGAGTTCAAGGGAGGCACGGGTACCGCCTCGCGCCGCATCGAACTTGGCAGCAAGGACTATACGGTGGCAGCACTTGTGCAGGCCAATCACGGCATCCGTTCATGGCTGACCATTCTGGGCAAGCCGGTCGGAAAGCTGGTGCCGGAAGGTGCCTTCTACTCTGGAGAGATGGGCTCGATCATTGTGATCATGGCGACGGACGCCCCGTTGTCGGGCCTTGCGCTGCGCCAGGTTGCCAAAAGGGCCGCGATCGGAATAGGCCGCGGCGGTACCCCCGGAGGCAACAATTCCGGCGACATATTCCTGGCATTCTCCACAGCAAACCCCGGCCCGATGCCGCAATTCGCCGAAGCAATCACATCCCGGCAAGAGCTGAACGTCGAGCTTCTGGACGATCTGTATCTGGCCGCTGTGCAGTCAATTGAAGAAGCGGTCGTCAATGCCATCGTGGCCGGAGAAGACGTGCCGACCGTCAAGCCCGAAGGGATGATCTGCCGGGCATTGGACCTGGAACGCCTGAAGGCCATCTTCGCTGGCCAATCCTAGGGTTCAGCCGGATTTCTCTTCCTGCGCCCGTCGGCATCCCCACGGTGAAGTCCGGACGATGGCGGAACCGCCGGACGGGTGTTGCCGACCATCATCCATCGCAACGGGCGGAAGTCCCCTTTGGATCTCTTTCCGGAAGAACCTGTCCCATTCCCGGCAGGGTGGCGATCAGATGACCATCTGCTGCCCAAGCTCGATCACGCGGTTGACCGGCAGCCGATAGAAGCTCGTTGCATCGGCAGCACTACGCGTCATCGACAGGAAGATCTTCTCCTGCCAGACCGGCAGGCCCTGTTTGCGCCCCGGTTTGAACGACCGGCGGTTCAGGAAGAACGAGGTCGACATGATATCGTACTTGACCCCCATACGCCGGGCCAGAGCCAGGGCCTTTGGCACATTGGTTTCCTCCATGTAGCCGAAGACCAGGTTGATCCGGGTGAAGCGTTCGTTGATCGGCGTGACCTCTACGCGGTCTTCTTCCTCGACATAGGGGGTGTTCGCCATGTTCACACCGACGATAAGGTTTTGCGCATGCAGAACCTGATTGTGCTTGAGATTGTGCAGAAGCGCGGCTGGAGCGACCTCGGGATCGGCGGTCAGGAAGACGGCGGTGCCAGAGACCTCCTTCAGCCGTTTCGATTTCTGGACCGTCATCATGAGCGTGTCGATGCTGACCGCATCCCGACGAGCCTGCGACAACACATGGGCCGAGCCACGCAACCAGGTCCACATCATCAGGCAAAGGCCCGAGGCGATCAGGATCGGCACATAGCCGCCGTCGATGATCTTCGTCGCGTTGGCGATCAGGAACATCACCTCGATCGCCAGCAAGGGGCCGATCACCACATTGGTCAGCAAGGGCGACCAGCCCCAGACCCGCCGGAACAGCACTGTCGCGAGGATCGAGGTGATCACCATGTCGCCCGTCACCGCTATGCCGTAGGCCGAGGCGAGGTTGGACGAGGACTGGAACTGCAGGACCAGGAAGACCACGCCCGCCGCCAGGATCGTGTTGACCTTGGGCAGATAGATCTGCCCGACCTGGCTTTCCGAGGTGTGCAGGATCTCCATCCTTGGCAGAAGGCCCATCCGCACCGCCTGCTTGACCATCGAGAAAGCCCCGGAAATCACCGCCTGGCTCGCGATCACCGTCGCACAGGTGGCCAGAATGACCAGCGGCAACAGAAGCCAGTCGGGTGCCAAACGGAAGAAGGGGTTGTCGGCGGCGTCGGGATGCGCGAGAACCAGCGCGCCTTGGCCCAGGTAGCAAAGTGTCAGGGATGGAAAGACCAGGGCGCCCCATGCGATGCGTATCGGGCGGCGGCCGAAATGGCCCATGTCGGCATAAAGCGCCTCGCCCCCGGTAACGGCCAGGAAGACCGAACCCATCACGACAAGCGAGGACCGGCCGTTCTCGATCAGGAAGAGGATACCGTGATAGGGGTTCACCGCCGCAAAGATCGCCCAGTCGTCTCCGATATGGCGCAGCCCCAGGATGCCGATGGTGAAGAACCAGACCAGCATGATCGGCCCGAACAGGACCGAGACGACCGCCGTACCGAAGCGCTGCACGAAGAACAGGACCAGGATGATGGTCAGGGTAACGGGTACGACGAAGGACTCAAAGCCCGGGGCGACCAGCACCATGCCTTCGACTGCGGACAGGACCGACATCGCCGGGGTGATCATCGCGTCGCCGAAGAACAGAGAAATGCCGACCATGCCGATCCCGATCAGCCAGGTCGGCCGCGTGGACAGCGATTGCTGGATCAACGCGACCAGCGACAGCGTGCCGCCCTCGCCATGGTTGTCGGCCCGCATGACCAGAACCACATACTTGACGGTGACGATCAGGGTCAGCGTCCAAAGGAGCAGCGAGACAATCCCCAGCACCTCGTGCCGCATCAGGCCGTTCGCACTGGCGGTCCGAATTGATTCCCGCATCGCATATAGCGGGCTGGTACCGATATCGCCGTAGACAACCCCGATACAGCCGAGGACCAGAACTGCAAGACTACCCTTGGCGCCATGTTCGGTGGCCGTCGACGTTGAGGCCTCGGTAGACTGTTCGGACATTCGGCACCCCCGGAGCCATGACCGATACTGGATCGGCATCGGAACGGCAAGGTTGGGCAGACGCCGCCTTGCGCTTCCGCCGGATGGGCTGTGGCCGCCACCCGGATTGTCCCCCCCGTCCGTAAGTTGGACTTGGCCGGCTTTCATGGAGAGCGTCCAGCTCGCTTCCCGGGCCTTTCGCTCGAAGATGATCAGGCACTGGAAGCCGCGCGATGCATGTCACTCACGGGAATATGGAGCCCGTCGATGCATCTGGCGACGGCGGTTTCGGCCTGCTGACGGGATCGCCAGGCGGCGGACCGGATCAGTTCTGACTTGATGGCTTTGAAGAACGTTTCCACAGTCGAGATGCCCTGGCACGTCCCGCGACCGCGTTCTCCGCCATGTTCCACGCTCGCTTGATCCAAGGACAAAGCCGGGGCTACTCAAGGGCTTGACGGTGAAAGTGGTGCCAGAGCCGCACTC
>NZ_JAEULP010000070.1 GCF_016792905.1 Tabrizicola sp.
CCGCGCGATCTCCCGCTGGCTCGTGCCCCGGCGATGCTCCGCAAAAATCACCGCACGCTCGCATGCGTCCAGATGCCGCCCCCGCCTCTCCATCGCAACCCCCCTCCAAACCTCAGGTGTTGCGTTCCTTTCTAGAGGCTATGAAGCGTTAACCGAGGGTGGTGGCCCATTCCGCCCGCAGAAGCCCCGCGGCTCTAGCCCCGCAGCAGCGCCAGCGCCGTCGCGGCGGGAGAGTTTCCGGACCCCAGTTCCTTGATCTCGGCCCGCACCAGGAAGCGGCGTGTCAGCGCCTCCATCTTTGCGGAATCCCTGAACTGGCTGACGTCGGACGAGCCGAAGGCGGCCTTGGTCTTCGCCTTCAGCACGGAAACCTGCTGGTCGATGTCGATCGAGGAAAAGCTGTCGGGCAGGCCGAGCGCGGTCTGGAAGACCTCACGCAGGGGTTCGCTGCCGAGGATCGTGTACCATTTCGCCGCATCGCTGCTGGTCTTTGCGGCCAGTGCCCCGACCTCGCGCTCGGCGTTCATTGCCAGGCGATAGGTATTGTTCTGCTCGCCGACCGCCGTCTCGAACGATCGGGCGCGATACTGGGTCAGGATTTCGTCCGCGAAGGTGGAGATCTTCGTGCGCGGCACCGAGAAATCGCCATAGCCGAAGGCGACGGCGAATTTCTGGTACTGCTTGTCGGCCAGCTTGTTGGCCAGGCTGCCTTCCTTCAGCGTGCCCCCTTCCAGGATCTTCCGGACGAAGGCGGTGTTGTTGACATCGCCCTCCAGCCCGAAGGCGGTGAGGGCGATGCGCAGAAGCCGCTTGTCATTCACCAGCTTCTCGGCAGTGTCGGCCTTGCCGATCTTGTCGCGGAAATAGGCCTCGTCCCGCTGTTGGACCGGAAGCGCCTGCTGCACCGCCTGTTGCTTTGACATGGTCCGCTTGAGGAAGGCCCAGCCGGTGTAGCCCGAAAGCGGCAGGACCGGCTGGAAGCTCACGCCCGGCTGGCGGCGAAAAGCCGCTCCTCGCGTGGCAAAAGGGACCGCAATGCCTTGAGCGCCTGGTAGTGCTGATCCTCCATCACCGCCCGGCTGGCAAGGGTCAGCTGGGTGCGGCTGTCATAGTCGGTCAACACCTGGGACAGTTGCTCGATTCCGCGCAGAAGCTGCATCCGCGCCTCTTCCGCGTCGGCATCGCCGGTCAGAACAAGCTGGGCGATGTAGCAGACCCGGCGAACGGGGGTGTTCACCTCCTCCGGGTGGATCGCGTCGCGAAGCCGGAGGATATTGGCGTTGGGCGTCATGATCGCAAGACGCGAGCGTTTCTCGCCGTTCTCGATCACCGCGCCGTTGATCAGCACGCGCTCATGCGGGCCGAGTTTCAGGACAAGACCAGTCATTTCGTCCCCCCGTCCCCGCGCAACCCCCGCATCACGGCCAGGTTGATGTCGGCCAGAACCTCGACGGTGGCCTTGTCGTCCAGGACGGCGCGGCTGTGCTTCGCTGTGAATTCGTAAAGATAGAACAATCGGGCCCGCAATGCCTGTGGCAATCCGTTGCCGGGCAACGCCACGTCGGAGGCGAGCGTGGACCAGAGCTGCGTGTTGTCGGTCACCGCGCGGACCAAGGCGGGAAAATCGGTCGCCCGATTGGTCCAGGCGGAGCGCAACGCTTGCGTCACCTGCGCGAGCAGATCGTATTCGACCGAGCGGAGCGACCGGGTCGGCGCCTCGCGCTGGGCGTAGCTGATGGCGGAATGGAAGGTCATGGGGTGTCCATCTGTTCGAAAGCGAAGGGGTGAAACGGGCCGCGAGGATCACCCCCACGGCCCGAAGTGCTTAGCGGAACAGAGACAGGAGGCCCTGCGGCTGCTGGTTGGCGATGGACAGCGCCTGGGTCGCGAGCTGCTGCTGGACCTGCAAGGCCTGCAACCGGGCCGAGGCTTCCTCCATGTCGGTATCGACCATGACACCGATGCCGGTCTTGAGCGAGTCGGTCAGGTTGCCGACAAACTCGTTCTGGATGTCGATGCGCTTCTGCGACGAGCCGAAGGAGGCCGCGGCGTCGATCGAGGTCTGGAGCATGCCTTCGATCGCGTTCAGCGCGTTCGCGGGCTGGTTCACGACGTCAACGGTGTTCAGGCCCGAAAGCCCGCCCGTCCCGCGCGTGGCCGAGACCGAAATCGCTGCCGACTGGTTGGTGTTGTTTGCAACCTCCAGCTCACCCGAGTTCAGCGTCAGGGTAAAGTCGGTATCGGACAGCCCGTTCGAGGTCAGCGAGGCCTTGAGGCCCGCCACCAGCGCATCGCCCGTATCGCCCTTCTGCACCACGTAGCTGCCCTGCACCGAACCGACGTTGAGCGTGATCTTGTCGCCCGCGACCAGTTCGGTCAGGTCGGCGGGATCGGCGGTGGAGTCGTTCGAGGCCAGCGCCCCGGCACCGCCCTGGAAGGCGAAGCCATCCAGCGTGACCGGCGTGCCGGTGACCACGTTGGCCGCCGACAGCGTGCCGCCGCCCGCCGTCAGCGCGGCACCGGCATTGGTCGACAGGTTCTGGGCGTCGACCGTGATGTTCGAGGAGGTGACACCGGTCTGGCTACGGTCGAGCGAGGAGAGCACGTTCACCGTGGTCTGGGAGCCATCGACCAGGTTCAGCCCGTTGAACTGCGCCGCGCCCACGGTCGATTCGATCTGCTTGGTGAGCGCGTCGATGTCGGTCTGGATCTTGTTGCGGTCGACGTTTTCGGCCTGGGCGGCGACGATCTTGCCCTTCATCTCGGTGAGGAGCTTCGTCACGGTTTCCGAGGCGTTGCGCGCGACGGTCAGCGTGGCCGAGCCGACGGAGAGGCTGTCGGAGATGCCCTTGAAGCCCTCGACGTCGGATTCCATCACCTTGGAGATCGCCCAGACGGCGGCGTTGTCCTTGGCGGTGGCCACCGACTTGCCGGTAGAGATGTCGGCCTGGGTCTTGCCGAGGTTGGCGTTGATGCCCTTCATCGTCTGCAGGGCAACCATTGCGCTGGTATTGGTCAGGATCGACGACATGTTTCAGTCCTTCACACGGGGCCGCTGATTTCACGGCCGGGAAGCCACAAGCGTGGCAGTTCAGGCGTTCTGTCCGTGCTTTCCGGGGATCCGGGAAGCGCCGCCCCGGCATGGGACGCAAGGGCAATGAAGCGTGAATCCAGCTAACCAATTCCTAAGCGCCAATCGGTAAATGCCCGGCATTTGAATAAGTTCAGACACGTCTGGCCGGGGCCGCGCCCAGGGGCGCGATCTGTGCCTTCCGCCCGCGCGCGTCATAGGTGGTGAGCGTCGGGCCCCGGGCGATCTCGGACAGGCGCAGGCGGGCGGCTTTCACCCCACGCGAGGCCGCGTCGAGCAGGTGCGCATTGCGCAAGGCCTTGCGCTGCAACCGTTCGGCAGAGATGCGGTCGCAGGGCGCGACGCTGGCTGCCTCGATCAAGGGCGTGAGGCGGGACAGGCCGGCCAGATCGCCCGCGAGAAGCGCGGCGGCGGCCTGATCGAGCAGGATTTCAAGCGGCGTCATCTTCGGCCTTCACCATCGAGTTGAAGATCAGTTCGGCAAGCCCCAGCCCGCCGTGCTGCACGATGAGCCGCGCCTGCTCCTGGCGCAGGAACGAGGAAAACTGCGCCTCGCCCTCGCCGCCGCCGAAGCTGCCCTGCATCTCTCCGAGGCCGGAATGGGCAAGCATTTCGGAGAGGAAGGTGGCCTCAAGCTCCTCGGCCTTCGACATCAGCTGGTCGTGGCGCGAGGGCGGTTGGGCGGCGACGGGCGGGATGTCCATGGCGGTCTCCGGGATCGGTCGGATTTTTCGCAACGATCCGCGACGGGGGTAAAGAATAGGTAACTTCTGCACGGCATAAGCGGGGAAGTTGCGGCAGAAGTCGTGGAACCATGCAAAGCGTTCTGGCCATCAGTCCTGTGTCATCGCGCCCGTCAGGGGGGCTGGAGGAGCTTGAGGCGATGCCGGACGGCGGCTTCGCATTGGCCTTCGGCGACGACGTTGAAAGAGGCGGTGGGGAGCGGTCCGAGGATGCGTGTCTCTTTCCGGTGCAAACCCTTGCGTCGCTCTGGGCAAGCGCCGGTGTCGTGGCCGGGGCTGTTTGTCCGGCAGCGGATCGGGAAGTGCCGGGGGCGGAGGCGGCCCTCTCTGTCGAGGCCTGTGCAATCAGGTCCGGCGTTCCTGCCGAGGGAGCGGGCGACAGTCTGGTCCCGGTCATTGCGGAGGCTGGCGGGCCGACAGCGGCCGTCGCGCGATGGGTCCCTCCGCCTCCGCAACCGGAGGATGGCTTCGCTGCGGCGGGAAATGTCGGGTCGGAGGGGATCGGCGCGGATGTTACCGCTCGGGGTGAAAGGCTTCGGCTGGCTTCGGTAGCCGAGGTCGGTTCGGAACCGGATGGCGCAGCCGCGAAGGGGACGCCATCTGCGCCGGGGAAAGTGGCATTGGTGGCCCGGGACAAAGGCACCGTGACACCTGCATCAGGGTCTGCATCGGCGCAAGGGGACTTTGCCGTGTCTCCCCCAATGCCGGTGAGCTTCCCGCCTGATGCGCCGGTCGAGGCGATGGACTGGGGGAAGGTGGCGTCGCCAAGCTTGGCGCCCCTTCCAGTCAAATCCGTGACATCTTCCCCCGAAACCGGTCTCGATGCGGACTTGCCGATCCTTCCGGACAGAGGGGAAACGGTCTCTCGCCCCGGGATACCGGAAGCCGCACCGATCGTCGCTCCGCAAGGGCCCGTGCCGGGGATGCCGGGCTCTGGGTCAGTGTCACCCCCTCTCCCGACTGGCGCCATCCCCGATGCTGCCAATGACCCAACGCGGATGTCTGCTGCCATTTCGGTGGGCCAGCGATTGAAGCAGGTCCCCGGCGAAAGCGAAAGGGAGCCGATTCCGGTTCTCGCGCGCCCGGAGGATGCTCAACCGCAACAGCCCGGCTTCTGGGAACGGTTCCTCACAGGGTTTCATCCTGCTTCGATTGCAGGACAAGGCGCCAAGGCAACGGACCTTCCGGAGTTTGCCCCGATGGCTTTTCCCCCAGAAGCGCCGGGGAATCGGCTCGTCGATACGCCCGTCCTGCAATCTGACGCGGGACTTGTCCTCGATCCCGGTCGGCAGCCGACCGGCCAAGCTGCACCGGCAAGCCCCGCGCTGCCCATCACCGCCGCACAAGCGCCCGAGGCGATGCCAGTGTCGGCCGATCCGGTGACGGCTTCCTCCCTTGGGCAGGAGCCGGACACCGACTCCGACCCTGTCCTGGCGGCCTTTTCCCCCGGCCTGCTGGTCACGCCGGGGCAGAGGTTCACTGGGGCTCCGCAGCCCGTCAGCTTGCCCATGCCGCAGGTCGCGTCGCAGATCGCCGCCGGACTGTCCCGCAGCCCCGAAGGGACGACCGAGCTTGCGCTTTCGCCCGAGGAGTTGGGCGATGTCCGCCTGAAGCTGAAGCCCGATGCGGCGAACCCGGACCGGATGGTGGTGATGATCACCTTCGAGCGGCCCGAGACGCTGGACCTTTTCCGCCGCCACGCAGGCGACCTGACCGAAGCCTTGCGGACGGCGGGCTATGCCGGGGTCGACATCGGCTTTGGGCAGGAGGGCGGCGGCGCCTCGAAATCAGACCGTCCGCAGCATGCCTCCAGTTCCGGCCTTGGCCGGTCCGCAGCGCCGGACAGCACCAACCCGATCGCAACCACCCCAAGCCTGATGGCCGGGGCATCCCTTGACCTGAGATTGTGAGGCCGGAATGGACGTCACTTCAGCCACATCCGCAACTGCGACCACCGCAACAGCATCGGCATCGGCCGGCGCGACGGCGATCAGCTCGGATTTCAACACCTTCCTGCGGATGCTGACCGTGCAGATGCAGAACCAGGATCCGCTGAATCCGATCGATTCGGCGGATTACGCGGTGCAGCTCGCCACCTTCTCGGGCGTCGAGCAGCAGGTGAAGACCAATCAGCTTCTGGCCGACATGCAGGGCAAGTTCCAGCAGCTTGGCATGGCGGAAATGGCCAGCTGGATCGGCAAGGAGGCACGCTCGGCCGCTCCGGTGAGCTATGATGGCTCTCCCGTCACCCTGTCGCCGAATCCTGCGGTGGGTGCGAACCGGGCCGTGCTGGTGGTGAAGGACGCGCAGGGCAACCTCGTCTCGCGCGAGGAGATTCCGGTCAGCGCCCAACCCTACCAATGGCTCGGGGCGGGCATCGACGGCAGTCCCCTGCCCGCTGGCACCTACTCCATCGAGCTGGAAAGCCTGAACGGTGAGACAGTCATTTCCTCGCTTCCGGTCGAGCACTATGCGCGCGTGATCGAAGCGCGCGGGGGCACAGGGGGCACCGTGCTTGTGCTGGAAGGCGGGGCGGAGGTGCTGGCGAGTGACGTCACCGCCTTGCGCGAACCTCAGGGGTGAGGGACAAAAGTCTTCGAAGACTTTTGGCAAACTCCTTCTAAGGAATTTGGCCCCTGCTCCAGCGGTCACACCAGCCGGTCGACCAGTATCCCTGCCCCGAAAGCCGCAAGCGCCATGAGGCCCCAGAAGAGCGGCGCGAGCGAGCGCTGCGGTCGTGGCGGCAGGGTTGCAGGGTTCCCGGCGCGGATCAGTTGCGCCTCGACCAGCGCGGGAAGCTTCGGGCCGAACCGGGCCAGAACGCGGGCGGTCTTGACCAGGTCGCGCAGAACAGCCTTCGGCCCCACGTTCTCGCGGATGTAGCGTTCGACGACGGGGCTCGCGACCTGCCAGATGTTGATGTGCGGGTCGAGCGAGCGGGCGACGCCTTCGACGACAACCATGGTGCGTTGCAGAAGGATCAGTTCGGTCCGCGTCTCCATCCCGAACCGTTCCGTGACTTCGAAGAGATAGGCGAGGAGCCGCGCCATGCTGATCCGGCTGGCCTCCATGCCGAAGATCGGCTCGCCAACCGCGCGGAGCGCGCGGGCGAAGTCGTCGATGTCACGGTCGGCGGGGACGTAGCCCGCCTCGAAATGCACCTCGGCGACGCGGCGGTAATCCTTGCGGATGAAGCCCATCAGGATCTCGGCATAGACCCGGCGGGTGTATTCGTCGATCCGGCCCATGATCCCGAAGTCATAGGCGATGATGTCGCCGTTGGCCGCGACCTTCAGGTTCCCTTGGTGCATGTCGGCATGGAAGAAGCCGTCGCGCAGCGCGTGGTTCAGGAACAGCTGCAACACGCGCGCGGCCAGCACGCGGCGGTCATGCCCGGCGGCGTCGATCAACGCGATGTCGTTCAGGCCGATGCCTTCCGCCCAGCCCAGCGTCATCACGTTGCGCGATGACAGGAACCAGTATGGTCTTGGCACCTGGAAATGTTCGTCCTTTTCCGTGTTCGCGGCAAATTCGGCGGCGGCAGAGCTTTCCAGCCGCAGGTCCAGCTCGCCCATCACCACGCCCTCGAAATGGGCGATCACGTCGACCGGGCGCAGGCGGCGCGAGAAGGGGGCGATGCGTTCGATCCAGCGGGCGGCAAGGTAGAAGGCGTCGATGTCCTTGCGGAAGGCGCGCTCGATCTGCGGGCGCAGGACCTTCACCGCGACATCCTCATCCGTATCCACCAGCCGGGCGCGGTGGACCTGGGCGATGGAGGCCGCGGCGACGGGTTCGGAAAACTCCGAGAACAGGGCAGAGACCGGAAGCTCCAGTTCCGCCTCGATCATCTGTTTCGCAATCTCGGTCGGGAAAGGGGGCAGCTTGTCCTGAAGGTATTTCAGCTGATCGGCCAATTCCTCACCCACGATATCCGGGCGGGTCGACAGCACCTGGCCGAACTTGATGTAGGCGGGGCCAAGCGCGGTCAGCGCACGGGTGGCAGGGGGCAGCGCGGGATCGCCCTTCAGTCCAAGCCACTTGAACGGCCAGCCCAGCATCCGCGCGGCGAAGCGCAGGCGCGGGGGCGCGCGGAACGCCTCCAGCACCACGTCCATGGCACCCGTGCGCTCCAGCGTGGCGCCGGTGCGGATCAGGCGGATGACGTTGTGCGGACCCTTCACAGCTTCCAGCCGGAATGCAGGGCGGCGATGCCGAGGGAGAGGTTGCGGAATTTCACCTGGCCGAAGCCCGCCGCGCGGATCAATGCCGCAAAGGTCTCCTGATCGGGGAACTTGCGGATCGATTCGACGAGGTACCGGTAGCTTGCCCGGTCGCCGGCGATGATCTGGCCCATCACCGGGATGACGTTGAAGGAATAGATGTCGTAGGCCTTTTGTAGCAGGTCGTTCGGGATCTGGCTGAACTCCAGCACCATCAACCGCCCACCGGGTTTCAGGACGCGGTAGGCCTCGCGCAGGGCGTCGGGGATGCGGGTCACGTTCCGGATGCCGAAAGAGATCGTGTAGGTGTCGAAGGCATTGTCTGGGAAGGGCAGCGCCATCGCGTCGCCGACCACCCAGTCAAGGCTGTGCGCCATCCGCTCGGCCTCGGCCCGCTTGCGACCCTCGATCAGCATCGGCTCGGTCAGATCGCAGACAACCGCGCTGGCACCCGGCGCGCGTTTGAGGAACCGGAAGGCCACATCCCCGGTCCCGCCGGCCACATCCAGCAGGCGCTGGCCGGACCGGGGGGCCAGCCAGTCCATCATCGCATCCTTCCAGAGCCGGTGGATGCCGACCGACATGACGTCGTTCATCACGTCGTATTTCGAGGCCACGCGACTGAAGACGCCATGCACCATCCCGGCCTTTTCAGCCTCGGGCACGTCCTGAAAGCCGAAATGGGTGGTCTTGTCCGTATCCTGCGTCATCGTCCGCCGCCAAAGTGATGCCACATCGGAGTTATACCGAAGCGTGCACAAGGAAAACCTGTGTCGGCAAAAAAGGCTGTGTGATGAGTGCGACAGAAATGCTCGGTTCGGTTCTGGGGGCCTGGCCGCTCGCCGTGGTCCCGATGATTACCTTCGGCCCGTTTGCACTGATCCTGTGGTGGCGACTGCGGCGGCGCAGCCGACGGATTGCGGCCGCCAGGGCCGCAGGAACTGTCGTCCCGATCCACAGTCCTTTCATGGCGAAGTTGCCCGCGCGCTATGCCGCCATTTCCCGTATCGGCACGGATGGCGCAGCCCCCATGACGCTGGACGACCATATCCTCCGCCCCTCGGTCGGCGTGAAAGGGATGGTTGCGGGGCTGTCCGTCGCCGCAACGGCGTTTGCGCTTTGGCCCGAAGTCGCGCCTGCAGGTTTCCACGAAGCGATGGCCGAGCTTCCCGGACCGACGCTCATCCCCCAGCTTGTGCTTCTGGCGGTGGTCGCGAATGGCCTGCTCTATATCTTTGGCACCGAAGCGCGCTACAACCGCGACAAGCTGATCACGACACGCATGATGTTCAGCCGGCGGGAGTATCGCTGGAAGGATCTGGACTGGATCGGCGATACCGGGGCCTATGATCTGGTCTTGCAGTTCAATTCGGGCGGCAAGGCCAAGGTGCTGAAACACTGCAGGGGAATCGAGGACTTCAAGATGTTCGCGCAACAGCAGATCCAGAAAAACCGGGCCGCCGGTGCCTGAACTGCCCGAGGTCGAGACCGTGCGCCGCGGCCTTCTGCCGGTCCTGGAAGGGGCCGTCATCGCCCGGGCCGATGTCAACCGGCCCGATCTGCGCTGGCCTTTGCCGGAACGGATGGCGGAACGGCTGAGCGACAAGCGCGTGGCAGCGCTGCGGCGGCGGTCGAAATACCTGCTGGCCGACCTCGACTCGGGCGAAACGCTGCTGGTGCATCTGGGGATGTCGGGGCGGATGCTGGTGTCCGGCGTCACGCTGGGGCAGTTCCACCATGACCACCCAGCGCCACAGAAGCACGACCATGTGGTCCTTCACATGGACAGCGGCGCGCGGATCACCTTCAACGACGCCCGCCGCTTCGGCGCGATGGACCTTATGCCGACGGACCGCGCCTCCGAGCATATGTTGCTGGCCGGTCTGGGGCCGGAGCCCTTCGGCAACGATTTCAACGAGCCCTACCTTGCCGCCCGGCTGAAGGGCCGCAAGACTCCGGTCAAGGCCGCCCTTTTGGACCAGCGGATCGTCGCGGGCCTTGGCAACATCTACGTCGCCGAAACGCTGTATCGCGCGCGCATCAGCCCGCTCAGGTTGGCAGGCGACCTTGCGGAACCCCAGGTCCACGCCCTTGTCCCGATCATCCGCGAGGTGCTGGCCGAGGCGATTGAGGCAGGTGGCTCGTCCTTGCGTGATTTCCGGCAGGCCAATGGCGAGCTGGGGTATTTTTCCAAGCATTTCCAGGTCTACGACCGCGAAGGCGGCCCCTGCGAGACACCGGGTTGCGCGGGCACCATCACCCGGACGGTGCAATCTGGCCGCTCCTCGTTCTGGTGCCCGGCCTGCCAGAGGTGACTTGCCAAGCCGCGCATTGGTGGTAGGAGTCCCCTCCTGTCTGCCACGAAGGAGGCCGCCATGGCCTATGAAACGCTGATCGTCGAGATCGAGGACTATGTCTCGGTCATCCGGCTGAACCGCCCCGAGGCGATGAACGCCCTGAACTCCACGCTGATGCGGGAACTTGCTGCGGCGGTGACGGTGGCGGAAGCGAATGACAGGGTGCGTTGCATCGTCATCACGGGATCGGAAAAGGCCTTCGCCGCCGGGGCCGACGTGAAGGAAATGGCCGAGAAAAGCTTCATCGACGTCTATTTCGATGATCTTTTCGGCCCGGAGGCCCGGATCATCGCCAGTGCCCGCAAGCCGATGATCGCGGCAGTCAGCGGCTACTGCCTGGGCGGTGGCTGCGAACTGGCGATGCTGGCCGATTTCATCATTGCTGCAGACACCGCGAAGTTCGGCCAGCCCGAGATCAACCTCGGCATCGTCGCCGGGATGGGCGGCACCCAGCGGCTGACCCGGGCGGTCGGCAAGTCGAAATCGATGGACATGCATCTGACGGGCCGCTTCATGGACGCCGCCGAGGCGGAACGCAGCGGTCTGGTCAGCCGTGTGGTCCCCGTGACCCGGCTGATGGAAGAAGTGATGAAGGCCGCCCAGAAGATCGTCGAGAAATCGGCGTTCACGGCGATGGTCGTCAAGGAATGCGTGAACCGGGCGCAGGAAACCAGCCTTGCCGAGGGGCTTCTGTTCGAACGCCGCATGTTCCACGCCCTCTTCGCGAGCGAGGACCAGAAGGAGGGCATGGCCGCCTTTCTGGAAAAGCGCCAGCCGCAGTTCCGCGACCGCTGACACCCTCCTCGTTCGACGCACGTCCTTGTCGAAGGTCGCACGCGAGGCCTGACGACGCCATCGACAAGCAAGGGCTTTCCTTTCCCCACGACTTGCCCTATAGGCCAGCGCCACATGCGCGTGGGCCCGCTTAGGCAAGAATCAGACCCTTCCTTCGGGATGGGGCCTTCTGGTCTTTCGTGCGACAGAATTGAAACCGATAGACCGCAAGGAAGCCACCCATGGCAAATACCGCCCAGTCCAAGAAGCGCGCCCGTCAGGCCGACGCCCGCTATGCCGTCAACAAGGCCCGCCGCTCGCGCATCCGCACATTCCTGCGCAAGGTCGAAGAAGCCATCGCCTCGGGCAACGGCGAAGCCGCCCAGGCTGCGCTGAAGGCCGCCCAGCCGGAACTGGCGCGTGGCGTCACCAAGGGCGTGCTGCACAAGAACACCGTTGCGCGCAAGATGTCGCGCCTCGCCTCGCGCGTGAAGGCCGTCGTCAAGGCCTGATCGGCCTCACGCGGACCGAATCCGGAACAGAAGGGCGCACCCGCATGGGTTGCGCCCTTCGGCATTTTTCCGCCCTTCGGCTGCGTCATTTTGACCCTGCGTTGCCGATTTGCCAGAGGGACCGGATTCGGTTTTGGGGAATCCATGTCAAGCGCGTTGTTCGGTTGCAGAGCCCGCGCGGGGGTTGTTAGCGTGAGCCTGCGATTCACTTCGTCTTGGGGGACAAGAACGGGTCGCAAAGGGAAAGCTGCTGCACGGATTGGGCGCCTGCCGCGCCGGAAGATCTGAGTTTTCCATTTGCGATCAAAGAGTTGGAGGCGGCATCCAAGCCGTCCCATCACGTTCGGGAGGGCTGCTGATTGTCCGGCAGTTCTGCTGTGCGTTGTTCCGTCCCGCTGACAAGCCGTTGTTCCGGTGGCCCGCAGGCGGCCTTCGGGCGGCTTGGCCGGGGTGGCTCGTCCAACGACGGAACAGGGCAGGGCCGGGTTTCTCCGGTTCATATTTTGACAGGTCAAAGAATGACGAATGAAACCTGGGGGCAGGTTCGGGAAGAGCTGATCAAGCGGGTCGGCAAGCACAATTACGCCACATGGATCGAGCCGCTGAAGCTGTCGCAGCTGAAGAACGGCGTTGCACGTTTCGAGGTGCCGACGATCTTCTTCGGCGACTGGGTGCAGCGCAATTATGCCGACCATATCCGCAGCCAGCTGACCAGCGCCGGGGCTTCGGTCGACCGCGTTGAGTTCACCGTCGGGACCGCCCCGGTGGTGACCCGTGCCGCCGCCACAGGGGCGGCCAAACCTGCGCCCAAGGCCACAAGGGCCCGCGCAGCCGAGGAAGAGCTTCCCGGTGCACCGCTGGATGCCCGCTTCACCTTCGACAGCTTCGTCGTCGGCAAGCCGAACGAATTGGCCCATGCCGCTGCCCGCCGGGTGGCCGAAGGCGGGCCGGTCACGTTCAACCCGCTGTTCCTGTACGGCGGCGTCGGCCTCGGGAAAACCCACCTGATGCACGCCATCGCGCATGAGCTTCAGGCCCGCCATCCCGAGTTGCGGGTGCTGTACCTGTCCGCCGAGCAGTTCATGTATCGCTTCGTGCAGGCCCTGCGCGACCGGCAGGTGATGGACTTCAAGGAGCTGTTCCGTTCGGTCGACGTGCTGATGGTCGACGACGTCCAGTTCATCGCCGGCAAGGATTCGACGCAGGAGGAATTCTTCCATACCTTCAACGCCCTGGTCGATGCGAACAAGCAGATCGTCATCTCCGCCGACCGCGCCCCGGGCGAGATCAAGGATCTGGAGGAGCGGATCAAGTCGCGCCTGCAATGCGGGCTGGTCGTCGACCTGCATCCGACCGACTACGAGCTGCGGCTCGGCATCCTGCAACAGAAGGTCGACTTCTATCGCAACCAGTATCGCGGGCTGGCCCTGGCCGATGGCGTGCTGGAGTTCCTCGCGCACCGGATCACCACCAACGTCCGCGTCCTGGAAGGCGCGCTGACCCGGCTCTTCGCCTTCGCCTCGCTGGTCGGGCGCGAGATCACGCTGGACCTCGCCCAGGACTGCCTGGCCGACATCCTGCGCTCCTCGGACCGCAAGCTGTCGATCGAGGAAATTCAGCGCAAGGTGGCGGAACACTACAACGTCCGCCTCTCCGACCTGATCGGCCCGAAGCGCCTGCGCACCATCGCCCGGCCACGGCAGGTGGCGATGTATCTGTCGAAACAGCTGACCCCGCGCAGCCTGCCGGAGATCGGGCGTCGTTTCGGGGGCAGGGATCACACGACAATCATGCATGGCGTGCGCAAGATCGAAGAGCTGATGACCACCGACAGCCAGCTTTCCGACGATCTGCAACTTCTGCGCCGTCTTCTGCAGGGGTAAGGCCGGGGCCGCCCTTGACGGCCCCGACAATCCTACGCACAGTCCACACAACGGTTGTGACCCGGTGGAAACCGGACAAATTCGCTGTCCCTGACGGGTCGGCAGGGGGACAAGATGAAGCTCAGCATCGAACGCGCCACTTTGCTCAAGGCGCTTGCCCAGGCGCAGTCGGTGGTCGAACGGCGCAACACGATCCCGATCCTGGCCAACGTGCTGATCGAGGCCGAGGGCAACCAGGTGTCCTTCCGCGCCACCGATCTGGACATCGAGGTGGTGGACCGCGCCCCCGCCATGGTGGAACGCGCCGGGGCGACCACGGTTTCCGCCGTGATGCTGCACGAGATCGTCCGCAAACTGCCCGACGGCGCGCTGGTGAACCTGACCGAGGATGCCGCTTCGGGCCGGTTGACGATCATGGCCGGCCGGTCGACCTTCAGCCTGGCGACGCTGCCGAAGGAAGACTTCCCGGTGATGGCCACCAGCGAGTATTCCTCCAACTTCTCGGCCAAGGCGCCTGATCTGCGGCGGCTGTTCGACAAGGCCAAGTTTGCGATTTCCACCGAGGAGACGCGCTATTACCTGAACGGCGTCTACATGCATGTGGCCCAGGGCGAGGGCGGGAAGGTCCTGCGCTGCGTGGCGACGGACGGGCACCGCCTGGCCCGCATCGACGCAGCCCTGCCGGACGGGGCGGAGGGGATGCCCGGTGTGATCGTGCCCCGCAAGACGGTGGGCGAACTGCGCAAGCTCCTCGACGATGACGATGCCAACATCGCCGTCTCGGTTTCCGAAACGAAGGTTCGCTTTGCCACACCCGCCATCACCCTGACATCCAAGGTCATCGACGGCACCTTCCCGGATTACACCCGCGTCATCCCGACCGGGAACACGCGCAAGCTGGAGGTGGACGCTTCGGAGTTTGCCAAGGCGGTGGATCGCGTGGCGACGGTGTCATCGGAACGCTCCCGCGCGGTGAAACTGTCGCTGGAGGAGGACCGGCTGGTGCTGTCGGTCAACTCGCCTGACAGCGGCGCCGCAGAGGAAGAACTGGCGGTTGCCTATGGCGACGAGCGGCTGGAGATCGGCTTCAACGCGAAATACCTCCTGGAAATCGCCAGCCAGGTTGACCGCGAGAATGCCGTCTTCCTGTTCAACTCTGCCGCCGACCCCACCCTGATGCGCGAAGGCAATGACACTTCGGCGGTCTACGTCGTCATGCCGATGCGGGTCTGATCCCGCAAGCCTTTGCACTGAAAGGAACTCCGGTGGGCGGTCTGGCGATCGAAACCCTCGCCCTGTCGCATTTCCGCAGCCACCGGGCGACGCGGCTAAGCTTCGACGGCCGCCCCGTCGCCATCACCGGGCCGAATGGCGCCGGCAAGACCAATGTGCTGGAAGCCGTGTCCCTTCTCTCCCCCGGACGCGGCCTGCGTCGTGCCGGTGCAGAGGACCTTGCCCGCCGCCCGGAAGTGCTCGGCTGGAAGATCAGTGCCTCGGTCCGGGGCCTTTCCGCAGCGCATGAGCTGGAAACCTGGGCCGAACCCGGCGAGGCGAGGCAGGTCCGCATCGACGGCAAGGCCGTTCCGCAGGCAAGCCTTGGCCGGGTGCTGCGCGTCCTCTGGCTGGTTCCGGCAATGGACCGGCTCTGGATCGAAGCGGCAGAGGGCCGCCGCCGCTTTCTGGACCGGCTGACGCTTTCCTTCTTTCCCGAACATGCCGAACAAACGCTCACATACGACAAGGCGATGCGCGATCGCAACCGGCTGATCAAGGATCAGGTGACGGACGCGCACTGGTATGCTGCCCTTGAATCGCAGATGGCCGAGGCTGGGGAGCATATCACCGCGCACCGCCGCGTCGCCATTGCCCGCATCGCCGCCGCTGCCGATCCGGCCAGCGCCTTCCCCTCCGCCGATCTGACGCTGACCGGGCCGGATGGCAGCGAGGAACCGCAAGACCTCGCCCTTGCGCTCGCAGAGGGCCGCCGCCGCGACATCGCCGCCGGACGTACGCTCGTCGGTCCGCACCGCGCCGACCTCAAGGCCCGATATACCGCCAAGGATGCCCCCGCGGACCAATGTTCAACCGGAGAACAGAAGGCGCTGCTGATCAGCCTGATCCTCGCGAACGCACGCGCCCTGGCACAGGATCTTGGCCGCGCGCCGATCCTCCTGCTGGACGAGGTCTCCGCGCACCTGGACGAAGCCCGCCGCTCCGCGTTGTACGACGAAATCTGCGCGCTTGGCGCGCAAGCCCTGATGACCGGCACGGAGACCGGGCTTTTTGCGGCATTGGGCGACCGGGGGCAGACCGTTGCCGTGCGCGACACTGAGACCGGCTCACAGATCACGATGGAATAACCGAATGACCGTTTCGTTTCATGAACTCCTCCTCTACGCTCTGGGCATGGCCGGGCTCTGGGCGGTGCCGGGCCCGGTCTGGGTCGCGCTGATTGCCCGCGCCCTGTCCGGTGGCTTCTCCGCTGCCTGGCCCCTCGCCATCGGCGTCGCCATTGGCGACCTTGTCTGGCCGCTGACCGCTATCCTGGGGTTGAGCTGGATCGAAAGCACCTACGGCGACTTCCTGTCCATCCTGCGCTGGGTCGCCGCCGCGATCTTCCTGGTCATGGGTGTCATGCTGATCCGCAAGCCCGCCGCTGCGCTGAGCGCCGACAGCCGCCTGACCCGCCCCGGCATGTGGGCCGGGTTTTCGGTCGGCGTCGCCGCTGTGATCGGCAACCCGAAGGCGATCCTGTTCTACATGGGCGCGCTGCCCGGCTTCTTCACGCTGGAACGCCTGACCGCCCCCGACATCGCCGCGATCATCGCCATTTCGGCGGCGATCCCGATGGCCGGAAACCTGGGCCTCGCCCTCTTCCTCGACCGCGCGCGGCAGCTTTTGTCCAGCCCGGAAAGCGTGCATCGGCTAAACGTCGGCTCGGGTGTCCTGCTGATCTGCGTAGGGCTTGTGATCCCCTTCCTCTGACACCAAATCTGGTGGCCAAGGGGTGACATTCATGCCCCGAAACGCTATAAATCGCGCGCAACGATCAAGGTTCCCCACGCATGGCTGAAGCCGCCAAGAAGCCCGCCGAATACGGTGCCGATTCCATCAAGGTTCTCAAGGGATTGGAGGCTGTCCGCAAGCGCCCGGGAATGTACATCGGCGACACCGACGACGGCTCGGGCCTGCACCACATGGTGTACGAGGTCGTCGACAACGGTATCGACGAAGCGCTGGCCGGGCATGCGACGGCGGTGATCGTGAAAATCCACGCCGATGACAGCGTTTCCGTCTTCGACAACGGCCGCGGCATCCCGGTCGACATGCACCCCGAGGAGGGTGTGTCCGCGGCCGAGGTCATCATGACCCAGCTGCACGCGGGCGGAAAGTTCAACAACACGGATGAGGGCGGCAACGCCTACAAGGTCTCGGGTGGTCTGCACGGCGTCGGCGTGTCGGTGGTCAATGCGCTCAGCGAATGGCTGGAACTGACCGTCTGGCGCAACGACACCGAATACCGCGCCCGGTTCGAGGATGGCGATTGCGTGGTGCATGTGCACGAGGTCGGCCCGGCGCCCGGCAAGCGGGGAACCGAGGTGCGCTTCCTGGCTTCGGCCAAGATCAACCGCCCGGACGGCACCTTCTCGAACCTCGACTACAGCTTCAAGACGCTGGAAACGCGGCTGCGGGAGCTCGCGTTCCTGAACTCCGGCGTGCGGATCATCCTGGAGGATGAGCGCCACGCCGAACCGCAGCGGATCGAGCTGTTCTACGAAGGCGGCGTGCGGGAATTCGTGAAGTACATCGACCGGTCGAAGACGTCCGTGATGCCGGAACCCATCTACATGGTGGGCGAGAAGAATGGCATCGGGGTCGAGGTCGCGATGTGGTGGAACGACAGCTACCATGAAACCGTATTGCCGTTCACAAACAACATTCCGCAGCGTGACGGCGGCACCCACCTGGCCGGATTCCGGGGCGCGCTGACCCGGACGATCACCGGCTACGCCCAGTCCTCGGGTATCGCCAAGCGCGAGAAGGTGGATTTCACCGGCGACGATGCGCGCGAGGGGCTAACCTGCGTGTTGTCGGTCAAGGTGCCGGACCCGAAATTCTCCAGCCAGACCAAGGACAAGCTGGTCTCTTCCGAGGTCCGCCCGGCGGTGGAGAACCTGGTGAACGAGAAGCTGTCGGAGTGGTTCGAGGAGAACCCCGGCCCGGCGAAGATCATCGTCGGCAAGATCATCGAGGCCGCCCTGGCCCGTGAAGCCGCCCGCAAGGCCCGCGAACTGACCCGGCGCAAGACTGCGCTGGACGTGGCCTCGCTGCCCGGCAAGCTGGCCGATTGCCAGGAACGCGATCCCGCGAAGTCGGAGCTGTTCCTGGTCGAGGGTGACTCGGCAGGCGGCTCGGCCAAGCAGGGCCGCAGCCGCGCCAATCAGGCCGTCCTGCCCCTCCGCGGCAAGATCCTGAACGTGGAACGGGCGCGGTTTGACCGGATGCTCTCCAGCCAGGAGATCGGGACGCTGATCACCGCGCTTGGTACCGGCATCGGCCGTGACGAGTTCGACATCGGCAAGCTGCGCTACCACAAGGTCGTCATCATGACCGACGCCGACGTCGACGGCGCCCATATCCGCACGCTTCTGCTGACCTTCTTCTTCCGGCAGATGCCGGACCTGATCGAGGGCGGCTATCTCTACATTGCCCAGCCACCCCTCTACAAAGTCGCGCGCGGCAAGTCCGAGGTCTACCTGAAGGACCAGGCCGCGCTGGACGACTATCTGGTCGAGATGGGCACCGAGGGCGCCGTCCTGCGGCTGACCGACGGCACCGAAATCGCGGGCAACGACCTTGCCCGCGTGATCGAAGGCGCCCGCCAGTTCCGCCGGGTGCTGGACGCCTTCCCGACGCATTACCCGCGCGCCATCCTGGAGCAGGCCGCGCTTGCCGGGGCTTTCGATCCGGGCCGGGCGGACGATGATCTGCAACTGGTTGCCGACACGGTGGCCAAGCGCCTGAACCTGATCGCGCCCGAGTTCGAGCGCGGCTGGCACGGCCGCATCACCCAGGATCACGGCATCCGCCTGTCGCGTATCCTGCGAGGCGTCGAAGAGCTGCGCACACTTGACGGCGCGGTCCTGCGGTCGGGCGAGGCTCGGCGGCTGTCCCAGATCGCCGGGCAATACCGCGACATCTACCGCGACCCCGCCCGTCTGGTCCGCAAGGACCGGGAGCAGGCGATCCACGGGCCGATCGACCTGTTGAAATCGATCCTGGCCGAGGGCGAAAAGGGCCTGACCCTGCAACGCTACAAGGGTCTGGGCGAGATGAACCCCGACCAGCTCTGGGAAACCACACTGGACCCGGAGGCGCGGACACTGTTGCAGGTCAAGGTCGACGACCTGGCCGAAGCCGACGACATCTTCTCCAAGCTGATGGGCGACGTGGTGGAACCGCGGCGGGAGTTCATCCAGCAGAACGCGCTGTCGGTCGAACACCTGGACTTCTAGAGCCACCCCAAGGGATGCGCCGAAAACCCGTGGCAGGCCGAGCCGTCGGGGAAATCGATCGACCAGTTCTCCGGCGTGGTCGGCCGGCCTTCGCGCACCCAGCGACCCCAGCGAGCGGCGATGATGGCGTGAATGTCGGCGCGGCGGCCAAGGCTTTGCAGCGCAAGGAAAAGATAGTGGTGCATGAACGGGCCAGCGAGCGCAGGCTGGCCCACCAGTGGCCCGTCCTCGGGGTTCAATGACCGGGCGACGATCCGGTCGGCGAGAGCCTCCGCTTCCGCCCCCTCGACGATCCCGGTCAGGATCAGCAGCGCCAGCGCCAGCTGGCTGGCCGCCTCCCCGCCGGGGCTTTCGCGCCAGCCGTCAGCCGCGCGATGCCCTTGCAAGGCCCGCGCCAAACCTTCCGCCGTCTCACTCCAATCCGCTGTCCGCCCAACCCGATCTGCCATCCCCGCCGCGAGCCGCAAGGCATGCAGGTAGCGCAGGTTCAACGTCAGGTTCGGCTCGGCGCGGCTCATCGGCGACCAGTCGAGGAACAGTCTTCGCCCCGGCGGATTGCGCAGCAGACCATCCGGCCCCCTCGCCATGGCCATCCGTTCCAGCATCCGCATTAGCACACCCCAATGCCGCTGCCAGACCGCCTCCGGCTCGGCCACGCCGGGATGCGTCGCGCAGCCCGCCAGCAATTCAACCCAACTGAAATTGTAGTCGGTTACAGCATAGGCCGGAACCTCGCCCGGCAGGACCGACGGTAGCAGCCCCTCCGCATCCACCCCCTCCGCCGCCATGTCGATGGCAAATAGCAGCGGCCGCGGATCGTCCGAGATGGCCCGCAACGCCCAGTCCTGTGCAACCGCATCGCCGAGCCAGAGACTGCTTTCCCGCCAGACCCCGTCAACGAAACCGTCCTGCAGGCAGTTCAGCGTCGTGCGGCGGCACATCTCGGCCACACCCGCCAGTACGCCCTCCAGCTTCGGCAGGGGCCGGGCTTCCACCGGCGTCACCGGAAGGCGGACATGGAAGCGGGGCGCCGGGGACACGCCGCCGCCGTCCAGCGCGAAGACCAGATAGCGCGCGCCGCGCGGAGTGAAGCCCTCGACCAGCTGTCGTCCGGACCGCAGGATGAAACGGTCGGTCGGTCGCATCCGGCAGTAGGTTTCAGGATCGGAGAGCAACAATTCACCGTGCCGCAGCTTCTCGGCATGGGAGACGAGCAGGCGCTCACCCCCAGCCGCCGTCACTTCGGCGCCAGCCAGACAGGCCCGACTTTCGCCCAGATCGAAGACCCAGATCGCCGAAGTTCCGCGCGGCAAAAGCGCCGGGGTCGGGCCGGTCACAGAAACTGAAAAGACTTTTCGCAAGTCGGCATGGGGGTCATCGGAAGCAGCCACCGCCGGTCCGGTCCGCACCTGCCATGGGGCGTCCAGCACCCGCAACTCCTCCACCGGCAGCGCCGTCGCCCTTGGCCGCGGGCGGTGCCAGATCGGCCCCTCGGCGCCCTGCACCACCCGCGCCTTGTCCCAGGCGGAGGCGTCGGCTTGGACCCAGTCCATGGCCAGACGCAGGTCCCGGTCCTCGACCCCGGTGCCATAGATCGAAACCCGATCCACCCGCGAGGACCACGACAGGTCGCGCCGCACCGACCAGCTGGAGCCCGTGGTCAGTACCACCTCGCCATCCAGCTCCAGCCAGCCGATCATCCCGCAAGCCCCCCGATGGACATAGGCGAAATGGGAATAGCCGGGGGAATAGACCTGCACCGCCAGCCGGTTCAGGCCGGGTTGCAGAAGGTCTGTGACCAGCCGTTCATCTACGGCCATCGACGACGGCCACGAGCGCTCCGACCCTCGCCCGATGAACACGCCGTTGATCCAAAGCCGATAGCGACTGTCAGCGCTCAACCGGAAGATCGCCTGTCTCGGAAGCGCCGACAACCGAATATCCGACCGAAAGTTCAGGTAGGCTTCGTGCAGGTCGAACGGATGCGCCGAGCCGATCCAGACGGCCCCATCCGGCACCGTGAGCCCATCGCTCAATTCAGCGTCCCGTACTGCGCTGCCAGCTTGTTCACCAGCCGATAGGCCCGGATCAGCCTCGACGGCGGGATGTCCGGCTGGATAAAATGCCCGCCGTTGAAGATGAACCCGCCGCCCGGCGCATAGATGCCGAAGCGCTCGGTGATGTATTCGTCCAGCTCGTCGCCGTCATATTTCAACAGCCCGTCCACCACGTCCAGCGAGCCGTAAATGACGATCTTGTCGCCCCATTTCGCCTTGACCTCCCTCGGGTCCATCCCGGCGCTTTCCTGCACCGGGTGCCAGGAGGTGAAGCCCATCTCGATGATGTCGTCCACCACCTGAAGGATATAGCCGTCGGAATGCAGGTTGACCGGCATCCCGCGGCTGCGGGCATGCTGGACCACCCGCATCGCATACGGCTTGATCAGTTTCCGCCAGGATTTCGGCGAAAACAGCATCGTCCCGTTCGATCCCCAGTCGTCAGAAAGCGTCATCATGTCCACCCCGGCCTCGATCATCTGGTCGACCTGCACACACAGCCAATCGGCATAGCGGTCGAAGAAGGCAGCCATCAGGTCGGGGTTGCCGCCCAGGTTCATCCAGCAGTTCTCGATCCCGAGGAAACTCGACGTCCCTTCCACCATCCCCCAGCAATGCGCCAGCACGCAGCGCTTGCCCTTGTGGTCGCGGATCGCAGTGGCGATGTTGGTGCCGCCGAAATCATAGTTCCAGTCGGTGAAGTTCAGCCATTTCGGATCGCGCGGGTCCTCCAGCGGCACGCCCGCCAGTTCATGAATGTCGAAGCGGCGGCCATGCTGGTTGGGAAAGGGCATCAGGCCGACGAAGACGTCGATGCCGAACTCCTCGATGAACTTCTCGCGCGGGCCATAGTCGGCCTCCAGCCGTTCGAGGAACTGCTTCTGGTAGAGCCAGCAGTCGATCGGCGTGCGGTCCACCGGCTGGTGGTTGATCGTCGCCATCACCCGTTCATAACCGTTCATTCGTATTCCTCCAGAAGCAGCATCCGCCGCCAGTCCTCCAGGCCCACTCCGGCGACGAATTCGGAGTGGAAGCCTTCCCAATGCACCTGCTCCCATTGCGGGACGATGCCCCGGATCTCGGCCGGGCATTTGCGGATCAGCTCGGCATAGGCCGATTCCAGCAGGCGATATCCCGAGGTTTCCGAGACCTTGTAGCGCGGATGCGGCGCGATCAGCCCGTCTTCCACCATCGCCGCATCCAGCACGTCAGACATCTGGTGCAGCAGTTCCAGCTTCCGCTCCCAGCCTGTCGACAGCTTCGGTGCTTCCTCGACAATCGTAGCCAGCCGCGCGCCCATCCGGGGCAGGCGGTGGAACATTACCGTCAGCCATTTGTCGTAAGGATAGTATTGCCGGTCCAGCAGGAAGGCCATCTGCACCCCCCAGCGCAAAGACCGCGCGAAGGTCGTGTTGGCATACAGCTCATTGTCGCGCAGCAGAGCCCGCTTCAGTGCATAGACTCCCATGCCACTGAAGTACCGACACCAATGGGCCAGCCGCCGCAATCTGACCTCTTCGGGGTAGTAGCCGTTCAGCGCCGCCCGCACCGCCGAGAACCGGCCGGAGGGGTCATGCCAGACCTCTCCGGCGACGATGTGTATGATGTCTTCCTCGGGGATCGCCAGCCATTCCGAATAACTGTTCGGTGGATGGTCCAGCCCGATGGTCGACCGCAGGTGTTGCTCCAGCGACCCCAGCGCCACGCCTTTGGTCCGGGTATAGCCCTCGCGCAACTCGCGTCCGCGCCAACTGGCCGGTAGCCCCTCGGCCAGCGCGTCCTCGATCGTCGGCCCGCGCGCCGCCATCACCGCTTCGGGCAGCAGCACATTCACCCGCAGCCCGAAATGGTGGTCCGTCGAATATTCATCATCCAGCCGCAGCACCTCGGAGCCATAGCCGAACACCCCCGCCGCCATCTGCACCGTCTCGAACGGGAAGCGGGCGGCCAGCAGGGGCAGCACCACCTCGTCCCAGAAGGCATGGCTTTCGTCGATGATCGAGTGCTGTGTCATCCGCCCGGCCTCCCCTCCGGCACGAAGTCAGACGATGCCGGACGAAGACCCCTTCACCTCCGGCCGCTCCTTCGCCACCCGGTCCCGGTAGCCCGAGCTGCGATAGGCCGCGATGGGATCATAGGCCCCGCCCGCCCTGATCCGCGCTTCCGCCAGGATCGGCGAGACATCGGTCAGGAACCCGGCCTTCAGTGTTCGATGCGCCGCCATCACGTCATTTGCGTCCTGCGCCTCGGCCAGCGCCTTCCGGTCGACCAGCGAGGCCTGCACATAGGCCCGCGCGATCTCCACCGCCGACCCCATCAGGCTTTCGATCGGATCGGTCACGTTGTGGCTTTGGTCGATCATGTAGCTGGGGTTGAACCCCTTGGCCCCCCGCAACTCCGCCTCGACCAGTTCGTTGAAGACCAGGAACAGCCGGAACGGATCGACCGAGCCCGAATCCAAATCATCGTCGCCATACTTCGAATCGTTGAAGTGGAACCCAGCCAGCCTTCCCACATGCACCAGCCGCGCCACGATCTGCTCGATGTTTACATTTGGCGCGTGGTGGCCGAGGTCCACCAGGCATTTCGCCTTCGGGCCAAGGTGCTGCGCCGCCATCAGCGATGAACCCCAGTCGGAAATTACCGTCGAATAGAAGGCCGGCTCATACATCTTGTGCTCGATGAACATCGCCATGTTCGCCGGAAGCGCCGCATAGACCTGCTCCATCGCCGACAGGTAGCTCTCGAACATCCCGCCAAGGCTCTGCTGCCCGGCGAAGTTGGTCCCGTCGCCGATCCAGACCGTCAACGCAGGCGCACCCAGGGCCTTGCCGATCTCGATGCACTCGATGTTGTGCGCTACCGCCTGCGCGCGGGTATCCGAACGGGTGTTCGCCAGCGACCCGTAGCGGTAGCTCAACCCCTGATCCGCCTGATCCTGGAAGGTGTTGGAGTTCACCGCATCGAACCCCAGCCCATACTGCGCCGCTTCCTGCCGCAGCGCGTTGTAGTCGGACACCTTGTCCCACGGGATATGCGGCGAAACCGTCCGGGTTCCGCGCGTCAGCTCTTGGATCACCCCGCAATCGGCCAGCTTGTCATGGATGTTCCGCGGCTCACCCCGCCCCGGGAACCGCGCGAACCGCGTGCCCCCGGTCCCCACACCCCAGGTCGGCACGGCGACCGACCAGCCCATCGCGCGTGTCACCACGGCCTCGATATCCACCCCGCGACGGGCAAGTTTCCGCCCCAAAGCCCCGAACTCGTCCTGATGCGCGGCCTTCGCGGCATCGTTCAGCGACCCGACCAGATCTTCGGAAACCAGCATCCCCACCCCCTAGCGCGTGAAGGACACGGCATTGCCCGCGTCCACGTTCAGGAAATTCCCCGTCGACTTGTTCGACAGGTCGGAGGCGAAGAAATAGACCCCCTCGGCGATGTCCTCGGGGAAGACCGACCGCTGCAAGAGGCTCCGCTTGCGGTAATGCTCCTCCAGATCGGTGACGGCGATCTTGTTCGACGCCGCGCGCTGTTCCGACCACTCGCCCTTCCAGATCTTCGAGCCGCGCAACACCGCGTCCGGGTTCACCACATTGACCCTGATCCCCAGCGGTGCCCCCTCCAGCGCCATGCAGCGCGCCAGATGAATCTCCGCCGCCTTCGCTGTGCAATAGGCGCTGGCTCCCGGCGACGCCGCCACCCCGTTCTTCGACGAGATGAACACCATCGACCCTCCGATACCCTGCGCCTTCAGCACCCGATAGCCCTCGCGCCCGACCAGGAAGTAGCCGGTGGACAGGATGTCCATCGTCTTGTTCCACATGGCGAGGGTGGTATCCTCAACCGCCGCCGCGGACGTGATCCCGGCGTTGTTCACCAGCACGTCCAGCCCGCCGTACTCGCCGACCGTATACTCCACCGCCGCGATGACCGCCGCCTCGGAGGTCACGTCCATCACCACGCCCCGCACCATGTCGCGGCCATAGCGTTTGCCGAACCCCGCCACGACCTCGTCCAGCGCGGTCTGGTCGATGTCGGCCAGCACCACGTTGCAGCCCTCGCGCAGCAGGCGTTCGGCAGAGGCCGAGCCGATTCCCCCCGCACCGCCGGTGATGAAGGCAACCCGCCCCGCCATCGGCTTCGGTTTCGGCATCCGCTGCAGCTTGGCCTCCTCCAGCAGCCAGTATTCGATGTCGAAAGCCTCCTGCTCCGGCAGGCCCTGATACTGGGAAACCCCGGAAGCCCCCCGCATCACGTTGATCGCGTTGACGTAGAACTCCGCCGAAATCCGCGCCGTCGCCTTGTCCTTGGCAAAGGACAGCATCCCCACGCCGGGCACGAGGTAGATCACAGCGTTCGGGTCGCGCATGGCGGGGGAATTCGGCCGCTTGCAGCGGTCATAATAGGCCGCGTAATCCGCGCGATAGCCGACGATCAGCCCATCCAGCGCAGCCGCATCGGCCTCGGCGGGCACGACCAAGGGCTTGATCTTCGTCCGCAGGAAGTGATCGGGGCAGGACGTCCCCATCGGCGCCAGATGATCCAACGAACGAGAGTTCACAAACTCCAGCACCTCCGGCGCATCGGTGAAGTGACCCACCATATGCGCGCCTTGCGAGATGCGCCCCCGGATCAGCGGCATCAGCCGCCGCGCCGTGGCCTTCCGGTCCTCCGCAGGCAATGCAAGCACCTTCTCGCCGCCAAACACCGGGCGCTTCACGTTCGCGTCCAGCCAGACCGCCGCCTTGTTGATCATCTCCAGCGTGAGCAGGTAACAGTCCTTCGCCGTGTCCGCCCAGGTGAACAGCCCATGCTGCCCCAGCACGACGCCTTTCAGCTTCGGGTTATCCTCCGCCATCCGACCCAGCTTGATGCCAAGGTCAATCCCCGGCCGCTGCCACGGCAGATAGCCCAGTTCGCCGCCGAAAATCTCCTGCGTCAGCCGCACCTGATCCGCACTCGCGGCAATCGCGATCACCGCATCGGAATGCACATGGTCGACATGGGCCTTCGGCACGAAGCCATGCAGCCAGGTGTCAATCGACGGCGCGCGCGGGTTCAGGTTGAAGATCGTATGCCCCAGCGCCTCGACCATCGCGTCTTCCTGGTCCAGCCCCCGGTATTGCCCACGCAACTGCATCAGCTTGGTCATGTACAGCGTCGCGAACCCGTCCAGCTTCATCGACCCGATGTCGCCGCCCGAGCCCTTGACCCACAGCACCTCCACCGGCTCACCGCTCAACGGATCGGTGGCGGAAACCTTGGCGCTGGTATTCCCGCCGCCGAAGTTGGTGATTCGCAGGTCCGACCCCAGCAGGTTCGAGCGGTAGAGCAGCTTGCCCGGTTCATCCAGAGTGGCGGCGTAAGCGTCGTCCCAGAGGGACTTGAGGGCGATTTCCTGGGTCATCGGTCCGACTTTGGCTGAAGGGGTTTGTCCCGCAGGATAGGCTGCAAACGCTCACAGTCAATCACGAATGCGCATTCTGCGGCGCAGAGACTCTTCCGCGATGCAGCATTGCGATTGTTTATTGACGGATATGAGCGACTCTGACAGCCTTCCACTCATGATGCACGAACGCGAAAGATGGCAGCTGATCCTGACCCGCCTGCGGGACAAGGGGATCGTCCGCGTTGCTGACCTGGTCGGCGTTACCGGCGCCTCGGTCGCGACCCTGCGCCGTGATCTTGCGAAACTCGAAGACTCCGGCCAGCTGCGCCGCGTCCACGGCGGCGCGGAATCGGTCGCCTCGGCGCAGACCCCGCTCACCGCGCCCAGCTTCGATGCCAGCCAGACCCTGAACGCCGACCTGAAGCAGGCCGTGGCCCAGGGCGCGGCCAGCCTCTGCCAGGATGGCGAGTCGATCATCCTGAACGCGGGTTCGACGACCTGGTTCATGGCGCAATGCCTGCGCCAGCACCGGATGCAGGTCCTGACCAACTCCTTCCCCATCGCGCAGGAACTAATCGCCCATTCCGCGAACCGCGTCGTCCTGCCCGGCGGCGAGCTGTACCGCGAGGCCGGGATCATCCTGTCGCCCTTCGACGAGGACGCGATCCAGCATTTCGCCGCGTCGAAGATGTTCATGTCCTGCTATTCGGTCACGCCGCTCGGCATCATCGAAAGCGACCCGCTGGTGGCCCGGGCCGAAGCGAAGCTTCTCAGCCGGACCGAGAAACTGATCGTCGTCGCCGATTCGACCAAGTTCGAGGCGCGCGGCAACATGGTGGTCTGCCCCCTGTCCCGGGTGACGACGCTTGTCACCGACACCGGCGCGCCACCGCACATGCTGGATCACTTGCGCCAGACCGGCGTCGAGGTGGTCCTGATCGACCCCAGTCAAGCGAAGGTCCTGACCGCAGCCTGAGGAGGGGGCGGCAGGCGAAACATAACGGGAGGATACGACCAATGATGATGAAACTGACCGGCCTTGCCCTTGCGGCTGGCCTTTCCGCCCTGATGGGCTCGACCGCGATGGCAGAACCCGTCACCGCCGCCCCCGGCCAGGCCGTGAACGCGGTTCTTCTGCCCAAGTTCCTCGGCATCCTGCCCTTCGACCAGGCCAACCGCGGTGCGCAGGAAGCCGCCAAAGAACTGGGTTCCACCGGCACGCTGGAATTCATCGGCCCGACCCCTGAAAACTCCGCCGCCGGCCAGATCGAGATGCTGACCACCGCGACCACCCAGAAGCAGAACGTGGTCATGCTGTCGAACAACGCGGGCGACCAGATCGCCCCCGCCGCCGAAGCCGCCGCCGCCGCGGGCACCAAGGTCGTGACCTGGGACAGCCCGATCCCGAACGGCGCGGGGGAATCGTTCTTCGTGGCCCAGGTCGACTTCGGCTCGATCGGCACGGTGATGGCCGACATGGCCTTCGACCTTGCCGGGGGCGCGGGCGAATTCGCCGTGCTGTCTGCCAGCCCCGACGCCTCGAACCAGAACGCCTGGATCGACGCGATGAAGAAGGTCCTGGCGGAAGACGCCAAGTACAAGGACCTGAAACTGGTCGACGTCGTCTACGGCAACGACCAGTCGGAAGAGAGCTACAACAAGGCCCTCGGCCTCGTGGACAAATACCCCGACCTCAAGGTCATCATGGCCCCCACCACCGTCGGCATCGTCGCCGCCGCCAAGGCCATGCAGGACGAGGGTCTGTGCGAGAAGGTCAAGGTCTCCGGCCTCGGGCTGCCTGCCGAAATGGTCAGCTACTCGCTGAACGGCTGCGCCCCGCAGTTCGCGCTGTGGAGCTTCGTCGACCTCGGCTACCTGACCTATCAGGCCTCCTACGCTTTGGCGACCGGCGCCATCAAGGGCGAAGTCGGTGAGGAATTCACCGCAGGCCGCATGGGTGCCTTCAAGATCGAGGAAGACCCCGGTCGTCCGGGTGCCAAGCGGGTGCTGATGGGGCCGTTCACCGTCTACACCAAGGACAACGTCGAAGCCGCCGCCAACTGACGGCCGCTTCACCGCTCCCTGGGGGTCGCCCTGCGCGGCCCCCTTCCCCCAACCTATCGGAACCTCGCCCGTGACCCAGCCGGTCCTGGAACTTCAAGGCCTGTCCAAGTCTTTCGCGGCCACCCAGGCGCTGAAGGACATGAGCCTGACCATCCTCCCCGGCGAGGTCCACGCGATCGTCGGCGAAAACGGCGCGGGAAAATCCACGCTGATCAAGATCATGACCGGGGTTTACCAACCCGACAGCGGCACCATCCGCGTCGACGGCCAGCCCGTCACCCTGCGCTCCACCGAGTCCGCCCAACTGGCAGGCATCGCCGCGATCTACCAGGAACCGATGGTCTTCCCCGACCTCAACGTCGCCGAGAACATCTTCATCTCGAACCGCGCCAAGGGCCGCATCATGCGCTGGTCCGAGATCTACCGTGAAGCCGACGCCCTCATCGCCCCCCTGGGTGTCAAGCTCGACGTCCGCCGCGCCGCCGCCGGGCTGACGCTGGCCGAGCAGCAGACGGTCGAAATCGCCCGGGCGCTGTCGCTCAAGGTCAAGGTCCTGATCATGGACGAACCGACCGCCAGCCTCTCTGCCCACGAAGTCGCCCGCCTGCTCGACATCGCCCGCGCGCTGAAGGCGCAGGGCGTGGCTGTCATCTACATCTCCCACCGCCTCGACGAAATCTTCCGCATCGCCGACCGCGTCACCGTGATCCGCGACGGCCAGCACATTTCCACCAAGCCCATCGTCGAAGTCAGCGAAGACGGTCTGGTGAAAGACATGGTCGGCCGCGCGCTGGAAAGCTTCGCCGTCAAGACCGCCGCCAACCCGCATGGCGAAACCCTGCTTTCTGTCCATGACCTCGGCTGCGAAGGGGTGTTCAGGGGCATCACCTTCGACCTCGCCAAGGGCGAAGTCCTCTGCCTCGCCGGTCTCGTCGGCGCGCGCCGCACCGATGTCGCCCTCTCTCTCTTCGGCATCGCCCCGGCGACGGAGGGAACAATCACCCTCGCCGGAGCGCAGGTCCGCATCACCACCCCGCAACAGGCGATGGACCTTGGCATCGCCTATGTCTCGGAGGACCGCCGCAAGCTTGGCCTAGCCATGCCCATGTCGATCTTCGCCAACATCTCGTTGGCCAGCCTCGGAAAACTCCTGAAACCCTTCGGCCTCATCGACCGCAAGGCCGAGGCCGCCATGGCCGAGACCTACCGCAAGCGCCTTGCCATCCGCTCGCCCGACACAAGCGTCGAAGTCGGCAAGCTCTCCGGCGGCAACCAGCAAAAGGTCATGCTTGCGAAATGGCTTGAGACGAAACCAAGGGTCCTGATCTTCGACGAACCCACCCGCGGCATCGACGTCGGCGCCAAGGCCGAGGTTCACGCCATCATCCGCCAGCTCGCCAGCGAAGGCGTCGCCATCCTCGTCATCTCCTCCGACCTGCCCGAGGTGCTGGCGCTCGCCGACCGCGTCCTCGTCATGCGCGAGGGCCGTCAGGCCGGAATCCTCCCCATCGAAGAGGCCACGCAGGAACGCGTCATCGCCATGGCCGCCGGGCAAGCCACCGCAGAGAGACCCGCCGCATGACCGCACGCCCCCAAGCCCTTTCACATTTGCCCAAATATCCCCGCCGGAGGCCGTCCGAGCCGGTTGCGCGCCCTTCGCGCGCAGAGGCGAGACAAAAGGCTTGCGCGTCAGCGCTCAATTCGAAAACCGCCTCAACCCGCGTGACCGGAGGCCGAGAATGACCGGCCTCCTCACCCGCGCCTCGCCGCAGACCCTGCGCCTTCTGGCCCTCGGCCTCGCCCTGCTGGCAACGGTGCTGTTCTTCGCCACCCAGATCGAAGGCTACCTCTCCCCCCGCATGTTCACCCGGATCAGCACCTCCGCCGCCGTGGTGCTGCCCATTGCGGTCGGGCAGGCCATCGTTATCATGACCCGCAACATCGACCTTTCCGCCGGGTCGGTGATGGGCGTCACCGCCTACATGACCGGGCAGCTCCTCGGCGCGATGCCCGAGTTGCACCCGATCCTCGCGGTCCTTTTCTGCATGGCGCTTGGCGCGGGCTTCGGCGCGCTGAACGGGATCATCATCGCCTTCGGCCGCGTCCCCTCGATCATCGTCACCCTCGGCACGCTGGCCCTCTACCGCAGCTTCCTCGTCGAATGGTCCGACGCCAAGACCATCACCACCGCCAGCCTTCCGCAATGGCTGGTCGACCTGCCTTCCGCCAACGCCTTCTCGGTCGGTGGGCTGGATGTCCGCGTCACCGTCCTGATCGCGCTGGCCGCCTGCCTCGTCAGCGGCCTCGCCCTCACCTTCCTGCGCCCCGCCCGCCGATTCTACGCGGTCGGCTCCAACCCCGACGCCGCCGTCATGGCCGGGATCAACGCCCGCCGCGTGGTCCTGACGGCCTTCATCATCAGTGGAGCCTTCGCAGGCCTCTCCGGCTTCCTGTTCCTGGCCAAGTTCGGCAACATCACCGTCGTCGCGGGCCTCGGGTTCGAACTCAAGGCCATCGCCGCTGTTGTCGTCGGCGGCGTCTCGATCATGGGCGGCTCCGGCTCGATGATCGGCGTCCTGATGGGCGCGCTCCTCGTCGACACCATCGACAACTCGCTCACCCGCTGGGCCGTGATCAGCGAATTCTGGCGCGACGCGCTCCTCGGTGGCCTGATCATGGCCGCCGTCACCCTCGACACGCTCGCCAGCCGCCAGCTGACCCGTCTTCGGAAAGGGAGCAGCCAATGACCCGCTTCCTCACCCCCTGGGAAACCGGCCTCCTCGCCGTCTTCCTTGCCACCCTTGCGCTCAACACCGCCTTCGCGCCCGAATTCCTGACGGTCCAGAACCAGATCAACCTCTTCCAGCTGTCGATCGAGAAGATCATCGTCGCCTTGGTCATGACCCTCGTGATCATCAACGCCGAGATCGACCTCTCCGTCGCCTCGATCATGGGCCTCTCCGCCGCGCTTTTCGGTTCTCTCGTCAACGCGGGCACCCCCGGAGGCCTCGCCATCCTGATCTGCCTTGCCGCAGGCCTCGTCGCGGGCCTCGTCAACGCCATCCTCGTTGCCCGCGTCGGCATCCCCTCGCTGGTCGTCACCCTTGCCATGCTGATCGGCTTCCGCGGTCTTGCGCGCGTCCTCGTCAAGGACAACTCGCTCGGCAACTTCCCCGCCTGGTTCACCGACCTCGGCCAGAAGGGCATCCTCGGTCCGATCCCCCTCGCCATCCTCCTCTTCTTCGTCCTCCTCCTCCTCCTCGGAATGACCCTCCACCGTTCCAGCTTCGGGCGTCAGGTCATCGTCATCGGCACCAATGCCGAGGTCGCCCGCTTCTCCGGCCTGAACGTGGCGCGGGTGAAGACGGTGCTCTTCCTCCTCTCCGCCCTGATCTCCGCCCTCTGCGGCCTCCTCTACGCCGCCCGCCTCGGCTCCGTCCGCGGCGACACCGCCTTCGGGTTCGAGCTTGACATCATCACCATGGTTCTTCTGGGCGGGGTCAGCATCTTCGGCGGCAAGGGCAGCATGACCGGCGTGTTCCTCTCGATCCTGATCATCCTGAACCTGCGGAACGGCATGGGCCTGATGAACATCACCGGACACATGCAGACCGGGGTGATCGGCATCCTCCTCATCGCCTCGGTCCTCCTCCCCAACCTCCTGGCCGATCTCCGCGCCAGCAGACGAAAGGACGCCTGATGCAGCGCCACGCCTTCAAGATGCGCCTGAACCCGGGGATGGAGGCCGAATACACCCGCCGCCACGACGCGATCTGGCCGGACCTCGTGCAGCTTCTGAAGGACACCGGTATCTCGAACTACTCGATCCACCTGGACCGTGAGACGATGACCCTCTTCGGCTACCTCGAACGCCGCGACGACCACACAATGGACGACCTGCCAAACCAGCCGGTGATGAAACGCTGGTGGGCCCACATGGGCGACATCATGGCCACGAACCCAGACGGCTCCCCAATCGCGATCCCGCTCGCCGAGACCTTCTACATGGCCTGACCGCTCACCAGCGCGCCACCGCTTCCCGCCAGCCCGCGACATAGCCCGTCCACAAGCGATCACTCTCAGGCATCACCTCCAGCCCCTTCGGCGCGGACACCGCCATCGGCCCCGCCAGAAGCGCCGCGCCCAAGCCCGTGCCCGCGCCTTGGCCCGAGCCGCGAACAACCCGCCCCGTCGCCGTCGCCAGCATCCGCAGGAAGGGAAGATTCCCCCCGAAGGCCCCCTCGACGATCACCGGCCCCTCGGCCCCGGCCAGCGACAAACACTCCGCCCCCATCAGTGCCGCATAAAACGACGCCGCCGCCATCCGCGCGCCGCCCTCCGGCTCTCCGCCGATCCAGCCGAACCGCTTGCCCGGAAACGGCCCTGTCTCGGGATGCAGGGACGGCATCGCCATCACCCGTTCCTCCAGCACCCCACGCAGATCATCCGGCGACGGCTCGACGATCCGCCCCCCCATGATCTCATCCATCTCGCGCCCGCCCATGAACCGTGCGGTCGGGACCGGCTGGCCCAGCGCGTTCACGTTCACCAGCACGTCCCGGCCTGCCTCCAACTCTGGCGGCCGACCGCCCAGCGCCATCACGATCATCCAGGTCCCGGTCGACAGCACCCCGCAGGGCGCCTCTGCCAGATGCGGCACCAGCGAGGCGTTGGAATCATGGATGCCGCACAAGACCGGCGTCCCCGCGGGCAGACCCGTCGCTGCCGCCACCTCCGGCAGCACCGGCCCCAGCACATCCGCGGCCTTCCGAACCGGAGGCAACGAGCTGTCCCACCCCATCCGCGTCACCAGCGAGGAAAACCGCCCCTCCCACGGGTTCCACAGATCGGTATGACAGCCCAGCGAGGTCGCCTCGCTTGTCGCAACGCCCGACAGCCGGAACGCCCAGTACTGCGCCAGCATCAGGACATGACGCACCCTCGTGAAGTCTTCCGGAAACGCGCGGGACAGCCAGAACAGCTGCGCCCCGACATTCAGCCCGCCCGGCAGCCTCGGCGACCCCGTCTCCTGAAATTCCGGCCGGACCGCGTCATACTCCGCCGCCATAAGGTCCGGCCCGTCATGTTCGTAATCCAGCATCGGCAGCGCCAGCCCGCCCCGATCATCGACCAGCACCGCCGCCGCGCCATGCGTGGTGATCGACACCGCATCCACCCCCCGCGCCGCCGCAGCCCGCAGCCCGCCCAACGCGAAAGCCCACAGCATCTCGATGTCATGATGCGGATAGAGCCCATCCCGCCGCACCGCATTCGGAGTGCGCGCCAGCACCTCCTCGGCCCCGGTCGCGAGATCCACGACCAGCACCTTGGCGTTGGTCTTGCCAATATCCAGAACTGCAATCCGCCGCATCCGCATGCCTCCGGGAACCGCCCGGGAACAAGCCTATCCGATTGATTTCAATGCGGGAAGCTAAGGATGGTGACCCCGGATGGATTCGAACCATCGACCTGCCGCTTAGGAGGCGGCCGCTCTATCCCCTGAGCTACGGGGCCACGGCTTCCTCATGCGACGAAACCGCGCCCATTTCAACCACCGGGAAAAGAAAAGGGGAGGCAAGTTTGGCCCACTACCTCCCCCTTGGTCCGTCGCATCCAGTTTGAGAGCTTGCAGGACACGCCAGATATGACCAGCTTCAGGGAGACACCTTTGGCTGTTAGCGGTAACATTAGCAGATGAAACCGGCTTGGACAAGCTTTCTCTTTGGCGCTAACAAAGGGTATTGCAGCCCCGTGCCGGAAAAGCCCCTTGACCAAGATCACGCCCGACCCGCGCCACACCCTGACCCTCCGCGACGTGTCCGAAGCCTCGGGCGTTTCGGAAATGACTGTCAGCCGGGTCCTGCGCAACCGGGGCGACGTCTCCGCCCCCACCCGGGAAAAGGTGCTGGAGGCCGCCCGCGCCCTTGGCTACGTGCCGAACAAGATCGCCGGGGCGCTCGCCTCCCAGCGCGTGAACCTGGTGGGCGTGGTGATCCCGTCGCTGTCCAACATGGTCTTCCCCGAGGTTATGACCGGCATCTCCGAAACGCTGGTCGGCACCGGTCTGCAACCCGTGGTCGGCGTCACCAACTACCTGCCCGACCGCGAGGAAAGCGTCATCTACGAAATGCTGTCCTGGCGCCCGTCGGGGATGATCATCGCGGGCCTTGAGCACTCCGCGGCCTCCCGCGCCATGCTGGCGCGCGCCGGAATCCCTATCGTCGAGATCATGGACATCGACGGCGACCCGATCAATCACGCCGTCGGCATCTCGCACCGCCGCGCCGGACGACAGATGGCCGAGGCGATCATCGCCGCAGGCTACCGCAAGATCGCCTTCCTCGGCACCCAGATGCCGAACGACTTCCGCGCAAAGAAGCGGCTGGAGGGGTTCGAAGAGGCGCTTGCCAAGGCTGGCCTGTCGTTGGTCGACCGCGAATTCTACTCGGGCGGCTCGGCGCTGCTGAAGGGCCGCGAGATGACGGCGGCCGTCCTGACCCGCAGCCCGGATGTCGATTTCCTGTATTACTCCAACGACATGATCGGTGCCGGGGGCCTCCTCTACTGCCTGGACAAGGGCCTGGACGTCCCCGGCCGCATCGGCCTCGCCGGGTTCAACGGGGTGGAGCTGCTGGACGGTCTTCCAAGGAAACTTGCCACGATGGATGCCTGTCGGCTGGAAATCGGGAAGAAGGCCGCCAGGATCATCGCCGAAGCTCCCGGGGTGGCGCAGGTGGAGGAGCTGTTCCCGACGCTGGAACCCGGGGATACGATCCGTCATGCGTAGGGTGCGCTACGAGCCCACCGTCGGATGGTGCGGCTCTTAGCGCACCCTACACCATTTCTGGACCTTACCACCTGGTTAACGCCAGCGCGTAACCCATTGATTTTCAAAGGCTCAGAAATCTGTCCACCGTGGACACTACTCCAGCTCCCGCGCTTCGCTGACCAGCATGACCGGGATCCCGTCCCGGATCGGAAAGGCCAGGTGGGCCGCCTTCGAGATCAGCTCCTGCTTCTCGGCATCATAGGTCAGCACCGCATGGGTGACGGGGCAGACCAGCGCCTCCAGCATCTTCCGGTCGGCGGGTTCGCTCATTGCAGGGTCTCCTCTTCGCCACTGGCGCGGAGCGCGAATTCGATCAGCGTGACGATGGTCTCGCGCCGGGTGGTCAGGGTGGGCGCTTCCAGCAGGGCCTGCTTGTCCTCGGGCGAGAAGGGGCAGAGCATGGAAAGCGAGTTGATCAAGAGCTCCGCCTCGGCCTCCTTCAGGCTGTCCCAGTCGGTCGAGAGGTTGAGCCGGGAGAAGTAGCGGGCGAGGAGGCCCATGAACTCCTCGCGGCGGAAGCCGGGGTCATCCTCGGTCGGTCCCAGGTCGCGGGCGAAGGGGGCCCAGTCGACCAGGCATCGACGGTAGGGGGCGAAGCCCTGCACCTCTTCCTTCACCCGGTAGCGGGAAATCCCGGAGAGCGTGATCATGTAGCGCCCGTCCTCGGTCTCCGAAAACCCGGTCAGCCGCCCCGCGCAGCCGATCGCCTGCAGGCGCTTCTCCCCGGCGGGGGTCTCGCGGGGCTGGATCATCCCGATCAGCCGGTGGCTGGTCTTCAGGCAATCCTCGATCATCGCCAGATAGCGCGGTTCGAAGATATGCAGCGGCAGCCGGGCCCGCGGCAGCATGAGCGCGCCCGGCAGGGGGAAGACCGGGATGGTATCCGGCAGGTCGGCGGAGGTGATCATGGGCATGAGGGTAGCCCGCGTCAGGGATCAGGCAAATATCATCGACGAAAGGCGGCGGCGACCGGCAAGGACGATGGGATCCTGCGGCTTCAACGCCTCGAAGATCGTGAAGAGCTGGGTCTTGGCCGCGCCGTCGTTCCATTCGCGGTCGCGGCGGAAGAGTTCGAGGAGTTCGTCCACCGCTTCCTTCTGGTTCCCGGCAGCCAGCAGCGCGGCGGCGAGGTCGTAGCGGGCCTGGTGATCGTCGGGGTTCACTTGGACCGCCGCGCGAAGCTCGGCCTCCGGCCCGGCATTGGCTGCCTGCTTCGCCAGTTCCAGCTGGGCGCGGACGGCGTCGAGTTCCTTCGACTTCGCGATGGCGGCAGGGGCGGCAGCGATCAGCCCCTCGGCCTGGTCGAGGTTCGAGAGAGCCAGGTGCGCGCGGATAAGGCCACCGTAGGCCGCCGCATTCTCCGGCTCCTCCCCAAGAATCGCGGCGAAGGTTTCGGCGGCATCCACTGCCGCGCCCTCGGTCAGCATGTCCTCGGCCGCCTGGATCGCCTCGGCCAGCCCGCCGTCACCGGCAAGGGCCGAGACGCGGTCGACAAAGGCCTTGAGTTCGGACGCGGGTACGGCGCCCTGGAACCCGTCGACCGGCTGGCCCTGCCAGAAGGCGTAGACCGTGGGGATCGACTGGATGCGCAACTGCGCGGCGATGCGCTGGTTCTTGTCGACGTCGACCTTTGCCATGCGCACCTTGCCGCCCGCGGCAGTAACGGCGGCTTCCAGCATCGGGCCAAGCGTCTTGCAAGGCCCGCACCAGGTGGCCCAGAAGTCGACGATGACCGGCACTTCGCGGCTGGTTTCGATCACCTCTGCCATGAAGGTGGCCTCGGTCACGTCCTTGATCAGATCAACTTCAGCTTGCGGCTTTTCGCTTAGTCCCAGCATGGCGGACTCCTGTCGGATGTTTGCCCATATATGGCGGGGCGGAAGCGAAAGGCCAAGGGGTCAGCCCCAGTGGCAGTCGGCGAGATGGTCGTTGACCATGCCCGATGCCTGCATGAACGCATAGGTGATGGTGGGCCCGACGAAATTGAAGCCCTCGCGCTTCAGTGCCTTCGACATGGCCTGAGATTGCGCGGTCTGGCCGGGGACATCGCCATGGGTTCGCGGGCGGGGCGAGGGCGGCGGGGCGAAAGCCCACAGGAAGGCCGAGAAGCCTTCGCGCGCCTCGATCCGCAGGAAGGCTTGGGCGCCCCGGATCGTACCTTCGATCTTGCCGCGGTGGCGGACAATGCCGGGATCGCCTAGCAAGCGAGCCGTCTCGGGCTCGCCCCAGCTCGCGATCAGCTCAGGTTCGAAACCCCTGAAGGCCGCGCGGAACCCCTCGCGCTTGCGCAGGATGGTGATCCAGGACAGCCCGGCTTGGAAGCTCTCCAGAATCAGCAGCTCGAACAGGCGGCGAGGATCATGCTCCGGGCGGCCCCATTCATGGTCGTGGTAGGCAACGTAAAGCGGATCGGTGCCGCACCAGGGACAGCGGGTCAAATTGTCGGCATTTTTCATCGGCGAACCTTGGTCTGGGCTACGGGACAGGTTGGAACAAAATGCGAATATTGATCTTCCGTTTACTGATGGCAGGCTAGGGTGTCGAGCGTCGAATGCTCTGGCCGGGGGGGTTGCATGAGCTATCTGAAGGAACCGAAGTCGTCGAAGTTCGACCGCGACCCCGCGCTGGCGAGTCCGCTTGCCGCGGCGATTTCGGCGCAGGACCGGGAAACTCTGGCAATGGTCGCCTCGGCCCTGAAGGACCGGCGGATGCGGCTCGCGTTCCAGCCGGTGGTCTATGCGGCCGACCCGTCGGTGATCGGTTTCTTCGAAGGTTTCATCCGCCTTCTGAACTTGCGTGACCAGGTGATCCCCGCACGGGACTTCATGGGTGCAGTGGAACAGCAGCAACTGGGGCGCGAGATCGACTGCGCAGCCCTGCAGCTGGGACTTATGGCGATGCAGCGCAATCCGCAGATCCGGGTGTCGATCAACATGTCGGCAAGATCCGTCGGCTATCGTCCCTGGACGGACATCCTGCGCCGTGCCTTGCAGGATTCACCGCGGCTGGGTGCCAACCTGATTCTGGAGATCAGCGAGGCGTCCGCCCTGCAGGTGCCCGATGTGCTGAAGCCCTTCATGTCGGACATGCGCGAACACGGAATCGTCTTCGCGCTGGACGATTTCGGAGCAGGGATGACCTCGCTGCGTGTTCTGCAGGACCTGGGGTTCGAGATCGCCAAGATTGACGGCAGCCTGGTCAAGCACGTCGATCGCCTTTCCGAAGGCCAGGCCGTCGTTCGGGCCGCAATCGCGATGGCCGAGGAGCTGGGCATGTATGTGGTTGCAGAAGCGGTCGAAACCGAGGGCGAAGCGACCTGGTTGCGCGAAGCAGGGGTGGGGTGCTTGCAGGGCTATCTCTTCGGCCCGCCGACGGTGACACCCGACTTTCGCGCCTTCCGGCACGGCAGACCAACTGTGACCGTCTGATCGCCGCGGCGAAAAGCGTTTGCCGTCGGCTGTGCATGCTTGGAACCTTTCCTGCTTCACTGCGGCAAGGCGACGCCGGACCTGTGCCCCATGCGCCATGGTTCTTGCACTTGCAGCAAGATGCCCGTAGGGCATGGATGGACGCGGCGCGATACCCTCGTGCCACGGCCTTGCAGCTCTAGACGCATAGGGAGAGGACCTGGGAATGACCAATGTCGTAATCGTGTCGGCGGGCCGCACCGCCGTGGGCAGCTTCAACGGCGCGTTCGCCAATACCCCGGCGCATGACCTTGGGGCAGCGGTGATCGAGGCGGTCGTCGCCCGGGCCGGCATCGACAAGGCCGAAGTCGACGAGACGATCCTGGGCCAGGTGCTGACCGCCGGTCAGGGCCAGAACCCGGCACGGCAGGCGCATATCAAGGCGGGCCTGCCGAAGGAAGGCAGCGCCTGGTCCTTGAACCAGGTCTGCGGTTCCGGCCTGCGGGCGGTGGCGCTGGGGACGCAGCATGTCCAGCTGGGCGACGCGAAGATCGTCGTCGCGGGCGGGCAGGAATCGATGTCCCTCAGCCCCCACGTCGCGCATCTGCGGGCCGGGCAAAAGATGGGCGACTTGAACTTCATCGACTCGATGATCAAGGACGGGCTCTGGGACGCCTTCAACGGCTATCACATGGGCCAGACGGCTGAGAACGTCGCCAACCAGTGGCAGATTTCCCGCGACATGCAGGACGAATTCGCCCTCGCCAGCCAGAACAAGGCCGAGGCCGCACAGAAGGCCGGCAAGTTCAAGGACGAGATTATTCCGTTCACCATCAAGACCCGCAAGGGCGACATCGTGGTCGATGCCGATGAATACATCCGCCACGGCGCCACGATGGAGGCGATGCAGAAGCTGAAACCCGCCTTCGTCAAGGATGGTTCGGTCACGGCGGCCAATGCCTCGGGCATCAACGATGGCGCTGCTGCGGTCGTGCTGATGACCATGGAAGAGGCCGCGAAGCGCGGGCTGAAGCCCTTGGCGCGCATCGCCAGCTACGCGACCGCCGGGCTCGACCCGTCGATCATGGGCGTCGGCCCGATCCATGCCTCGCGCAAGGCGCTGGCCAAGGCGGGCTGGAAGGTCGGCGACCTGGACCTCGTCGAGGCGAACGAGGCCTTTGCGGCGCAGGCCTGCGCGGTGAACAAGGACATGGGCTGGGACCCGTCGATCGTGAACGTGAACGGCGGCGCCATTGCCATCGGCCACCCGATCGGCGCGAGCGGTGCGCGTATCCTGAACACGCTGCTGTTCGAGATGGGCCGCAGCGGGGCGAAGAAGGGCCTTGCCACCCTGTGCATCGGCGGCGGCATGGGTGTTGCCATGTGCCTGGAGCGCGCGTGACCCCCACTTGATACTGCGGCGCAGAAAAGTGTCGCGAATGCGAAACGGGCGCGCAATAATGTTGCGCGCCCGAATTCGTTTCGGTAACAGGATTTCAATGGCATACGGTAGCATACCCTCAGGAGGAGAATCACGATGGCACGGGTTGCATTGGTCACGGGCGGATCGCGCGGTATTGGCGCGGCGATCTCGGTTGCGCTGAAGGCGGCGGGCTACAAGGTCGCGGCGAACTATGCTGGCAATGACGACGCGGCGGCGGCCTTCACCAAGGAGACGGGCATTCCGGCCTACAAGTGGTCGGTCGCGGACTACGACGCCTGCGCGGCAGGGATCGCCAAGGTCGAGGCGGACCTTGGCCCGATCGAGGTGGTCGTGGCCAATGCCGGGATCACCCGCGATGCGCCTTTCCACAAGATGACGCCGCAACAGTGGAAAGAGGTGATCGACACCAACCTGACTGGCGTGTTCAACACGGTTCATCCCATCTGGCCGGGCATGCGGGACCGCAAGTTCGGCCGCGTCGTGGTGATCTCGTCGATCAACGGGCAGAAGGGCCAGTTCGCGCAGGTCAACTATGCCGCGACCAAGGCCGGCGACCTTGGCATCGTGAAAAGCCTGGCGCAGGAAGGCGCGCGGGCAGGGATCACGGCCAACGCCATCTGCCCCGGCTACATCGCGACCGAGATGGTGATGGCGGTGCCCGAGAAAGTGCGCGAGAGCATCATCGCCCAGATCCCCGCCGGTCGCCTGGGCGAAGCGGCCGAGATCGCGCGCTGCGTGGTGTTCCTTGTGTCGGATGACGCGGGATTCATCAATGGCTCGACCATCAGCGCGAACGGCGGGCAGTTCTTCGTCTGACACCTTCGCCTGCGACTTCGTCTTCTTGTCGGGGATGCCCCGCGAGATGTGACACGGTCTTTGACGGGCATTCCGGGGCCGTCCTTCGGGGCGGCCCTTTTCCTTGGGCAGGCGAGCGGCTATTCAGGCCCGGCTGCATCGGGAGGGGACTGTGACCAAGGGGCGCGCGACGCTGATCGGGTTTTCTGCGGTGTTGATGTGGTCACTGCTGGCGCTGTTCACTATCGGCAGCGCGCCGGTGCCACCGTTTCTTCTGAATGCGATCTGTTTCGGGATCGGCGGCCTGATCGGGTTGCTCTGGACCGCACGTCAGGGCTTCGGCGTGCTGCGCGGGGTCGGCTGGAAGGTCTATGCCTTCGGGACCATCGGACTGTTCGGCTATCACTTCCTGTATTTCACCGCCTTCCGGTTGTCTCCCACGGCAGAGACCGGGCTGATCGCCTATCTCTGGCCGCTGTTCATCGTGCTGTTCTCCGGCCTGCTGCCAGGGGAAAGGTTGCACACCCAACATGTGGTCGGCGCGCTGATTGCTTTTGCGGGGGCCGCCGTGATCGTCCTGGGACGAGGCGGAGAGGCATCCGGGTCGGCTTTGGGGATGGCGCTGGCCTTTGTCTGCGCGTTGACCTGGGCAGGCTATTCAATCCTTTCGCGGCGGCTGGGTGCGGTGCCGACCGAAAGCGTCACGGTCTTCTGCCTGGCGACGGCGGTGATGTCGGTAGTCAGTCACCTGGCGCTGGAAACGACGGTCTGGCCGGACAACGGACTGGGCTGGGCGGCGGTACTGGCGCTGGGGATCGGACCGGTCGGAGCGGCCTTCTTCACCTGGGACATCGGAATGAAGCGCGGAGATATCCAGCTTCTGGGCGTAGCAAGCTATGCGGCGCCCCTGCTGTCGACATTGGCGCTTGTCGCGGCAGGAATAACGCGACCGACCTGGGCAATCGCCCTGGCCGCGGTCCTGATCACCGGTGGGGCGGCGCTGGCCGCGCGGGCCAGCGCCGGAAAACGCTAGTTCGTGCTCAGGCGCGCGATTTCCTCCTTGATGCGCAGTTTCTGCTTTTTCAGATCGGCGATCTGCAGGTCATCCGTTCCGGGGCTGCGCTGGGCGAGTTCAACCATCTCCGAGAGAGTCTCGTGCTTCTTGCGCAGTTCCGCCAGATGCGATGCGATCGTCATGGTCGTCCTCCTCGGTTGTTCACAGCCCGAGTGCACCACGAAACCCGAGTCGTGTCATCACCTGTTACGATCATGTGACAGAATGATCCGGCGAATTCAGCGGAACAGCGCCAGCAGATCGGCACCTTCGCGCAGGATGGCGTTGGCCTGCGGCGTATAGCTTTCGCGGTCCCCGTCATGGGCCGGACCCTGGTGGATGACGAAGGGAGCAAGCAGCCGAAAAGGGGCGCGGCCCCCCTTGCGGGCCTGGATGATGACGCGGAGCGCGGGTCGACCTTCGCGCGCGGCAAGGGGCAGGACTGTGGCGGAGCCCAACTTCGGAGCGAGTGCAGAAACCACCTCCGGCAGGCCGTCCGATCCGCAGATCAAGGTCATCCAGCCGCCGGGACGCAACCGGCGGGCAGCAGCGGCCACCCAGTCGGAAAGCGGCGTATCCACCCGCATCGCCCGTGACCGCGCCGCAACAGGGGAAGGGCTGCCGCCAGCGTGATAGTAGGGCGGATTCGCAATCACATGGTCGAAGTCCCGCCGAAGGGACGACGGCATCCGGTCAATGTCGCCTTCGTGGACTTCGGCCGCGATCCGGTTGCGTTCGGCGTTGCGACGGGCAAGCTCGGCATAGGCGGGTTGCAGTTCCAGCCCCGCCAGGTCCAGGCCCGGCACGCGATGCCCTAGGCACAGCATTGCCGCCCCCGCCCCGCAGCCCAGGTCCAGAACGCTGTCGCCCGGCTTCACCGGACAGGACGCCGCGAGCAGAACCGGATCGGTCGCGGCGCGATAGCCTTTCAGCGGTTGCAGAAGCCTCAGACGACCGCACAGGAATTTGTCGTCCGACAGCTCGGCATCGGCAAACATCAAAGGTCCAGGGGAACGTCGTTGTCGCGCAGGATGGCGGTCGCGCGGAAGTGATGCTGGTCGGCGACCATCAGCCGCCGCGGCAGGATTCCAAGGCTGCCATCGAGGACGCTCATGTGGACGTCCAGCGGAAAGGCCGCTATACCCTCGCCTTCAAGAAGGACCGTGGCAAAGGCGATCAGCGTAGGGTCGGTCGTGCGCAGAAGTTCCTTCATCAGATCGGGTTACTCCCGCCGGTCGCGCGGGGCAAGGGCGGCAAGAACGGCATGGACGGAGCGGGCGAAAACGCGGTGGACAAGAGCTTGACGCCGCAGGACAGGCTGACTGCCGCATTGGCCGAGGACATGGCTGCGGTGAACCGGCTGATCCGCGAGCGCATGGCGAGCGAGCATGCCCCACGGATTCCCGAAGTGACGGCGCATCTGGTCGAGGCGGGGGGCAAGCGCCTCCGGCCCCTGCTGACACTGGCGGCGGCACGGCTGCTGGGCTACGCGGGCGACGACCATGTGAAGCTGGCGGCGACGGTCGAATTCATCCATACCGCGACGCTCTTGCACGATGACGTGGTGGACGAAAGCCAGCGACGTCGCGGACGACCGACGGCGAACCTGTTGTGGGACAACAAGTCGTCCGTGCTGGTCGGCGACTACCTTTTCGCGCGCAGCTTCCAGCTGATGGTCGAAACCGGCAGCCTGCGCGTGCTGGACATCCTGGCCAACGCCTCGGCCACCATTGCCGAGGGCGAGGTGCTGCAACTGACTGCTGCGCAAGACCTGCGGACGGATGAGGCAATCTATCTGCAGGTCATCCGCGGCAAGACGGCGGCGCTGTTCGCTGCGGCGACCGAGGCCGGCGGCGTGATCGCGGGCGCGAAGGAAGGCGAAATCAAGGCGCTCCGCGAATACGGCGATGCCCTGGGAATTGCGTTCCAGATTGTCGACGACATGCTGGATTACGGTGGTTCCGATGCTGTTATCGGGAAGAATACCGGCGATGATTTTCGCGAAAGGAAACTTACGCTTCCGTTGATCAAGGCTGTTGCCAAAGCGAGCCCGGATGAGCGCGCGTTCTGGGTGCGAGTCATCGAGAAGGGCAGCCAGAATGACGGCGATCTGGCACATGCCATGGTGATTCTGCAAAGGCACGACGCAATATCTGCCTGTCGCCTGGATGCCGTGGCCTGGGCTGCAAGGGCAAAAGCGGCGCTTGACAACCTGCCCGTGCATCCGCTTCGCGACATTCTTTCTGAGCTTGCAGACTTTGTGGTAAGCCGCATATCCTGACTTGGCGCGATCCGTGAAATGACCGAATTAGGATCATTTTTTGGACAAAGTCTTCCCATAGCACAGCGGGACGGGAGTGGTGTGTCTTTAAGCCTTGTCCGCGATGTTGGTAGCCGTGGCGGCGGGCCCGATTGGATGTCGGGCGCGTTGGGCCCGGAAGGATGGCAGGACGTGTTGAGGTCCTGGTAACCCGAGCCGGGTGACTATGGATGAACTCCGGGGGAAGGCCCGGAACGGAGTGCGGCAGATGAAACTTCTCGACTGGCTCTTCCGGCGGAAGGCGAAAGCGACCCGCGGCGCGCGCTTCAGCGGCAGCGAAGCCGAACAGATTGAAGCGACCCGGGCGGCGATCGATCAGGTGGCCAAAGGCACTGGTCCGGCTGCGGGCCGGTTTCCGAAGCTGTCCGATGGTGCGCCCGAAGTCCTGACCCAGACGCCGAACAGCGCGGTGGTGGCCAAGGAAGGCCCGACTCCCGTGGTGAACATCTGGGAAATGGAAGAAGAGCCGGAACCTGCGGTCCCCGTTCCAACCCCGGCGCGCGAGATTGCAGCGGACGCGGGGGCACGTCGCCGCTCCACGCGCACCAAGACCCGGGTTCTGGGTTTCGAGCCACAGCCGGCAGCAGTTGTGCCGCTGTTCGACGAAGGCCGGATGAACGAGTCGATCGAGCCCGGAGACAAGGCGGGCGTGGTGATGTATCCGACCGGCTGGCTGGTGATCAAGTCCGGCCCGGGCCGCGGTGCGGCCTTTCCAGTGATGCGGGGCGTGTCGCAGATCGGGCGCGGGCTGGACCAGACCATTGCGCTGGATTTTGGTGACATGGCGATCTCGCGCCAGCATCACGCTGCCATCGCCTACGACCCGGCGACGCACCAGTTCCATGTCGGGCACGGCGGCAAGTCCAATCTGGTGCGCCTGAACGGCAAGCCCCTGCTGTCGACCGCCGTGGCAGGCGACGGCGACGAGATCCAGATCGGCGAGACGACTTTGGTGTTGAAGGTGTTGTGTACAGCCGACTTCAATTGGTCGGCGGTCGACTCCGAGGGAGACGGCAATGATATGGCGATCGCGTGAACCCCGCTACGATGTCGCCTCGGGCATAAGCCAGGGCGCGCGTGACTATCAGGAAGACGCGATCACGGCAGACTTTCCGGTCGGTGCCGAAGCCGGGTTCGTTGTCCTGGCCGATGGCATGGGCGGTCATGCGGCGGGCGATGTCGCCTCCAAGATCGTCCTGACCGAGGTCTTCAGCGAACTGAAGTTTCACTTCGCCGATGTCGAGGCCTTCGAATCCCGGGCGCCGGAGATCCTGCGCGGCGTGGCCGACCTTGCCAATGAAACC
>NZ_JAEULP010000029.1 GCF_016792905.1 Tabrizicola sp.
TCATCGGTTTCGCCGGTGCGCACACGCACGGCATGTTCAACGTCCAGGACGAAGATCTTTCCGTCGCCGATCTTGTCGGTCCTGGCGGTCTTCTGAATGGTCGCCACGACCTGGTCGGACAGGGAATCGGCCACGACGATCTCAAGCCGGACCTTCGGCACGAAGTTCACGGCATACTCGGCGCCCCGGTAGATTTCGGTGTGTCCGGACTGGCTGCCGAACCCCTTGATCTCTGTCACCATCATGCCCCTCACGCCGATGGCGGTCAGCGCCTCGCGAACCTCGTCGAGCTTGAACGGCTTGATTGCTGCAATGATGAGCTTCACCTGTTTCCCCTCTTTCCATGCTTTCCGGGCGCAGGCCCTTCGACAGGGATGAGGCGGGCGAATGCTGCGCTTGCACAAGGAATGGTCGGGGGCAGAGCGGTGGAACCGGGCGACAAGTGCACAATTTTTGCACTTCGCGGGGCAGATGCCTAATTATTGAGCGGCGGCGCAATGCGAATCGTCACTGGCCCGACTTCGCATTCCGGCGAATCCGGTCTATTGTCGCCGCCAAACGGGCTGGAACCGGCCCCCACCGACAACGTGTCACGAGTGGCAGAGCAGGCATGGCAGCGAAAGACCGGGGGCGCGGCCCCCTTGTGGCGGACAGACGGTATCCTTCCTTGCGCGCTGGTGCGCCCGCTGGTGGGCCCAGGAAGCCTGCACCGCCGAAAGAGCCGCGCGCGCCCCGCAGGCGAACACGCGCGGCGAAGCCCCGGCGACAGCATGGCCTGGTCGTGGGGCTGATCGTGGCGATCTGGCGGGTGGTCTGGGGCATCGCCTGGCGCGGGGCGGCCATCGGCGCCTTGGTGCTGGCGGGCGTGATCTGGTATTTCTACGCCCAGCTTCCCGAAGTCACCGACCTGATCGACGGCCGCGCGCGGGGGTCGGTCACGATGCTCGACCGCAATGGCGAGGTCTTCGCCTGGCGGGGGGAAACCTTCGGCGGCATGGTGACGGCGGACAGCGTCTCGCCCTATCTGCACGATGCGGTGGTGGCGACCGAGGACAAGCGGTTCTACTGGCATTTCGGGATTTCTCCGCGCGGGATTGCATCGGCGATCCGGATCAACCTGTCGGAAGGCCGGGGGGCGTTCGAGGGCAACGGCGGGTCGACGATCACCCAGCAGACGGCCAAGCTTCTGTGCCTTGGGGTGGAGTGGGACCCGAAGGTCTGGAAATCGGAGGCCGACTACGAAAAGGACTGCCGTCAGGGCGGGATGTGGCGGAAGATCAAGGAAGTGCCCTTCGCCATGGCGATGGAGGCGAAGTATTCCAAGGAAGAGATCCTGACGATCTATTTCAACCGGGCCTATCTGGGCGCGGGGGCACGGGGCTTCGAGGCGGCGGCGCAGCGCTATTTCGGCAAGTCGGCCAAGGATGTGACCCTGCCCGAGGCCGCGATGCTGGCGGGGCTCTTGAAGGCGCCCTCCACCTATGCGCCCACGGCCAGCATGGAACGCGCACGGAACCGGGCGGCGGTGGTGATCGGGCTGATGCTGGAACAGGGCTACATCACCAAGGCCGAGGCCGAGGATGCGCTGGCCAATCCGGCGGTGCTGTCGAAGGCGGCGAAGCAGAAGTCGGGCGGCTATTTCGCCGACTGGGTGATGGAGACAACCCCAGACTATCTGGCGCGCGACACGACGGAAGACGTGATCATCGAGACGACGCTGGACCAGGACATCCAGAAGAAGGCCGAGGAGGCGCTGGCCTGGATCTTCGAGAACAAGGTCAAGGCAGGCTCCAAGTCGCAGGCCGCCATCGTGGTGATGAGCGCGGACGGCGCTGTGCGCGCCATGGTCGGCGGACGTGACGTGCCGAACGCGGGCGACTTCAACCGCGCAACACAGGCGCTGCGGCAGACGGGGTCCACCTTCAAGCCCTTCATCTATGCGGCGGCGATGGATCTGGGCATGAGCCCGATGGACCTGGTCGAGGACACGCCCCTATGCATCTACACGGCAGGTTCGGGCGACTGGTGCCCGCAGAATTACGACAAGCAGTTCAAGGGCCAGATCACCCTGACTCAAGCGCTGGCCGAAAGCCGCAACATCCCGGCGGTGCGGGTGTCGGAAGCGGTGGGCCGCGACCTGGTGAAGCAGGTCGCGACCGACTTCGGCCTGGCGCAGAACTTCGCCGATGGTCCCGCATTGGCGCTTGGTGTGTCGGAATCCACGCTGATCGACATGACCGGCGCCTTCGCGGGCATCCTGAACGGCGGCTCGTCGGTCACGCCCTATGGCCTGAACGCGCTGAAGCTGAAGGGGATGGATGAACCCCTGTTCGGCGCGGGCGGTGGCATCGGCGAGCGGGTGATCAGCGAGAAGGCCGCCCACGCCCTGACCTACATGATGACCGAAGTGCTGAACTCCGGCACCGGGGGCCGGGCGCGACTGGACGACCGCGAGGCCGCGGGCAAGACCGGCACGACGACCAGCGCAAGGGATGCCTGGTTCGTCGGCTTCACGGCGGATTATGTGGTTGGCGTGTGGATGGGCTATGACGACAACCGCCCCTTGACCGGCGTCACCGGCGGGGGCCTGCCGGCTGAAATCTGGCACGAGGTCATGGTGCGGATCAACGAGGGCCTGCCCGCCAAGCCGCTGGTCAAGGAGATCCCCGATTCCACCTATGCCCCGGTCGGCACCGGCACCGGCGAAGGCGCCATCGCGGCCGAGGACGTCCCCTATTTCGACGATCCGAACGCGCCGACCTACGATGATGTCTACATTGACCCGGAGACAGGCGAATCCATCCCGGTGTATGACGGCCCCCCGCCGCCCGGCGCAGTGCCGGAAGGGCGGGTGACGGACGCGCCCGGCAAGGGCGATCTCGTCGATCAATTGCTGGACGGTATGCTGGGCGGGAACAACTGACGCCGCGCTTGCCGGACTGCCGCATCAGGCATAGCCTTCCACCCAGGGTTTCGTCCTTCGGCGGAGAGTGCCATGCGCGTTGTGGAACAAACCTCTGACCGGCTTGTGCTGGAAATCCGGCCCGTCGCGCTGATGGTGATGTGCGTCGGCCTGTTTCTTCTGTTCTTCGGTCTCGGCTTCGGGATGCGGTTGTTTCTTCCGGCCATCACCAGCTTGATGGGAGTGCCCGCGATGCCGGGCCTGTCGGCGGTTCCGAAGGCACCGGGGATGAACGTGCTTGGCTATGCCTCGGTCATTCCGCTTCTGGTTGCGGTGTTCCTGATCAAGACGCGGCGACTGACCTTTGACCGGCCTTCGGGGAAGGTGACGGTGGCCAGTCGGGGGATACTTGGCCGGGGCGAAACCAGCTACCCGCTTGCCGATCTTCAAGGAGCGAGCCTTGCCGCCGGCCGGTCGAACAATTCCGGCACCACCTATCGGGCGATCATGCAGTTCGCCGGAGCGACCGGGCAGGTGCCGGTCACGCCCTATTCGACCAGTGGCTCGGGCCCGGCCCGGACGGTGGAGGCGATCAACAGCTGGCTAGGTCCGCGCGTCAGCTTCGGCGGTGGGCAATCCGTGAACCTGTCCGGTGCCCAGGCGCAGGAGGCGCTTGCGGCACTGGAGAAGCTGGGGATCAGGGTGCCTCGCTAGACAGCGGCTTCAGGAAAACTTTACTCTGCGGGACACAGGGATCATATTCAGGAAGAGTGATTTTCAACTGTAACTTGAACAGAAGGAGCTTGCCTTGCGAATTCTTGCAGCAGCATTCGCCCTTTGCCTGGTCGCGGGCTTGGCCTCGGCACAGGGCCTGACGGCAACGGACTGGACCGGAACCTACGGCGGCGTCACTCTCGGTCTTGCCAACGGGGAGTCAGCCCATCTCAACAATGGCGCTGATACGGGCGGGCCGGGGATTTCGGGGGGGTCATTCGGGCTGACTCTGGGCCACAACTTCGCCCCGGGCGCGGGGGACTTCGTCTATGGGGTCGAAGGCGATGTATCGGCGACAGACATCTCCGGCGACCAGGCGATCGGTTTCCACAACGGATTCAACTGTGTTCCCGGACCCTGCCGGACGAGCCTCACCTGGCTTGCCACCTTGCGGGGCCGGGTCGGGATCACTCGCGGCAATATGCTGATCTATGGCACTGCCGGGCTGGCCGCGGGTGGGGTCGAGGCCTCGATCCCGGGCGCGGCGTTTCTGGATATCGGCACACAGGCGGAGACTGGCTGGACCGCCGGGGTCGGGGCCGAGTTCCAGATCAATGAACGGACCAGCCTGAAAGCCGATGTGATTTACGTCGACCTTGGCCGGACGCGCTATGACGATGGCGCTCTGCCTGCCGCGAACGGGTTCTACGTCGACACCAGCTTCACGCAGCTTCGGCTGGGCATGAACTTCCGCTTCTGATCGCGCGCCCGCTGTCAGAGCGTCTTCAGGTCGGCGATCAGCCGGTCAAGGTCGCCGCCGCGCTGGTCGAGGAGCGCGCCCATTTCGGTGCGTTCCGAAGCCAGCATGTTCACGCCCTCGATGATGATGTTGAAGAACAGGCTCTTGCCCGACTTGTCGGACACATGCCAGCGCACCTCGAACGGGCTCTCGCCGGTCATGTAGGCGGTCGAGATCACCTCGAAGTAGCTCTTCAGCGCGTGGGCATCCGACACCTCGATCCGCCCGCCGATGAATTCGCGGAAGCGGCGGCCGTACTTGCGGCTGATGTAGCCCTGGAAGGCCTTGGTATAGGCCGAAAGCTGCGCCTTGGAGGCGGAGCGTGCCGCCGTGCCGAGGACCGACCGCGCGATGGCGGGGACGTCGGCATAGCGGGCGAAGAGCTTTTCGAAATCCTTCAGCATCGCGCCTTCGGACCTGCCCGAGTTGATGATCGAATTGATGTCGCCGACCGTCTTGTCGACCAGTGACTTCGCGGCATCCGCCGTCAGCGCGGCAGCGGCCTGCGGCAACGCCGCCAACGCGGTCGCGGTTGCGAGGCCAGCCATCAGGGCGCGGCGGGAAAGGATCATGTCACTGGGCATAGGGGTCCTCGTAGGGGTCGATGAAGCCGTCGTCGCTTGGGGCATCCGCGCTTGCGGCGTCGGCATAGGGATCGATGAAACCGTCGTCCCTGGTGTCGGCTCCGCCCGGCGACTGTCCCAGCTCGAACCGGCGGTTCTGCAGGTACAGGAGCCGCGCCTGAGCATAGCTGTCCGCGCTTTCATATAGGATTGAATCCACCGTCTCCGAGAAGCGGTCGCGATCACCAAGCCGTGAGAACAGCTGGATGATCGTCGCGGCATTCGCCTCTTTCGTCGGCAGGGCCAGCCGGACCGGATTCAGCGCGATGTCGGCGAGCATGCCGACCGTGTCGCGCGCGGTCGACGGACCGGCCAGCGGCAATTCCATGTAGGGACCTTCGCCGATGCCCCAGACATGCAGCGTCTCGCCGAAATCGGTGGGTTTGCCGTGAAGCCCGGTATCCCCAGCGATGTCGAACAGGCCACCCATTCCGGCCGTCACGTTCACAAACAGGCGCAGCGAGTTCTGGCCGGCGTCCCTGAGACGCAACTGCAGGAGATTGTTGACGATATCGCCGGGCAGGTCGAGCGTGTCGGCCACGTTGCCGACCGCAAGCTTCAGCGGCTCGGGCACCACGCCGTAGCCTTTCGAGGCCGGGCCGACGAACATCCGGTCCACGCCCTTGTTGAAGCCGTGGATCTTGCGGTTGGTGGGTTCGAACGGGTCGTTGATCCCGTTGGCGTCGGGGGTGCCCGCGCAGGCCGCGACGAAACCCGCCGCCAGCACGACTGCCGGAATTCGCGCTCCCTGCCCGGAAATCAATGGAATCTTCAGACCCATGTCCCTACTGTCCGCCCACTACGCCGCTTACGATAGTCTTGCACGGGCGTTGGCAAGGCATAGAACCCCGACTTGCCCAACACAACGGGCAAGCGTGGCAGATGCGCCGCGCATGGCAGGAAGACGCCAAGGAAGGACCGATGGCCGAACCCGCGACGAAAACTGCCGACAGCCGCGCCGGCCTGTCCGAACTTGCCGCCGCGCGGGGGGCCTCGCGCCAGGCCGTTGCGGTGGCCTTCGTCTTCTCTGCCTTCGTCAATCTGCTGACGCTGACCGCACCCCTGTACATGCTCCAGGTCTATGACCGGGTGCTGGTGTCGCGCTCGGAAGAGACCCTCCTCGCGCTGACCCTGCTGATGGCATTCATGTTCCTGGTCATGGGCGTGCTGGACCATGCAAGGGGCCGGATCATGGCCCGCGTCGGGGCACGGTTGCAGGAAAAGCTGGATGCACGGGTGCTGTCCGCAGCCTTCCGGCGCCTGACCGTCGCGCCGCAGGACATGCCCGCGCTGGCCGCACAGAAGGACCTGGACGCGATTGCAAGGTTCTGGGCCTCGCCGGTGCTTCTGGCGATCTTTGACGCGCCCTGGGCGCCGTTCTTCGCGGCAGCGATCTTCATATTCCACCCCTGGCTCGGCTATCTGGCGCTGGGGGGCGGGCTCGTGATCGTCGGACTGAGCTGGCTGAACCAGACCAGCACCGATAGACCCTTGCAGACCGCCAACCTTGCCGCGTTGGCCGCGGACCGGCAGGCCGAAAACCTGAAATCGGAATCCGAGCTGATCCAGGCCCTGGGAATGACCGGTGCCGCCTTCACCCGGCTGAAACTGCGGCGGGACACGTCGATCGAGGCGGGGCTGATCGCGTCGGATGCGTCCGGGCGCTATTCGGTGATGATCAAGACGTTCCGGCTGTTCCTGCAGTCGGCGATGCTGGGCCTGGCCGCCTGGCTGGTGCTGCGGCAGGAGTTGTCGGCGGGGGCGATGATCGCCGCCTCGATCCTGATGGGCCGCGCGCTGCAACCGGTCGAGCAGGCCGTGGGGCAATGGCCCGTGGTGACGCGCGCGCGCCAGGCCAGGGTGCGGCTGGCCGAGCTTCTGACCAGCTCTCCCCGGCCCGCCGTGCGCACCGAACTGCCGCGACCGAAGGCGCTGCTGGACGTGCAGGGCCTGACCGTCGTGCCGCCGGGCGGGGCCGCGCCGGTCTTGCGCGGGCTGTCGTTCAGCCTGCCACCGGGGCAGGCCATGGGCGTGATCGGGCCGTCGGGGTCGGGCAAGTCTTCGCTGGCGCGCGCGTTGACCGGCGTCTGGCGCCCCGCGGCGGGAAGCATCCGGCTGGATGGGGCCACGCTCGACCAGTACGATCCCGATGTCCTGGGCGGGTACATCGGCTATCTGCCACAGCGCGTCAGCCTGTTCGACGGTACCATTGCCGAGAACATAGCCCGCCTGCAGGCTGGTGCAGACCCGGGGCGGATCGTGGCAGCGGCAAAGGCGGCGGCAGCGCATGAGATGATCCTGCGCCTGCCCGCTGGCTATGACACCCCGGTCGCCACCATGGGCAACCGTCTGTCCGGTGGGCAGATCCAGCGCATCGGCCTGGCGCGCGCGCTGTTCGGCGACCCGGTGATCCTGATCCTGGACGAGCCGAACTCGAACCTCGACAACGACGGATCGGCGGCGCTGAACCAGGCGATCCGCACGGCCAAGGCGCGCGGGGCCTCGGTCCTGATCATGGCGCACCGGCCGGCGGCGATCCAGGAATGCGATCTCCTCCTCGTGATGAACGAGGGGGCTACCGCAGCTTTCGGTCCGCGCGACAGCGTGCTGCGCGAAACGGTCCGCAACGCGGGCGACATCACCCGTTCCGCGGCCCCGGGAGGCGTGGCATGAGCGGCCCCGTGCTGTCGATCCGCAGGCCTGTCGCGCTGGGCGTGCTTGCCACCCTGGCGCTTGTCCTCGGTTTCGGCCTCTGGGCGACGCTGACCCGGATTTCGGGCGCCATCGTTGCGCAGGGCCAGATCGAGGTCGAGCGTGACCGCCAGGTCGTCCAGCACCCGGACGGCGGGGTGGTCGCCGAAATCCTGGTCAGCGAGGGCGAGAGCGTCGCCGCCGGGCAGCCGCTCCTGCGGCTGGACGGGTCGGCCCTGCGCTCGGAACTGACCATCGTCGAGGGGCAGCTTTCCGAAATGACTGCGCGATCGGCGCGGCTCACGGCAGAGCGCGATGGCCTCACGACGCTGGACTTCCCGCCGGACATCCTTGCCAGCGCCGGGACATGGTCCGAAGTGGCCGCCCAGCTTGACGGTCAGCGTCGCCTGTTCGCGGCCCGCGCGGCAACACTTGCCGAACAGCGGGACCTGTTGTCGCAACGCATCGACCAGATCACCGCACAATCGAACGGAATCGCCGCACAGAGGAGCGCGCTTGGTACGCAGCTTGATCTTATCGAACAAGAGCTTGCGTCGCAGCAAAGCCTTCTGGACAAGGGGCTTGCCCAGGCAGGCACCGTCCTTTCGCTGCAACGGGAACAGGCCCGGCTGCAGGGCCAGATCGGTGAGCTTGAAGCGGAATTCGCCCGGACCGAAGGCCAGGTCACCGAGATCGAGATCGAGATTTCCAGCCTGGAAACCCGTCGCCGCGAAGAGGCGACGACCGAGCTTCGCCAGATCGGTCCGACCATCCTGGAACTGGCCGAGCGGCGGCGGGCCTTGCAGGAGCGCATCCAGCGGCTGGAAATCCGCGCCCCGGTCGCCGGGATCGTACTTGGCCTGCAAGTCACCACGCCGCAATCCGTCCTCCGTCCGGCCGAGCCCGTGCTTTACGTCATCCCGCAGGACCGCCCCCTGGTCATCACCGCCCGGATCGCGCCGATCCATATCGACGAGGTGGAGGTCGGCCAGCCGGCCGAACTGGTGCTGTCCGCTTTCTCGGCGCGCGACACGCCGCATCTGATGGGTCGTGTCACCCGGGTGTCGGCGGACGCGCTGAGCGACCCGCAGACCGGCGCGACCTATTACACCGCGGAAGTGGAACTGACCGACGGCGAACGCGCCCGCCTTGGCGACCGCTCGCTCTTGCCCGGCATGCCGGTCGAGGTGTTTCTGCAGACGGGACGGCGCTCGCCTCTCGCCTATCTGGTCAAGCCCTTCACCGACTACTTCACCCGCGCGTTCCGCGAAAGCTGACGCGTCGGGGGCGAAGGCCTTGGATTGTGCGGAGATTCTGCACGACGCCGCCCATTCGGCCAAGACTGACCCTCAAATGGCCACAAAGCTTCGGCTAGATAAGCACAACCTGAGAGAGATTACTGGAATCGGTGCGGAATTGGGCGGAATTGTGGCAAACGGAACCGCATGGATCGAGGCACTGCGCAGCAAGTTGCGGCTGACAGCGGTAATCTCGACCGACGGCTGGGCACGGACCTGGCTGTCGCGGGCGATGGCGGCGGCGGTGCGCGCCTTCCTGGTGATGATCCTGATCGTGGCTCCCTCGGTGATCCTGCCCGGGATCGGCACCGACACCAAGCAGATCGTCGCCCTTCTGGCGCTGTTCGGCGGGGCGCTGGTGTTCTTCGAATACAATGCCGTCTACCCCAGCCTGATCGAGTTTCGCGACGGGGCGCCCTACAACCGCATTCGCTACCTGATGATGCTGACCATCGTGGTGGTTCTGTCCTCGATCGTCGCCGATCTTGAGGCATCGACGACGGTTTCGCGCTTCTTCCACGCGATCGGGCTCGTGATCGGCGCCTCGCTCGACTTCCCCTACTCGCCGGTGCGGCTGGCCAGCTACATGCTGGATGACAGCGCCACCGCCGCGCAGATCGTCCAGGTCAAGATCGCCGCGGCGACGGCTTACCTGATCTCGCTCTTCTCGCTGGCGCTGTTCGTCATCGTGCTGAAGCTGGTGGGCTGGCCTTCGACGAAAAGCGCGTTCAACGTCTGGGTGAACCTGCCGACCTTCGAGCCGACGGCAGGGGGCGACGTGGTCGACCGGCTGGTCCGCGATTCGCACATGAACCTTGCGGTCGGGTTCCTCTTGCCCTTCGTCATCCCGGCTGCCGTGGCGCTCTTGACCTCGGGCGTCCCGGCCGAAACGCTGACCTCGCCGCAGACGCTGATCTGGGCGATGGCGCTTTGGGCCTACATGCCGGCGGCGCTGATCATGCGGGCGGTCGCCATGGCGCGGATCGCGGACATGATCCGCATCAAGCGTGCGGCAAAGCTGGCCGTCCTTGGCGCGATCGAGCCGTCGAAGCTGGATCACGACGATGACGAGGACGACGATCTCTGACCTCGCGCGCCTTCTCGCTCCGGTCCTCCTTGCCGCGACGCCGACCTGCGCCGATACCCTGCGCATTGCCACCTGGAACGCCGGGCTGGACCGCAGCGGGCCCGGCCTTCTGGTCCGCGACCTGGCCGAAGGCACCGATCCGCAAACCCTCGCGGTCTTGCGGGTCCTGGCTGCGCTCGACGCCGATGTGATTCTCCTGACCGCGGTCGACTATGACCGGGGCGGGGTGGCGCTGGAGCTTCTGGCCGACAGGCTGGCGGCTGCGGGGCTGGACTATCCGCATCGCTTCGCTTTCCGTCCGAACACCGGGATGCAGACCGGCTTCGACGTCGACGGCAACGGGCGCCGCGGCGATCCGCGCGACGCCCAGGGATTCGGACTGTTCTCGGGCAATGGCGGAATGGCGATCCTGTCGCGCCTGCCGCTGGACGAGGCCGGAGCGCGGGACTTCTCGGGCTTTCTCTGGCGCGACCTGCCGGGAGGGCTTGGCAGCGACCCGCCCGACCTTGCTGCCGTGCAACGGCTGGCCACGACCGGATTTTGGGATGTGCCGTTGCTGACAGAGGGCGGCCCGCTGCACCTTCTGGCCTGGCACGCAACGCCCCCGGTGTTCGACGGGCCGGAGGACCGCAACGGGCGCCGCAACCATGACGAGGCGGCGTTCTGGCGCCTGTTCCTCGACGGCGCGCTGCCGATTCCCCCGCCGGAGGGGCCCTTCGTGCTTTTGGGCGACGGCAATCTCGATCCTGCCGATGGCGACGGGTTGCGCGACGGGATAGCGGCCCTCCTGTCGCATCCCGGCGTGCAGGATCCCGCACCGATGGGCGGGCAAGATCGGTCCGACCCCGGCCAGATCGGCGACCCACGCCTTGATACCGTGCTTTACCCCGACCTCGGCGGGTTGCGGCTGGACTATGTGCTGCCCTCGACCGGGCTTGAGGTCGCCGGTGCGGGCGTCCTCTGGCCCGCAGAAGCCGACCCGCTGTTGCCCGACCTCAGGGCCGCCTCGCATCACTTTCCGGTCTGGGTCGACGTTACCCTGCCCTGAAGCCCCAGCATCTGAAGGTGCCGCAGGATCACCTCGTCCAATGGCGTATCCTGCCAGCCGGGCAGCCAGTGGTGCAGCGGGCCGGGGTCAAGACTGTGCGGAAAGCTTGAAAGATACAGCATCTCGCGCAGTTCCCGGGCCAGTTCCCAGAACGGGCTGGTGACAGTGAAAATCCAGAGCGGGAAGCGCTTCACCCGCATCGACCGCCCGGACAGGCGCTCGACCCGTGCCGCCAGATCGGCAATCGAAAAGGCGTGACCGGCAAAGGGAATGTCCGCGTAGGGTGGCAGCGCATCACCCAGGGAGGCCAACGCCACCGCCGCCCGCGCCATGTCGGGCAGGTAGGCGTAGGCGTGCAGCGCATCGGGATCGCCCAGCGCGGTGATCCTGCCTTTGGCGACCTTGGACAGGATCACCCGGTTCATCAGCATCTGTGGCGCCCCCGGCAACAGGAAATCCCCGCCGCGCAGCAGGATCGTGCGCTGGCCATGCCCGGCGGCCTCGCGATACTGCGCCTCCATCTCGGCCCGGATGCGGCCCTTGCGGCTGACCGGGCGATGCGGCGTGTCGGGGCCCCAGGGGGCGGGTTCCATGCCGTAGGGGTAGACGTTGCCGGGAACCAGGAGCGTCGCCCCGCTGGCCCGGCCCGCGGCAAGGACGGAGGTGGTGATCTCGGGGATCAGTTGCGCCCAGTTGTGATAGCCGGGCGGGTTCAGCCCGTTGACGATCAGGTCCGCCCCCTTGGCCGCCGCGGCCATGTCCGACCCGCGCCGATAGCGGTTCACCCGCCATCCCGCCGCTTGCAGGGCCTGCGCCACCTGCCCGCCGAACCCGCCCGAGGCGCCAAGGACCAGTGCTGTCTGTGCCATGATGATCTCCTTCATCCCGACATATCGACCCTGTCAGGCACAAAGGGAATTGCATGAAATCACGCACCACCTATTCATTACCGAATGGAGATGCCTGACTGGGCCCTGATCCGTTCCTTCCTTGCCGTGGCCGAGGCCGGGTCGCTGTCGGGCGCGGCGCGGGCGACCGGGATCAGCCAGCCGACGCTCGGTCGCCATGTCCACGCCATCGAGGCCGCGCTTCAGGTTGCACTCTTTACCCGCACCGCGCAGGGCCAGGCGCTGACCGAGGCGGGACAGGCGCTGCTGCCCACCGCCCGCGCCATGCAGGCCGCCGCCACCGAGCTGGTTCTGGCGGCAAGGGCGCGCGCGACCGGCATCGAGGGCAGCATCCGCCTGACTGCAAGCCGCGCCGTCTCGCATGCGATCCTTCCGCCGATCCTTGCGCGCCTGCGGGTCGAGGAGCCGGGCATCCAGATCGACCTCGTGCCGTCGGACACCTCCGAGAACCTCCTGTTCGGCGAGGCGGACATTGCGCTGCGCATGTACCGGCCCACGCAGGGCGACCTCGTGGCCCGGCACATCGCCGACCTGCCGCTGGGCCTCTACGCCGCGAAGGCCTATCTCGACCGCAAGGGCCGCCCGGCCACCCTTGATGACCTCCTGCGGCTCGACTTTGTCGGTCAGGACCGGATGGACCAGGTGATCCGCGTGATGGCCGGCTTGGGCGTGACCGTCGACCGCAGCTTCTTCCCCGTGCGCTGCGACGATCCGCTGACCTATGTCGAACTGGTCCGGGCGGGGTGCGGGCTTGGCGGCCTGTTACGCCGGACTGGCGACGCGGACCCGGTGCTGGAACGGATCGACCTGATCACCGACCTGCCCAGCCTTCCCGTCTGGCTGACCGCGGCCCCGCAGCTGCGCCAGTCGCCCCGACTGCGCAGGGTCTGGGATGCCCTCGCCGCCGCCTTCGCCGCTTGAAGTTTTCGGGCCGAAGGGCTAGGGCCACCACGACCCATTTCAGCGGAGAATCCCATGGCGAACCCGTCCCTCCTGATCCTTGCCGGCGACGGCATCGGCCCCGAAGTCATGGCCGAGGTGAAGAAGATCATCGGCTGGATGGGGGCCAGGCGCGGCGTCCGGTTCGACGTGTCGGAGGACCTCGTCGGCGGCTGCGCCTATGACGCGCACGGCACGCCCCTGACCGATGCCACCATGGCCAAGGCGCAGGAGGTGGACGCCGTGCTGCTGGGCGCCGTGGGTGGCCCGAAATACGACAAGCTGGACTTTTCCGTCAAACCGGAACGGGGCCTCCTGCGTCTGCGCAAGGAGATGGACCTGTTTTCGAACCTGCGCCCGGCGCAGTGCTTCGACGCGCTGGCCGACTTCTCCAGCCTGAAGCGCGAGGTGGTGGCGGGCCTTGACATCGTCATCGTCCGGGAACTGACGAGCGGCGTCTACTTCGGCGAACCGCGCGGGATCTTCAAGGAAGGCAACGAGCGGGTGGGGATCAACACCCAGCGCTACACCGAATCCGAGATCGCCCGCGTGGCGAAGTCGGCCTTCGAGCTGGCCCGGAAGCGCAGCAACAAGGTCTGCTCGATGGAGAAGGCCAACGTCATGGAATCGGGCATCTTGTGGCGCGAGGTGGTGCAGGAAGTGCACGACCGCGACTATCCGGATGTGGAGCTTAGCCACATGTACGCCGATGCGGGCGCGATGCAGCTTTGCCGCTGGCCCAAGCAGTTCGACGTGATCGTGACCGACAACCTGTTCGGCGACCTTCTGTCCGATGCGGCCGCCATGCTGACCGGCTCGCTGGGCATGTTGCCCTCGGCGAGCCTCGGCGCCCCGATGGCCAATGGCCGTCCGAAGGCGCTGTATGAACCCGTGCACGGCTCGGCCCCCGACATCGCGGGGCAGGGCAAGGCCAACCCGATCGCCTGCATCCTGAGCTTCGCCATGGCGCTGCGCTACTCGTTCGACATGGGCGAGGACGCAACGCGGGTCGAGAAGGCGGTCGAGAAGGTGCTGGCCGATGGCGTCCGCACCGCCGACCTGATGGGCCCCGAAGGCGGCACCCCGGTTTCCACCAGCCAGATGGGCGACGCGGTCATCGCCGCGCTGGACGCGAGCCTCTGATCCCAAGGCGCCGGGGCATCCCGCCCCGGCCTCCTTCCCCGGCAGGAGCCGCCGATGTCCTCTCCCCTGAAAGGCGTGCTTCTCGGACTGGCGGGGTTTGGCCTCTTCTCGATGGCGGATGCCACGATCAAGTTCCTGGGTGGCAGTTACAACCCGGTGCAGATCATGGCCTTCGCGGGACTCTTCACCCTGCCGCTGATCGGGCTCCTCTGGCTGAAGGCTCCGGTGACGCTGCGCCCGGTGCATCCCTGGCTGATGGCGATCCGGACCCTGGCGCTGATCGGCAACGGGCTTCTGGTCACTTACGCCTTCACCGCCATGCCGCTGGCCGAGGCCTATGCGATCTTCTTCACCCTGCCCCTGATCCTGACGCTCATGGCCTGGCCCGTGCTGGGCGACCGGGTCGATCTGACCGGCGGGGCAGCCGTGCTGATCGGCCTGATCGGCGTGATCGTCGCGCTGAATCCTGGCCGGGTCGCTTTCGATCTGGCCCATCTTGCGGCGGTGGGCGGGGTGGTGCTGGCCGCCGTGCATTACCTGATCGTCCGCAAGGTCGGCGGCGCGGAATCCTCGGTCCCCATGCTGCTCTATCCGGTGCTGGGCCAGACGGCGGCAGCCTTCCTTCTGTTGCCGGGGCGCTATGTGCCGATGCCGGTCCACGACCTTGCCACCTTGGGCATCCTCTCGCTCGGAGGCTTCGGTGGCACGCTTCTCATGTTCGCGGCGTACCGCGCGGCACCGCCCGTCGTCGTGGCCCCGACCCAATATTCGCAAATCGCCTGGGCCGCCCTCTTCGGCGCGCTGTTCTTCGCCGAGCCGATGACCCTGGCCACGGCCATCGGCATGGTGATCATCGCGGCAGCCGGACTTCTGGTCGTCCTGCGGCAAGACCGGGCCCGGCCGACCGCCGCCGAATGACTGCGGCAAACCTGTCCTGCGGGCCTTGCACCTTCCGGCATTTCGCGCGACATTGTTGCCGCTAACAGGGTGCTTCTATTGGGCACCCCCAGCCCCCGGAACCTGACGAATGTCCCCCACCCTGCGCGGCGCCCTTCTTTCGCTTGCCGCTTTTGCCGCCTATGCCACGCATGACGTCGTGGTGAAATTTCTTGGCGGTCACTATTCCTCGTTCCAGACCATGTTCTTCGCCGGGCTGATGGGCTTTCCGCTGGTCACGATCCTTCTCCTCAGCGACCGCCGCGATGGCACGCTCATCCCGCGCCATCCCTGGTGGACCGCGATCCGCACTGTCAGCGCGGTCGTGACCGGCGCGATGGGCTTCTACGCCTTTTCCGTCCTGCCGATGGCCACCTGCTACGCGATCTTCTTTGCGATGCCGCTTTTCATCACCCTGATGGCCATTCCCATGCTGGGCGAGAAGGTCGGCCTCCGCCGCGGCATCGCGGTCATCGTCGGGCTTCTGGGCGTGCTGATCGTATTGCGGCCCGGCAGCGGCGACAGCTTCTCGCTGGGCCACCTTGCAGCACTTGGCGCCGCCACCACCGGCTCGCTCTCCTCGATCATCGTGCGCAAGATCGGGCGCGACGAGCGCTCGGTGGTGCTGATGCTCTACCCGATGGTGCTGACCTTCGTCGCCACCGGGGCGCTGATGCCCTTCGTCTACCAGCCCATGCCCGTGACGCATCTGGCGCTTACCGCCGTGATGGCCTTCCTCGGCACCCTGGGCGCGCTTGGCAGCATCGCCGCCTATCGCACCGCCCCTGCCGTCATCGTGGCCCCGATGCAGTACTCCCAGATCATCTGGGCCGCGATCTACGGCTGGCTATTTTTCAGCGAAAGCGTGGATTTCTACACAGCCGTCGGCTCGGCCGTGATCATCGCCTCGGGCATCTACATCGTCCTGCGCGAGGGCACGCCCTCGGTCAGCCAGAACCGCCCCGTGCTGGAAAACCGCTCCCGGTGGGAGATCGGCACCTTCCCCCGTATCTCAAGCTGGCTGAAGCGTTTCGAAAGGGGCGGCGATCAGGCCTGAGGCCCGCCGTTTCGCCCCTTGCCAAACCCCACGGGACGGGATAACCCCCCGCCCAAGGTCGGAGCGTAGCGCAGTCTGGTAGCGCACCTGCTTCGGGAGCAGGGGGTCGGAGGTTCGAATCCTCTCGCTCCGACCAAATTCAGAAAATCCCGAAAAATCCGTATGCTGACATCGGGGCCGTCGCGACTCCGGAACAGTTTTCTGGCCGTGCGGACCGGACCACCGTGCCACGCATGGGCGAGGTTCCAATCCATCCCTTCGACTTGGCGACACATGGTGTTGCGTGACACAGGCGTGATTCCCTTCCGTGAACCAGCATGGTGCCGCTGTTCCTGGGGAGCGCATTTAAACGCTGCATCTCTGCCAACCTCGCCGCTACCGTCATGCTCTGGCTCTGACGATCAACGAGCCTGGAGCCTGGACAGGCATTTCCCGCGGCTTCCATGGCGGGTATCCTGCATCTAGGTTCAATCCGGTGCCGCCCGATTATTGGGCGGATCGACTTATTTTCAGTCAGATGTTCCGGCGGCCCCGCATCAAGTTTCGCCCGGCGTGCCAAGACAGAGGCCTTCGCAGCGGCAGCGCGCTATGCAGGCGGGGCAATTCAACGCAGGCATGCATGTCTACCGCCCCGCTCGAGACCTTCGAACGCAGCCACGGCGTCGCGCGCCTGGAGTTCCGGCGCGCGGGGCAATGGACCCGGCTGGCCAACCTGCATCAGTCGGGTTCGGCCAAGGCGTTCGTCCATCCGGCGTCGCGGGGGCCGGATGTGGTGTTGCTGAACACCTCGGGCGGGATGACGGGGGGCGACCGGCTTTCATACGCCCTGACCCTGGGAGAAGGCTGCCGGGTGGCGGCCACCACCCAGACCGCCGAACGCGCCTATCGCAGCACCGAAGGTGTGGCAGAAGTCGAGGTGCGCCACGATCTTGGCCCGGGCGCCCATCTGGACTGGCTGCCGCAGGAAACGATCCTGTTCGATCGCTCCGCCCTTGCCCGGACGACCGAGGTCCATCTGGCCGCCGGGGCTTCCTGCCTGCTTCTGGAGGCGGTGGTGCTGGGCCGGGCGGCGATGGGCGAGGTTGTGCGGACGTTGTCCTTTACCGACCGGCGCAAGGTCACGCGGGACGGAGTGCCGGTGCTGTTCGACCCACTGATGCTGACGACCCCAGCGTTGCTGGCCGGGATCGGGGTTCTTCAGGGTGCGCGGGCCTTTGCCAGCCTTGCGCTGGTGGCCGAGGGTGCAGAGGCCCGGCTTCCGGCGCTGCGGGCGGTGCTGGACGAGCCGGGCGTCAGTGCTGGCGCCTCGGGTTTCGACGGCAAGCTGACGCTGCGGCTGATGGCGGCGGATGGCTGGCCGCTCAGACGGCAGATCCTGCGGGTGCTTGGGGTGCTGCGCGACGACCCCCTGCCCCGCGTCTGGCAGATGTAAGGACATGCGATGAACCTGACCCCTCGTGAGCGCGAAAAGCTTCTGGTCAGCGTGGCGGCGATGGTTGCCCGGGGCCGCCTTCGGCGCGGCGTCAAGCTGAACCACCCCGAGGCGGTGGCGCTGATCACCGACTTCGTCGTGGAAGGCGCGCGGGACGGCCGCACCGTCGCCGACCTGATGGAGGCCGGGGCGCATGTCATAACCGCCGCGCAGTGCATGGAAGGCATCCCGGAGATGATCCATTCCGTCCAGGTCGAGGCGACCTTTCCCGACGGCACCAAGCTTGTCACCGTCCACCACCCGATCCGCTGAGAGGTTCCCGATGAAACGCATCCTGATCGCCGCGCTGAGCCTTTGCCCGCTTCCGGCGATGGCACATGGCCTGCACGACAGCGGCACGTTCCTTGCGGGCGCATTGCATCCGGTGGGCGGTCTGGACCATGTCCTTGCCATGATCGCCGTCGGCCTTCTGGCGGCGCAGCTGACCGGGCGGGCGCTTTGGGCGCTGCCCGTGACCTTCGTGACGGCGATGCTTCTGGGCGGTGCAGTCGGCGCGGCGGGACTTCCGTTCCCGTTGGTGGAGCCGATGATCCTTGCCTCGATCGTCATTCTGGGCGTGCTGGTGGCGCTGGCCTGCCCGCTGCCGCTGCCCGCACTGGTGGCGATGGTGGCGCTCTTCGGCGGGGCGCATGGCTGGGCGCATGGGGCCGAGGGGCCTGCGACGGGGTTGGCCCTCTATGCGCTCGGCTTCGCCGGGGCGACGGCGGCGTTGCATCTGGTCGGGATCGCGCTTGGTCGCGGGCTGCCAGCGCTGGCGCTGCGCGGGCTTGGCGCAGGGGCGGCGGTCGCGGGTCTGGCCCTAGTGGTGGTGTGACCGATGATCCCCGGTGAAATCATCCCTGCCGAGGGCGAGATTGAGCTGAACGCGGGCCTGCCCGTCACCCTGCTGATGGTGGCAAACACCGGCGACCGCCCGGTGCAGGTCGGCAGCCACTACCATTTCGCCGAGACGAACGCGGCGCTGTCCTTCGACCGGACAGCGGCGCGGGGGCAGCGGCTGGACATCCCGGCGGGAACGGCGGTGCGCTTCGAGCCCGGCCAGACGCGCGAGGTGCGGCTGGTGCCCTATGGCGGGGCGCGGGTGGTGCATGGCTTCAACCAGCAGGTCATGGGGGCGCTGGAATGAGCCGGTTTTCGACCCCCGCCGACCTGATGCGCCTGTCGATGCAGACCGGCTTCATGCTGATGCAGGCGCAGATGGTGATCGGGATGCGGATGATGGGAATGTGGGGGCTCTGGAACGTGCACCGTTCCGAGACTGCGCGGATGTCCTCGGAGAAGGTCTCGGCGCTGGCGGAGGCGGCACTGGCGTCGTCCCGGGCGGCCCTGTCCGGCAAGCCCCCGGCCCTGATCGCCGAGGCGGCGCTGAAGCCGATCCGCCGCCGCACCGCGTCCAACGTCAAGCGCCTGGTCCGTCGCGGCCCCGGCAAGCCCTGAGAGGTTCCGATGCCCGCCACCATCAGCCGCCAGGCCTATGCCAGCATGTATGGCCCGACCACGGGCGACCGGCTGCGCCTGGGCGATACCGACCTGATCGTCGAGGTCGAGCGCGACCTGATCGCCGAACGCTCCTCGGGCCGGGCCAATGCGCTGCGCTATGGCGAGGAGGTCAAGTTCGGCGGCGGCAAGGTGATCCGCGACGGGATGGGGCAAAGCCAGCTGACCCGGGCGCAAGGCGCGATGGACACGGTGATCACCAATGCGCTGATCATCGACCATACCGGCATCTACAAGGCCGACGTGGGCCTCTGCGACGGGCGGATCGCGGTGATCGGCAAGGCGGGAAACCCGGATACGCAAGCAGGGGTGGACGCGATCATCGGACCGGGGACCGAGATCATCGCGGGCGAAGGGCGCATCCTGACCGCCGGGGGGATGGATAGCCATATCCACTTCATCTGCCCGCAACAGGTGGAGGATGCGCTGCACTCCGGCATCACCACGATGCTGGGGGGCGGGACCGGCCCGGCGCATGGGACGCTGGCCACCACCTGCACGCCGGGGCCGTGGCATCTGGGGCGGATGATCCAGGCGGCGGACAGCCTGCCGATGAACCTGGCCTTTGCCGGGAAGGGGAATGCGTCCTTGCCGGAGGGGCTGGTGGAGCAGGTGCGCGGCGGGGCGGCTGCGTTGAAGCTGCATGAGGACTGGGGGACCACCCCCGGCGCCATCGACTGCTGTCTGGGCGTGGCGGACCAGATGGACGTGCAGGTGATGATCCACACCGACACGCTGAACGAGAGCGGGTTCGTCGAGAACACTCTGGCGGCGTTCAAGGGCCGCACGATCCATGCGTTCCATACGGAGGGCGCGGGGGGCGGCCATGCGCCGGACATCATGAAGGTGGTGGGCTGGCAGAACGTGCTGCCCTCCTCCACCAACCCGACGATGCCCTACACGGTGAACACGGTGGAAGAGCATCTCGACATGCTGATGGTCTGCCACCACCTCGACAAGCGCATCCCCGAGGACGTGGCCTTCGCCGAAAGCCGCATCCGGCGCGAGACGATCGCGGCGGAGGATGTGCTGCACGACATGGGGGCCTTCTCGGTCATCTCGTCGGACAGCCAGGCGATGGGACGGGTGGGCGAGGTGATCACCCGGACCTGGCAGACGGCGCACAAGATGAAGCAGCAGCGCGGGCGGCTGGCGGGGGAAGTCGGGCAGAACGACAACCTGCGGGTCCGCCGCTACATTGCCAAGTACACGATCAACCCCGCCATCGTGCATGGGATCAGCCGGCACATCGGCAGCGTCGAGGTGGGCAAGCGTGCGGACCTCGTGCTGTGGAACCCTGCCTTTTTTGGCACCAAGCCCGAGATGGTGCTGATCGGCGGGATGATCACCGTGGCGCAGATGGGGGACCCGAACGGGTCGATCCCGGTGCAGCCGATGTATTCGCGACCGATGTTCGGGGCGCTGGGGCGGGCGGTCGAACGCTCGGCGGTGGTGTTTGTTTCAAAGGCTGCGCAGGAGGATGATCTGCGGGGCCGCCTGGGAATCGCGAAGGACACCGTCGCTGTGGCAGGCACGCGGGGGATCGGCAAGCGCGACATGGTGCTGAACGATGCGACACCGAAGGTCGAGGTCGACCCCGAGACCTACGAGGTGCGGGCGGATGGCGAGGTCATCACCTGCGCCCCCGCGCAAGAGCTGCCGCTGGCCCAGCGGTATTTCCTGTTCTGAAGGCGTGTCATGACCGTTCGGCTGATCAAGCACGCCCCTCCCGTCGCCCATGACCGGGTCGTGCTGGACTACGACCAGCGGCTCATGCGGCGGAAACTGCTGACCAGCGACGGCGGGCGGTCGTTTCTGGTGGACTTGGCCAGCGTCACCAACCTGGACGATTACTGGGGGTTCGAGGCCGATGGAATGACCATCGAGATCATCCCCGCGCCCGAGGCTGTGCTGGTGATCACCGGCGACCTTACCCGCCTTGCCTGGCATGTCGGCAACCGGCACACGCCCTGCCAGATCCTGCCCGACCGCCTGGTCATCCGCGAGGATCATGTGCTGGAGCGGATGCTTCTGGGCCTTGGCGCCGCGATCCGGCGGGAAAACCTGCCGTTCAGGCCCGAGGGCGGCGCCTATGGCCATGGCCGGACGATGGGGCATTCGCATGGCGGCGATGATGGGGTGGCGCCCCCCCACCAGACACCGAAGCCCGAGGAATTCGGCTGGCACCATCACGGCGACGGCAAGCTGCATTTCCACGCACCCCGGCCGCCCAAGGGCGCAAGGTGACAGCGCTCCTGACCCTCGTGCAATGGCTCTCTCCCGCCTTTCCGACCGGGGCCTTCGCATACAGTCACGGGCTTGAACGTGTTATCGCGGCAGGGGACGTGACCAATGCGGCCAGTTTCGAGGCCTGGCTGCGCAACATCCTGCACCATGGCGCGGGTTGGCAGGATGCGGTGCTCCTGCGCGCCGCCTTGCAGCCTGACGCGGACCACGATGCGCTCGATGCCCTGGCGCGGGCGCTCCAACCCTCTTCCGAACGCTTGCAGGAAAGCGCCGAACAGGGCGCGGCTTTGGCCCGAACGGTCGGGGCGCTGACCCGGCGACCCCTGCCCCAGCGCCTGCTGCCCGTCGCGGCAGGAGAGGCGGCGACCCCGCTGGGCCTGCCGCCCGCGCAAGTGGCGCAACTTTACCTGCACAGCTTTGCGGGAAACCTCTGCACCATCGCCACGCGCCACGTCCCCCTTGGCCAGACCGAGGGGCAAGGCAGCCTTTCCCGCCTCTTGCCCGACATCGAAACGCTTGGCAGCCGCGCGGCAACCTCCACCCTGGATGACCTGGGGAGTTGCGCACTTGCAGCCGACCTTGCCGCCTTCCAGCATGAAACCATAGATGTAAGGATCTTCCGCACATGACAACGCATGGCCCCCTCCGCGTCGGCATCGGCGGACCTGTCGGCGCGGGCAAGACCACCCTGACCGAGAAACTCGCCCGTGCCCTTGGCCCCCGCCTGTCGATGGCGGTGATCACCAACGACATCTACACCCGCGAGGATGCCGAAGCGCTGGTCCGGGCGCAGGTCCTGCCCGCGGCGCGCATCCGGGGGGTGGAGACCGGCGGCTGCCCGCATACCGCGATCCGCGAGGATGCCAGCATCAACCTCGCCGCCGTCGCCGATCTGAACACAGCCTTCCCCGACCTGGACCTGATCCTGATCGAAAGCGGGGGCGACAACCTTGCCGCCACCTTCTCTCCCGAACTCGCCGACCTGACGATCTACGTCATCGACACCGCCGCCGGGCAGGACATTCCCCGGAAGCGCGGACCGGGAGTGACGAAGTCTGACTTGCTGGTGGTGAACAAGACCGACCTCGCCCCGCATGTCGGCGTCGACCCGGTGCTTCTGGAAGCCGACACCGCCCGGGCGCGCGGTACCCGTCCCTATGTCATGGCGCAACTTCGCCACGGCAAGGGCGTGCAGGAGGTGGTGGACTTCATCGTGAAGCACGGCGGCCTGCGCCTGCGGCCTGACGCGGCCTGACCTCCGACTCACGGCAAATCCGGCGGGCGGAGGGGCAGGACCCTTCCGCCCGCTGCCTTCTCTGCGGGTCGCTGCCAAGCATCGCAAGCTCCTTTGCATCCGCAGAATGCCCGTTTTCTGCGTCGCAGCAATCAACGCCGCCCAAATTTCAGCCGAAGGAGCGCAATGGCGTAGACGAGGGCACCGTCGCGCTATGCGCCCCGATGCCGCGCGGCTTTCCTGTTCCATGCCAAGGCCGCTGCCAAGGCCCAAACAGCCAACCATGCCCGGGCCAGCCGTGGCCATGACACAGGGGATAGACCAGATGAAACTCACCAGACGCACGCTGCTGACCAGTGCCGCCGCCGCTGCCGCGATGACCCTGCCGCGCTTCGCCTTCGCCGAAGGCGAGACGATCAAGGTCGGCGTGCTGCATTCGCTGTCGGGAACCATGGCGATTTCCGAGACCACGCTGAAAGACACGATGCTGATGCTGATCGAACAGCAGAACGCCAAGGGCGGGCTTCTGGGCAAGCAGCTGGAAGCCGTGGTCGTCGACCCTGCCTCGGACTGGCCGCTCTTCGCGGAAAAGGCGCGGGAACTGCTGACGGTGGACAAGGTGGACGTGATGTTCGGCTGCTGGACTTCGGTCTCCCGCAAGTCTGTCCTGCCGGTGATCGAGGAGCTGAACGGGCTTCTGTTCTACCCGGTGCAGTACGAAGGCGAGGAATCGTCGAAGAACGTCTTCTACACCGGCGCCGCGCCGAACCAGCAGGCGATCCCGGCGGTGGACTATTACCTGGAAGAGCTTGGCGTGCAGAAATTCGCGCTTCTGGGCACCGACTATGTCTATCCGCGCACCACGAACAACATCCTGGAGGCTTACCTCATCTCGAAGGGCATTCCGAAGGAAGACATCTTCGTCAACTACACCCCGTTCGGCCATTCCGACTGGTCGAAGATCGTGGGCGACGTGGTGGCGCTTGGGGCAGACGGCAAGAAGGTCGGCGTCATCTCGACCATCAACGGCGATGCCAACATCGGCTTCTACAAGGAACTGGCGGCTGCTGGCGTCACGGCGGACAAGCTGCCGGTCGTCGCCTTCTCGGTCGGCGAGGAGGAACTGTCGGGGCTCGACACCTCGAACCTTGTCGGGCACCTGGCGGCGTGGAACTACTTCATGTCGGCCGATACCCCGGAAAACGCCGCCTTCATCGCCGCCTGGAAAGCCTTCATCAAGGACGACAAGCGCGTCACCAACGACCCGATGGAAGCGCATTACATCGGCTTCAACATGTGGGTGAACGCGGTCACCGCCGCTGGAACCACCGAGGTTGACGCGGTTTCCGATGCGATGATCGGGCAGAAATTCCCCAACCTCACCGGCGGCACGGCGGAAATGCTGGCGAACCACCACCTTACGAAGCCTGTCCTGATCGGCGAGATCCGCGCCGACGGCCAGTTCGACATCATCAGCCAGACGGAACCCGTGCCCGGCGACGCCTGGACCGACTTCCTTCCGGAATCGGCGGTGCTGGAAGCCGACTGGAAGGACCTGAAATGCGGGATGTACAACAAAGAGACGAAGACCTGCGTCCAGCTGACCTCGAACTACTGACGTGACCGGAGGGAGGGGCAACCCCCTCCCTCACCCCCCCCCCTTTCCCCCGGATCATCCATGCGCCTGACCGCCCTTCTTGTCGCGGCCCTTTGCTGGCTTGCGCCCCTTCCGAGTCTTGCGCAGGAGGCGGCGCGGATCGTGGCCGAACATCGCGACCAGATCGAAAAGCCCTCGCGCCAGACCATCGGCCCGGTGATCGCCGCGCTGGCGGCCAGTGGCGACCCGATGGCCGACGACATCCTTTCCGCCTGGGAAGACAAGCGGCTGGTGATCCGCAAGACGGACGGGGCGATGTTCATTGCCGCGCCCGACGGCGACGGTTTCGCCCTGACCGCCCTTGACGGGACAGCCGCCGGACGCGCCGCCAAGGCCGACCTCACCGAGTTGAAACCCAACGCCGGGGTGCGCGCGTTGATCGCGACCGCGCTGGTGCAGTTCACCTTGTCGGACCCCGATCCCGAAAAGCGACGGGCCGCGCTCGCCTCCATCGCGCAGGACCCGACCGCCGAGGCGCTGGAGCCCCTGCGCGCGGCGATTGCCACCGAGGATGATCCCGCCCTGAAGGCCCAGAAGCAGCGGCTGGAGCGCCTGCTGACCCTGCGCTTCGATCCCGACAGCGCGGCGCGCGTGGCCGCCATCGACAGCTTCGGTGCCGACCTTGGCCTTGACCTGCGCGGGGCGCTGAACCCGCTGGTGGCAACGACGCGCGTCGCTTCGGCCACACCGCCAGAGGCCAACATCGCCCGCGAGTTGCGCCTTGGCACCGACATCCCCGAGGACGAGGCCTATGGTCTTCTGGTCGCGGCGAAGCTTGCCCCTGCGCGCCTGACGCTTGAGGAACAGCGGGCGGCCCTGCTGGCGAACCTGAAGGACGGGGCCGTGGGCGGCGTGCCGGTCGTCGAACTGGGAAGCCAGGATGCCCGCGACCGCGCCTATACCGCGCTGGAGGCCAGCGGAGCCGTCCCCGCCGCCGCCACGGATGACGAGGCCAAGGCGGCGCTGGCTTCGGCCAAGTTCTACGAAATCTACGCCGAACCCGCCCCCGCCGTGACCGACGCCGCCGAGGCCGCGCTGGCGCGGATCGACACCAAGGTCGGCGCGATGCAGGCTGCGGACCTTGGGCTCGATGCCCTCTCGCTCGCCTCGATCTACTTCCTTGCCGCCATCGGCCTTGCCATCACCTTTGGCGTCATGGGCGTGATCAACATGGCGCATGGCGAGTTCATCACCATGGGCGCCTATACCGGCTATGTCGTCCAGCTCTACGTTCCGGACTACACCGCCTCGATCCTGATCGCGCTGCCGCTGGCCTTTGCCGTCACCTTCGCCGCCGGCGTGGCGCTGGAGCGGCTGGTGATCCGCCACCTCTACAAACGCCCGCTGGAAACGCTGCTGGCAACGTTCGGCATCTCCATCGCCTTGCAACAACTCTTGAAGAACATCTTCGGCACCCAGGCCCGGCCCCTGACCGCACCGGGCTGGCTCGACGGGGCACTTGCCATCAACGACGTGGTCTCGATCAGCTACATCCGCATCGCGATCTTCGTGCTGGCGCTTCTGTTCCTGGGCGTCTTCTTCTGGCTGATGAAGCGCACGCGCCTTGGCCTTGAAGTCCGTGCCGTGACCCAGAACCCGGCGATGGCGGCCAGCATGGGGATCAACCCCGACCGGATCAACATGCTGACCTTCGGCATCGGGTCGGGCATCGCCGGGATCGCCGGGGTCGCCATCGGGCTTTTCGCCAAGGTCACGTCCGAGCTGGGCACCGACTACATCGTGCAAAGCTTCATGACCGTGGTCGTGGGCGGGGTCGGCAACATCTGGGGCACGCTGGCCGGGGCGACGATGATCGGCGGGCTGCAAAAGGTGATCGAGTTCTTCAACCCCTCGAACACGCTGGCAGCCCAGACCTACATGATCCTGTTCATCATCCTGTTCATCCAGTTCCGGCCAAGGGGCATCATTGCCCTGCGTGGCCGCGCGGCGGGGGATTGAGGGCATGGTCACGATCACGACGTTCGGTAGTGGGCACCTCCCCTCCCCCGCGTGGGGATGGGATGGGGGCGGGGGGACCGCCGCTTGCAAAGCGCCCAACACCCCGTCCGGGAGCCCCCCCACCCCATCCCTCCCCCACAGGGAGGGGAGGGACGCTCTCGGTTCGTCGCAGTCGCTATCGTCAATCAGCCGGGTGGCGCGATGACCATTTTGCACCCCCGCCACCGCTCCGCCCTCGTCTTCCTCGCCTGCCTCGCGCTCTTCACCATCGGCGTGACTGTCGCCGCGCATTTCGGCCTTGTCTCCACGTCCTTCGTGAAGACTCTGGGCAAGACGCTCTGCCTCTGCCTCGCCGCGCTGGCGATGGACCTGATCTGGGGCTACGCAGGTATCCTCTCTCTCGGCCACATGGCCTTCTTCGCGCTTGGTGGCTACATGATCGGCATGTGGCTGATGTATGCCCGGACCGAGGAGATCGTCATCGCTTCCCTCGCGAATGGCGGTCTGCCCGCAACGCCCGAGGAGATCAGCCAGGGCATCGCCACCCAGATCTTCGGCGTCGTCGGCGCCTCGTACCTGCCCGCGATCTGGTCCTTTGCCTACAGCCTGCCCCTGCAACTGGCTCTGGTCGTCGCCGTCCCCGGCCTCCTCGCCCTTGTGTTCGGCTGGCTCGCTTTCCGCAGCCGCGTCACCGGGGTCTACCTGTCGATCCTGACCCAGGCGATGACCCTCGCCCTCGCGCTCTACCTCTTCCAGAATGATTCCGGCCTGCGCGGGAACAACGGACTGTCCGGGCTTCAGAACCTGCCAGGCATCACGGCCGGGCAGGATACGGTCAGCCTGTGGTTCTTCTGGGCTTCGGCGCTTGCCCTTGCGCTGGCCTATGTCGCGCTCCACGCCATCGTCTCGGGCAAGTTCGGCTCGGTCATCCGCGCGATCCGGGATGACGAGGCGCGCGTGCGGTTCCTTGGATACTCGGTCGAGGGCTACAAGCTTTTCGTCTTCACCCTGACCGCCGTGATCTGCGCGTTGGCCGGGGCGCTGTATTACCCGCAAGCCGGGATCATCAACCCTGCGGAACTCGCCCCCATCGCAAGCATCTACCTTGCCGTCTGGGTCGCCATCGGCGGACGCGGCAGGTTGTACGGAGCGGTCATCGGCGCGGCCCTCGTCTCGCTTCTGTCCAGCTGGTTCACCGGCGGGCGGGTGCCGTCCATTCCCCTCGGCTTCGCCACGATCAACTGGGTCGACTGGTGGCAGGTGCTGCTGGGCCTCACCTTCGTCGGCGTGACGCTGTTCGCTCCAAAGGGCATCGGCGGATTGTTCGACCACTTCACCGGATCGCACCCTCCCGATCGCAAGGGCGCGCCGCTCGGCCCTGATGACGGATCGCTGCGGGAGAGGGAGGCCGAGGCATGAGCGCGCTTCTGGAGGTTTCCGGCGTAACGGTCAGCTTCGACGGCTTCCGCGCGATCAACAACCTGACCTTCGCCATCGGGGCGGCGGAGCTGCGCGCGATCATCGGACCGAACGGGGCGGGGAAAAGCACGTTCATGGACATCGTCACCGGCAAGACGAGGCCCGACAGCGGGTCGGTGACTTTCGGCGAACGCCCCGTATCGCTGCTGAAACTCTCCGAGGCACAGATTGCCCGCGCCGGGATCGGACGCAAGTTCCAGCGCCCCACGGTGTTCGAGGACCAGACCGTGCAGGAAAACCTGACGCTTGCCCTGAAGGCCGGGCGTGGCCCCCTCGCGGTGCTGCGCTGGCGCAAGTCGGCCGCGGACGAGGCGCGGGTCGCGGAGCTTGCCGGGCAGGTCGGCCTTGGCGACAGCCTGACGAAAAAGGCCGGCATCCTCAGCCACGGGCAGAAGCAATGGCTGGAAATCGCGATGCTCCTGGCGCAGGAGCCCCGCCTGCTGCTGGTCGACGAACCGGCGGCCGGGATGACGCTGGCAGAACGGGAAAAGACGACTGAGCTGCTGGTCGAGATTGCGAAGACCCGGGCCGTTGTCGTGGTGGAACACGACATGGACTTTGTCCGCCGCCTGAGCTGCAAGGTCACGGTGCTGCACGAAGGCGCTGTGCTGGCCGAAGGCAGCCTCGACCATGTCACCAGGAACCAGTCGGTGATCGACGTCTATCTGGGGCGCGGATGATGCTGAGGACGGAAGGCCTGACGCTGCACTACGGCGGATCGCAGATCCTGCATGGCATTGAATTCGAGGCGAAGGCGGGAGAGGTCACCGTCATCATGGGAACGAACGGCGTGGGCAAGACCAGTTTCCTGAAGGCGCTGGCGGGCACGCATCCCCGGTCGGGCGGGACGGTCACGCTCGACGGCGAGAGCCTGGGCCGCCTGCCCGCGCAGGACATGGCGCGGCGCGGGCTGGCAGTGGTGCCGCAGGGGCGGATGATCTTTCCGCTCCTGACCGTGCGCGAGAACCTTGAGACGGGCTTTTCCCTGCTTCCGAAGTCGCAGCGCAGGGTGCCGGACGGCATCTACGACCTGTTCCCGGTCCTGAAGGACATGACCAACCGTCGCGGGGGCGACCTGTCGGGCGGGCAGCAGCAGCAGCTTGCCATCGCCCGGGCGATGATCATGAAGCCCAAGGTCCTGCTGCTGGACGAACCGACCGAAGGCATCCAGCCTAGCATCATCCAGCAGATCGGCCGGGTGATTGCCTGGCTCAAGAGTGAGGGCGGAATGGCAATCGTGCTGGTTGAACAATATTTCGACTTCGCCCACGGTCTTGCCGATCAGGTCTATGTCTTCCGGCGCGGCGCCGTGTCTGCGCATGGCACGAAGGACAGCTTCGACAAGGCCACCCTGCGGGCCGAGGTTTCTGTCTGAGAGCGGCCCGGTCGCGCAAATCGGCTGACGTCGTCGATGTCGCACAGCATGCGGAACCGTCGGCCCCAGGCCCGGCTGCCGGAGACGGAGCCGAGCGACCAGCGCTGGTCCACCCCTGAAGGATCGCCATCGGCGCACGGATCCCAAGCGCCCGCTTGCGACCGCCGCGTCTCTAGACCGTCGGCCGCTCTTCGCGATAAATGCGGTAACGCTTTTCCGTTTCGCGCCCCGAGCAGCTCGCGCAGGGTCGCGAACCTGCGACCGCAGCCGCGCATGCGTCAACCTGGGTTGCGGTCGCGGTTCTGACCTCTTGCCATCCTGGTGAGCAAGTGGTCGGCAATAGGCCCCATGAAGGCCACCGCCAGACCCAGCACCAACCCCTTTCCGACATCCGTCGAAGACAGCGCGCGCTGCATTTCCTGGCCGAGGTCCCGGGTGCCGACGAAGGCTGCGACGATGACCATGAACAACGAGAACATGATCGACTGGTTGGCCCCCACGACCAGCGTCGGCACGGCCAGGGGCAGCTTCACATGCCAGAGCGGCGGCGCCGGGCCTGCCCCCGACATCTGCGCCGATTCCACCATCTCGGGCGGAATGTTGCGCAGGCCCAGAAGCGTCATGCAGATCACTGGCGGAACCGAGAAGATCAGCGTCACGACGGCGCCCGTCTTGGAGCCGACGCCGATGAAGACCACGACCGGGATCAAATAGGCGAAATGCGGCAGCGACTGCGCGATGTTCAGGATCGGGTTCAGGATGCGTTCGCCAAGGCGCGAGCGCCAGGCGAGCGTGACGAGAGCGAGGCCCGGGGCAACGGAAAGGGGGCGGCCACGACGATGACCGACAGCGTCTCCATCGCCCATTTCCACTGGCCCATGACGGCGATCCAGACGAAGGTCCCGGCAGATAGCGCCGCCGCCATCATGCCGCAGGCCCAAGCAGAAGGTCGAGCGCCGCCTTGCGGTCAAGAAGCCCGACAAGCTCCAGCACCTCCCGCGCCCGGGCGATGCGCGCAGCGCGATCCTGGCCGCGCATTTCCAGCGGGAAGGCCTTGATGTCGAGCAGCCGCGCCAGGCAGCGGACCAGGGTCGACTTGCCCGACCCCGACAGCCCCATGACCACCAGCATCTCGCCGCGCCGGATGTCGAGCGATACGTCCCGGACGGCAGCGATGTGACTGGTGGCGCGCAAGTCCTCCATCGTCGTCGCCGAAGAAAGGCGCAAGCGTTCGGGATGGTCGCCGAATACCTTCCAGACAATCCCGCACGACATCGCCACGTCGCTCGGGGTCAAGGCAGCCTCGTGATCGGAAAGAGCCGCCCGGGCGCGAAGGCCCCGTATGACCAGGGGGAACCGTCACCCGCTGGTGACGCCGGAGATCACTCCGTCCAGGGCTTCCCGTGCGCCTCGTTCGCCTTCAGCCATTCGGAGGCGGCACCTCGGGCTCATGCCATCGATGTCGACAAGCTTGGCCATCTCGGCGATCTTCAGATGGCCCTTGGCCGGGTTGCCGCAGTCGAAGGTCTTGTCCGGCAGCGGCCCCTTGGCGGCATCGGTGGCGCAACCTTCTTCCCAGGCCGGGAACTCGACGGATTCGCCAGGCCTGGCGGGGTATCTGGAAAGCTCCGGCTACCGGCTGACGGCCTGTGCGGGCGCAGATGCGGTGGAAAAGGTGCCAATCCCGGCCTCCTGATCGTCGCTATCAACCTGCCCGGCAAGGACGGGCTGGAAATCACCCGCGAGGACGCCCCGCGCGCCATCCTGGTTGACGGGGTGATCCTCGACCACCAGCACCTTCAGGGGTGGCAGATCGGGCGCAGCACCGATCCGCGGACAAGGGGAAGCTGCAAGGTGAATGTCGTGCCGCACTCCGGCTGGCTTTCCGCCGTCACGCAGAGACGGGAGCGTGTTCCGCTTGAATTTGCGCGCTTATCCAGTGCCACAGGGCGGCGACAGGCGGGCGGGAAAAATTCCGCGTCCAACAGGACATGTAGAGCGGGATTGACCGATCAAGCGACGGTCGTGCGGCATGGACCAGTTTTCCTTCCCTCAAGGCATGCTCGGCCTGGCGCGCCGAGGCAAGGCAGATCCCGTACCCAAGCATTGCCGCCTGCAACATCTGACCGGTGTCGGAAAAGTTGAAGCCGCGGGAAAGCTCCGACCGGGTCGAGCCGACCTGCGCGAACCACGACTGCCAGTCGTTCAGCGTTTCATCGTGCAGAAGCGGAGCCTCGTCCAGCCGGGCGCTGTCAGGCAGATCGGGCAGGCTTGCGGCCAGGCCTGGGGCGCAGAGCGGCATCAGCCGGTCACTTGCCAGCAGGACTGATCGTGCGCCAGCATCGGCCCAGGGTCGTGGACCGAGGACGATATCGATCTCGGCTTCCTCCGGGACATGGGTGTCGTCACTGGTATGCACCCAGGGGTCAACCCAGGGATGGGCTGCACGCAGATCCGCAAGGCGCGGCAGGAACCAGCCCGAGGCCAGCGCGGCGGGCATCAGGATGATCACCGATCCCGGCTTGGAGTAGGCGTTCAGGCGGCGGACGCCGTGGCGCAGCTCTTCCAGTGCCGCATGGACCGTGATCAGGAAATCACGGCCCGCGTCTACCAGCTCGATCCGGCGTCCGATCCGGCGAAAGAGCGGCTGGCCAAGGTGGTCTTCCAGCACCCGCACCTGATGGCTGATCGCAGACTGGGTGATGTTCATCTCTTCCGCCGCACGCGAAAAGCTTTGCAGCCGTGCGGCGGCTTCAAAGCCGATAAGGGTGCTGAGTGGTGGAAGGTTGCGATAGGTATTCATGAGAGCTTTCGATTGAAAGGATCAGAAATCGGCGCTTTGACCCCAGTATTTCTTATCATACCCTGCCACCCGATCCAAGCTACGGAGGATAGGATGACCCGCCACGACCCCGCCCGCTTCGCCGCCAGCCCCAGATCGCTTGGCTACCGGATGCCCGCCGAATATGCTCCTCACAAGCGGACCTGGATGATGTGGCCGACCCGCGCCGAGGTCTGGCCGGACATGTCGGCCACCAAGCGGGACTATGTGAAGGTGGCGCGGGCGATCGCCGAGTTCGAACCCTTGTGCATGGCGGTCTGCCCGGAAGACGCCGCCGAGGCGCGGGCGATGCTGGGCAACGGGATCGAGCTTTTCGAAGTGCCGCTGGACGACAGCTGGGCACGCGATGCCGGACCGAATTTCGTGGTGGATGGCAAGGGCGGCAAGGCGGCGAGCCTGTTCACCTTCTCGGCCTGGGGGCACAAATATGCGCCTTTCGACAAGGACGCAGCCTTTGGTGCGGCGGTGGCGGCGCGCGAAAGGATGCCGGTGTTCAAGTCGCCGCTGCTGGCTGAAGGCGGCGGGGTGACGGTCGATGGCGAGGGTACGATCATCACCACCGACACCTGTTTCCTGAACAAGAACCGCAACCCGTCCTGGACGCGGGAGGAAGTCACCCGCGAGCTACTGGAAACCCTGGGCGGCGAAAAGGTGATCTGGCTGCCGGGGAACGCGGATGAAACCGAGACCGATGGCCATGTCGATGGCATCGCCGTCTTCGTGGCCCCCGGCGTGGTGCTGATCGAGGGCGCGGATGACCCGGCCGATCCGTGGCGCCACATCAAGCAAGCCAACATCGACGCGCTTCGTGGCCAAACCGATGCGAAGGGGCGCGAAATCCGCATGGCGACGATCCCCGAGGCCGAGGAAAGCTGCGTCATCGGCGACAGGTTCTGCCGGTCCTATGTCAACTGCTACTTCGTCAACGGCGGGGTGATCATGCCCGAATACGGTACGCCGAACGACTCCGTCGCGCGGCAGGTCTTTCAGGACCTGTTCCCGACCTGCCGCATCCGCGGCGTGCATATCCCCAACATCTGCCTTGGCGGCGGCGGCATCCACTGCATCACCCAGCAGGAACCGGCATGACCGCGCTGCCGCCCGCGGCCTTTGCCGTGACGGGGGCCATGGGTCGGCACGTCACGGCCACAATGGAGCATTTCGGGACCTCCTGCCTGTCGGACCGCGAGGCAGAAGTGGCCCGGCTGATCCTGCGTGGCCATTCCTCGAAGGTGATCGCGCGGATGCTGGGCAACAGTCCCGAAACGGTGAAGGTGTTCCGCAAGCGCATCCACACCAAACTGGGGCTTGCCTCTTCGGCAGAGTTGTTCACGCTGTTTCTTGCGGCGCTCTGTGCCGCACCCCACGGCACCACTGACGACCCGCTGATCCACCTGTCCTGGGGATTTGTGGAATGATGACTCGTCGGTCCCTTTTCCGGTCTGCTGCCGCTGCCGGCGGCGCTTCCCTGTTGCCACGCCGGGCCTTCGCCGCCACCTCTGCCCGCGCCGCCGGTTTCCGGTATCCCGAAGAGACCGATCCACACGAGCGGACCTTCATGCAATGGCCGGTCAATCACAGGGTCCATGACGACGCCGATTTCCTGCATGACCTGCAAGGCACGATCTCCGAGATCGCCAACACGATCGCCGGGTTCGAACCCGTGGTGGTGCTGGCTGCCGCCGAGCATCACAAGGCGATCCGCAAGCGGGTCTCGGGTCAGGTCGAATTGTGGGACATCCCGACCGACGACCTGTGGTGCCGCGATTCCGGGCCGTCCTTCGTGGTTGACGGCAAGGGTGGTCTTGCGGTGACCCAGTTCAACTTCAACGGCTGGGGCGGCAAGCAGGTCCACGGCAATGACGGCAGGATTGCCGCGCGGCTGGCCGAACGGCTGGGCCTGACCGTCTTCGATGCCGGGCTGGTGGGCGAGGCTGGCGGCGTCGAGACCGACGGCCACGGCACGCTGATCGCCCACGAAAGCACCTTCATCAACCCCAACCGCAACAAGGGGTCAAAGGAGGATATCACGGCGATGCTTCTTGAAACCATGGGGGCGCAGCAGATGATCTGGGCGCCGGGGATCAAGGGCGCCGACATCACCGACTATCACATCGACGCACTGGCCCGTTTCGTGAAGCCGGGGCAGGTGCTGATCCAGATGGGCGCGGAGATCGACCCCGAGGACCCCTGGTCGGTCGCGGCGTTTGAAACCCACGACATCCTCTCTGCGGCCACCGATGCCGAGGGCCGCACGCTCGACCTGGTGATCCTGCCCGAACCCTGGGACATCCGTGTCGACAGCCCGGATTTCGTGTCGTCCTACGTCAATTACTATGTCTGCAATGGCGGCGTGATCGCGGCCCAGTTCGGCGACGAGGAAGCCGATTCCGAGGCCGCGGCGATCCTTGGCGCGCTTTACCCGGGCCGCGAAATCGTCATGCTGAACATCGATACTGTGGGCGAAGTGGGGGGCGGCATCCACTGCGCTACCCATGAGCAACCGAAAGTGTAAGGCTTGCGCGACTGGCTGATCCGGAACTCCGAACCCCTGCAGGCCGTAGGCGCCATCGCCACGGCCTTCGCCGCTTTGACCGCGCTGGTGGTGATCCCCTATCAGGTGGGGCAGGCCGACCGGATCCAGCGCGACCAGACCGCGCGCGAGATCTACCGGGAATTCCTGAACCTGACCGTGCAGAAGCCGGAACTGGCGACGGCGGATTACTGCACCCTGACCGATCCCAAAAGCCTGGCCGCCTATTCGGCCTATGCCGATTACCTGCTTTATACCGCCGACCAGATGGTCGACACCTCGCCGACCTGGCGCGGAACCATGGCGAGCTATCTCAAATCCCACATGGCCTATCTATGCAGCCCTGAACTCCGCGAGGCCAATGATGATGTGGAAGGCCTGATCGCGGACCTCGGGCTGACCTGTAAACCCGAGAACCAGTGCCAGTAGGGGCGACTTTCGCCGCCCCGTTCCGCTTCACGCCGCCTCGTGGCGGGCGATCAGCCCATAGGCCTCCGGCCGCCGGTCGCGCCAGGTGCCCCAGCTTTGGCGATAGGCGCGGGTGGCGTCGAGGTCGATCCTTGCCGTCAAGTAGGTCTCATCCACCCGGTTCGCCTCGGCCAGCATCGCGCCGGTATGATCCGCGATGAAGGAGGAGCCGTAGAAGGTCATCTCCAGGTTCGGCCCCTTCTCCAGCCCCACCCGGTTCGACGCGACGACCGGCACCATGTTGGCTGCCGCATGACCCTGCATGGTGCGCTGCCAGTGCCCCGCGCTGTCGAAGTCGGGCTGGCCCGGTTCCGACCCGATCGCGGTCGGGAACAGCAGTACCTCGGCCCCCAGAATGGCCAGCGAGCGGGCGGTTTCCGGGAACCACTGGTCCCAGCAGATGCCGCAGCCGACCCGGGCGAACCGGGTGTCGAAGACCTTGAAGCCGGTATCGCCGGGGGTGAAGTAGTATTTCTCCTCATAGCCCGTCGCGTGCGGGATATGGGTCTTGCGGTAGCTGCCGAGGACCGTGCCATCCGCGTCGATCATCGCCAGCGAGTTGAAGAAGGTGTTCCCCGCCGCCTCGTAGTAGCTGATCGGCAGCACCACCCCCAGCTTGCGTGCCAAGACCGCGAAATGCTGCACGGCGCGGTCGGCGGCCAGCGGCTTGGCATATTGCTGAAAGCCGCTGTCCTTCTCGATGCAGAAATAGGGGGTCTGGAACAGTTCCTGCAACAGGATGACCTGCGCCCCGTCCTCGGCCGCCGCCGTCACCTGTTCCTCGGCCTTCTGGATGTTCTCGTCCAGATCCCAGGAACAGGCCATCTGGGTGGCGGCCACAGTCACGAATGCCATGGATTGTCCTTTCAGTTCATCAGCTTGGTCCAGACCTTGTCCACCAGGGCCGTGGCCTCGGGCGAGCAGGTCGGGATAAATTCGGGCGCCGGCGCGTCGGCAGGCGGGGTGATTTCAGGGGCATTGGCAAGGGCCGGGTCGATGAAGGCTTCGGACCCTTTGATCCCGTTGCCATAGCGGGCATAGGTCGTGACCATCGCCGCGTTTTCCGGTGCCATCATGAAGTTGAGGAAAGCCTTGGCATTGTCGAGGTTCGGCGCGCCCTTGGCGACGGCCAGATTGTCCATCCAGCCGGTGTAGCCTTCCTTGGGGTAGACGTATTGCAGCGTCGGGCGTTCCTCGCGGGCGCGCATCGCATAGCCGTTCCAGCCCATCGAGACGACGGCTTCGCCCGAAACCAGCGGCTCCTTGAATTCGGAATCGTAGCTTTTGACCCAGTCCTTCTGGGTCTCCAGCAGCTCCAGCACGCGCTTCATGTCCTCGGGATTTTCATTGCAGCGCGGGACGCCCAGATAGCGCTCGGCCATGTTGATGACATCGTTCATGTCGCGCAGCATGTTGATGCGGCCCTTCACCTCGTCGCCGGGCGCGAAGAGGACCGCCAGCGAGCTGTAGTCGCCCTTGACGACGGCGGTATCGACCACCACGCCGGTCGACCCCCAGGCCCAGGGCGCGGAGTATTCGCGCTTGGGGTCCCAATAGACCCCGCGCCAGCGTTCATCGACATTGGCGAAGTTCGGCATGGCGAAGACGTCGACCTTTTCCAGCATGCCTTCGGCGATCAGCACCTGCATCGTGGCGTCGCCCACGACCAGAATGTCATAGCCGGTGGCACCGGACCGCAGCTTGGCGATCATCGTCTCCATGCTGTCGAACGTGTCGATGTTGATCCTCGTCCCGGTCTCGGCCTCGAACTTCGCCACCAGGTCGGGTGGGGTGTATTCGCCCCAGGTGTAGATGTTCAGATCACCTTCGGCCAGGGCGGGTGTGACGGTGAGAAGCAGGACGGCAAGCGCGCGCATGGGACTTCCTTTCAGCGTTTGTTGCGGGCGATGAGGGCAGAGGTGATGACGACAAGCGCCGAGGCCGCGACCATCAGCGAGGACACCGCGTTGACCTCGGGCGTGATGCCAAGGCGCAGCATCGAATAGATATGGACCGGCAGCGTGGTCGATCCGGGGCCGGAGAGCATGGACGAGATGATGAAATC
>NZ_JAEULP010000059.1 GCF_016792905.1 Tabrizicola sp.
GGCCGACAGTGCCTCGTCCATCAGCGGGTCCTCGCGGCGGTTCTCGAACCGGCGCACCTGCCGCAGGATGGTCGAGGCATGCAGGCCTTCGCGCCGCGCCAGCTCCCGGAGCGATGTGCCCTCTTCGGTATGGTCGAGATAGTGACGCACAGCGGCAGGAAGCCAGTCTGGCAGGCTGGCAACAGTCAATTCAGGCAATTCAGTCGTCCCGTCCTTGTCCACCCGGGCTGCATTGGTCCAGTCTGAACCTTCACAACCTTGGGTTGAATTGGTTACGTGTTTGTTAAGAGTTCGTCCGACGCAGAGAATTCGACGAAATTCTTAAACTCTTTGGTAACCAGCGCGCGGTCAAACCGAATGGTACGCAACGCACGGTTGTACTGACGCAGGATGCCTGCCGTCACGAACGGAGGATCCCATGACCGACTGCCGCACCATGCTTGCCACCCTGCGCCGCCCCCGGCTTCTGATGCGCGCGGCGCGGTTCGGGCTGGGGGACTACCGGCGCGAACGCGACCTGCGCCGCCATGTGGACAGCGCGGCCTCGCCGGAGGATGCGGTGACCTCGCTGATCTCGGTCGAGGCGCGGCTGGAGGCGACACGGATCGCGGGCGATGCCACCTATTCGATCGCGCGTCACATCGAGGTGCTGATTGCCCTTCTGGCAGAGGCGCAGTTCCTGCGTCGCGAGACCATGGCTTAAGGTTCCGCAAGGCAATGAAAAAGGGGCGGTGCAACCGCCCCTTTCCGGTAATTGTGCCCGTTTCTCAGATGAAGGCGTCCGGCATCTCGGCCTTGCGGGTGGCGACGAAAGCTTCCAGCGCCTCGCGGGTGCCGGGGTCCATGTCCGGGGCCTGGTAATCCGCCAGCTGCTTGCGGACACGTTCGTTCGCCAGCGTCTGCGTGTCGCGCGCGCCTTCCTCTGCCCAGGTCTCGAAGGGCTTGTAGTCCAGAAGGTCCGAGCGCCAGAAGGCCGACTTGAAGTTCGCCTGCGTGTGCGCGCAGCCAAGGTAGTGGCCGCCGGGGCCGACCTCGCGGATCGCGTCCATCGCCTGGCCGTTGGTGTCGATGCTGACCCCCTGCGCCAGATGGTGCAGCGTGCCAAGCTGGTCGGCGTCCATCACGAATTTCTCGTAAGACGACACCAGCCCGCCTTCCAGCCAGCCGCAGGCGTGCAGCATGAAGTTTACACCCGCCAGAAGCGCCATGTTCAGGCTGTTCGCGGTTTCATAGGCCGCCTGCGCGTCCGGGAGCTTCGAGCCGCAGAACGACCCGCCGGACCGATAGGGCAGCCCCAGCCGCCGCACCAGTTGCCCCGCGCCGTAGGTGATATGCGCGGCCTCCGGCGTGCCGAAGGTCGGCGCGCCGGAGTTCATGTCGATCGAGGTCACGAAAGCCCCGGCGATGACCGGCGAGCCCGGACGGACCAGCTGGCTGTAGGACACCCCCGCCAGAATCTCCGCCAGAACCTGCGTCAGCGTGCCTGCCACGGTCACCGGCGCCATCGCCCCACCGACGATGAAGGGCGAGACGATGCTGGCCTGGTTGTTCGCCGCATAGACCTCCAAGGCGCCCATCATGATCCCGTCGAAGGTCATCGGCGAGTTGATGTTGATGAGCGAAGTCATCACCGTGTTCTGGTCGACGAAATCATTGCCGAACAGGATCTTCGACATCGCGACCGAATCCGCCGCGCGGCTGGGTTCGGTGACGGACCCCATGTAGGGCTTGTCCGACAGGGTCATGTGGGCCAAGAGCATGTCGAGGTGGCGCTTGTTCACCGGAATGTCGGTCGGCTCGCAGACCGTGCCGCCGGAATGGTGCAGCCATTTCGACATGTAGCCCAGTTTCACGAAGTTCTGGAAATCCTCCAGCGTGGCATAGCGGCGGCCGCCTTCCATGTCGCGGACGAAGGGCGGGCCATAGACCGGGGCCAGCACCAGATTGCGGCCGCCGACCTCGACATTGCGCTCGGCGTTGCGGGCGTGCTGGGTGAAGGTTTTCGGCGCGGTGGAGACCAGCTTGCGCGCGAGACCGCGCGGGATATGCACCCGCTCGCCCCGCACATCGGCCCCGGCATCACGCCAACGCTGAAGTGCTGCGGGGTTCTCGACGAAGTTGACGCCGATCTCTTCCAGAACCGTCTCGGCATTCGCCTCGATGATCTGCAGCGCTTCCTCGTTCAGGATCTCGAAGTTCGGGATGTTGCGCTCGATGTAGCGCGCGGTCTCGAAGCTGATCGCGGTCCGCTCTGCCCGGCGGCTTGCGCCCCCACCACTGCGCGCCCTGCGCCCTGCTACTTCGTTCATGTCAGCCTCCGAATGGTTTGTCAGGCATATGGCACCAAACAGTCAAAAACCGCTCCCCGAAACCGGCCATTGCCTTCCAAAACCGACATGACGCGCCGTCGCAAACGACATGCGCTCCCGCGCGCGACGTCTTGCACTTCGCGCCGCACCGGCCTAATCGGGCGCATGAGCCAGACACACGACCGCCTCCTCATCATCGACTTCGGTTCCCAGGTGACGCAGCTGATCGCGCGCCGCCTGCGCGAGTTGAACGTCTACTGCGAAATCCACCCCTACAACCGCGTGGACGAGGGCTTCCTGAAGGCCTTTGCCCCGAAGGCGGTGATCTTCTCGGGCGGGCCCGCGTCAGTCTACTGGGAGAACGCGCCGATGCCTCCGGCGGGCGTGTTTGATCTGGGCGTGCCGATCCTGGGGATCTGCTACGGTCAGCAGGTGATGATGCACTGCCTCGGCGGCCATGTCGAAGGCGGTCACGGCACGGCGGAATTCGGCAAGGCCTTCGTGACCCCGACCGACCTGACCCACCCCTTCCTCGCCGGCTGGTTCCCCCCCGAGGCCGGGCCGCAGGCGCAGGAACAGGTCTGGATGAGCCACGGCGACCATGTGTCGAAGATCGCCCCCGGCTTCCAGGTCTACGGCACCTCGCCCAACGCCCCCTTCGCCATCACCGCCGATCCCGCCCGGCATTTCTACGCCGTCCAGTTCCATCCCGAGGTGCATCACACCCCGAAGGGCGCGCAGCTTTACGAGAATTTCGTGCGACTTGCAGGCTTCAAGGGCGACTGGACGATGGGCGCCTACCGCGAGGAGGCGATCCGCAAGATCCGCGAGCAGGTCGGCGATGCCAAGGTGATCTGCGGGCTGTCCGGGGGCGTTGACTCCTCGGTCGCCGCCGTCCTGATCCACGAGGCCATCGGCGACCAGCTGACCTGCGTCTTCGTCGACCACGGCCTCCTGCGGCTGGGCGAGGCCGAGCAGGTCGTCACCATGTTCCGCGACCACTACAACATGCCGCTGATCCATGCCGACGAAAGCGCGCTTTTCCTTGGCGCGCTGGAAGGCGTCTCCGACCCCGAGGTCAAGCGCAAGACCATCGGCAGGCTCTTCATCGACGTGTTCCAGAAACATGCGAACGAGGTCGGCGGGGCGAAGTTCCTGGCGCAGGGCACGCTGTATCCCGACGTGATCGAAAGCGTCAGCTTCTCTGGCGGCCCCTCGGTCACGATCAAGAGCCACCACAACGTCGGCGGCCTGCCCGAGAAGATGGGCCTGAAACTGGTCGAACCCTTGCGCGAGTTGTTCAAGGACGAAGTCCGCGCCTTGGGTCGCGAGTTGGGCCTTCCGGCCAGCTTCATCGGCCGCCACCCCTTCCCCGGCCCCGGCCTTGCCATCCGCTGCCCCGGCGAGATCACCCGCGAGAAGCTCGACATCCTGCGCCAGGCAGATGCGGTCTACATCGATCAGATCCGCAAGCACGGACTTTACGACGATATCTGGCAGGCCTTCGCCGCGATCCTGCCGATGAAGACCGTCGGCGTGATGGGCGACGGGCGGACCTACGACTATGCGCTGGCGCTGCGGGCGGTTACCTCGGTCGACGGCATGACCGCCGACTACTACCCCTTCACCCACGACTTCCTCGGCGAAACCGCCACCCGCATCATCAACGAGGTCAAGGGCGTCAATCGCGTGTTCTACGACTGCACCTCGAAACCGCCGGGAACCATCGAACTGGAGTAGGTCATGGAGCTTCACCGCAAGGGCAGCCGTCCGCCGGTGCCGGGCAACGAGCAATGGTTCACCGGCACGATCCGGATGGAGCCGATCATCGGGGCCGAGCCGCCCGGACGGCCCGGATCGGCGATGGTAACGTTCCAGCCCGGCGCGCGGACCAACTGGCACACGCATCCCCTGGGGCAGTTGCTGATCGTCACCGAAGGCTGCGGTCGCGCGCAGACCGAAGGCGGGCCGGTCGTCGAGCTGCTGCCCGGCGATGTGGTGTGGTTTGCTGCCGCGGAACGCCATTGGCATGGCGCCGCCCCGGATGCGGCGATGACCCATATCGCGGTGCAATCGGCGCAGGACGGTCGCACTGTCGATTGGGAAGGTCCGGTCGCGGATGGGGATTACCTTGCCGCGCCGGAGCGGTCCGGCAGCTAGAGCCGCCCGCGCCGGGCGATTTCTTCCAACGGCTTGCGCCCACTCGGCTTTTCCCGCTCGCGCAGCGCGTCCGGCAAGGCGTCCGCCGAACCCTGTTCGCCCACCGCAACAACACAGTGCAGGGTATGGCCCTCCGGCAGGTGGATCGCCGCTGCAAGCCTGTCGACGTCGAACCCGCCCATCGCATGGGCGGCAAGCCCCATCGCCTCGGCCTGCAGCGCAAGGCTCATCCAGGCCGCACCGGTGTCAAACCCGGCGGTTCGGTTCCTGGCTTCAGCGCCCTCGCGGTTGGTCACGGTATCCTTCGAGACAACCGCGAACAGCACCGCCGCCTTCCCCGCCCAGAGCGGGTTGTTCCCGGTCAGGCAGGCAAAGATCGCCTCGAACGCGGCCTCGCCGCGCAGCGCCCAGACCAGCCGCCAGGGCTGGTGGTTCGAGGCCGAGGGCGCCCAGCGGGCGGCTTCCAGGAGCGACATCACCTCGGCCTCGCTCAGCGCCCGGTCGGTGAAGGACCGGGGCGACCAGCGGCCTGGAAACTGCGGGGCAACCGGATGGTCAGGCTGGCGCCCGGCGGGCTGGTCGAGGCTCATGGTGGCTCCTTTCAGGCGATTTCCCCGCAGGAAATAGCCCGCAACGAGCCCCACGGCAACCGCACGCGCGAAAGGCCGCCTGTTCAGCCCTGCGAAGCTGCGGACCACCGTCTACCACAGCCCGCCATGCGCGCCCTGGACCGCGCCCGCGACGGCGAGCGCGGACAGCGCCAGGAGCACCCGGTGCAGCCGCAGGACCAGCGCGAAAGTGCCCTCGGGGTCGCGGGTGGCGCGGGCGTGGAACCAGCGGTGCAGGACGAGCGGCTCCAGCACGAAGAGGACCAGGGTGAAGATCGCCCAGACCGCGACCATCAGGTGCAACCACCAGTAGGCCGGTTCGAGGAACAGGCCCCAGCCGTCGGTGAGCCACAGCATCCAAAGGCCCGAGAGCCCGGCCGCCAGGGTCGACAGCTTCGCCTGCCCGCCAAAGCGGCCCTCCAGCCGCTCGAAGGTCGCGATCCGATCTGCCGCCGGCAGGGCCTGCATCTGCGGCAGGATCACCAGCGTCACCATCGCCACCCCGCCGATCCAGTGGACGACCGCCAGGACATGGATCACCCGCGCCAGCACATAGACATCCATCCCGCACCTCCTGCCTCGATCCCTGATGACAGGCCACTGCCCTGCCCGCCTTGCCCGAAGTCAAGCTCTGGACATTCGCGGCCCGCCCGGCAAGGGTCGCACCATGTCAACACCGCACCGCACCCTTGCCGCCGCACTCTGGATGACCGGAGCCATTGCCGCCTTCACCGCGATGGCCATCGCGACAAGGCAGATCAAGGGCGTCCATGACACCTTCGAGATCCTGGCCTACCGCTCGATGATCGGCTGGGTGCTGGTCGTTGGAATTGCCGCAGCCCTCGGGCGTCTGACCGACATCCGCACCGACCGGCTCCCGAGCCACCTGGTCCGCAACGTCTTCCACTTTACCGGCCAGTCGCTGTGGTTCTGGGCGATCACCATGATCCCGCTGGCGCAGGTCTTCGCGCTGGAGTTCACCTCGCCGATCTGGGTGATCCTGCTCTCGCCTCTCGTCCTTGGCGAGACACTCACCCGCCGCAAGCTTGTTGCCGCCGCCCTTGGTTTCGCGGGCGTCCTGATCGTCGCCCGCCCCGATTTCGGCCATGTCGAGCCCGGCGTCCTCGCCGCCGCTGGGGCCGCCTTCTTCTTCGCCTCGACCAACCTGATGACCAAGCTTCTCACCAAGGGCGAGCCGATCCTGTCTATCCTGTTCTGGCTGACGCTGATGCAGGCGGTCTTCGGCACCCTCGCCATGACCCTCTTCGGCACCGTGACCCTGCCCACGCTTTCCACCCTGCCCTGGCTGGTGCTGATCGGCATCTCCGGCATCACCGCGCATTTCTCGCTGACGAAAGCCCTGTCGCTCGCCCCCGCCAGCACCGTCGTCCCCGTCGACTTCGCCCGCCTGCCGATCATCGCCGTCGTGGGTGCCATGTTCTACAAGGAACCGATCCAGCCCTCGCTCTTCGCCGGGGCGGCGCTGATCTTCCTCGGCATCTGGATCACGCTTCGGGGTGGCGCATCTGCGCCACAGGGCCGCAGGGTCACGAATCCGTGACGTGGCGTCATTGATTGACCGAGTCAACCACTGGGCCTAGCCTCATTTGCAGGGGGAATTCCCGGAGGAGGGAGTTCATGTTCAGGGATGAGACAATGAAAAGGTTCATGCTGGCCACGACGGCCATGGTTGCCGCCACGACGGTCGCTCATGCGGGCGGGGTGGAGCGTTCCACCCAGTCGGTGGCGATCCTCTTCGAACAGGGCCGCTATGCCGAACTGAGCTTCGGACGCTTTGCACCGGACGTCAGCGGCACGGTTGGCGGCGGCGCGGTCAGCTCGGGCGACATGGCGGGCGACTACAATTCCTGGAGCCTTGGCTACAAGATGGACATCGGCGACCGGATGGCGCTGGCGTTTATCCTCGACCAGCCGATCGGCGCCAACGTGAACTATCCGGCCGGCACCGGCTATCCGCTCGGCGGGTCCACGGCTACGCTGACTTCCAGCGCCATCACTGCGTTGCTGAAGTACGGGTTCGAGAACAACGTCTCGGTCTATGGCGGCCTGCGCTACGAAACGGTGCATGGGGAAGTCGCGCTGACCGGCGGGTACACGATGGAGACCAACCATGACAGCGAGCTTGGCTATCTCGTTGGCGTGGCGTGGGAAAAGCCCGAAATCGCCGCTCGCGTCGCTCTGACGTACAATTCAGCAATCACCCATTCGCTTGAATCGACGGAATTGGGCGTCGTGCCGGGCACGTTCGACACCGAAATCCCACAGTCCATCAACCTTGAGTTCCAGACCGGCATTGCAAAGGACACGCTGCTGTTCGGCTCGATCCGCTGGGTGGACTGGACGGAGTTCAACATTTCGCCGCCGAACTTCCCGGCCAATCCCCTTGTCGACTACGCCAGCGACCGCGTGACCTACAACCTCGGCATCGGTCGGCGCTTCAACGAAAACTGGTCGGGCGCTGTGACGATCGGCTACGAGAAATCCGATGGCGAGACCACCGGCAACCTCGGCCCGTCCGACGGGATGAAGAGCGTCGGCCTTGCCGCGACCTACACGATGGACAACATGAAGATCACCGGCGGCATCCGCTATGTCGACATCGGCGACGCGACCACCAACCCGCCGATCAGCGGCGTCTTCTCCGGCAACTCGGGCGTCGGCGTCGGGATCAAGATCGGCTACACGTTCTGATCCTCCCGCCACCCTGCGGATCGCGAACCCCGCCCCTGAACCGGGCGGGGTTCTTCATTGTGAAGGCCGTGGCCTGCGGCTATCAGGGGCCACCAGAGGTGACACGATGATCTACCGTTCCGGCGCTGACTACCTGAAGGCCCCACGCAAGCGGATCATGCTGTTCGGCATGTCCGGCCTCGGCAAGACCTACCTGTCGAACCTTTTGCGCGACCATGGCGACTGGTTCCACTACTCGGTCGACTACCGGATCGGCACCCGCTACATGGGCGAATTCATCGCCGACAACTTCAAGCGCGAGGCGATGAAGGTTCCGCTCCTGCGCGATCTGCTGATGACCGACTCGGTCTACATCGCCTCGAACATCACCTTCGACAATCTCGCCCCCCTCTCGACCTATCTCGGCAAGCCCGGCGACCCGGCAAGGGGCGGCGTGCCTTTCGCCGAATACATGAAGCGGCAGGACCAGCACCGCGTCGCCGAAGTGGCCGCCACGATCGACACCGCTCGGTTCATGGAGCGGGCGGAAGACCTGTACGGCTACCCCAATTTCGTCTGCGACACCTCCGGCTCGATCTGCGAGGTGGTGGAGCCCGAGAACCCCGACGACCCGGTGATGCGTCAGCTGGCCGACACGCTGCTCCTTGTCTGGATCAAGGGGTCGGATGCCCATACGGCGGAACTGGTCAGGCGCTTCGACCGCGCGCCGAAGCCGATGTATTACCAACCCTCCTTTCTTCATGCGATGTGGGAAGACTACCGCGCAACCCATTCCGTGAGCGAGGAAACCTGCGATCCTGACCATTTCGTTCGCTGGACCTATGCCCGCGCGCTCGCCCACCGCCAGCCCCGCTATGCCGCCATGGCGCGCTGGGGGGTGACGGTCACGGCCGAGGAGGTCAGCGAAGTCGGCAGCGCGCATGACTTCGATGCCCTCATGGCCCGCGCCATCGACCGCGCCTGACCTTGCAACCCTGACACGAAACCAATAGCTCTTGGCCCTCCGGCCTCAAGGACCCCGACCATGCCGATCACGCTCCCCGAAACCCTGCCCGCCTATGACGTGCTGCGGTCCGAGGGCGTCATGGTCATGTCCCCCGACCGCGCCGCGCATCAGGACATCCGGCCCCTGCGGATCGGCCTCCTCAACCTGATGCCGAAGAAGATCCAGACGGAAAACCAGTTCGCCCGGCTGATCGGGGCCACACCCCTGCAGATCGACCTGCACCTGATCCGCATGTCGGAACACACGACCAAGAACACCGCCGCCGAGCACATGGCGACCTTCTACCGTCCGTTTCAGGAGGTGAAGGACGAGAAGTTCGACGGGTTGATCATCACCGGCGCGCCCATCGAGCACCTTGCCTTCGAAGAAGTCACCTACTGGGACGAGCTTTGCGAGGTGATGGACTGGACCCAGACCAACGTGCAGTCGACCTTCGGCGTCTGCTGGGGAGGGATGGCGATGATCAACCATTTCCACGGCGTCGCAAAGCACATGCTGGACCACAAGGCCTTTGGCTGCTTCCGCCACCAGAACCTCGCCCCCACCTCGCCCTACCTGCGCGGATTCTCGGATGATTTCGTCATACCCGTGTCGCGCTGGACCGAGATGAAAGAGGCCGAGATCGACGCGGCCTCCGGCCTGAAGATCCTTCTCGGCAGCGATGAGGTCGGCCCCTGCCTGGTCGAGGATGCCGCCCACCGCGCGCTCTACATCTTCAACCATTTCGAATACGACAGCGACACGCTGAAACAGGAATATGACCGCGACGTCGGCAACGGCACCCCGATCAACGTGCCGCTGAACTATTACCCGGACGACAACCCGGCCAAGCCACCGCTGAACCGCTGGCGCAGCCACGCCCACCTGCTCTATGGCAACTGGATCAACGAGATCTACCAGTCCACGCCCTATGACCTGAACGAGATCGGCCGCTGACGCCAGATTGCGCTTCGCCTGCCGTTCGCCATACTGACGGAGAAATCGGGGAGGCCATGATGACCCTACCATTCGACGGCGCGATCAGCCGCTACTTCCGCGAAGGCGCGCCGAAAGAGGTGCGCAAGGCCATCGAGAAGGCGGGCAAGGACGAGATCATGACTGCCTCCTATCCTTACCGGGAGGAGATCAGGGGCAAGGACTACGACCGCCAGATGGAGGCCCTGCAGATCGAGCTGGCCAAGATGCAGGCCGGGATCAAGGCGACCGGCAAGCGGCTGCTGGTGATCTTCGAGGGCCGCGATGCCGCGGGCAAGGGCGGCACGATCAAGGCGGTGACCGAGAACATGAACCCGCGGCAGGCCTATGTCGTGGCGCTGCCGAAGCCCAGCGAGCGGGAGAGCCACCAGTGGTACTTCCAGCGCTATGTCGACTGGTTCCCCGCCATGGGCGAGATCGCGCTCTATGACCGCAGCTGGTACAACCGCGCGATGATCGAGCATGTCTTCGGCTTCTGCAAACCCGAGGAACGGGAGAAGTTCTTCCGCCAGTTGCCCGAGTTCGAGCAGATGATCGCCGACGAGGGGATCGTCTTCCTGAAAATCTGGCTGGAGGTGGGCCGGGCCGAGCAACTGAAGCGCTTCCTCGACCGCGAGGGGGACCTGTTGAAGCAATGGAAGCTCAGCCAGATCGACGTCGACGGCCTGGCAAAATGGGACGACTACTGCAAGGCCATCGACGAGACGATGCAAAAGACGAACTTCCGCCACGCACCCTGGACAGTGATCCTGTCCGACGACAAGAAGCGCGCCCGGATCGCGGCGATCCAGACCATCCTGTCGGCGGTGGACTACGCGGGGAAGGACAAGGCCGCCATCGGCAAGGTCGACGACAAGATCTGCGGCGGGCCGAAGTTGCGTCCGAAAGACTGATGAAGCGGGGCTATCACCACGGCAACCTGCGGCAGGCGCTGGTCGAGGCGGCGCTGGAGCTGATCGCCGAGAAGGGGCCGCAGGGCTTCACCCTGTCCGAGGCGGCGAAGGCGGCGGATGTGACCCCGGCGGCCGTCTACCGGCACTTTGCGGGGCGGGATGATCTGCTGGCGGAGGTTGCGCGGCAGGGGTTCGACATCTTTGCCGCACTCCTGGAATACGCCTATGACGAGGGGCGGCC
>NZ_JAEULP010000078.1 GCF_016792905.1 Tabrizicola sp.
CCGGTGATCTGCCCCTGCGCCAGCACGAACAGCGTGAAGGGCACCGCGTTGTTGAGACAGCCCATCATCAGGAGCGCGGGCCACACTCTGCGAGGCGGCAGCGCCGCCCCCGTCGCGCGCACCACGCCCCACAGGATCAGCGCCGCAAGGCCGACCCGGCCCCAGACCACCGTCAGCGGCGGCAGGCCCGCGAGGGCCAGTTCGTTGAACAGAAACGACCCGCCCCAGAGCAGGGACAGGGTCCAGAGCAATAGCCAGTCACTGCCGCGCATCGGTCGCCTCCTGCCCGCGCGACCCTGCCCCGGCGCACGGCGAAAGGCGACCCGGAATCTGCGTCTTACTTCACCCGCTTCCAGGTGCCGCCGTCGCGGCAGATGCCCAGCACGCAGCCCCTTACCTTCAGGCTGTCGCCCGACAGCGTCATGTCGCCGTTGTAGGTCTTGTCGCGGTCCGGCGAATAGATCTGCCCGTCGTCGTAAAGCCCGTCGGGATAGGCCACCATGTCCCAGACGATCTGGCGGCCGATGTTGTCGCTGGCCTTTTCCTTGCCCGCGCTGTCGAAGGCCTTGATCAGCACCCCGCAGAACGCAGGCCCGCAGGGCTTGATCTGCACATAGCCGAAATTGCCGTTGTCGTCCTTCTTCGTCTGCCAGACCCCCTCCACCGGGTCGGCCCAGGCCGCGCCCGCCAACATCGCCAGCCCGACGGCAAAAGCGAAAACCTTCATCATGCGTCCTCCTCGCAAGTCTCCTCGGGCCGACTTTGCCCCAGCCGCGAATCCGATCAAGCGTGACGTCGGGTCGCGCGCCGGTCTTTTCATTCCGCGCGCCCCATGCCAAAGACCCGGGCGACCCGAGCCGGAGCGCCCTGATGATCCTCTACCCCGCCATCGACCTGAAGGACGGCCAATGCGTCCGGCTTCTCCGCGGCGAGATGGCGGCCGCCACCGTCTTCGGCGACGACCCGGCGGCGCAGGCGCTGAAGTTCCAGGTGGCAGGCTGCGAATGGCTCCATCTCGTCGACCTGAACGGCGCCTTCGCGGGCCAGCCGGTGAACGGCGCGGCGGTGGAAGCGATCCTCAAGGCGGTGAATGTTCCCGCCCAGCTCGGCGGGGGCATCCGCGACATGGGCACAATCGCGATGTGGCTGGAAAAGGGCCTGTCGCGCGTCATCCTCGGCACCGTCGCCGTGGAAAACCCCGCCCTCGTGCGTGAGGCGGCAAAGGCCTTCCCCGGCAAGGTCGCCGTCGGCATCGACGCCCGCAAGGGCCGCGTCGCGACAAAGGGCTGGGCGACCGAGACCGACGTGATGGTCACCGACCTCGCCCGCAGTTTCGAGGACGCAGGAGTCGCCGCCCTGATCTACACCGACATCGACCGCGACGGCGCGATGCAGGGGCCGAACATCGAGGCCACCGAAGCCCTCGCCCGCGCCGTCGCCATCCCGGTCATCGCCAGCGGCGGTGTCAGCCGCATGGCAGACCTCATCGCGCTGCGCGACACCGGCGTCATCGCGGGCGCGATCTCCGGCCGCGCGCTCTATGACGGGGCGATTGACTTGACGCAGGCGCTCACCGCCCTCAAGGCCTGACCGGACGCTCCTCGTTCGCCTTCGGCTTCTCGTCGCAAAGCGCCCCCGCGAGGAGGGACGAAGTCACCGACGAGCGTCCCTGACCGCCCGCCACAGCGCCCAGACCCACAGCCCCAGCCCGACCGGCCCATAGCTCATCGCCAGCCATTCGTTGCCGGGAAAGCCCGGACCACCCCGCACCAGTTGCCCGGCCAGCACCGTGGTCACGGTCGGCAAGGCCAACCACCAGACCCTCGCCCCGGCATGGCCGAACCCCGCCGCCTCTGCCGTCGCCCGCCCGCCCCGCCGCATCGCCCACAGCGTCAGCCCGATCATCACCGGCACCAAAAGCCGCTTCGGCTGCGGGTCGGCGACCAGCTTCAACCCCCACAATCCCAGCGTACCAAGCGCAAGCCCCCAGACCAGCCAGCGCGGGGCCTCGGCGCGCGGTCCCGGCCGGTCAAGCCAGAGATGCCCCGCGATGGCGACCCCAAGGAACGGCAACTGATAGGCCAGCACCGCCCCCAGTCCCGGCAAGTCCGACCGCACCGTGGGAAAATACCCCGCGTTCACCGCCCCCGCGACCACCAGCGCGGGCACCGCCAGCCACAGCCCTCGCCCGCCCAGCCGCAGCGCCGCGATGGCCGCCAGCACCGTCAGCGGCATGTGCCAGGCCAGCGGCACCCAGACCAGCGTCACCGGCACCCCCCACATCATCGTGTCGACCACCACGCCTTCGATCAGGAATCCGAAAAGCGCGCCGCAAAGCACGAGCCCCGGCAACCCCGAGGCCCTTGTCACCTGCGCCGCCGCCAGCACCGCCGCAAAGACGGTCGCATAGACCAGCACCGTGACCGCCAGCGTCACCGGATCGCCCGGCACCGGCGGAAACCCCCAGAACAGCGCCTCCGACGCCCAATATCCCGCCATGCCCAGGGCCAGCGCCTGCATCAGGAAGCGGATCGTCTCTCGCATCGCGGCCCCCCATCTCCGGTCATCCTGCGCGACAAGCCCGAAGCATGGCAATCGTCAGAAGGGCAATACCTTCCCGCCGAGGCGCGCCGCCACCGCCAAGCGCCTCCCTTCCCCCTCTGTGGGGAGGGGATGGGGGAGAGGGCACCGCTGCGCCACCCAAAACCCGCGACCGAACGCGCCCTTCCCATACCCCGCACTTTGCGTCACCCTTCCCGCATGATCCGCACCGACACCTTGCCCCCCGCTTCCGCGCTCTGGACCCTCCACCGGCCCGGCGACTTTCTCGACTGCTATTCCGTCGCCTCCACCCTCTCCCCGCGCGAAGCCGCCGAAAAGGGGTTGGCGCTGCCCCGCTGGGCCGCTGGCCTCCTCGCGCTCCGCAACACCCTTGTCCGCCCCTTCGGCCTGAAGACCGGCGCGCCGGACACGCCGATCTTCCCCACCTGCCTCGAGTCCGAACACGAATTGGTCCTCGGCACCGACGACCGGCACCTGAACTTCCGCATCGGATTGATCCGGGCCGGGGGGCGTCTCTACATGTCGACCTGGGTTCATCCGCACAATGTCTGGGGCCGCGCCTATCTGCGGCTGGTGATGCCCTTCCACATCCTCATCTCGCGCGGGGCGGTGGCGCGGATGGCGACGGACGCTAGGGCCAGACGTTAAGAAACGCCTAACGTCCGCTGGCAACCTATTGAAATCAAAAGCTCGACAATTCTGTCCACCGTGGACACCGCTCCTTTCGAACCCGCTTGCTTTTCCGCCCCGCCCGGGCCATTTCTGCCGCCATGCTGAAAACCCGCATCATCCCCTGCCTCGACGTGGCCGACGGTCGCGTGGTGAAGGGCGTCAACTTCGTCGACCTGATCGACGCAGGCGACCCGGTGGAGGCCGCGAAAGCCTACGACGCCGCCGGGGCGGACGAGCTCTGCTTCCTCGACATCATGGCGACCGAGGACAACCGCGCCACGATGTACGATCTGGTGACCCGCACCGCCGAACAGTGCTTCATGCCGCTGACCGTCGGCGGCGGGGTCCGCACGCCCGAGGATGTCCGCAAACTGCTTCTGGCGGGCGCCGACAAGGTCAGCTTCAACTCCGCCGCCGTGGCCCGCCCGGATGTGGTGGCCGAGGCCGCCGACCGCTTCGGCAGCCAGTGCATCGTCGTCGCCATCGACGCGAAGACGGTAGAGCCGGGCCGCTGGGAGATCTTCACCCATGGCGGCCGCCGCGCGACAGGCATCGACGCGGTCGGTTTCGCCCGCACCGTCGCCGCCAAGGGGGCCGGGGAAATCCTGCTGACCTCGATGGACCGCGACGGCACCCGCGCCGGGTTCAACCTGCCCCTGACCCGCGCCATCGCCGATGCCGTCGACATCCCCGTCATCGCTTCCGGCGGGGTCGGCACGCTCGACCACCTGGTCGAAGGCATCACCGAAGGCCATGCCTCCGCCGTCCTCGCCGCCTCGATCTTCCACTTCGGCACCTTCACCATCGGCCAGGCCAAGGCCCATATGGCCGCCGCCGGCATCCCCGTTCGATTGACGTGAGGTGGGCATGAGCCTGGAAAAACTCGCCGCCACCATCGCCGCCCGCAAGGGGGCCGACCCGGAGACGTCCTGGACTGCCAAGCTCCTGGCCAAGGGGCCGGAGAAATGCGCCGAAAAGTTCGGGGAAGAGGCCGTCGAGGCGATCATCGAGGCCGTCAAGGGCGACCGTGCCCGCCTCACGTCTGAAGCCGCCGACGTGCTCTACCATCTCCTCGTCATGCTCGCCGCGCGGGATGTGGCGCTGGCGGACGTGCTGGCAGAGCTTGACCGGCGCGAAGGAACGTCGGGGATCGCCGAAAAAGCCGGGCGCTGACCCGATTTCTTCAAAGAAATCGGGGCAGCGCCTTCAAAGGCTCCGACCCGGACCTTTCAAGAGGTCCGCGCTACAGCCCCAGCCGCGGGATTTCGATCGCCGGGCAGCGGTTCATCACCACCTGCACCCCCGCCGCCCGCGCCCGCAAGGCCGCCGCCTCGTCGACAACGCCAAGCTGCATCCAGACCACCTTCGCGCCCACGGCAATCGCCTGGTCAACCACCGCCCCGGCCTCTTCACTGCGGCGGAAAATATCGACCATATCGACCGGACCCGCCTCGGCCAGGCTCGCCACCACCGTCTCCCCCAGCGCCTCCTGCCCGGCCTGTCCGGGGTTCACCGGGATCACCCGATACCCCCGGCGCTTCAGGAAAGCTGCGACCCCGTGGCTCGGGCGGTCGGGCTTCGGCGACCAGCCGACCAGCGCAATGGTTTTCACAGATGTCAGGATGTCGCGGATCTCGGTATCGGTCGGCATGGCTACTCCGGAAAGAAAAAGGCGCCCAAGGTGATCCTCAGGCGCCCAGTCGCGGAACGAGGGACAGTGAAGAGAGTACGGGGTTCCGGTCCCGTGCTCCCTTTGTCATTTAGAAAGCCAAAGCCCCGGTTAAAGCCCTGTCGCAGAGATGTGATCACGCCTTGACCTGCGCCGAGGCCGCATAAAGCGACACCGCCGCCGCGTTCGAGACGTTGAGGCTGCCGAAGGCACCGGCAAAGGGAATGCGCGCCAGTACATCGCAGGTCTCCCGCGTCTTCTCCCGCAGGCCCGGCCCTTCCGCGCCCAGGACCAGCCCGATCGGTCGTCCGCCCACCCCCGCCACCGCTGCGTCCAGCGTGACCGGCGCCTCGCCATCCAGGCCGATCAGGGTGAAGCCCATGTCTTTCAGGGTTTCCATCGCCTCGGCCAGGTTCGTGACCTTCAGATAGGGCTGCCGCTCCAGCGCACCGCTGGCGGTCTTCGCCAAAGCCCCTGTCTCCGGCGCGGAATGATGCTTCGGCGCAATCACCGCCCGCGCCCCGAACACCTCGGCCGAGCGCAGGATCGCCCCCACGTTGTGCGGGTCCGTCACCCGGTCAAGGAGCACGACCAGGGGCAGCCCGTCGCCCGCCGCACAGACATCGGCGAACCGGCCCCAGTTCAAGGGCTTCACCTCGACCGCCGCGCCCTGGTGGACCGAGCCTTCGTCGATCGGCACATCGAAGCGGCGCGGCTCCACCACCTCCGGCGCCATCCCCGACGCCGCAACCGCCGCCTCCAGCTTGTCGAGCGCGTTCTTCGTCACCACCAGCCGCAGCTTCTCGCGCCGGGGGTTCATCAGCGCATCGCGCACCGCGTGCAGGCCGAAAAGCCAGACGGTCTCGCGCGCATCGCGCTTCTCGCCGCGTTCCTTCTCGACCACCCAGGCCGGCTTCTGTCCGCCCGATCTCATCTGGAAACCCCCGAAAATCCGGCCCGGACAGTGCGGCAGCCGGGCCTGCCGATGCAAGCCGAAATCTTCCGCGTTCAACCCTTGACGCCCCCCGCCCCCGCGAGTAGACGAACCCCCGGCGGGCGACGAGCTGCAAGGTGCGGCAGGGGACTGTAACTCCCCCGGGGCGACCCACGCCTGGTTCGATTCCAGGGTCGCCCACCATTTCCATGGTGATGAATGACTTGGGCTGCAAATCCCGCAGGTGGGCCGCCAAGATGGGACACATCCTGCGGCTCGTGGCCGAACATCCCCCAGGCTGATGCAGGCATGTCGGGACTCGCCCCCGGTTCTGCCCTAGGATGGCGCGACTGCATCCTGGACAGCGAGTGAGCCATGCCCTTCCCCGATTTCATCCTGAGCTTTCCCGGCATCGAAGTTCCCTTCCCGGAAGATGTCGTGCACACCTCCGCCATCCGTTCCGACGCGGGCCTCGTCGCCTTCTTCTCGTTCAAGAAGGACATGATCCTGCCGATGCATTCGCACGGAGCGCAGTGGGGCTCGGTCCTGGAAGGCGAGATCGAATTCACCATTGGCGGCGTGACCCGGACCTACGGCCCCGGCGACAGCTACATGATCCCGGCGGGGGTGGAACATGGCGCGAAGATCAAGGCAGGAACCCGCGCCATCGACGTCTTCGAGGAACCCGATCGCTACCGGCTGAAGCCCCGCTGACCGCACCCCCTTGCACCATCCCCCCCGAGGGTGCGACACAGTCGCCAGCTTCCGGGGTCCGCCATGTCCTTCTCCACCCATTTCACCCATGCCATCACCCGACGCCCGGCATCCTCGATCACCCGGGGCCTGCGTGCCGTCGACACCGGCACCCCCGATCTCGGCCTGATGCAGGCCCATCACGCCGCCTACATCGCCACCCTGCGCGAAACCGGCGCCACGGTCGTCGAGCTCCCGGCGCTTGACGCCTACCCGGACTCGGTCTTCGTCGAGGACACCGCGCTCTGCCTGCCGCAAGGTGCGGTCATCCTGCGGCCGGGCGCGCCCTCCCGGCTCGGCGAGGCGGCGGAAATGGCGCCGCACCTGCGCGCGCTGTATCGCGATGTGGTCGCGATCGCCGGCGCGGACAACTTCATCGAGGGTGGCGACATCCTTGTCACCGAACGCGAAATCCTTGTCGGCCGCTCGGCCCGCACCAATGCCGCCGGGATCGCCGAACTGGCCCGCCTGGTCACGCCCTGGGGCCATGCCGTGCGCGAGGTTCACACACCCCCCGGCGTCCTGCATTTCAAGACCGACTGCTCGCTTCTCGACGCTGACACCATTCTGTCGACGAAGCGCCTCTCCGCCTCGGGCTGCTTTGCAGGCTACAAGGTCATCGACGTGGCGGACGGCGAGGAAGCCGCCGCCAACACCATCCGCTTCAACGATCTTGTCCTGATGCCCGCAGGCTTCTCCCGCACCCTCGACGCCATTGACGCCGCTGGCTTCACTGTCCGCGAAATCGGCAATTCCGAATGCGCCAGGCTTGACGGCGGCATGTCCTGCCTGTCCCTGCGCTTCACGCCCAGATGAGCTTCAACCTCCTCGCCATTGGGCAGGCCGGGCGGCTGGAGCATGAGGCGATCCTTCTCGCGGCCTCGCTGCGTCTCTCCGACCCCGGCTTCACGGGAAGGCTCTTCATCGCCGAACCGCAGCCCGGCCCGAAATGGCGCGAGGATCCCCGGATGTCCGACCGGGCACGAAAGGCGCTCGTCGGCCTCGGCGTCACCCTTCTGCCCTTCGAGACCCGCGCCTTCGGATCGGACTACCCGCATGGCAACAAGATCGAAGCGCTGGCTGCCCTGCCCGACGCGCCCTTCCTGTTTCTGGATACCGATACCCTGATCACCGGCCCGCTCTCGGCCATCCCCTTCGACTTCCTTCGCCCCTCCGCCTCGATGCGGCGCGAGAACACCTGGCCGAAAGTCGAACTTTACGGCCCCACGGCGACCGAGACCTGGAAAGCGCTCTATGATCGCTTCGATCTCGACTTTGCAAGCTCGCTCGACCTGGCCCACCCCGAAGACTACTGGCAGCGCTTCCTTTACTTCAACGCGGGCTGGTTCTTCCACGAAAGCCCCCGCGCCTTCGGGAACCGCTTCCTGGCCTGGGCGAAGGACATCCGCGACAACCCGCCCGCCGAACTGGTCTGCCAGGAGCTTTACCCCTGGCTCGACCAGATCACCCTGCCGCTCGTGGTCCATTCCTTTGGCGGCGGGCGTCCCGGGCCGGAGCTCGCTCCACTGGACGGATCGGCGACCTGCCACTATCGCACCTTGCCGCTCCTCTATGCCCGTGACGGTGATCGGGCAGTCGAGGTGCTGGAGGCTACCGCCGCCGACGCCGCCCTGCGCTCGGTGTTGCGCCACTGGGGCGCGTGGAAGCGGATGGTGCTTCAGGGCGAAGGCGCCAAGGCCCGGGTGCTGTTTGACCGGGCAAACCTGCCCCGCCGCGAACAGGCGCTCCGCAATACGTTGAAACGCGAAGGCTTGTGGGTGCGCTAGGCCTCAGCTTTCGACGAATCCCAGCCCCGGCTCCAGTTGTTCCCAACTTTGGTCCATCGGCCAGGCATCCGACAGCGCGGGCACCGCAAAATGACCGAACCACAGCGACAGCTGCCCCTCTGCCGTCTCCTCGTCCGCCCCGCTGATCGCGGCCAGGTACAGCGACATCGCCAGCCCCGTCCGGTCCGACCCATGCCGACAATGCACCAGAAGGGGCTTCGGCATCGCACGCATCAGCGCGATCAGACGCGCGGCATCTGCGGCGCTTAACTCCTGCGAAGCGTTCATCGCGAAATCCGCATGGGTCAGACCCAACGCCGCGCTGGCAGCAAGCTCCTCGTCATACCAGGCCTCGCCGGGTGCGGCTCCACGCAGGTTCAGGATGCTCTGGATACCATAGCCTGACCGGTAGGCCGCAATGTCGTCCTTCGACACCTGCGCCGAGCGGTAGACCTCATCCGCCACGACCTGATGGAAGTTGCCGCTGACCTGAAGATAGCCAAGGTAGACGATCAAAGCCGCCACCGCCGCCCCGCCGACACCCAGCCCGCCCCGCACGAATCGCTTTGCCCAAGCCATGTGAATCCCCTTGCCACGGGCTCCCAACTGGACTGTGACAGGGCAGCCGACAATAAGCGGCTGTAGCGTGCGGCTCTTCTCGGCCTAGATTTCCATTACGACCACCGGCCAGAGCGACAGCACCAGAAGCCCCGCCATCCCCCAATTGAAGGCGCGAAGCCGCCCCGGCCCCTCCAGCCAGCGCCGGACGGTCTGACCCGCCCCGGCCCAGACCGACACCGAGGGCAGGTTGACCAGCGCGAAGACCCCTGCCACCGCCGCATAGGCCAAAGGCGAAGGCTCCGCCACGTAGGCCGAGACCGCGCCCAGCGCCATGGCCCAGGCCTTCGGGTTCACCCACTGGAAGGCGGCGGCCTGCAGGAAGGTCATCGGTGCCGGTTTGGCGCGGCCCTCACCCGGAGCGCCGGAATTGGCAATCTTCCAGGCGAGCCACAGCATATAAGCCACCGACGCCACCTTCAGCGTCAAAAGCGCCGGAGGCCAAGCCTTGAACACCCCGGCCAGACCCAGCCCCACCAGGAACACCATCAGCGCATGGCCAAGGCTGATCCCCAGCATATGCGGCACCGTCCGGCGAAAGCCGAAGTTCACCCCGCTCGCCAAGAGCATCATGTTGTTCGGCCCCGGCGTGACTGAGGTGACGAAGGCAAAGCCCAGAAGGGCGAGGAACAGTTCATGTGTCATGCCCACAATTCTGCAGCGCCCGCAGAGGCGAAGGATTGCAAAGATGCGGCGAACTTGAATATCTTCGCAACAAATGGGCAATCTTGACGACATAGACCACCGGATATTGCGCGAGCTAACCCGCGACGCCCGCCAGCCGAACCTTGCGCTGGCCGACCGCGTCGGCCTGTCCCCCTCGGCCTGCCTGCGCCGGGTGCAGGCGCTGGAAAAGGCGGGCGTCATCAAGTCCTACCGTGCCGTCCTTGATCCGGCGAAACTCGGGGTAGGCTTCGTGGCCTATGTCACGGTCGGCCTCGGCTCCCACACCAAGGCCGCGCAAGAGGCCTTCGAACGCGCCGTCTCCCGCGCGCCCGAGGTCCGGGAATGCCACAACATCACCGGCACGGTGGAATATCTCCTGCGCATCGAATGCGCCGACCTTGCCGCCTTCAAGCACTGGCATACCGAGGTGCTGGGCACCCTGCCACAGGTCCGCGCCATCACCACATTCGTCGTGATGGGCAGCCCGAAAGACGACCGCGCCTAACCGACCAGCCGGTCGAACCCCTCCGCCGCCGCGAAATCCGCCTCGGTCAACCCACCGGCGTCATGCGTGGTCCAAGTCACGCGGCAATAGCCCCAGCCAAAGGCGATGTCGGGGTGATGCCCGGTCTTCTCGGCGTACCAGGCCAGAAGGTTCGCAAGTTGAACCGGCTTGGCATAGCCCTTGAAGGCGAAACTGCGGGTGATGCTGCCCGCACCCTCGCCCAGCGCCCAATCTCCGTGCAGGCCCGCCATGCGCGCCCGGCACGCCTCTGGACCCAGCCGCTCCATCACGCGCTCTCCAGCTTCGGCGGATACTTCGGCGCATGCAGCCCCAGCTTCCGGGCGGTCGCCACATCGGCCAGCAGGTCCCGCTCGGCGGCGGCAAACAGGTCATCCAGCCGCTCGATCACGAAATAGACCGGCTGGTGGATGTCGATCCGGTAGGGCGTGCGCAGGATGTCGATCACGTCGAAGGGCCGCAGTTCCGGCTGCCCATCACCCAGCCCCACCGACCACAGCAGTTCCGAGGGCGACGACGCCAGGCCCGACCCCAGCGTCTTCGTCACCCCGTCCTCGATGGTCAACCCGAACTCGATGGAGAACCAGTAGAGGCGGATCAGCCAGGCATAGTCTTCCTTGGAACAGCGCAACCCCGCCTGGCCGATGGCCTGCGAAAACCCGGCAAAGCGCGGGTCGGTCAATAGCGGCGTATGCCCGAAGATCTCGTGAAAGATGTCCGGTTCCTCGATGTAGTCGAAATCCTTGCGGCTGCGGATGAAGCTGGCCGCCGGGAACGACCGCTCCGCCAACATCGCGAAGAACCGCCCGAAGGAAATCAGCGCCGGGACCGGGACCACTTGCCAGCCGGTCAGCGCCCGCAACTTCCGCGACAGGTCCGGGCATTGCGGGACGCGCGTCCGCGGCATGTCCAGCATATCCAGCCCCCGCAGGTAGGGCGCAGCCGCGTGACGCTGCACCATCGGCCATTGCCGGGCGACCAGATCGCGCCAGACGGCATCCTCGTCCTCGGAATAGTCGATATATCCCGCCGCGTCCGGCAGTTTTGCGGCATAGCTTGTCGGCATGGCGGCGCCCTCCTGAGCGGTCATGGTTCCAGTTTGCGCGATTCCTCGGGAAATTGATTTCTTTCTCGGCCGAGTTTACCAATATTGGGGCATGCAGTTCCAAATTTTGGCACATCCATGCAATCCAGTTCCCAATATCCTCTCGACGACGTCGACCGCCGGATCCTGTCGGCCTTGCAACGTGACAGCACGCTCTCGGTTCAGGCGCTGGCCGACATCGCGGGCATGTCGCCCTCGCCCTGCTGGCGCCGCGTCAGGGCCCTGCGCGAGGCGGGCGTGATCCGGGCCGAGGTCGCCCTCCTCGATCGCCGCAAGCTGGGCATGCCGGTCCTCGCCTATATCCACCTCTCGCTGATCGACCATTCCGAAGCCACGATCCGCAAGCTCGATGACTTCACCAGAGCGCAGGACCGGATCGTGGAATGCGCCACCATCACCGGAGCCGACGACTACATGATCAAGGTCATGGCCCGCGACCCCGAGGATCTGGAGCGCTTCCTGATGCGTGACCTCCTCGCCCTAGGCGTCGTCCGCTCCTCCACCACGCACTTTGTCCTGCGCCAGACCAAGTACACCACCGCCGTCCCGCTGGACTGACGCGGCAACCCATGCCAAAACGCGGCAGACCTGTCGCAAAAGGGGATACGGGGAATGACCGTCTGCTTCACCACCGACCGGATGCTGCATTTCGGCGATTGCGACATCTCGGGCACCGCCTATTACCCGGCCTACCTCAACATCCTGAACGGCGTGGTCGAGGAGTTCTGGGCCCATATCGGCTGGCCCTGGCACGAGATCATCTGGAACGAGCGCTGGGGCACCCCCACCGTCCATCTGACCTGCGACTTTTCCAAACCCTCGTTCTTCGGTGACACGCTGACCTTCCGGCTGACCATCCTCAAGGTCGGCAAGTCCTCGGTCCGCCTGCGCCATACCATCCACTGCAGCGAGGAACACCGCTGGTCGGTGGAACAGGTGCTCGCGGCAAGCTGGCTGGACAAGCACACCTCGATGCTCTGGCCCGACGAGGTCAAGGCCAAGCTCGAAAGCCTGATGTCGCCCCCCGAACCCGACCGTCGCGCCGTCGGCGCCCCCCGGCAATGAGTGCTGACAGCACACAGCCCCTGATCCCCGCAGGTGCGGCCTATTTCCGGCCCGCCCGCGTCGATGCACCCACCCGTGCCTTCGACTTCCTGATCTGCCCGACCTTCACCCTTCTCGCCTTCGCCTCGGCGGTGGAACCGCTTCGCATCGCCAACCAGCTGTCGCAGCGCCCGCTTTACGCCTGGCGCACAGCCACGGCTGACGGTCGGCCCGCCACCAGTTCCTGCGGCCTGACCGTGCAGGTCGACGGCCCCCTTGGCACCCCGTCGCGGGACACGACCCTTGTTGTCTGTGCCGGCAACCAGCCCGAAATCGCCATCACCCCCAACATCGTCGCCGCAGTGCAGCGCCATCACCGCCACGGCGGCCGGATTTGCGGCCTGTGCACCGGTCCCTTCGCCCTGGCCAAGGCGGGCCTCCTGACCAACCGCCGCTTCACGCTCCACTGGGAAAACCAGCCCGCCTTCCGCGAGATGTTCCCGACCCTCACCCCCTCGGAAACCAAGTTCGAGATCGACGACCGCGTCATGACTTGCGGCGGCGGGGCGGCGGCGACCGACCTGATGATCGACATCATCGCCCGCGACCAGGGTGAGGCCTTTGCCAACATGGTGCTGGACATGTGCCTAAGGCGCGTCGCCATCGGGCGTGATCCCGGCCAGCGCTCGTCGCTTTCCGCAGTCGCGCAGCTGCGCAATCCGGGCCTTGCCGCGATGGTCGAGCTGATGAAGCGCCACATCGAAGACCCCATGTCGATGGAGGAGCTTTCCACCCGCATCGGCTATTCCCGCCGCAACGTCGAACGCATCTTCCGCAAGGCGCTTGGCCAGGCCCCGGCACGGTTCTACCTCGACATGCGGCTCGACCACGCCCGGAACCTCCTGTCCGGGACCGACCTCAGCCTGTCGGAAGTCTCTGCCGCCTGCGGTTTCGCCACAAGGTCGCATTTCTCCAAAGCCTTCACCGCGCGCTTCGGCACCGCGCCGAGCCGGTTGCTCGCCCGGCTCTAGCTTGCGGTCTGCACCGTGTGCTCCGCATTGCCGATGATCAGGCTGCGGCCGGAATAGATGTCGCCCGCCGTCTGCAGGGCCAGACGTTCGGCATCGCGCCTGCGGATGCCCTCGGCCACCTCCTCGATCTCGTCCGGGTCCACCCCCAGCACTTCCAGCGCCTCGCCCCCCAAGGCCAGCGCCGAATGGAACACCTCGCGCATATGGTGGTCGACGCCCTCCTTGATCAGCTCCAGCACATGCGCCCGGTCCCAGGCCCGGGCCAGCACCACCGCATTCGGAAACTCGTGTTTCACCAGCTTCGCGATCCGCGTCGTCACCTCCTGCTTGTCGGTCGCGATAAGCACCGCCCGCGCCGTCTCCGCCCCGGCCGCCTTCAGGATGTCCAGCCGCGTCCCGTCGCCGAACCAGACCTTGAAGCCGAAGGTCTCCGCCGCGCGGATCATCTCGGGGTCGTCGTCGATGATGTTGATCTGGCATTTCCGCGCCAGAAGCGGCTGGCAGGCGATCTGCCCGAACCGTCCGAAGCCGATGATCAGCACCTGCCCCGACAGCCCGTCCGGCGCCTCGACCCCTTCCGTCGATACCAGGGCGGCGGGCTTCAGCCGGTCATGCAAAATCAGCATGAGCGGCGTCAGCGCCATCGAGATGATGACGATGGCGTTCAGAAGCGCAGTCTCGCGCGGCCCGAGCAGCCCGAAGGTCAGCGCCGAGGAATAGAGCACAAACGCGAACTCGCCGCCCTGCGCCATCAGCACCGTCCGCTCCAGCGCCTCGGCCCGGCCCACCTTCGATTTCCAGCGCGCCACGACATAGATGATCGCCGCCTTCAGCACCATCAGCGCCACCACGCTGACCGCGACCAGCTGCCAGTTTCCGGCGATGACCTTCAGGTCCAGCGCCATGCCGACCGCCACGAAGAACAGGCCCAGAAGGATGCCGCGGAACGGCTCCACATCCGCCTCCAGCTGGTGCCGGAAGCTCGATTCCGACAGAAGCACCCCGGCCAGGAACGCCCCCATCGCCGTCGACAGCCCGCCCAGTTGCAACCAGAGCGCAGAACCCAGGACCACAAGCAGCGCCGCCGCCGTCATCACCTCCCGCGCCCGCGAGGCCGCGAGCAGCCGGAACATCGGGTTCAAGAGGTACATCCCCGCCACCACCAGCGCCGCAATCGCCCCGAGGCCGATCCCGATCCCGATCACCCGGTCGACCAGTGTCACATCCTCGCCCCCCGGCGCCAGGAACGCCACCAGCGCCAGCAGGGGCACGATGGCCAGGTCCTCCAAGAGCAGGATCGACACGATCCGCTGCCCCTTCGGCGCCGAAATGTCGCCCCGCTCCTGCAACATCTGCATCACGATCGCGGTAGAGGTCAGGGTGAACCCGGCCCCGGCGATCAGCGAGCCCGCATAGGGATAGCCCAGCGCCACGCCCACCAACGGCAGCAGGGCAATGCACAGAACCACCTGCATCAGCCCGATGCCGAAGATGTCCCGCCGCATCGCCCAAAGCTTCGACGGCTCCATCTCCAACCCGATGACGAACAGGAACATCACCACGCCCAGCTCGGCGACATGCAGGATCGCCATCGGGTCCGAGAAGAGCCGCAGCCCGAATGGCCCGATCACCAGCCCGGCGGCCAGGTAGCCCAGCACCGACCCCAGCCCGATCCGCTTGAACACCGGCACCGCGACGACCGCCGCGCCCAGCAGCGTCACCACCGAGACCAGATCAACGCCTGCCGATTCCGCTGCCATGTGCCTCTCCCTTTGCCAAAGGCCAGAGTTGGCCGGGCAGGCGGCGATGGCAACCGCTTTTCAGGCCACCATCCGGCAATCCCGGACGCCCGCGCCGCGCCGGATCGTCAGCCGCCCGGAAAGATCATCCGGCACGCAGATTGTCGATGCACCAGAGCCAGACCGCATCGGCTGCCGATCTGGCTGCAGCGGAGCGCTTCCGCACAAGGTAATAGTCCGGCCCCGCCCGCAACGACCGCTCGGAAATCCGCACCAGGCGCCCCGATGTCAGATCTCCGGCGACAAAGCCCAGACTTGCGACGACCGCCCCCTGACCGGCCAGCGCCGCATCAATCGCCAGCGTCGTCAGGCTGTAGCGCGGGCCCGGCAAGGCCAGGGCCGTGTTCAGGAACCGGGGCCAGTTGTCGAAACAGTGATGCACCAGCGGCAAAGCCTCCAGGGCGTGATCGTCCAGCGGCAGTGCCCGGCCCCCGACCAGCGCCGGGCTGGCCACCGCGACGATCTCCTGCGGCACCAGCAGCACCGCCTCCACGTCCGGCGGAACCGGCGGTCGCATCAGGCCGATGGCCAGATCCACCTCGCCCCGGGCGAAATCCGGCATGTCCTCATCGGCGATCGTCCGCAACTCGACCCCCGGCAGCGCCTCCTGCAAGGCCGCGATGCGCGGGATCAGAAGTCGCGTCGCCACTGTCGGCGTGACGCTGATCGTCACCCGGTCCGAGGGCCTTGCCAGCCGCTCCGCCGCCTCGCCCAGCACGTCGAAGGCGCGGCTTACCTCGGTCAGGAAGGCGCTGCCCTGCGGCGTCAGCTCCAGCCCGCGCGACAACCGCCGGAACAGCGCCTGCCCCAGATGATCCTCCAGCGCCCGCACCTGCTGGGCCACCGCGCCTTGCGTGACGCCAAGCTCATCCGCGGCCACCCGGAAGTTCAGCCGCCGTCCCGCCGTCTCGAAGGCGCGCAGCGCGTTCAGCGGGGGAAGCTTGCGACGGGGAAGCATGGGGCGGCCTGACAGCAGATTTTCTACAGCCTGACAGTTTTCCTTCTGGCGCGAAAGCCCCGGCGAATCGCGCTAGAAACTCCGCAGGAAACTGAACGAGGCATCGCCATGACCCGCGCCTATTTGGCCCTTGTGCTTGTCGGGCTAGTCTGGGGATCGAACTACATCTTCATCAAGATCGCCTCCGGGGTGCTGCCGCCGATGCAGATCGTGCTTTTGCGGGTCGCCGCGGGCTTCCTGCCGCTTCTCCTCGCCGCCTGGGCAACCGGCGCGATCAGCCACACCCAACTGCGCCACCTGCCGCATTTCGCCGTCATGTCGGTGCTGGCAACCTCGTTCTACTACTACGGTTTCGTCGCGGGCACCGCGCTTCTGCCCTCCAGCGTTGCGGGTCTTCTGGGCGGTGCTATTCCCATCGTCACCTTCCTGACCTCGCTCCTCTTCCTGCGCTCCGAACGGCCCAACCGGCTGATGGGTGCCGGGGTCGCCCTGGGCTTCGTCGGCATCCTCCTCACCGCGCGACCCTGGGAGAACGGCGCCACGATCTCGACCACCGGCGTCCTCTGGGTGCTGGCCGGTGTCGCCAGCGTCGGCGTGTCCTTCGTCTATGCGCGGCGGTTCCTCGCGCCCCTGGGCCTCAAGCCGCTGGCGCTTGCCACCTGGCAGACCGGCCTTGCGCTGCTGACCCTTGCCACGCTGACCGACACGACCGGCATGTCCGTCATCCTTGACCAGCCCCGCGCCCTTGCGGCGCTGGTCCTTGGGCTTGGCGTCCTCGGCACCGGGCTCGCCTACCTGATCTACTATTACATGGTGCAGCAGCTTGGCGCGGTCGGTGCCTCGGGCGCGACCTACCTGCCCGCCGTCGTGGCCCTGCTGATCGGTGCCAGCGTGGGGGAAAGGATCACTCCCCTGGAAATCGCCGCGCTGGTCCTGATCCTTGGCGGCGTGGCGCTGATCCAGCTCGGATCACGACATCAACTGCTCGCAAGGACCGTAGCCGCCACCCCAGCCTGGCCCGAACCGGCACAGGCCAATCCCGTCCGCTAGCTCTCCGGCAGAGGCACCTCCAAGGCGGGAAACCGCACCTCAAGACGCGAAGGCCTCGTCCATGCTTCGGAACCCCTTCACCTCGATCGGGTTGCCGCTCGGATCGCGGAAGAACATCGTCCATTGCTCCCCCGGCTGGCCCTGAAACCGGACCTGTGGCGGCAGTACGAAGTCGGCCCCCGCCGCCGTCAGCCGATCCGCCAGCACCTGCCAGTCCGGCAACAGCAGGACCAGCCCGAGATGCGGCATCGGCACCATATGGTCGCCGACCTTGCCAGTGTTCGTCGTGGCAAATGGTGTGCCCAGATGCAGGCTGATCTGGTGGCCGAAGAAGTCGAAATCGACCCAGGTTTCGGTGCTGCGACCCTCGCGGCACCCCAGCACCCCGCCGTAGAAGGCGCGGGCCGCGTCAAGGCTGGTGACATGGTAGGCCAGATGGAACGGGGTCAGCATCGTGCGGGGCTCCGGAATGACGAAACCCACTCCAAGCATGGAACCCGCAGAGATCGCAACGATCCTTCTCCACTACCCTGCGGCCAGAGATGAAGATTCCGTAAACGCCCACAGCCAAGCCATTGATTTCCCAAGATCGGCCAAGCCTGTCCTGCGTGGACAGCTTCCCGTTGCCAGTCGCCCCGATCCCCCCTACCCTCGCTCCCAATCCACAGGAGGACCCCATGACCGACCGACCCCTCGGCTTCGACACCCTCGCCATCCACGCCGGAACCGCGCCCGACCCGGCCACCGGCGCCCGCCAGGTCCCGATCTACCAGACCACCGCCTACGTCTTCCGCGACGCCGACCACGCCGCCAAACTCTTCAACCTGCAAGAGGTGGGCTACATCTACTCCCGCCTGACCAACCCCACCGTGTCCGCTCTCGCCAACCGGGTTGTCGCGCTCGAAGGCGGGGCGGGCGGCATCGCCTGCTCCTCCGGCCACGCAGCGCAGATCATGGCGCTTTTCCCGCTGATGCAGCCGGGGCGGAACGTCGTGGCCTCGACCCGGCTTTACGGCGGCACGATCCAGCAGTTTTCCAACACGATCCGCAAGTTCGGCTGGTCGGCGAAATTCGTCGACTTCGATGATCCGAAAGAGATCGAGAAAGCCATCGACGCCGACACCCGCGCCCTCTTCTGCGAGACGATCTGCAATCCCGGCGGCGCGCTGTCCGATCTCGACGCCATCGCCCGCGTGGCGGATCAGGCCGGCATCCCGCTGATCGTCGACAACACCACCGCCAGCCCCTACCTCTGCCGCCCGATCGAACACGGCGCGACCATCGTCGTTCATTCGGCCACCAAATACCTGACCGGCAACGGCACGGTCACTGGCGGGATCGTCGTCGATTCAGGCAAGTTCAACTGGTCCGCCGACGACAAGTTCCCCTCGCTCTCCCAGCCCGAGCCCGCCTACCACGGCCTCGTCTTCCACCCGACCCTCGGCAACATGGCCTACACCTTCCACTCCATCGCCATCGGGCTCCGCGACCTTGGCATGACGATGAACCCGCAGGGAGCCCACTACACCCTGATGGGGATCGAGACGCTGTCCCTGAGGATGCAGCGCCATGTCGAGAACGCGCAGATCGTGGCCGAATGGCTGGAGCAAGACCCGCGGATCGGCAAAGTCACCTACCCCGGGCTGAAGTCCTCGCCCTACTATCATCTCGGAAAGATGATCACCCCGAACGGCCCGGGGGCGCTTTTCACCTTCCAGGTCAAGGGCGGCTACGAGGCCTGCGTCAAGCTGATCGACAACGTGAAGCTGTTTAGCCACGTCGCAAACCTTGGCGATACCCGCAGCCTGATCATCCACTCGGCCTCGACCACCCACCGGCAGCTTTCCGAGGAAGCGCAGATCAAGGCTGGGGCGGCGCCGGACCAGGTGCGCGTCTCGATCGGGATCGAGGATGTCCGCGACATCATCGCCGACCTTGACCAGGCGCTGGCCAAGGCGACCGCCTGACAACAAGCCCTGCCGGTCAGCCCCCGGTGGCGGGGTCGAGCGGCGGGGCCACGAACATTCCCTTCGGCAGCGGATCAAGCCAGGCGATCCCGGCCGAGGCCGATACGGGCCGGCCCGGAACCCAGTCCAGGTCCAGCCGGATCGGACGACAAGCCTCGCCCACGCCCTCAGCGGTGCAGGCGGCGGCAACCGAGGCCAGCAGCGCGCCAAGCGCGGCAGCGGGGCTGGCCGCACCCTCGGCTCCCGCGTCAAGGTCCAGCCGGACCGCTTCTCTCTGCAAGACATGCGCGGCCAGGTCGGGCAGTTCGGCCCCGTCGTCCTTCAGGCGATAGACAAGGTCGAGTTGGAACATCGCGGTCCCAGCCACCGCGTCGACACTGCCTTCGACCACATGGGCCGCATTCACCGCGCAGTCCTGGGCGATGCCGTCAAGCAGCACCGGGCACAGCCCCTCGGCGACGCGCGGGGCCCGGATATCGGCGAGCACCTGCAGGAACGGGACGTCGGGCAGTTTCTCGCCCTCGACCAGAAGGTCGGCAAGGTTGGCTTGACGCAGGACGCGGAGGCTGCGCCCCGGCACGAACCGATCCTGTGCAAGATAGGCCTGCACGTCGTCCTGCGTGATCAGCCCCCCCGTGGGCGAAATCAGCCAGCTTTGCCGCAGCGGGGCCTTTTCCGGCGCGACAAGCGGGGTTTCGGCGGCGGCAGCCGGTTCGGCCGCCGGCAGCGTTTGCCAATACTGCCAGCCTGCAGCGCCGAAGCCCACGGCCATCAGCAGAAGTCCCGTGCCGATCAGGACCCGCAGCATCAGAAGTTCACCCCCTGGCGCAGGGTCGACAGGTCGCCAAAGGCGAAGCTGGTCGCGATGGCCTTGACCCGACCGGCGAAATCCTCGCCCTCGGGGACCTGACCCTCGATCTCGAAGTAGTCGTCCTGTGTCATCCGGATGCGCGCGCCATTGACCGGGGCGTAGACCGCCTTCGGTTCTGCCGCGCCGGGTTGCGGCCCGACGACGGACAGCGTGCCCTCGTCAAAGCCCGCGCGGGTTTCGTCGGCCTTGACCCCGAACGTGTCGCGGAACCAGGTGTTGTAGGCAGCGATCCGGTCCTGCATCACCAGATAGGTGGCCTCGGCGTCGGTCTTGTAGGTTCCAGGCCCGTTTTTCAGTACGTCAAAGAAGCGGTGGCCAGGGTTCAGCGGATAGGCAGGCTCGATGCCGCAGGCGGCCAGCGCGGCGCCCGGCAGCACTTCGACCGGAACCACCGGGTCCAGGTTGGCCACCCCGGAATGCATGCCACCCAGCAGGATCACCCGCTCCACCTTCGCGCCCGGCGCAAGGTGGATGTTCCAGATCCGGTTGCGGCCGGTGCTTTCCAGAACCAGATATACCGGCACCCGGGTCTCGGTAACGGCGACGTCGTAAACCTCATATGCCAGGCCCGCGGGTGGATTGATCCTGGTCAACCCGCCGGATCGGTAGGCGTTCACGAAATCCTGCACCGCGAGTGCAAGATCGCTGTCCTCATAGGTCAGGAGCGGCAGGTCCAGCCCGGTCACGCCCGAGGTAACATGGCCGACCGTGGTCCCTTGCAGGGGCGGGGTCGGGCGACAGCCGGAAATCGGCCGGATCATGGTGATCTCCGCCGGGATGCCGGATCCGACGCGCGTGGAATAGCCGTCTATCACGTCGCCGATGAAGACGGGCCGGTTTCCGGCGAGCGCGGCAATCGGGCCACGGGCTTCCAGCCCATCCACGCCGTCATCCAGAAAATCCGCCGGGCTGTCACCCGAACGCCGGACACCGTTGAAAGTGCCGGCCAATCCGCCATCCAGCATCGCGACGACCCGTTCCGGCAAATAGCGTTCAAAGGCCTGCGGCCCCAGCGCAACCAGGGCGAAGCCCGCAAGCATGATGGCACCGACGATCAACAGGGTGATCGGTCCGCGGATCATGGGGAACTGCTCCTGCCTTCTTCTCTTGCACAGACAGTGCCGCGCGACTTGGGCCAAATCATGACGGAAACCGGCGGGATCCGTGCGAATCCCGCCGCTTGTCGCATCTCATGCGGCGTCTCAGTCGGCAATTTCCCAGGTGACGGAGACATTGGCCACGAGGCCAAGCTCCCCCCCCACCACCGGCACGGGCGAGGCTGCCACCGCATCGCGATACATCGGCGCCGGATCGGTCATCGCGCCCGCATCGGAGATCGCCAGGACCGACCCCAGCTTCACTCCCGCCGCCGTGGCCAGAAGCTCGGCCTTGACGCGCGCGTCGGCGACCGCCTCCTTGCGGGCCTCGTTGTAGGCGGGCTCGGGATCGGCGAGGCCAAAGGTCATGCCGTTCAGCGTGTTGGCGCCGTCGGCGACCGCCGCGTCCAGCACGGCGCCGGTCGTATCCAGCTTGCGCACCCGCACCGTCAGCATGTTCGACGCGACATAGCCCGAGATCGTGGGTGTCGAGCTGTCGTAGCCGGTCCAGTTCGGATTGATCGACAGGTTCGAGGTCTGCATGTCCCGCCCCTCGATCCCCGAGGTGGTCAGCCGGGCGATCACGGCATCGGTCGCCTTGGAATTCGCGGCCAGCGCCTCGGCGGCGGTCGGTCCCTGGGTGGTCACGCCGATCATCAGCGTCGCCATGTCGGGCGCGGCCTCGACGGTACCGGTGCCGGTTACGCTGATGGTGCGGGTCATGTCATCCTCGGCAAGCACGGGGGCGGCCAGCGGCAGGGCCAGCGCGGTGGACAGGATCAGGGCAGAAAGCACACGCATGGGAGGTCTCCTTCAACTGGCGCGACATTTCGTGACTATGACGCAGGCCGCAATGGCTTCCTTGGCCGTTTTTCTTTTCTTCGGCGAAAAGCTGCTTTAGTAAAGCGGCAACCGGCTGGGGCACGTTCCAGCGCTTCAATGATCCGTGCTAGACCCGCGACATGAAACCGACATTTGCACTTGACCTGACCAGCGAGACCATCGGGCTCCTGCACCGGACGCCGAAAGGCTGGCTGTCGATCGGCGACGTGGCCTTCGACGCCCCCGATCTGACCGAAGCGCTGGACTATCTGCGCAAGACCGCGCTGGGGCTGTCGCCGATGGGCGTGGCAACCAAGCTGATCCTGCCGAACGGCCAAATCCTCTATACCGAAGTCCACGCCCCCGGACCGAGCCGCGAAGAAAAGCGCCGCCAGATCGCCGCCGCGCTCGAAGGCCGCACGCCCTATGCCGTGGACGACCTGGTCTTCGACTGGTCGGGCAAGGGTGCGACGGTCAAGGTGGCGGTGATCGCCCGGGAAACGCTCGACCAGGCCGAGAGCTTCGCCGTCGAGCACCGGCTGAACCCGGTGTCCTTCGTCGCGATCCCCGAGGACGGCACATTCGTCGGCGAACCCTGGTTCGGCCCGACCGCCGCCGCCGCCGGGCTCCTGGCCGAGGACGAGACGGTTGAACGCGACCGCGACCCGGTGACGATCCTGCGCCGCGAATTGCCGAAAGCAGAGCCCGTCGCCCCGGTGATCGAGCCGGAGCCGGTGGCGGAAACGGCGCCCGCGCCGGAACCTGCACCGCCGGAGAACCCGGTCGAGGATGACCCGCTGCCGGGCCTGGAAGAGGCACTGAACGCCGAAGAGCCGGTCGAAGAGGCCGTGCCGGACAGCGTGCCGTCGGCAAGTGAAGAACCGGTGGCCGAGGCAGCCGATGGCGCCCTCGACGACCCGGCGCTGAGCGACTTCGAGGCCACCCTCGCCGCTGTCGAGGCAGAGACCAGGGCCGAGATGCCTGCCGTGGCCGATCCCGTCGCCGAGCCGCCCGCGGCGACGCCCGCTGCCGAACCGGACGAGGCGCCCTTCGCCCATGTCACCGACACCTCGGCCTTTCCCGAGCCGGAGGATGATAATCCACCCGCTCCATCGGCACGCAAGCTGGTGGTCGATGATCTGGACGACGACATTCCGCCCGCTCCGCCCTCTGCGGCGATGGTTGCCTTCGCCAGTCGCCGGAATGCCGCCACCGACGCCATCTCCCGGCCAGTCACGGGCGTGACCCGTCCCTCCGCCGCACCGGTGGCAAGGCCCGGCTCGGTGCCGCGCCCGGCGACAGCCAAGGGCTTCCCCGGCATGGTCACCGCGCCCTCGATCCCGGGCACCCGTGCCAAGCCCAAGCTGAAGGGCGGCGAGATTCCGCGTCCCGCGACGGCAGCTCCCACGACGGTCAAATCGCCTGCCCGCCCCGGGGGAACCTTCGGCACCGTGACCCCTGCGAAGAAGCGGACCGGCACGGTCTTCATGGTGATGGTCGGGCTTCTCCTGCTGTTCCTGGCGCTGGTGGCGGCCTGGGCCTCGTATTTCATGGGGGGCAATTCCACGACGGTCGATGAGGCTGCGGCGACGGAAACCGTGCCCGGCGTCGACGACGAGATGCTCGCCGACATGCAGGACCCGGAGGGGATGACCGATCCGATCCCCGAGGCCGAGGTTGCCCCGCTCGCCGAAGCCGATGCCGGAGACGTTGCGACCGAGAGCCTTCCCGTGAACATGGGCGGCGAGGAGACGGCAACCGAGGTCGCCGCTGCGGACCCGGCGGTCGAGCCCGCCGCCGACCCCGCAACCGATGCCGTCCCCGACGTTGCGGCCGCCGAGACTGCGACGGAAACACCGGCGGCCGCCCCCGAGCCCGCGCCGGCCACTGTTGTCGCCACCGACGTTGCCGCCGGCTCTGCCCCGGTCGAGGATCAGGACGAGATCTTCCTGTCGGCCATGGATGCGCCTCCACCGGCGCTGGATGCCCTGGCGCTGCCCGCGCTTGCCGATGTGACGGATGCGCTGCCTGACCCGGTGATGCCGCCCCCCGCGCCGGGGACGGTCTACCAGTTCGATGCCAAGGGGCTGTTGAAGCCGACGCCCGAAGGAATCGTCAGTCCGGACGGGGTGTTCCTGATCGCCGGGAAACCGCCCCTGCTGCCACCCTCCCGCAGTGACGTTGCAACGGCCGCCGCACTGGCGGCCGCCGCCGTTCCACCCCCGGCACCCGAGGGGCAGGCCGCCTCGCCCGCCGATGCCTCGCTTGTGACCGCCGGGACCGAGGCCCCCGTTGCCGAGACCGCCCTGCCCCCCGCCGATCCGGCGATGGCGGGCTTCCGGCCCAAGGCGCGACCGGACGGGCTGGCACCGGCCAGCGCCGATGATGACGCGGCGCTGTCCTCGGAGGAGGCCACCGAATTCGCAGGCCTCCGCCCGCTGCCGCGCCCGGCCAGTGTTGCTGCCGCGGCTGCCGCTGCGGCGCCCGCCCCTGAGCTTGGGGCCCAGGGCGCCTCGCTGACCGCGCAGGCCGAAGCGAAGCTGGCCGAAGCCGCCGCCCTTGAGGCGCAGAACCCCTCGATCGTGGCGATCTCGATGCGCCCGGCCGCCCGCCCGAACGATTTCTCCGGCGCGGTCGAGGCCGCCGTTGCCGCCGCGGTGCGCGAGCCCGCCCCGGTCGAGGAAGCCGCGCCGGTCGAGGTTGCCGCCGCCGCGCCCGCGGCGAAGCCGGAGGAAACCGCCGATCTGGACGAGCCCGAGCCGACCAAGGTTGCCCCCTCGATCCCGACCAAGGCGAGCGTGGCGAAGCAGGCGACCTATGCGAACGCGATCAACCTGTCGAAGATCAACCTGATCGGAACCTACGGTACCGAGTCGCGCCGGTATGCGCTGATCCGGCAGGCGAACGGGAAGTACAAGAAGGTCAAGGTCGGCGACCGGATCGACGGAGGCACGGTGAAGGCGATCACCGACACCGAGGTCCGGTACCAGAAGGGCGGGCGGCTGGTCAGCCTGAAGATGCCGAAGGTCTGACCCTGTCCACGGTGGACAGAAAATCGGCCCCTTTGAAATCAATAGCTTGCGCGCGGACATTTACCATCCGGTAACATCTTGCGGGGTGGCTCGTCGCTGACTTCGTCCCACCTCGCGGGGGGCCTCGCGCGGCGATGAGACGAAGCTGAACGAGGAGCCGCTCAGCCTGCCGCCACCCCGGCTTCGGCAAAGGTGGCCATGCCGGAATGGCAGGCGACCGCGCCCTGCACGACGCCAATGGCCAGCGCCGCGCCCGAGCCTTCGCCCAGCCGCAGGCCCAGCGACAGGAGCGGCTCCTTGCCCAGCTTCTCCAGCAGGCGGGCATGGGCCCCTTCCGCGCTTTGGTGGCCTGCGACGCAGTGGTCGAGCGCGCCAGGTGCGGCTTTCTCCAGCACTGCCGCCGCTGCGGTCGCGATGAAGCCGTCCAGGATCACCGGCACCCGCGCCATCCGTGCGCCGAGGATCGCCCCGGCCATCGCGGCAATCTCGCGCCCGCCAAGGCAGCGCAGCACCTGCAGCGGGTCGGAAAGGAGCGCCTTGTGCCGTTCCACCCCCGCCGCAACGGCGGCTTCCTTGCGGCGGAGCCCCTCATCGTCCACGCCGGTCCCCCGCCCGGCCCAGCCGACCCCGCCATATAGCGCGGTGGCGATGGCGGCGGCGGCGGTGGTGTTGCCGATGCCCATTTCGCCGGCCACGAAAAGATCGGCCTGCGGGTCGACGGCATCGAAGCCCTTTTGCAGGGCGGCCACGACCTCAGCTTCGGTCATCGCCGGGCCTTCGGTGAAATCGACGGTCGGGCGGTCGAGGTCGAGCGCATGGACATCAAGCTTCGCGCCGAAGGCCTTGGCCAGCTGGTTGATCGCCGCCCCGCCATGGGCGAAGTTCGCCACCATCTGCACGGTGACTTCCGCCGGGAAGGCCGAAACTCCCTTGGCGGTAACGCCATGATTTCCTGCGAAGATCACGATCTGCGGCTTGGCGGCGCGGGGCTTGTCGGTGCCCTGCCAGCCACCCATCCAGATCGCCAGCTTCTCCAGCCGACCGAGTGCCCCCGGCGGCTTGGTCAACTGGCCGTTCCGCGCCTCGGCCGCAGCAATGGCGGCCTGATCGGGCGAGGGAAGCTTTGCCAACATGGCGCGGACATCGGCGAGGCTGTGGAACGGCATGGTTGTCTTCCCGGATTGCACCTTTTCGCATCCGGGGCTACCCCATGGCCAGTGCCAACGCCAGCCGGGAACTGCCGCTTTGACCCCATTCCGCGACATCGCCTTGCGGCTGCCTGCCGACCTTCTGTCGGCCTTCGCGCTTCTGTCGCGGCTGCCGCTGCCGAACCATCAGGGCACGGGGGCGGCGTCTGCCTGGGCCTGGCCCCTGGTCGGCGCCGTGCTGGGGGCCCTTGGGGCGGCGCTCGCGAGTGCGGCCCTGTGGCTGGGGCTGACACCGGGGGTGACGGCGGTGCTGGTGCTGGCGCTCGGGGCAATCCTGACCGGGGGGCTTCACGAGGACGGATTGTCCGACACGGCAGACGGGCTTTATGGCGGCTGGACCCGCGAGCGGCGGCTGGAGATCATGAAGGACAGCCGGGTCGGAAGTTACGGTGTGCTGGCGCTGGTTCTGGTAACGCTGGCGCGCTGGTCGGCGCTGACGGCGCTCTTGGTCTTCGGCGGACACTGGGCCGCGCTGGTGGCGACCGGGGCGCTGTCACGCGTGCCGATGGTGCTGATGATGGCCTTGCTGCCGAACGCGCGGGGTGAGGGGTTGAGTCATGCGACCGGGCGCCCGGGGCAGATGACGGCCTTGGTAGCGCTGGGGCTGGCTGTCGGGATCGCGGCGCTTCTGACCGGCTGGGCGGCGCTGCCGATGCTCGCGGCGGCCCTGGGCATGGGGGTCCTCTTGTCGGTCGTCGCCCTGCGGCGGATCGGCGGGCAGACCGGCGACGTGCTGGGGGCCTCGCAACAGCTGGCCGAGGCGGCCTGTCTGGCGGTGTTGTCGGCACGGTTGTGAGGGAGAGTCGGGCTGAAGCCCGACCTACGCCCGACCTACGGGTCCGCGCTGAACCTCTGCGTGGCCGCACTGCCGAAGCTCTGGCCTTTGGGTCCGGCCCGCGATACATGGGCGCGAGAGAGCTTGCGAGGCTGAGGCCCATGTCCGAATATTCCGACGCCATTTCCTCTACCGAGGAAATCATCGAAGACGCCCGCAACGGGCGCATGTTCATCCTGGTCGACCATGAAGACCGCGAGAACGAAGGCGACCTGGTGATCCCGGCGCAGATGTGCACGCCGAACGCGATCACCTTCATGGCCTCGCATGGCCGGGGGCTGATCTGCCTGGCGCTGACGGCGGACCGGGTCGACCATCTGGGCTTGCAACTGATGGAGCGGAAGAACTCCAGCCGCCATTCCTCGGCCTTCACGCTGTCGATCGAGGCGGTGGAGGGGATTTCCACCGGCATCTCGGCGGCGGACCGGGCACGGACGGTTGCGGTGGCGACCGATCCGACCTCGACCGCGGCGGACATCGCGTCGCCGGGGCATATCTTCCCGCTGCGCGCCCGCGATGGTGGCGTGCTGGTCCGCGCGGGGCATACCGAGGCGGCGGTGGACGTGTCGCGTCTGGCCGGGCTGAACCCCTCGGGCGTCATCTGCGAGGTGATGAACGACGACGGCACGATGGCGCGGCTGCCGGACCTGATCAAGTTCGGCCAGAAGCACGGGATCAAGATCGGCACGATCTCCGACCTGATCGCCTATCGCCGCAAGCATGACAGCCTGGTCCGCGAACGGTCCGTCAAGGCGGTCACGTCAGTCCATGGCGGCGAATGGCTGATGCGGGTCTATACCGACGAGTTGCAGGGCGCCGACCAGGTCGTGCTGACCAAGGGCGACCTGACCACGCCCGAGCCGGTGCTGGTGCGGGTCCATGCGCTGAACCCGCTGGAGGATGTGCTGGGCCTTGGTGCGGGCAGCGACCTTCCCGCGGCGATGCGGATCATCGCGGCCGAGGGGCGGGGGGCGGTGATCCTGCTCCGCGACACGACGATGAAGATGGTCGAGGATGGCGAGCATTCGCCGCAGACCCTGCGCCAGTACGGGCTTGGCGCCGAGATCCTGGCGGCGCTTGGGCTGTCGAAGGTCACGCTGGTGACGAATTCCGCCGCACCGAAGATGGTGGGGATCGAGGGCTATGACCTGACCATCGCGGGCACCCGCGCGATCAAGGAGTAGGTCATGGCCGGGTCCGAAACGCATTACACGCTGCCGCTGCCGGTCTTCGACAAGCCGGTGAAGCTGATGGTCGTGGTCGCGCCCTATTACAAGGACATCGCCGACAACCTGGTGGCGGGGGCTCGGGCGGTTGGCGAGGCCTGCGGGGCCGAGGTTGACCTGATCGAGGTGCCGGGGGCGCTGGAGGTGCCGACGGCCATCGCCATGGCCGAGCGGCTGGCGGAATATGACGGCTATGTCGCCCTTGGCTGCGTGATCCGGGGCGAGACGACGCATTACGACACGGTCTGCAATGATTCCTCGCGGGCGCTGAGCCTGCTCGGGTTGCAGGGCGCCTGCATCGGCAATGGCATCCTGACGGTCGAGAACCGGGCGCAGGCCGAGGTGCGGGCCGACCCCAAGGGGCAGAACAAGGGCGGCGGTGCCGCAGCGGCGGCCTTGCATCTGGTGGCCTTGTCGCGCAAATGGGCCGGGAAGACCAAGGGGATCGGTTTCCGGGCATGACGGCCAAACGTGACGAAAAGCGCCAGATGAAATCGGCGTCGCGGCTTTACGCCGTGCAGGCGCTGTTCCAGATGGAGGTCTCGGGCCAGACGGTGGAAGCCGTGACGCGGGAATTCGAGACGCATCGCTTTGGGGCCGTCTACGAGGAAGGCGCGTTCGCGGAAGGCGACGTGGAGCATTTCCGCGCCGTGGTGGGGGCGGCGGTGAACTGGCAGGCGAAGATCGACCAGCTGACCGACAGGGCGCTGGTCGCGGCCTGGCCGATCGACCGGATCGACCCGGTGCTGCGGGCGCTCTTCCGCGCGGCGGGGGCCGAGTTGGTGGACATGGCGACGCCGCCCAAGGTGGCGATCACCGAATATGTCGACGTGGCCAAGGCTTTCTTCCCGGACGGGAAGGAGCCGAAATTCGTCAATGCCGTTCTCGACCACATGGCGCGCGAGGCCAAGCCCGAGGCTTTCTGACGCGTCACAGGGATATCTGACATCTTTGAAGGAGCCTGTCCCATGCGTCTTCCCCTGTTCCTCTGCGCGGCCCTGTCCCTGACCGCCTGCGTCACCCCCGCCCTGTCCGACGAGGAAATTGCCGGGGTCGACTGGCATCTGGTCGGGATCGAGGGGCAGAAGGTCGACTGGACGGCCTCGCTGCGCTTCGATGGCGACAAGGTTTCGGGCAAGGCGCCCTGCAACCGCTGGTTCGGGACCAACGCCGCAACCTTCCCGGATGTCGCAATCGCAGCGATTGGGGCGACGAAGATGGCCTGCCCGGACCTTGCCGCCGAAAGCGTCTTCTTCGAGGCCCTGCAAGCGATGCAGAAGGCGGAACTGGACCAGGACCACCTGTTCCTGACGGGACCGGAGGGGCGGGTTGTCGAGTTTGCGAAGGACCCGGAGGAGCCCTGCCTGTCCTGCCTGGCGCGCGAGTAGGGCGCAGTTCGTCTTCGGGAAGGTGGGTTGGCACCCGCCCTACGAAAGCCCCCGGCGTAGGGTGGGTGCTAACCCACCAACCGGTTGAACGTCAGCGGTTCGCCTCGAACAGCGCCGCCGCGCGGTCGAAGAAGCGCTGCCGCACCGCCGGGCCCTCCATCATGATCTCGTGCTCGGCCCCCGGATAGAGGTCAAGCTGGCCGTTGGCCCAGCCCGCCATCCGCAGATGCACCGGCGGCACGTCCACCACCTTTTCAACCGTCCCCAGCGCGCAGATCGCCGGCACCTTGGGCGCGGGCATCACGGCCAGCGCCGCACATTCGCGCAAGGCCGCCTTCAGCCAGCCGATAGAGGGGCCACCCAGTGCGAGGTCCGGCACCTCGGCCACCTGGCGGCGCATGTAGTCCCACATTTCGCGGTCGGTGGTGAGGACGTTGCCGGCAAAGGGCGCCTGCAAGAGATAGGTCTCGGCGCTGGTCGAGGGCGCATAGCGCGCCATCAGACCCAACGGCCCGGCAAGCGCCGACACGACCGAGGCCACCGGACGCAGCCAGGCGGCCATGGCGATCCCCCACATCGGGGCCGAAAAGGCCGCCGCCCTGACCGGCAGGCCGCGCATCAGCCCGCGCAGGCCGATGCAGCCGCCCATGGAATGCGCAATCATGTAGAAGGGCTGCGGCAGGCCCGCGCGGCCCGCCTCGGCCAGCATGGCGTCAAGGTCCTGCTGGTATTCGGCGAAATCGCCGACATGGCCCTCGCGCCGGTCGGCAAGTGCCCGGTCGGCCAGCCCCTGCCCGCGCCAGTCAATCGTGATGACGGAGTAGCCCCGCGCGACCAGATCGCCCGCCGCGCGGCCGTATTTTTCAACGCACTCCGTCCGGCCGGGCAACAGGAGCACCGTCCCCTTGTCCCCCGCCTTCCACCAGGCCACGCGGATGCGTGCCGACCCGGCCTGCAACCAGACGCAGGTCGCACCCGGCGGCCCGTCGGCGAGCGCGGCATGGAACGGTGCCGGAAGGGCGGTGTCGTGCTTCACCCCAGCACCGAGCCGAGCTTCATGGCGAGACCCATGCTGCCATCGACCGCAAGCTTGCCGGTCATGAAGGCCATGGTCGCGTTCATGTCGCCATCGAGAATCGCGCGGAACACGTCGGCATCGGCGGTCAGGGTCACGTCGGCCTCTTCATCCCCGGCCCGGACGCCCTGCCCGTCCAGCATGATCGCCCCTTCGCCCGGGATCACGAATTTCGCAATACCGTCGAACCCGCCCGACAGCTTGGCCGACAGGGCCTTGACCGCCGCATCAATCATTTCGCTCATCTCGAAGTCTCCCCTTCGTGACCCGGGCGCCTCTGGCAATCCGGCGCGGATCGGTTACTTTCATGTTATGGGTCTCCGCGCCGCCATTCTCAATCGTATCGTTGCGGCACTTCTGCCGCTTTTCCTGACTTGCGCCGGGGCTTTTGCGGAAGACACCGCGAAACTGGACGGGCTGTTCGAGCGGCTGAAGGTGGCCGACGAGGCCGAGGCGGGGCGGATCGAGCGGGAAATCTGGATCGAATGGTCGAAGTCGGGCTCGCCGGCCGAGGACCTGCTGTTGCAGCGTGGCACCGATGCGATGGACCTTGGCGACTATCCGGCGGCCATCGAGCATTTCACCGCGATCATCGACCACGACCCGGACTTTGCCGAGGCCTGGAATGCCCGCGCCACCGCCTATTACATGTCGGGCGAGTTCGGGCCTTCGGTCGCCGACATCGGCCATGTCCTGACGCTGAATCCCCGGCATTTCGGGGCGCTCTCCGGGCTCGCCATGATTCTGGAGGAAAGCGGCAAGCCGGAAAAGGCGCTGGAGGTCTACAAGGCGGCGCTTGCCATCCACCCCCATCTGAAGGGCGCGGCCGAAGCCGTCGAGCGGCTGGAGACCGAGGCCGAGGGGCAGGAGCTTTAACCGATGGATGCGACGAGGCGGGTGACGGCGGTCCTTGGGCCGACGAACACCGGCAAGACCCATCATGCGATCGACCGGATGCTGGCGCACCGGACCGGCGTCATCGGCCTGCCGCTGCGCCTCCTCGCGCGCGAGGTCTATGACCGGATCGTCGCCCGGGTCGGCCCTTCGGTCGTGGCGCTGGTCACGGGCGAGGAACGGATCGTGCCGGAGCGGACGCAGTACTGGGTCTGCACCACCGAAGCGATGCCCTTGGAGATCGGCGCGGATTTCGTCGCGGTGGACGAGATCCAGCTTTGCGCCGATGCCGACCGGGGCCATGTGTTCACCGACCGGCTGCTGCGGGCGCGGGGCCTCAACGAGACGCTGTTCCTGGGGTCCGACACAATGCGGGGGGCGATTGCCGGGCTGGTGCCGCATGTGACCTTCCTGCGCCGCGAGCGGATGTCGACGCTGAAATATGCCGGGTCGAAGAAGATCAGCCGGATGCCGGCGCGGTCGGCGATCGTGGGGTTCTCGGTCGAGAATGTCTATGCGATTGCCGAGCTGATCCGGCGGCAGAAGGGCGGCTGCGCGGTGGTGATGGGGGCGTTGTCGCCCCGCACCCGGAACGCGCAGGTGGCCTTGTACCAGAACGGAGATGTGGATTACCTGGTCGCGACCGATGCCATCGGCATGGGGCTGAACCTCGACATCAAGCATGTGGCGTTTTCGGCGACGGCCAAGTTCGACGGGCGCCGGATGCGGGGCCTCTACCCGCAGGAACTGGCACAGATTGCGGGCCGGGCCGGGCGGCATACCGAGGACGGCACTTTCGGGGTGACGGGCGAGGCGCGGCCCTTCGACGAGGACGTGGTCGAGGCGATCGAGACCCACCGCTTCGCCCCTGTGCGCAAGCTGCACTGGCGCAACGAGGCGCTGGATTTCGGCACCGCCGACCGGCTGATCCGCAGCCTGGAGGAGCCGACCTCGAACGACTGGCTGACCCGCGCGCGGGAGGCGGATGATCTTCTGTCGCTGAAGGCGCTGGCCGCCCTGCCCGAGGTGCGGGACCGGCTGACCGATGCAAAACGGGTGCAGCTACTCTGGGATGTCTGCCGCATCCCCGATTTCCGGTCTTCCACCGGGCCGGAACACACCACGCTTCTGACCCGCATCTTCGAGTTCCTTGTGGGTCGGGGGTTGGGCGGCGGGCGCATCCCGTCGGACTGGTTGGCGCATGCGATCAAGCGGATCGACAAGACCGAGGGCGACATTGACGCTTTATCGCGCAGGCTGGCGCATATCCGCACCTGGACCTATGTCAGCCAGCGGAAAAACTGGGTGGAAGACGAAAGCCATTGGCGCGACGAAACCCGCGCTGTAGAAGACCGCCTGTCAGACGCGCTTCACGCCGCCTTGACTCAACGATTTGTTGACCGGCGGACGAGCGTTCTCCTCCGCCGGTTGAAGCAGAAGGAGGCTCTCGTGGCCGAAGTGAACGACAAGGGCGAAGTTACGGTCGAGGGCGAGTTCGCCGGGCGACTGGAGGGGTTCCGCTTCCGGCAGGATGCTTCGGCGACCCCGGATGCCGCGCGCACGCTGGCGCAGGCGGCCTTGCAGGCGCTGAAGCCGGAGTTTCACCTCCGCGCCGACCGCTTCTACAACGCGCCGGACACGGAGCTGGACTTCACCGAACAAGGCGGCCTGATGTGGGGCACCAACGCGGTCGGCAAGCTGGTGAAGGGCTCCGAAGCCGCCAAGCCCGCCGTCGAGGCCTTCGTCGACGAGGAAGCCGGGCCGGAAGTGGCCGAGAAGGTCCGCCGCCGCTTGCAGCATTTCATCGACCGCAAGGTTGCCGCCCAGTTCGAGCCGCTTCTGAACATGGCCCGGGACGAGACGCTGACCGGCCTTGCCCGCGGCTTCGCCTTCCGCCTTTCGGAAGCGATGGGCGTCCTGCCGCGTGAGGCGGTGGCGGCCGAGGTGAAGGAGCTGGACCAGGAGGCGCGGGGGGCCTTGCGCAAGCATGGCGTCCGCTTCGGCCAATTCACCATCTTCCTCCCCGCACTCCTGAAACCCGCGCCGACCCGGCTGCGGCTGGTGCTGTGGTCCTTGTGGAACGGCTTGCAGGAGTTCCCGGAATCGCCACCCCCGGGTCTGGTGACGATCCCGAACGTCGCGGAAGTGCCGAAGATGCATTACACGCTGGCGGGCTATCATCCGGCAGGCGCGCGGGCGATCCGCATCGACATGCTGGAACGCCTGGCCGACATCCTGCGCCAGAAGGACAGCCGCGCGGGGTTCGAGGCCACGCCCGACATGCTGTCGATCACCGGCATGACGCTGGACCAGTTCGCCGACCTGATGGCGGGCCTTGGTTACAAGGGCGAAAAGGCCGAGCGGGTGAAGGTCAAGGCCGAGGCGCCGAAGGCCCCCGAAATCTCCGAGGAAGCCGCCGCCGCCATTGCTGCTGGTGTGCCGATCCCCGAGGAAGTCTCGATCCTGGCCCCCGTCGCCGAGCCGGAACCCGAGGCCGCGCCGGAGATGGAGGCCTTCTACACCTTCACCTGGGCGCCGAAGCCCCGTCCCCGCCCGGAACGCAGCCCCCGCCCCGAACGGAAAGAGGGCGAGGCCCGTGCCCCGCGCGGCGACCGGCCCCAGGGCGAGCGTCCGCAGGGGGATCGTCCGAAGGGCGACCGACCGCGCGGCGACCGGCCGAAGGGCGACCGTCCCAAGGGCGATTACAAGGGCGGCAAGCCGCAACGCGAGGAGCGGCAGAAGAGCTTCGAGGCCCGCCCGCCCCGCCCGGAAAAGCCGATCGACCCGGACAACCCCTTCGCCGCGCTCCTTGCGCTCAAGGGCAAGGTCTGATTGGCCGGGCCGTCCGGCAAGGCTGACCCCAATGCCGCCGCCAGACTGCGGCTGGACAAATGGCTCTGGCAGGCCCGCTTCTTCAAGTCGCGCGGGCTTGCCGCCGAAGTGATCGAGGCGGGCCATGTCCGGGTGAACGGCACCCGCGTCACCCGCCCCGGCCGCGACATCGGCGAAGGCGACACGCTGACCTTCCCGCAGGGCGCGCGCATCCGTGTGGTGCGCATCCTGGCGCTGGGTCTGAGACGGGGTCCGGCACCCGAGGCCCAGACGCTCTATCTTGATCTGGACGCTTCTGCCGCACCGGACCCGCTTGAATGATCCGCCCGCCTGCTCTAGCTAAGCCCAAACGATCCGCACCAAGGCCACGCCCATGACCTATGTCGTCATCGACAACTGCATCGCCTGCAAATACACCGACTGCGTCGAGGTCTGCCCGGTCGACTGTTTCTACGAAGGCGAGAACATGCTGGTCATCCACCCGGATGAATGCATCGACTGCGGCGTCTGCGAACCGGAATGCCCCGCCGATGCGATCCGGCCCGACACAGAGCCGGACATGGAGGAATGGGTCAGCTTCAACCGCAAGTACGCGGTGCAATGGCCGGTGATCGTGACCAAGAAAGACCCGCTGCCCGGCTATGAAGAACGCGACGGCGAGACCGGGAAACGCGACAAGTACTTCTCGGAAGCTGCCGGTCCCGGGGGCTGAGCCGCGCACCCGATTCGGGCAGAAGCAAGGCCACGAATCGGTTACATCCGGATAAGTTTTGCAATTTCAAAGTGTTGCATCTGAACTGCGCGGTTTCGCGGCAGTTGGAATCAGTGCGTTTTTGTGTTATTGTTCGCCTACAAAGCAAGCATGGAAGCCTGACATCGGCTTAGAGCGCACCGCCTGGGCCTTTTCTTTTTGTGACAATCCAAGCTCCACACGCCTGAACGAGGGGTTCAGCGCGCGCGGGGTGTTTGTCGCGGAGGGGGCGTCCTTACTGGGGAACCGTGAATGACCAAATCTAAGAAGCCTGAATTCCGCCCGAACGATTTCGTGGTCTATCCCGCGCATGGCGTGGGCAAGATCATCTCGATCGAGGAACAGCAGATCGCCGGGATTCAGCTGGAGCTTTTCGTCATCTCCTTCGAGAAGGACAAGATGACGCTGCGGGTTCCCACCCACAAGGCCATCGACATCGGCATGCGCGCCCTGTCGGCCCCCGATGTGGTGACGAAGGCCCTGGACACCCTGAAGGGCAAGGCCAAGGTCAAGCGCGCGATGTGGTCGCGCCGCGCCCAGGAATATGAACAGAAGATCAACTCGGGCGACCTGTTGTCGATCGCCGAAGTGGTCCGCGACCTGCACCGCACCGACGACCAGCGCGAGCAGTCCTATTCCGAGCGTCAGCTTTACGAAGCTGCGCTGGAACGCCTGACCCGCGAAGTCGCAGCCGTGTCCGGCGTGGACGAGGCGGGTGCGGCGAAGCAGGTCGATCAGGTCCTGGTCGGCCGCGCGGCCTGATCTTTTCGGGTTTTGGGAAAAGCAGAACGGCGGTCCGAAAGGGACCGCCGTTTTTCATGGGCGGCGCGCCAGATAGAGGCGACGGAGGTAGAAGAGAATGCCGCCAACGCCTAGCGCGAGCAGCCCACTTGATATCGCCTGCGCCAATCTTTGGTAGATCGGAACAACATAGGTATCGCCTGCCTTGATCGTAAGCGCGTCGCCATCGTCCAGAAACCCCATGGAGTAAAGATGCGCTGCAATGACCAGAAGATAGACGCCGAACAGGACGAGCGCCCATTGCAGCACCAGTAACAAAGCGTCTGCCGCCCGTTTCACGAAGCGCCCCGCGATCCTCGACGGATTTCACAGAATGAGGCCAAACCGCACCTCGCCATTCTCCAGCAATCCCTCTTCCTGCCATCCCAGATTACGATACAACTGCGCGGCTTTGGTCCCCGGATCGGTCGAGAGGGTGATCTTGCTCAAACCATCCGCTTTCAGATCCTCGCAGGCCTTTTCCAGCAGCTTCGCCCCCAGCCCCCTCCCCTCATGCGCGGGATCGACGAACAGCGCCCAGATCGTCCCGTCGCGCGGATCGCCCGCCGCGAACCCCGCCACCCGACCGTCGATTTCCCCAAGCCAGATGCGGTTCTCTGCGACAAACCAGTGGTAGTCCGCCCGCGTGACCGAGGCCGGGTCGCGCAGCCGGTTCTCCCGCACCGCGCCGCGAATGCGGATCAGCGCGTCAACGTCCTGCGGCCCTGCCCGCCGAAGGTCGATCACCCGAAATACCGCTCCGCCGGCAGATAGCCGGCCAGCCGCCCCGCCGCGCACCAGTCGCGCTCCAGCGCCAGGTCGCCCACCAGGATCACCTGATCGCCGGGCAACTTGCCCAGGGCCGCGCGAAGCACCGCCCGCATCTCGCCGAAGCCCGCCAGCGCATAGGGCGCCGGATGCACCCCATCCAGCACCGGATTCGCCGCCTCCACCATTCCCGGCGCCAAGGGCGCCACCGCCAGCGCCAACCGCCCGCAGTGCACCTCGGCGAGCTTCAGCGCCCGCGCCTCGGGCATTGCGGGCCGCAGCGCCGAAACCCGCAAGGCGTTGGAGGAAAACAGGAAGGCCACCACGTCATGCCCGGTGGCCGCCCGCAACCCGGCATAGGTCTTGTAGTCGAGCCCGAGCGCTTTGGCCCGCTTCACCCGCAGCCGCACCACCTCGATGGGGAGCGTCGGCAGCAACGCCTCCCGCGCAGCCGACCAGCAATGCCTCCGCCAGCTGACCCCGCCCGCCAGCGACGGCCCGCCGTTATGCCCGATCTCGCCCATCACAAACTCCGCGGCATTTGATTCAAATTGTCTTTCACATTTGCCCAAATATCCCACGGGGGTCCGGGGGTGTGAAACCCCCGGGGGCCAGCCAGAGGCGCGACCTCAGTCATACTCCCGCAGCCGCGCCACATAGCGGGCCATCGTGTCGACCTCCAGATTGACGAAATCCCCCACGGCCACCTCGCCCCAGGTCGTCACCTCCTGCGTATGCGGGATCAGGTTCACCCCGAATTCCGGCCCCGACACCTCGTTCACCGTCAGCGAGGTGCCGTTCAGCGCGACCGAGCCTTTCGGGGCGATAAATCGCGCCAGGGCCTCGGGCGCCCGGAAGGTCACGCGGACCGAACCGCCCTCGTGCCGGACCGAAACCACTTCGGCCAGCCCGTCGACATGGCCCGAGACGATATGGCCCCCAAGCTCGTCCCCCACCTTCAGAGCGCGCTCCAGGTTCACCCGCTTGCCCGCCCCCCAGCCGCCGAGATTGGTCTTCGACACCGTCTCGGCCGAAATCTCCACGTCGAACCAGCCCTCGGGGCCAAGTGCCACCACCGTCAGGCAGACGCCGTCGCAGGCGATGGAAGCGCCGATGTCGATGCCGTCCACGTCGTAGCGCGTCGCGATCCGGGCGCGAAGATCGCCCGTGACCTTCGTTTCGACGATCCGGCCGACATCGGTGACAATTCCGGTGAACATGGGCGGGCTCCTCATCCTTCGATCCGAGGTAAAGGGCCGGAACCGGGCTTGCAAGCCCGCACCGCCAACAGCCTTGATCCTGCCCTGCGTTTCCGCACAGACTGCGCAAATCTCACGCAAGGCCACCCGTGACCGATACGACCCGCCGCTTCCTGTTCCTGCAAGGGCCGCATGGCCCCTGGTTCCACCGGCTCGGACGCCTCCTGCGCACGGCGGGGGCCGAGGTCTGGCGCGTGGGCTTCAACCTGGGCGACCGGGTGTTCTGGCCCGGGCCGGGCTACATCGCCTTCGAAGGCCCCCACGACGACTGGCCAGCGACCTGCGCCGCGATACTTGACCGGCAGCGCATCACCGACCTCGTTCTCTACGGCGATACGCGACCGATCCACGTCGAGGCGGTGGTCTTGGCCCGGGCCCGGGGGATCACCGTGCATGTGTTCGAGGAGGGCTACCTGCGGCCCTACTGGGTGAGCTATGAACGTGGCGGGGCGAACGGGCATTCCCGGCTGATGGACTTGACCGTGCCCGAGATGCAGGCCGCGCTGGAGCGGGTGGATCTTGACCTGCCCGATGTCCCGGCCACCTGGGGCGACATGCGCCAGCACATGTTCTGGGGCGCGCTCTACCACGGATTCGTCGCCATGGGCTTCAGGGCCTACCGCAATTTCCGCCCGCACCGGGCGCTGACGGTCGGGCAGGAGTTCCAGCTATACCTCAAGCGCTTCCTGCTGATGCCGCTGCACCGCTGGGAACGCCGCCTTGCCACCCGGCGCATCCGGCGCGGGGGCTTTCCCTACCACCTGGCGATCCTGCAACTGGAACATGACGCGAGCTTCCGCGACCATTCGCCTTTTGCCAGCATGACCGACTTCCTCGCCCTGGTGATCCGGGGCTTCGCCAAGGGCGCCCCGCCGCATCACCACCTGGTCTTCAAGGCGCATCCGCTGGAAGACGGCCGCGCCCCGATCCTGCCGACGATCCGCGGCCTTGCGCGCGACCACGGGATTGCCGACCGCGTCCATTTCGTGCGCGGCGGCAAGCTCGCGGGGCTTCTGAACGACGCCCGCTCGGCGGTGACGGTGAATTCGACAGCCGGACAACAGGCGCTCTGGCGCGGATTGCCGCTGCGCACCTTCGGCGCGGCGGTCTATGCCAAGCCCGAATTCGTCTCCTCGCAGCCGCTCGCGGAATTCTTCGCCGCCCCCGAGCGGCCGGATACCCGCGCCTACCGCGACTACCGGCATTTCCTGCTGGAGACCTCGCAGGTCGTGGGCGGATTCTACTCCTCGCACGGGCGGCGCGCATTGCTGCGACAGGTTGTGGACCTGATGCTTTCGCCGGAAGATCCCTATCAGGCGCTGGCTCTTGGAAAAGCGGCACCACGGCAACAGTTGCGACTCGTGCGCTGATTGGCGCTTGTCGCGCTGGTCAACCCATGGGTGTTTCGCTAGAATTCCCGCACAATAACCCAAGACAAAACGCGGGAACCCGAGCAGTGACCTTCAGAACGTCTTTCGCCGTCAGGGCGATCGTCCTATTCACGTCGGTTGCGCTGGTGGCCGGATGTGGCCTGCCGCGCTCGGGTCCGAACAAGCGCGAGGTCCTGTCCGGCTCTGTCGATGCAAAAGGCGACGCCCATGTCGTGACCGTCACCCCCGAGGTTTCGCGCCTCACCAACGTGCAACCCGTCTTCGGTTTCAGCGAGAGCTTCCGCAATGCCGGGGTCGTGGCGGCAGACATGATCTCGTCCGGCGACGAGATCAGCATCACGGTCTATGAGAACGTGAAGGACGACCCGCTTCTGGGCAACACGGGGCAACGCGTGTCGAGCCTGTCCACCGTCCAGGTCGACGGGCAGGGCTACATCTTCATTCCCTACGCCGGCCGGATCAAGGCGGCGGGCCAGACCAGCGAAGGTCTTCGCCAGGCGATCACCCGCAAGCTGGAAGACCAGACGCCGGACCCGCAGGTCAGCGTGGTGACCGCGCCGGGCGTCGGCTCGACCGTGTCAATCTCGGGCCAGGCGGGCGCGAATGGCGTCTATCCGATCGACGCCTCTACCCGGACGCTGGCCACCATGCTGGCCAAGTCGGGCGGCGTGACCATCGACCCGGCGACCGCGATCGTGCGGGTCACGCGCGGCGGGCATACCGGCAAGATCTGGCTGAAGGACCTTTACCAGAACCCGTCTCTGGATATCGCGCTGCGTCCAGGCGACAAGATCATGATCGAGGAAGACAGCCGCAAGTTCATCGCGCTGGGGGCCACGGGCACGCAAAGCACGGTGCCCTTCGTTTCACCGACCATGTCGGCGCTGGAAGCGATAGCGACGGTGGGCGGACTGTCGACCATGGCGGCCGATCCGAAGGGAGTCTTCATTCTGCGCGACGAATCCGAAGAGATCGCCCGCAACGTGCTGGGTCGGCCCGACCTGATCGGCGACCAGCGCATCATCTATGTGCTGAACCTGACCGAGCCTACCGGCCTGTTCGAAGCGCGCGATTTCCAGATTCGCGACGGGGACACCCTGTATGTGACCGAGGCCCCGTTCGTTCAGTGGCAGAAGACGCTTGGCGCGATCACCGGATCGACCAACGCGGCGACGAACCTGGCCAACACCGCGAACGCGGGCAACTGATCGCGCTGTGGCGAGCGGGGACAGCCTGGCCGGAGTGCCTCGGCGGTTATGCCACCAGAACCTGTCCTTCCTGCGCAACCGGCGTCTGCACCGGATACTGGAGCTTGCCGGACACGAGCTGCGCTTTGGCCTGCCCGGTCCGGGCGATGGCGTGCTGGTGTGGGGGGCAAGCCCGACCGCCTGGCGCGGCGAGGCGCTGGCCGCCCGGCGCGGTGTCCCGCTGGTGCGGGTCGAGGATGCCTTCCTGCGGTCCGTCCATCCGGGTCGCGCAGGGACCGAGGCCCCCATCGGCCTGATCTTCGATCCGGTCGGAGTGCATTTCGACAGCAGCAGGCCCTCACGGATCGAGCAGATCCTTCAGGATACAGATTTTCAAAATTCGAACATTCTGCATGAAATTTCGATGCTAATGCATTGGTTGTTTCATGCTGATTTGTCCAAATACAATAACCATGATCAATCTTTCCCCTCACCCGACCCCGGCTTTGTCCTGATCGTCGATCAGACCGCCGGGGACGCCTCGATCCGCCATTCCGGCGCTTCGGCGGACACGTTTCGCGTCATGCTTGCCACGGCGCTGCGTGACCGCCCCGAAGCCCGGGTCGTCATCCGCACCCATCCTGAAACGGCGCTTGGCCTGCGCCCCGGCCATTTCGGCCCCGACGATGCAGGCGGGCGGGTCAGCCTGCTGACAGCCCCCGTCTCGCCGCACGGGCTTCTGGCCAATGCGGCAGAGGTCTACACCGTGTCGTCGCAGCTGGGCTTCGAGGCGATCCTGCACGGCCACCGCCCGCGCGTCTTCGGTCAGCCGTTCTATGCGGGCTGGGGGCTGACCGAGGATGAGGCCCCGGTGCCGCGCCGCACCCGGCGGCTGACCCGCGAGGAACTGTTCGCCGGGGCGATGATCCTTGCGCCCTTGTGGTACGACCCCTGCCGCGACCGGCTGTGCGGGCTGGAAGACGCGATCCGCCAGCTGGAGGCCGAGGTGCGCGCCTTCCGCGAGGACCGTGCGGGCCATGTCGCCGCCGGAATGCGGCTCTGGAAGCGGGGGCGGTTGCAGGCCGTGTTCGGGGGCGGGATGCCGCTGCGCTTCCGCGACGATCCGGTCGCGGCGGACCGGCTGGCGGCGGGTTCGGGGCGGGGCCTGCTGATCTGGGCGGGGAAGGAACCCGCGGGCTTCACGCCCCAGGCGCCCTGCCTGCGCGTCGAGGACGGCTTTCTCCGCTCGCGCGGGCTTGGCGCCGAACTGGTGCCGCCACTGTCCCTGGTGACGGACGGCCTGGGCATCTACTACGACCCCACGCGGCCATCGCGGCTGGAGACATTGATCGCGACGCCCCTGACCGAAGCCCAGCGCCGCCGGGCCGAGGCCGTGATCGCCCGGCTCAAGAAAGAGGGGCTGTCGAAATACAACCTCGGTGGCGCAGTGCCCCCCTTGCCGCCCGGCCACCGCATCCTGGTGCCGGGCCAGGTGGAGGACGACGCCTCGATCCGCCTCGGTGCAGGCGAGGTGCGGACGAACCTTGGCCTCCTGCAAGCGGCCCGGGCGGCCAATCCCGGCGCGGTGATCCTGTACAAGCCGCACCCGGATGTGGAGGCGGGACTGCGCCCCGGCGCCGTCGATGCCACCGGCCTCGCCGACATGGTGCTGTCAGGCACCGATCCGGCGGCGCTGCTGGATCATGTGCAGGAGGTCTGGACCATGACCTCGGCTCTCGGCTTCGAGGCACTGGTCCGTGGCGTCCCCGTCACCTGCCTCGGCGCGCCGTTCTATGCGGGCTGGGGGCTGACCCGAGACCTCGGGCAGGTTCCCGACCGCCGCATTGCGCGGCCCGATCTGGCACAACTCGCCCATGCCGCCCTGATCGCCTACCCGCGCTACTGGGACCCGGTCAGCCGCCGCCCCTGCCCGGTCGAGGTCGCCCTTGACCGGCTGGCCAGCGGCGACATCCCCCATCCCGGTGGCCTGAACCGCGCGCTGTCCAAGTTGCAGGGCCGCTTCGCGAGCCTTGCGCATCTCTGGCGCTAGTGCGCCAGCCGCCAGAACCGCCACATCAGGCTGGCAGAGGCGCAGGCCAGCCCCACCACCAGCCCCAACCACAGCCCGACCCCGCCGAAGCCCAGGGGGAAAGCCAGCACATAGCTGCACGGGATGCCGATCAGCCAGTAGCTCACCGCCGCCAGCCCCATCGGTACGCGGGTATCCTTCACCCCGCGCAGAAGCCCCAGCGCCATCACCTGCATCCCGTCCGCCAGCTGGAACAGCGCCGCCAGGCCCAGCAGGACCACCCCGTAGTCCAGGATCGCCGCACTTTCCGGCTTCCGCATGTCAAGGAACAGCGAAACGATGGGGCGTCCCAGCGTCAGGAACAGGACGACCGAGAAGGCCGCGACCGCCAGCGACATCAGCACCGCCATCTTCGCCGCCTGCCGCAGCGCCAGCCGCTCGCCGGCGCCGTCAAACCGCGCGACGCGGATCGTGGCGCTGCTGGACAGGCCGACATGCATCATGAAGGTCAGTGCCGCGACTTCGAGCGCGATGCCATGCGCCGCAAGCTGCACGGTACCGATCCAGCCCATCATCAGCGCCGAGGCCTGGAAGAGCCCGCCCTCCGCCAGCCCGGTCAGCCCGATCGGCACCCCCAGATGCCAGACCTGGCGCATGGCATGCCAGTCCGGCCGCCAGAAGCGCTGGAACAGGCGGAACCGGCGCAGGTCAGGCAGAAGCCCGGCATAGAGCGACAGGATCAGCAGCGACAGGATCTGCACCGTCAGCGTGGCGACGGCCGAACCACGGGCGCCCATCTCGGGGAAACCCCAGTTGCCGAAGATCAGCGCCCAGTTGATCGCGACGTTAACCGCCACCGCGACCAGCGTCACCCAGAGGACCACCTGCGTCCGGTGCAGCGCGGCAAGGTAGCTTTGCAGGACGGTAACGCAGAGCGCGGGCACCAGCCCGAAGCCCGCGATCCGCAGGTAATCCTGCGCGATGGCCGCGACCTCGGGCTTCTGGCCCAGCGCCAAAAGGATCGGCCCCGACCACCAGAAGACCGGCAGCACCGCGATCCCGTAGGCGATGGACAGCCACAGCCCCATCCGCGTGTCGCGGCGGACCTGGACTTCATCCCCCTGCCCCATCGCGGTGGCAACCATCGGCATCACCGCCTTGGCGAAGCCCGAGCCCACTACATAGATGATGAAGAAGGACGAGGCGCCCAGCACGACCGCCGCCAGGGGCACCACGCCATACCAGCCGACCATGACCGTATCGGCCACATGCAACGCCATCTGCGCCAGCGACGACCCGATCAGGGGCAGGCCCAGCGCGAGGGTTTCCCGCGCGTGGGTGGAATTGGACAGTTGTATAGTCATGCGGCAGGCTTACGCTTGGGCCTGCCGCTTCACAAGCCATGCTTTCCGCCGCAGCGCGGCGACCTCAGCCCCGCTGCATCGCCGGATGCGTCGCCGCGTCATAGATGTCGGGCGCCATGCCCAGCACCTGCTGCGCCCGCCCCACGATCAGCGGGTCCGGCGTGCCGACGACCGCATGGTCCTTATTCGGATAGTCCAGCGTCGACAGGAAATGCTTCATGCAGTTCAGCCGCGCCCGCTTCTTGTCGTTCGACTTGACGATGACCCAGGGCGCGTCGGCGGTGTCGGTGTAGAAGAACATCGCCTCCTTCGCCTCGGTATAATCGTCCCAGCGGTCAAGACTTGCCTTGTCGATGGGCGACAGTTTCCACATCTTCAGGGGATCGGTTTCGCGCGCCAGGAACCGCGCCCGCTGCTCTTCGCGGGTGACGCTGAACCAGTATTTGTAGAGCCTTATGCCGGACCGGGCGAGCATCCGCTCGAACTCCGGCGCCTGGCGCATGAATTCCAGGTATTCGGTGGGCGAGCAGAAGCCCATCACCCGCTCCACCCCTGCCCGGTTGTACCAGCTGCGGTCATAGAACACCATTTCCCCGGCGGTCGGCAGATGCGCGATGTAGCGCTGGAAGAACCACTGGCCCTTTTCCACATCCGAAGGCTTGGTCAGCGCGCAGACCCGGGCATAGCGCGGGTTCAGATGCTCCATGAAGCGCTTGATCGTGCCGCCCTTGCCGGCCGCATCGCGCCCCTCCATCAGGATCACGAACTTCTGCCCGGTGTCCTGCGCCCAGATCTGCACCTTCAGAAGCTCGGCCTGCAACTTGGCTTTCTCGGCCTCATAGGTGGCGCGGCCCATCAGGCGCGCATAGGGGTAGCGGCCGGACTCGAAAGCCTGATGCAGCGGGCTTGCCGCCGGAAAGGTCTTCGGCCCGCGCGAGATTTCATCCGCGCCCTCGGGTGCCTTCACGATTGCCTGACTGTCTTCCATGCATTCCCCTCCTGTGACTGACCTGCGGAACCCTGCACGAATTGGCAAATTCCGCCTTGATCCGGGTCAAGAAATTCCCGTTCGCGGGGCCTTTTTCTTCCCCGGCGGCCGGACTAGGCTGCGCCGTCATTCGAAGGAGTCTCCCATGGCCACGCTCTACGGCGTCTTCCGCTCCCGCGCCTCGCGCCCGATCTGGCTGCTTTACGAGCTGGGCGAAGAGTTCACCCATGTCCCGGTGATCCAGGCCTACCGCCTGCCGCAGGCCAGCGCCCCGGACGCGCCGTTCAACACCACCTCGGCGGATTTCCTGAAGGTGAACCCGCAGGGCCAGATCCCGGCCTGGGTCGAGGGCGACCTGACCCTGACCGAGTCGCTGGCCATCACCAACCACATCGCCCGCACCCGCGGCGGCGACCTTGCCGCGCAGACCCCCGCCGAACAGGCGCTGATCGACCAGTGGACCCTGCTGGCGGTGACGGCGGTGGAAACCCCGGCACTGGAGATCCTGAACGTGCAAGGCGCCGGGGGCGACAAGACCCCCGAGGGGCAAGGCGCCATCGCGATCAATGCCGAGAAGCTCCGCCGCCCGCTGAAGCGGCTGGAGGCGCATCTGGCCGGTCACAGCCATCTGGTCGCCGACCGCTTCACCGTGGCCGACCTGAACCTCGCCGAATGCCTGCGCTATGCCCAGGGGCATCCCTCGCTGCTGGCCGAATTCCCGGCGGTGAAGACATGGCTGGAAACCTGCCAGTCGCGCCCCGCATTCCAGCGGATGTGGGCGGCGCGGATGGCCGAACCGGCGTAAATCGGCACAGATATTGTGCGGGGCAGCCGACGCCCGCTCCCTCGCAGCCGGGGCGTGCCGCACCTACCTTTGCGTCAACGCAATGCTTTCGGGGAGTGTCCCGCCATGAAGAAGATCGGTTTCCTGTCCTTCGGCCACTGGTCGGACGAGCGCGGCTCAGCCGTCCGCTCCGCCGCCGATGTGCTGACCCAATCCATCGAACTCGCCGAAGCCGCCGAAGCGCTAGGCGCCGACGGCGCCTATTTCCGCGTCCACCACTTCGCCCGCCAGCTCGGCTCGCCCTTCCCGCTGCTGGCCGCTGTCGGTGCCCGCACGAAGCGGATCGAGATCGGCACCGGCGTCATCGACATGCGCTATGAAAACCCGTTCTACATGGCCGAGGATGCCGGGTCCGCCGACCTGATCTCGGGCGGTCGCCTGCAACTCGGCATCTCGCGCGGCTCGCCTGAGCAGGTGATCGAGGGCTGGCGGCATTTCGGCTACGCGCCGAAAGAGGGCGAGACCGATCAGGACATGGCCCGCGACCACGCGCTGACCTTCCTGCGGCTTCTCGACGGCAAGGGTTTCGCCAAGCCCAACCCCCGGCCCATGTTCCCCAACCCGCCAGGCCTCCTCCGGCTGGAACCGCATTCGCCGGGCCTCCGGGACCGCATCTGGTGGGGCGCGGCCTCTGACGCGACCGCCGAATGGGCGGGGACGGTCGGGATGCACCTGCAAAGCTCCACGCTGAAATGGGATGAATCGGGCGAACCCCTGCACATCCAGCAGGCGACGCAAATCCGCAAGTTCCGCGAGGCCTGGAAGGCCGCCGGACACCAGGGCACCCCCCGCGCCTCGGTCAGCCGCTCGATCTTCGCCATCACCAATGACCTCGACCGGATGTATTTCGGCCAGGGCCGCCCGGAACAGGACCAGATCGGCGTCATCGACAACACCCGCGCCGTCTTTGGCCGCAGCTATGCCGGTGAACCCGACCAGCTGATCGAGGAGTTGCGCAAGGACACCGCTATCGCCGAGGCCGACACGCTTCTCCTGACCGTGCCGAACACGCTGGGCGTCGACTACAACGCCCATGTGATCGAGAACATCCTGAAGCACGTCGCCCCCGCCCTCGGCTGGCGGTGATGCCTCCGGCGGGGATATTTCGGCAAAGATGAAGGGCCGGGACAGGCCCTTCCCCCCGCCGCCCGGCACCCCACATCTTGCGCATCGCCCCTTGGGAGTGGTCTAATGCCTGCGCCCCAAAGGATCAGCAGACCATGCCGAACGACCTCCTCTCCCCGGCCGCCTCCACCTATGACGCCTCCTCGATCGAGGTGCTCGAAGGTCTGGAGCCCGTCCGCAAGCGCCCCGGCATGTATATCGGCGGCACGGATGAGCGCGCGCTGCACCACATGGTCGCCGAAATCCTCGACAACGCGATGGACGAGGCCGTCGCGGGCCACGCCAACCGGATCGAGGTCGAACTCCACGCCGACAACTCCGTCACCGTGCGCGACAACGGCCGCGGCATCCCGGTCGATCCGCACCCGAAATTCCCCGGCAAATCCGCGCTGGAGGTGATCCTCTGCACCCTCCACGCCGGGGGGAAATTCTCCAACAAGGCCTACTCGACAAGCGGCGGCCTCAACGGCGTCGGCTCCTCGGTGGTCAACGCGCTCTCCGACGCGATGACCGTGCAGGTCGCCCTCAACAAGGAGTTGTACGAACAAAGCTTCTCGCGCGGCATCCCGCTTGGCCCGATCCAGAAACTCGGCCCGATCCAGAACCGCCGGGGCACCTGGGTGACGTTCCACCCCGACCCGGAGATCTTCGGCCACCAGACCCTGAAACCCGCGCGCCTGTTCAAGATGACGCGGTCCAAGGCCTATCTCTTCTCCGGCGTGGAAATCCGCTGGAAATCCGCCGTCGCCGATGGCGAAACCCCGCAGGAGGCCACCTTCCACTTCCCCGGCGGCCTCGCCGACTTCCTGAACGACTCGCTGAAGAAACTCTCCACCTACGCCGAACGCCCCTTCGCCGGTCGCGTCAGCTTCGAGGAAAAATACCAGATCCCCGGCTCGGTCGAATGGGCGATCAACTGGACGCCCGCGCAGGACGGCTACCTGCACAGCTACTGCAACACCGTCCCCACGCCCGAGGGCGGCACGCATGAGGCAGGCTTCTGGGCCGCGATCCTCAAGGGCATCCGCGCCTACGGGGAACGCGTGAAGAACCGCAAGGCCGACCAGATCACCCGCGACGACCTTCTGACCGGCGGCTGCGCGCTATTGTCGATCTTCATCCGCGAGCCGAGCTTCGTCGGCCAGACCAAGGACCGCCTCTCGACCGAGGAAGCCGCGCGCTGGGTCGAAAACGCCGTCCGCGACCATTTCGACACCTGGCTTGCCGCCGATCCCAAGTCCGCGGGCGCCATCCTCGATTTCCTGGTCCTGCGCGCCGAGGAACGCCTGAGACGCCGCGAGGAAAAGGAAACCGCCCGCAAGACCGCCACCAAGAAGCTGCGCCTGCCGGGCAAACTCACCGACTGCTCCGCCAAGAACCGCGAGGGGACGGAACTGTTCATCGTCGAAGGCGACTCTGCTGGCGGCTCCGCCAAAGGCGCCCGCAGCCGCGAGACGCAGGCCCTTCTCCCCCTCAAGGGCAAGATCCTGAACGTCCTCGGCGCGGCCTCGGCCAAGCTGAACGAGAACGCCGAAATCCGCGACCTGTGTGAGGCGCTTGGCACCGGCATGGGCAGCCGCTTCTGCCTCGACGACCTGCGCTACGAGAAGATCATCATCATGACCGACGCCGACGTCGACGGCGCGCATATCGCCAGCCTCCTGATGACCTTCTTCTTCACCCAGATGCGCCCGCTGATCGACAAGGGCCACCTCTACCTCGCCT